>PLZF01000046.1 GCA_003152015.1 Acidimicrobiaceae bacterium | reverse complement strand
GGTCACGGCATCTTCGAGGCCACCCACGGCACGGCTCCGAAGTACGCCGGTCAGGACAAGGTCAACCCCGGATCACTGGTGTTATCTGGCGTGATGATGTTCGAACACCTCGGGTGGGCAGACGCTGCCGCTGACATCGTGCGCGCCCTCGAGGCGACCATCGCCGACAAGGTCGTCACCTATGACTTCGCCAGGTTGATGGAGGGTGCCACCGAGGTGAAGTGCTCGGAGTTCGCCTCGGCCATCGTTGACAAGCTGTAGAACTCGGTCAGCCGACCGGTAGACGGGCCGCTATGGGTAAATCCACGGCAGCCGTCGGTTACCCGGGGTTCGTGAATTCGACGCCAAGTTGCCGGTAGACCGGCTCGGCGCGCCTATCCAGAGTCAGAAGAGTTGCACCTGCATAGCGAGCAGTTGCGGCGATCAGCGCGTCATACGTTGCCCCACCGGTGATGGTGGCGACTGACAGTTCCGCCAACAACTCCCGATAGTGCTCTGGCGGCAATGTCAGCACCGGATCTCGACAGATGTCCTTCACCAGCGTGGCGGCGTCAGATGCGGTCAGTCGGTAGCTTGCCGGAATGCGGGTGAGGACCGAGTAGCACTCGATGGCGACGTGAGCGGGGATCCGGGGGAGTCTTGCCATCACGGCCCGGGAAATGCCGTGATGTACGTGCCCCTGAATCAGGGCAGGCACGACGACGCTCGTATCGACGGCGAAGGTTGTCAATGCTCTGACCGACTACTGGCGAAGCCGTTCGACAACCACCCGCACGTCGTCAGCGGTCAACGGAGGCCCCGGATCGACGCCGCCTGCCGAAACCGCCACCAGCACACCGTCGCGGCGCTCGAGGGTCACTTCCGTCGCGGCTGCCTCGATCTCGACCCGTCCGTCCCGCAGGGCAACGGTGATCTCGCGCCCCTCGTCCAACCCGGCGGCATCCCGAATCGCCTTGGGGATCACCACCCTTCCTGCCTTGTCGATGGTCGTCATTATGGTAGAAAAATACCACAAGAAATGGCATCTGTGTCAGCGTGGCCCGGGTTCGACCTAGTGAAGCTGGCCCGATTAGCCTCAGGCCATGGCAGCCAAGACTCCCGTCCACGTCACCGTCACCGGGGCCGCCGGCCAGATCGGGTACTCCCTGCTCTTCCGGATCGCCTCGGGGCAACTGTTGGGGCCCGACCAGCCGGTCGTTCTCCGCCTTCTGGAAATCGAGCCCGGCATGAAGGCCTTGGGGGGGGTGGTCATGGAGATCGATGATGGGGCATATCCCCTGGTCAGCGACATCGTCGCCACCACCGACCTGAAAACGGCCTTTGACGGAACCTCGTGGGCACTGCTGGTCGGGTCGGTGCCCCGCAAGGCAGGTATGGAGCGTGGGGACCTGCTCACTATCAACGGTGGGATCTTCGGCCCGCAGGGCCAGGCCATTGCGGGTAACGCTGCCTCCGATGTCCGGGTCCTGGTGGTGGGCAACCCCTGCAATACCAACTGCCTGATCGCCCGGTCCAACGCTCCCGAAGTGCCGTCCGATAGGTGGTTCGCCATGACCCGGCTCGACGAGAACCGGGCCACCAGCCAACTGGCCAAGCGGGCCGGAGTCCCGGTTACCGCCGTGACCAACCTGGCTATTTGGGGAAACCATTCCGCCACCCAATTCCCCGACTTCGCCAATGCCCGCATCAACGGCAAACCGGTTCCCGACGTTATCGACGACATCGAGTGGCTGCAGGGCGAGTTCATCACCTCTGTGCAGAAGCGGGGCGCCGCCATCATCGACGCCCGGGGTCTTTCCTCCGCCGCCTCCGCGGCCAGCGCCGCCATCGATTCGGTCGTGAGCATCCGCACCACTACCCCCAAGGACGATGTGACGTCTCTGGCCGTCGTATCCAACGGCGAGTACGGGGTGCCGGCCGGACTGCAGTTCGGCTTTCCGGTGCGGGTGAACTCGGCCGGCGCCTGGGAAGTGGTGGAAGGACTGCACCATGACGACTTCGCTACCGAGCGCATCCGGATCACCACCGAGGAGCTAGAGTCCGAGCGCGCCGACGTCGGCGCTCTCCTGCCTTAGGACTCGTCGAGATCGCGGAGGTCGCGCCGTAGCGGGTGGTCCGCCGGGACTTCGACGACATGAATGCGGATCCCGTCGGGATCATCGACCCAGGCTTCGATAAGACCCCACGGCTCGAGCACCGGCTGGCGGGCGATCGCCACGCCGCGTAGGCCGAGCTCGGCGACGGTCGCTCCGGCATCTCGGACCTGAAACCAGAGGGCCACGGCCGGGCCGGAGCCGGATGACAGATGTGCGGCATCGCCGGACCCGGTCTCGCCCACCACCTCGAGCAGCCCTCCTCCGGCGAAGAACACCACTCCCCGATCGGGCCCCGAGCCGAACTCTCGGGCGACGCCGAGCCCGAGCCCGTCCCGGTAGAAGCGGATGGTTCGTTCGAGGTCGATCGGGTGGATGATGGTCCGACCACTCAGGATTTCCACGGTGCCCCCTCGGTGTGCGGCTGCAACTGTGCGACGCCTGCCATGGGCCTCTACCGTGCCACGGCATGGAGCCGTCTGCATGGGACCGTCTGCATGGGACCGGACGGGGGCCTGGTAGAAACGGGGGACTAGTAGGTGGTGTCGGCGGTGAGCGCTTGCACGTACGGCTGGGCCGACGCCAACATCTGCTGACTGGCCACCAGCACCGACAGGTCCCCGCGCACCCGGACACGCCCGGCGGTCAACGCCTCGGCGGCCACCAACTCGCCCTTGGAGAGGGCGGCGGCATCCTCGTAGGAGAGGGAGATGGCTACGTCGGCCATCTCGGCACCGGACTCGGGATCCGCGGCCAACGACACATGCACCGTGCCGGCATTGACCGTCAACACCACGGTGACATCGCCGCCCGGGGTGCCATGGACCTCTTGGACCACTGTGAACCGGCCATCGATGGCGGCCAATCCGGCGTCATCTCCGGGGCCGGGTATGGCCACGCCGGCGAGGGCACCATCAAAGGCGGCCACCCACTCGGGACTCAGAAATTGCGGCACAGCCGGCCAGTCGGGGAGGAGGTGTGCTGCCGGAGGGTCACTCGCCGACGGCAGTCGGGATCCCGCGAACGGCAGCATCGGGTTGCACGGCCGGGGGTCCGCTCACCAGTGAGGTCGCTTGAGCCTCGGCTGCCGATGCTTTGGTGCGACGAAGAATTTTCCGTCCCAGCCATGCCACCGGATCGTAGGAGGCGTCGACCACCCGTTCCTTGAGCGGAATGATGGCGTTGTCGGTGATCTTGATGTGCTCGGGGCACACCTCGGTGCAGCATTTGGTGATGTTGCACATCCCGAGGCCCTGCTCCTCACGCAGGATCGCCCGCCGGTCGGTGACATCGAGGGGGTGCATCTCCAACTCGGCCGACCGGGTGAAGAAGCGGGGACCGGCGAACGTGGTCTTGTTCTCCTCGTGATCCCGGATCACGTGGCAGACGTCCTGGCACANNTGCACTTGCGGAACTCCTGGCTCCGTTCCACATCGATCTGGGCCATCCTGTAGCCGCCCGCCTTGAGTTCGTCAGTTGTCTTGGGGCGGGGATTGAAGGACGGGATCCGCTTGGCGACCTCATAGTTGTACGAGACGTCGGTCACCAGGTCGCGAATGATCGGAAACGTCTTGAGCGGGGCCACGGTGATCGGCTCGCCCGTGGGCAGAGTTTCCATACGGGTCATGCACATGAGGGCCGGCTTGCCGTTGATCTCCGCCGAGCACGAGCCGCACTTGCCGGCCTTGCAGTTCCAACGGCACGCCAGATCGGGCGCCTGGGTTGCCTGCATCCGGTGGATGACGTCGAGGACCACCTCGCCCTCTTTTGCCTCCAACTCGTACTCGACGAAACAGCCACCGCCGGCGTCACCGCGCCAGACGCTCATGGTCACGTTGCCAGTCGTGGAGGCGGAGTCGACATACTGTCGAACGATTTCGTCGGCCATCAGTAAGCCTCCTTCAACTCCATGAGTGCCTTCAACTCGTCCGGCATCACCGGTAGCGGCACGGGCGTGATGGTGATCGATCGAACCGAGGGTGTCCCGCCTGCTCCTGAGGTATCGGTGGTGCTCGTCGGTATGCCCTGGACGAAGTTCACCGAGCCCATCTCGGGGTCGGGTCTCGGGAAGTCCTGACGGGTATGGCCACCACGGCTCTCCTTGCGGTTGAGGGCTCCCTGGGCCACGCAACGCGACACGGTGAGCATCGACGGGAGGTCGGTGGCCAGGTTCCAGCCCGGATTGTACTGGCGCCCGCCGCTCGCCGACACGTTGGCCGCTCGCTCCTCGAAGGCCTCGATCTTCCCCATGGCTTCTTCGAGCTCGGAACCGGTGCGGATGATACCGACCAGGCTCTGCATGGTCGTCTGGAGATCGTGGTGCACGTCGTAGGGGCTCTCGCCCCCGTCGCGCTCGAATGGGGCCAGCGCCGCGGCGATGGCGCTGGCGATCTCCCCCTCGTCCACCGTGACCCTGCCGGTACGCCCCTCGGCGAACTCGGCCGCCCCGATACCGGCCCGGCGTCCGAAGACGATCAGGTCGGAGAGGGAGTTGCCCCCCAAGCGGTTCGACCCATGCAGGCCTCCGGCCAACTCGCCTGCTGCGAACAGCCCGGGGGCGGTGGTTGCGGTCGAGTCGGCGTCGACCCGGACCCCGCCGTTCGCATAGTGACAGGTGGGCCCCACCTCCATGGCCTCGGCGGTGATGTCCACCCCGGCAAGTTCTTTGAACTGATGGTACATGGACGGGAGCTTGCGACGGATGTCCTCGGCGCTGAGACGGGAGGCGATATCGAGGAATACGCCTCCGTGCGGGCTGCCCCGGCCGGCCTTCACCTCACTGTTGATGGAGCGTGCCACCTCGTCGCGGGGGAGGAGCTCCGGTGGGCGCCGGTTGTTGGCATGGTCGTCGTACCAGCGGTCACCCTCGGCCTCCGAATCCGCGGTTTCGGCCGCGAACATCTCGGGGATGTAGTCGAACATGAACCGCTCGCCGTCCGAGTTGCGGAGGACACCCCCGTCGCCGCGTACGGCCTCGGTGACGAGGAGGCCCCGGACCGACATCGGCCACACCATGCCGGTGGGATGGAACTGGACGCACTCCATCTCGATGGCGTCGGCGCCGGCCCACAAGGCCATCGCCACACCGTCGCCGGTCGACTCCCACGAGTTGGTGGTGTACATCCAGCTCCTGCCGATGCCGCCAGTGGCCAGAACCACCGACTTGGCGGTGAAGGCGACGAACTCGCCGCTCGGGCGCCAGTAGCCGACCGCGCCAGAGACGACCCCGTCAGCGTCGCGGAGGAGCCGGAGGACCTTCACCTCCATGAAGACCTCGACCCCGTCGGCCACCGCCTTCTGCTGCAGGGTCCGGATCAACTCGAGACCGGTCCGGTCCCCCACGTGGGCCAGGCGGGCGTAGCGATGGCCACCGAAGTCGCGCTGGAGGATCAGCCCGTCCTTGGTCCGATCGAAGAGGGCGCCCCACTCCTCGAGCTCGCGGACTCGGTCGGGGGACTCCTGGGCGTGCAGCTGAGCCATCCGCCAGTTGTTGAGCATCTTGCCGCCGCGCATGGTGTCGCGGAAGTGGACCTCCCAGTTGTCCTCGGGGTAGACGTTCCCGAGAGCGGCGGCCACACCACCCTCGGCCATCACCGTATGGGCCTTGCCCAGCAGGGACTTGCACACCAGAGCGGTGCGCAACCCCTTGGCATTCGCTTCGATGGCGGCTCGGAGACCGGCGCCACCGGCACCGATGACGATGACGTCGAAGTCGTGGGTTTCGTACTCAGGCATGTGTTCGATACCCCTTAGAAGTGAAAGCCGTAGTCGTGAATGGTCCCGCTGGCCACCAAGCGGACATAGACGTCGGCAAGGGCCACGAAGAGCAGGCTCATCCAGGCGAAGGCCATGTGTTTGGCGTTGAGCGGGGTGAGGGTCTTCCAGATCCAGTGGCGGATGGGAGCGGCGGAGAACTGCTTCACGCCACCACCGCACAGGTGTCGACAGGCATGGCAGCTCAGCGAATACAGCCACAGGAGCGTGGCGTTGATGAGAAGAACTGCAGTTCCGACGCTGAAGCCGAGCCCATGACCAGGTTGCCGGAAGGCCACGATGGCGTCGATGGTGAGGATGGTATTGAACACCAGGCCGGCGTAGAAGAAATAGCGGTGGATGTTCTGAAAGAACAGGGGGAACTTCGACTCACCGGAGTAGGAGCCATGGGCGTCGGAGACCGCGCATGCCGGGGGCGCCCACCAGAACGACCGGTAGTAGGCCTTGCGGTAGTAGTAGCAGGTAAGCCGAAAACCGAGCGGGAAGATGAGAATCAACAGGGCCGGGGAGATGGTCCACCAGGTGATGATCGAGCCCGGGTGGCTGCCGGGCACACAGGTGGCCGTCAGGCAGGGCGAATAGAACGGCGAGATGAGGTCGCGGTGCTGGGCGGCGCCGACGAAGTAGTTGTTGTTCACGAAGGCGGCCCAGGTGGCATAGGCCACAAATGCTGCCAGCACAGTGACGGTGATCACCGGCTGGATCCACCAGCGGTCCTTGCGCAGGGTCGGGACCGATGGTCCGCCCCGTACCCCTCCGAGCACGACCGGGGTGACTTTGGCGTCCTCCAACGTGGTCAAGTCGTTCCTCCCTGTATCGGCCCGCGGGCCGGAAATGGTGCGGGCCGAACCGGCCCGAGTACTGACGGGGCATCATCTTTCCACTAACGCGCCCTCCTCGTGAAACTGCGAGGTGCCCGGGAGCTGTTTTAGGGGGCCGGGATTGGTGGATACCGGCGGGTAACAGGGTCCCTCAGTCTGGCGAACCATGGTTGAACGAGCACGCGTAGGCTCCAAACCATGAGCAAGGTGAAGCCTGACGCCACCCCTGATCCCGAGGACGCCACCCCTGATCCCGAGGACCGGACAACACCTCCTCCGGACATCACCACCCTGGGCCGCCTTCGAGAGGTGGGATGGCGGTCGATTCCGGTGGCGGTGGAAATGCGCCGCAACGCCGCTGCCCGAATTGCCAGCGGTCAGCCTCTGGTGACCGGCGTACTCGGTTTCGACGACACCGTGCTGCCCCAGCTCGAGAACGCGGTGATGGCAGGGCACGACGTGATTTTGCTCGGCGAGCGTGGTCAGGCGAAGACACGGCTCATCCGGTCGCTCGTCGGGCTCCTCGACGAATGGCTGCCGATCGTGGCCCATTCCGAGATCAATGACGACCCGTACCGCCCCATCTCCCGATTCGCCAAGGATCTGGTAGCCGAGTCGGGCGATCACACGCCGGTCTCGTGGATACACCGGAGTGAGCGTTATGGCGAGAAGTTGGCCACTCCGGATACCTCCATCGCTGACCTCATCGGCGAAGTCGACCCCATCCGGGTGGCTGAGGGCCGGTACCTGTCTGACGAGTTGACCATCCACTACGGCTTGGTGCCTCGGCTCAATCGAGGCATCTTCGCCGTCAATGAGCTCCCCGACCTGGCCGAGAGGATTCAGGTGGGTCTCCTCAACGTGTTGGAGGAACGCGATGTCCAGATCCGCGGCCATCGGGTGCGCCTGCCCCTCGACATTGTTCTCCTCGCCACTGCGAACCCCGAGGACTACACCAACCGCGGCAGGATCATCACCCCCCTGAAGGACCGCTTCGGGGCCCAGATCCGTACCCACTATCCCCTGGACGCGGAGACCGAACTACGCATTGCCCAGGTGGAAGCTCATCTCCCCGGGACAACTGAGGGCGCTCCGGACAATGGCACGGACGCCGGCCCTGGTCTTCCCCGGTTGGAGATGCCCGACTTCATGGCCGAGGTCATAGCGGCCATGAGCCAGCTCGCCCGGGAGAGCCCACACCTCAATCAGAGGTCGGGGGTCTCCGTCCGGTTGACAATTGCCAACTACGAGACGTTGGCCGCCAACGCCACCCGTCGGGCTCTTCGAAACGGTGAGGCCGGAGCCGTACCCCGGGTCTCGGACCTGGCGTCCCTTGTCTCATCCACCCTGGGGAAGGTCGAAGTGGAGACCCTGGAGGAGGGCCGGGAGGAGCTCCTGGTATCCCAGCTGCTGGCCGCGGCTGTGCTGTCGGTCTTTCGCCGCCGAGTGATCCTCGATGACCCGCACGCCGTGGTGGCGGCGTTCACCGAAGAGACGGTTGTCCACGCCGGCGATGATCTTCCGGCGTCGGCCTACGCCGAGACCCTGACCCGGATCCCGGTGTTGTCCGGACCGGTGCTCGCCCTGGCCGGCGGATCGGAGGATCCCGGGGTGGTGGCCAGTGCCGTCGAATTCCTCCTCGAGGGCCTGCATCTCACCAAGCGCCTCAACAAAGAGGCGGCCGGCGCTCGGGCCACGTATCGGGGTCGGGGATGACCTGGCGCTTCGATTATCGGCGCTGGGACGGAACCCAGAACTCCGAGATCGACGATGCCGACGCGGTGCTGGCCCAGCTGACCGACGATCTGCTGGCCAACGGTGATCTCCACGAAGCCATGCAGCGGATGCTCAATCGGGGCTGGAGGACTTCCGAAGGCGAGGAAGTTCAGGGCCTGCGCGACCTGCTGGATCAACTTCGGCTCGAGCGGGAGGATCAGCTCGATCGTGGGGATTTGGGCGGCGCGTACAGCAAGGTAGCGGCCGAACTCGAAGAGGTGCTGGCCGAGGAACGGGCCGGAATCGACCAGCTCGAGACGGATGCCCGCCAATCGGGCGACCAGCGCCGGCAAGAGGTCACCGACGAAGTCGCCACCGAACGGCGCATGGCACTTGATCTGCTGCCGCCGGATCTGGCCGGCACGGTGCGCGGGCTCCAACAGTACGGATTCATTTCCTCGGAGGCGCGCCAGCACTTCGAAGAGTTGATGGAACGCCTTCGCGAAGAGGTAGCTCGCACCTACTTCGAGCAGATGTCGGATGCGTTTACCAATCCCGACCCCGAACAGCTGGCGCGGATGCGCGACGCCTTCGATGCCCTCAATCGGATGCTCGAGCAACGGGAGGCGGGTGAACCTATCGACCCGACCTTCGAGTCCTTCCTCGAGCAGTATGGCGATCTGTTCCCCGGGGATCCCGCCGACCTCGATGAGCTACTGGAGCAGCTCGCCGCCCGCATGGCCGCGGCGCAGGCCATGTGGAACTCCATGTCGCCCGAGCAGCGGGCTCAACTCCAAGGACTGGCGGAGTCACTGCTGGAGGATCTGGATCTTCGCTGGCAGGTAGATCGTCTGGCCGGGAATTTGCAGCGCGCCTTCCCCGACGCTGGTTGGGAGCAACGGTATCAATTCAGTGGTGACCAACCGCTCGGGATGGGGGACGCCACCGACGCGGCTTCGCGGTTGAAAGACCTCAATGAGCTCGAGGCGTTCCTGCGGTCAGCCAACTCCCCTGCATCTCTGTCCGAGGTGGATCTCGACAAGGTGGCCAAACACCTGGGGGAGGACGCCGCCCGTTCCATGGATCGACTGGCCAAACTGGCCAAACAGTTGGCCGACGCCGGGCTTATCGACCAGCGGGAGGGTCGCTACGAGCTGACCCCGGCAGGGATGCGCCGGATCGGGCAGCAGGCCCTGGCCGATCTGTTCGGCCAGTTGACCAAGGATCGGGTCGGCAACCACCGCACCACGTGGAGTGGGACCGGCCATGACCGCGAGGAGACCACCAAGCCCTACCAATTCGGGGACCCGTTCAATCTCGATCTCTCCCGGACCGTGCACAATGCTGTCCGGCGCTCGGGCCAAGGGGTGCCAGTGCGACTCACCCCGGATGACTTCGAGGTGATCGAGACCGAAGCGCTGTCCCGCACGGCCACCGTCCTGTTGCTCGACCTGTCGTTGTCCATGCCCATGCGCGACAACTTCGTTCCGGCGAAAAAGATGGCGCTCGCCCTTCACACGCTGATTACCACTCGCTTTCCGCGTGACTATCTGGGGTTGGTCGGTTTCTCCGAGGTGGCTCGGGTGATCGAGCCCGAAGATCTTCCCACCGTCAGTTGGGACTACGTGTACGGCACCAACCTGCAACACGGCCTGATTCTGGCTCGCAAGATGTTGGCCCACCAACCGGGGACCAAACAGATCATTTTGGTGACGGACGGCGAGCCGACGGCCCATATCGTCCCCGACGCACGGGGAGTCGGATATGACGTGTTCTTCAACTATCCGCCCATCCCTGAAACCCTCGAGGTGACCTTGGCCGAGGTCATGCGCTGCACCAGATCAAAGATCACCATCAATACGTTCCTTCTCGATCCCGATGGGGCGCTCAGGGGATTCATCGAACAACTGACCCGGATCAATCGGGGTCGGACCTTCTCGACGTCACCGGATGAACTCGGTGACTACGTGCTGGTTGATTTTCTTCGCCACAAGACCAATGTCCGAAGCCGGGGGCGCCGCGCCGGCTGATGCCGGGGGCATCAAACTCCCGGACCCCACAGGCCGAGCCAGGGGAAAAAACCCAAGTTGCGCCTTGCGTTTCTCCCTGGCATGGGAGAAGATGACACTGTTGTAGTTACATACGTGCTATGAGGCTCGCAGGATGGGCCGAGTACATAAGTGGTGAGGGAGGCGCACCCATGGACGTGGTGTCCTTGATGTACGGACGTCAAGAGCGCAGCTGGCAGACCAAGGCCAACTGCATGGGGGTCGATCCCGACCTGTTCTTTCCCGAGCGCGGCGCCTCTACCCGCGAAGCCAAGGGAGTGTGCCGGGGTTGTGTCGTCCGCGAGGACTGCCTCGAGTATGCGCTGGCCAACGGGGAGAAGTTCGGGATCTGGGGAGGGCTCTCCGAGCGTGAGCGCCGCCGTCTCCGACGACAGCGGGCCATGCAGCGACGGTCCGTCGCCAACGCGTCCTGATTGATAGTTACCAGCCGACCAGGACACCGACTGATGCCAGCCGGGCCTCGATCGTCCGCTCTTCGCTGAGATCGAGCTCCGCCCATCGGTGAGGCGGCACACCGGTGAGGAGTTCTCGTGATACCAGACCCACCAGCTCGGCCCGTTCGACGTGGCCGCCGGCCTCGTTGACCAGGTGGGAGACCGTGTCGAAAAGTGTGACCACACTCGCCGAGTGCGGTTCGATGAGATTGCAGCTGACCTGGGCGCCGGAGCCCACCGCCAAACCCAGGCTGCGCACCATGGGACTGCGGATGGAGGAGGCAATGCCCCGGGCCAGCCCCACTGCCGCGGCGGAATCGATCTCTGAACCCTCGCTCACCGTGATCCAGATGTTGTAGGCCACCAGCAGAGGCCTGGCTCCCATCGCGGTGGCCCCGGCAGTCGGGTGCGGCGTGGACGGACCGGTGTCGGGATCGAGTGTCCGAAATGCCTCCCGGCGCACTTCGGGCAGTGATCGCTCGGGCCCATAGAGAAAGCACGGCAATTCGAGGTCGGAGCCGGCCCAGGCCGCCAGCCGGTTCCGGGCATCGATGGCGGTGTCGATGCGCCCGGTGGGACCCAACGGGACGAAGGGGACCACGTCGACAGCTCCCATCCGGGGATGCACTCCCTGGTGGTCACCAAGGTTGATGCGCTTCACCGCAGTGGTGATCACCGCTCGCGCCGCCTCCGCGATACTGTCTGTTTCCCCACCGAGAGTCAGGACCGAACGGTGGTGCTCAGGGTCGGTGTGAACATCCAAGAGAGTGGCCCCAGCCTGATCGGCAATGCCCCTGATCACGGCCACGTCGCGACCCTCGCTGATGTTGATGACGCACTCGGTGAGCACTACGGGTACCGGTACACCGATGAGTGCGGGTTGGCTCAGACCCTCACGGTTGTGTGGCTCAACCGTCGGCGGCGGAGTATCCGTCGCCTTTCGCGCTCGGACTTGCCGCCCCACACGCCGTGGTCGACCCGCTCGTCCAAGGCATACTGGAGACAGGCGTCGGCGACCGAGCACTCAGCACAGATGCGCTGGGCGGCCTGCACCCCGATCCCGTCGCTGGGGAAAAAGGCAGTGGGGGAGAGATCCCGGCACTTGCCTTCGCTCATCCAATTCGCATCCATGTGCTTGTTCTCCGATCCAAGGTGATGACTGGCAGTGAGTCCGTTTGACCCGGCCCACCGCCGCTGCCATCAGTACACGACTATTGTCCCATCCCTGCTTGTTCTACGGCGCGAAATGAGCCTTTGTTGATGGAATCCTCACAATTTTCTTATCGGGGACCGGGTCCTTCTTATGAAGGGGCCGAAAGTGGGCAGACAGAATCCGCCCAACCGGACCCCGCTCAGGGTCCCGGGGTGGATGATTCCTCACCACAGAGCGTACCCTCAATGCCCCTTGCTGCACCGGCTGCACCACCACCACCCGCCCCGGAGGCTTCTCCCACCCTCAATATGTACGGGAACGCCGTCCCGGTGTATCCGGGCAATTACCCCCCGTACGGGCCGCCTCCGGGTGGGCCGGGATATCCCTCCTACGGCGGCTACGGGCCCCCGGGTGCTGGATACCCGTACGGGTACGCCCAACCGGTCCCGGCGCCCCGGGTGGTGCGCCACACCCTGACCCGGCGCAATTGGCTGTTGGTGGTCATCGTGGTGGCGGTGCTCGCCGCCGCGGTGGGATCGATGGTTGGAGCCATTGTCGGAGTCGGCAGCCAACAGACCATCATCAAGCAGTTCTTCCCGAATACCAGTGTCCTGGCCCAGCCCAAGGACATCCAGGGGATCCTGGCGGTTGTGGAACCAGCTGTTGTCTCCATCGACAGCGAGTCCGTCCAGACCGGGAGCTCCTCCGGCGGTGACTTTGTGCAGGCGGCCGGCACCGGCATGATCCTCACCCCCCAAGGGGAGGTCCTGACCAATAATCATGTGGTCACCGGGGCCACCACCGTCACTGCCACTCTCTTCGGACAGACCAAGGCGCTCACCGCCCACGTGGTCGGGACCGACCCCAGCAATGACCTGGCGTTGGTGCAGATTGACAATGCCTCCAACCTTCCCACCGTTACGCTGGGCAACTCGTCGCAGAGCCAGGTGGGTGACTCGGTGCTGGCCATTGGCAACGCATTGGCGTTGGCCGGAGGGCCGTCGGTCACCGAAGGGATTGTGTCTGCCATCCACCGCTCGCTGTCTGCGCAGAACGACAGTGGGCAGACCGAGACCCTCACCGGACTGCTCCAGACCGACGCAGCCATCAACCCGGGGAACTCAGGCGGTCCTCTGGTCAATGCCCAGGCCAAGGTGATCGGGATGAACACCGCAGTGGCCTCTAGCAGTTCAGGCAACGCCCCGGCCCAGAACATCGGTTTCGCCATCCCCATCGACCTGGTCAAGCCCCGGCTCGCCGAGTTGCGACGTGGGGGTCCGGGTGGTGCCGGGAATGCCAGTCCTCAGCCGACACCGGCGGCCAACTCCGCGTTCATGGGTGTTTCGGTCGGCACGGTCACCCCGACACTTCAACAACTGGACCACCTGACACCATCGTCGGGTGCCCTGGTGCTCTCGGTGCAGTCGGGAAGTCCGGCAGACACCGCCGGCCTGCTGAACAACGATGTGATCGTTTCCTTCAACGGAGCAGCCATCCAAACGGCTGACAATCTGACTGCTGCCATCCATCCGCTGAAGCCCGGCGACCACATCACCGTGGGGATCTACCGGGGCGCCACCCGCATGACGATCAACGTCACGCTCGGAGCCCGCCCAAGTGGCGGGTAGGCTGGCGCCCGCCGTCATCCCAGGAGGAACCACCACCATGACCCCGGTCACCGACGAACACACCGTCCCGGAAGAGGGCGAAGAGCCTCAACCGCCGATCGGCCATGTGCGGGTCGTGTATCTCGGCCCGGTGGCGCCGCATTGGGAAGTCCAGTCTGACTTCGGAGATGCCGAGCTCATCGAATCGTTCCGCCATCGGACGATGGCCCGGCTGGTGTTGCTGCCTCCGCACGATCCGCAGTACCGACGTAACCGGGAGCGGGTCATCCGCGACGCTGAGCGCGAGAACATCACCCTCGAGTGGGATCTCGGCGTGCCTGAGGAAACCCCGTCCCCGGCCCCGGTCGAGGCTGAGGCGCCGTCCCCGACTGACGGGTAACTCCGCCGTTTACGCCTCGGAAGGTTGGTCCGGACCGTCGAGTTCCGGCAGGCTGATCCGCTCCAACCACAACCCGGGGGCATCCACTTCGGGTGGAGTCGGAAGATGACGGGTGGATGACCACAGCCGGGCCAGAGCCTCGTCGCCCGCCCGTTCCACCACACCGGCGATGAAGGCGCGGCCCCTGTCGACCTGGGCTTGCTCAAGGTCGAGCCCGAACAGCGCCCCAGCGGCTTCCTCGCCCTTGCCCCGCTCGATCCGACGTCGATACCAGGCCTCTGCGAGTTGGGCGTGGGAACCCACCAACTTTCGCCCTACCTGATCCGCCACGTGATCGGCGTAGGCGTCGATCACCACCGCCAGTGAGGTGAGCTGATCCGAAGACCGTTTGAACTCGGGGGTGAGCAGACCACTGAGGAGGGCCTCGGGGTCGCCGAAGAGATCTTGCATGGACTCGAGGTTCATCCCGGGCTCACCGGTGGGATCGCCCAATCCCCCCAACCGTTGCGCCAGGCCCTGTTGGGTAGCACCCGCCGAAACCGCCAGAGCCTGCAGCAACTCTTCCATCCGGGCCCGGACGCCGGGTCTCGACAACACCGCGTGGGACGCCAGTTCACGAGCGCACACCCATAACAGCGCTTCATCGGTGGGGATGCTCCAATCGTCGGCGAACGAGGTGACGTTGGTCGTCACGATCACCAGTTCGGCAGACGGGGCCCACGGGAGGGCCAATGCGTATTGGCCGAGGGCCCGATGGGACAGGTGACCGACCACCGATCCCAGTTGTAACCCGAAGAACATGGGTCCGATGACGACCGCCCACTGACCCAATAGATCGCCCAACCCACCGAGAGGGTCGTCCCCGCTCGGCTCATCGATGTCCGGGGTCCCCAGGGGAGGGGTGGTGGTTGGAGCCATGGCGGAGAGCACCGGCTTCCAGGCGTCGAGGGCCCGGAGGGTCCAATCGCCACGGCCGACGGGCAAATAGGAGAGCCGCCGGCCATCGGAGGAGACGGGCATGCCGGTGGCCTCGATCACGTGCAGTTCAGCCACCCGGGCCAACTCCTCGAGTCGAATCCGTTCGATCGGTTCCACATTCGATTCGGGGGTGCCACCCGTGGCGACGTTCACCCCAAACGACCGGGTCATTTCCCATTGATCGGGAGCGTTGGTACCCAACATCTTCATCAGGTCGCCGAGCAGAGATTGGAACGGGTTTCCCGCGTCCCCGGATTCAGGCGGTGGCATGCCTGTATGCTACGGCGACGAATCGCCGTCCGATGCACCACTTCCACCGGCGGCCAACACCACGCTGGTGTTTCCCAGCGATCCCGAGCGCTCGATGGCTAGGACCACTGACGTTCCCGGGAGGTCGGCGTACAGGCGGGTGCGCAGTTCGGCCATCGAGTGCACCGCCTCTCCGTTGACGGCCACGATGACGTCACCGATCTGCAGGCCGGCCCGGGCCGCCGCCCCTTCCGCGTCGATGGCATCGAGGGTGGCACCGTTGGGAGTGCTGGATCCACCTGCCACCGTGGACAGCGTGGCGCCCGTGGTCCCGTTGATGTCGCTGGCCTCGACGCCCAGCCATCCGCGCCCGACGGTCCCGGCTGCCACCAGCTGAAGGGTGACCCCCAGAATCAGTTCAGCCGGAAGGAACACGCCGGTGGTGGCATCACCTTGTGTCTGTGTGGTGTCGAGGATTCCCGAGACCTGCCCGGTGCCGCTGAGCAATGCGCAGCCGCTGTCTTGGGCCGACAGGGGTAGGTCTACCGTGGTGACCGCGAAACGGGATGCGGGGCCGCCGACCCCGACCGCGGTACCCGATGACCGCACCGGGCCGGCATACACGGACGAATGAGGGGCAGAGGCTCTACCGAAACCGGAATGAAGGGCCATCGCCATCGTCATGCTTCCCGGTACCGGATCTCTGGTGTCGAAGTCGGCCACCGGTAGATCAGACGGCACTCGCACCACGGCGATTCCCGAAGTCGGATCACTCCCGACCAATTGGGCGGGGGTTCGGGTGCCGTCCGATTCGTCGAACGAGATGGCACGCGCACCGGCGACGGCGGCGGCGGTCGTGGCAATGATGCCGCCCGACTCGGCGGTCACTCCGGTGGCCACCGACACTCCGGAAGGACGAGTTACGGTCAGGGCCACCAATGACGGTCGCACCGCCGCCACCATGTGGGCCATCTCGGTCCCACTCGACAGTTGTGCTGTTCCGGGCTCGGTCGTAGGCGGGGTGGACAACGCCACCAGGCTGGATGTCGTGGTCGCACGAGACGGACCCCCACCATCCGGTGAGGCTCCCGAAGTTGCCATCACCAGGCCCGAGGCGAGCAGGGCGCCGGCGACACAGGCCGCCGCTCCCCCCACGATCCACGGGCTCGGGCGACTTCGATCGGAGTCAGCCCCGCCGAACCGTGCCAGCGAAGCGTGCTTGGCCGACATCGATTCCGAGGGGTGTCTCCACAGGCGGTCGTCGGGAGAGATCCAGCCCCGGATGGGATCTGGGGTTCCATCACCGTGGTCGGGGCCGTCCGAACCGAAATCTGTGCCCTCGGGGGTGTCTCCACTCACCGACATGAGACTAGCGACGAGATCGGGGATTGGGAGGTCGCCCACGCTCGGAGAGGGGCCGGCCAGGTCAACTCATCCGCTGGTTGAACAGCTGGCCCTACGATGGCCCAGTGGCTCGTGACCTCGCTATCGACCTCGGTACGGCCAACACCCTCGTCTACGCCAAAGGCAAAGGCATTGTGTTGAACCAACCGACGGTCATCGCCCTCAACACCAGGACACGTGACGTCCTGGCCGTCGGCAACGAAGCGTGGCACATGATCGGGCGCACTCCGGGCTACATCGTCGCCGTCCGTCCACTGCGCGAAGGCGCCATTACCGACTTTGATATCACCGAGCGGATGATCAGACTGTTGTTGCGTCGGGCCGGGGTGACAAAGCTCAGCCGGCCGAGGGTGCTGATTTGCGTTCCATCGGCCATCACGTCGGTCGAACGGCGAGCTGTCAAAATGGCTGCCCGTCATGCGGGAGCTTCGTCGGCCTATCTCATCGAGCAACCGATGGCGGCGGCTATCGGGGCCGGGCTCGCCACCAATGAGCCCATGGGCAACATGGTGGTCGACGTCGGAGGTGGTACCTCCGAGACGGCGGTCATTTCGCTGGGTGGGCTGGTCACCTCCCGCGCCATTCGCTGTGGCGGCTTCGACCTCGATGCCGCCATTCAGCAGTACGTGCGACGCGAGTACGACGTGGCCATCGGCGAACGGACCGCCGAGGAACTGAAGTTGGCCATCGGATCGGCGCTTCCCTACAAAAATGAGGTGAAAGCCGAGGTCCGTGGGCGCGAGGTCGCTACCGGGCTGCCGAAGATCGTGGTGCTATCGCCCGAGGAGATCCGCTACGCGCTCCGTGAGCAAGTGGACCTTATTTTGGCCACCGTGGTCGATTGCCTGGGAGATGCCCCGCCCGAACTGGCCCAAGACATCATCTACCAGGGCATCTACCTGGTGGGCGGAGGAGCCATGCTCCGTGGCCTGGCCAACCGTCTGGCTGACGAGACCGCGGTGCCGGTACATCTGGTTCCGACGCCGCTCGAGTGCGTGGTGCAAGGAGCAGGTATGTGTCTCGACTCGTTCGACCGCCTGCGCCACATCTTTGCCGACGCAGATTCCTGAGGACACCTTTCGGTTCAGGTCACGTCGAGCAGGTCTTCGGCGACCTGACGCACCTGCCAGTCGCGGTCCTCGAGACATCGGCGGAGGGCGGCCTCGGTGTCTGGTCCGTCGAAGGCGGCGAGGGCCACCGCGGCCCGACGCCGGATCGCCGGCTTGTCGTCCAACGCGGCCAGCACGGCGGGAAGACCGGCAGGATCACCGATGGCGCCCAGCGCGGCGACCGCGGCTTCGCGGCAGAGTGGGTCCCGGTGACCCGACCGCATGGACGCCAGCGCCGCCAAGGCGGGAACGCCTGTTGGAGATCCCTGTTCACCCAGGGCCCACGCCGCCATCTCGACGACCGACGAGTCGCCGTCGTCGAGGCACGACGAGACATCCACGTCCGGTCGGGAGGCGGCCAGTTCGCAGGCCCGTCGACGCGGTGAGGGGTCGGGATCGGCCAGCGCCGCCACCAGGTCGGCTTTCTTCAGGGTGTCCTGCCGATCGAGGGCCCCGAGTGCGGTGACCCGCACCACCGGTGACGGATCATCGAGTCCTGCTCGTGCGGTGTGCCCATCCCCGACATGGCCGGCCAGCGCCACCAAACGCCGTCGCTCGGTGACGGCCCCACTTATTGGTTCCGTGGCAGGCTGTGGGGCCTGAGTACCTGGCGAGCGACCGCTGGGAATCGACCCGCCGGACGACTTGGGAGTAACCACCGCACCACTATGACCGAAGAAACCCTCTCCTCGCCCACATCCGACATCGGGTCGACTCCGTCCGGGGCACCGTCCCGCCCCCGCCCCCGCCGGTGGTGGCCGTGGATCACGCTCATCGTCGCCGCCATCGTGATCGCGGTGGCGTCCAGGGTCAACCTCAACTACTACGCGGTGCAGCCGGGAGTGGCACAGCCGGTCCAGCAGTTCATCAGGGTCCCGGCGGACAAGGGCCACCCGGTCACCCACTCGGTGTTGTTGACCGATGTCGAGATCGGCAGGGTATCGGCGCTGACCTATCTGTATTACAGGTTCCAAGGGGATACCGACTTCTACCCGCTGGAGTCGATCACCGGGGGGAGCCCTCCTTCCGAGTACACCGCTCAGGGTGATCTGGAGATGTCCCAGGCGGAATCGGCGGCGAAGACGGCCGCACTCCGGCGTCTGGGGTATCCGGTCACGGCTCAGCCCGGCGGGGCGGTGGTGTCAGCCACGTATCCGAAGGCTCCCGCCTACGGGTTGCTCAACGTGGGCGATGTCATCTCCGCGGTGGACGGCACCTCGACGCCGAATGCCGACAGTCTGGTGACAGCTCTCCGACACCATCACTCTGGTCAGAGCATCACCCTTTCCGTGCTCGGCCAGGGGAGCAACGCGAGCAGCACCCCGAAACCGGTGACGCTGACGTTGAAGGACACGGTCATCGATACCGGTGGGGGAGTGATGCAGACCGAGGACCTCGGAGTGCAAGTGGGTAATCAGGTCAACTACACCTATCCCTTCTCGGTCACTATGAATGTCGCAAATATCGGAGGCCCATCGGCCGGATTGGCGATGACGCTCGGGGTGATCGACGCGCTGACCGGTGGCTCGCTGACCGGGGGAAAGACGGTGGCAACCACCGGTACCATCGACGATCAGGGCAACGTCGGCGATGTTGGTGGCGTGCCCCAGAAGACGGTTGCTGTCGAGAATGCCGGTGCCACCATCTTTCTGGTACCCCCTCAGGAGTACAAGGCGGCGAAGTCCAAGCAGAGGAAGGGGCTGCAGATTTACGCGGTCTCCACCCTCGATCAGGCCCTGGCTGTCCTGGCGGCCCACGGAGGGGTCGTTCCTCCCGTTCCGACGAATTCCACATCGACAACTTCGACACCGGCTTGAGGGTGACCCGTTTGGCCTACCGCTCGTCGTAGGATCTCCCTCATGCCCGAGGACCACTGGATGACGATTTCATCCTCATCTCATTTGGCTCCCGATGAAGTGGCGCGTCACACCTTCGCCACCACCCGTCGAGGATTCGCAGCCGACGAAGTACGGGCCTACCTCGAATCCATCGCCAAAGGCCTGAGGGCACTGGCCGATCGAGAGCACGAGTTCAGGCGGGAGCTCGAAGAAGCCGAGCGTCGGGTGGCTAATCCGGTCATCAACGAAGAGACATTGACGGCGGCTCTGGGCCAGGAGACGGCACGGGTCCTGCACAGTGCGCACGAGGCGTCGAATGAGATGTTGGCCAAGGCGGAAGCCGAGGCCGATCGGTTGCTGACCGACGCCCGTCAAGAGATTGCAGCCACCGAAGACCGTGTCACGGCGCAGCTTTCTGATCGGGCGGCGGAGACGGAGGCGGCCGCTGCCGAGTGCCGGCTCCGGGCGCAAGAGGATGCGGCGGCCGGGTTGGAGGCGGCCCGGACCGAGGTGGAGGCGATGATCGCCCAGACCCGTTCCGATTGCCACGACATGATCAATGAGGCGCAGGGTCTCCGAGCGCGGGTGCTCGCCGATCTTTCCAAGCGTCGCAAAGTGCTCCACGCCCAGATCGAGCAGTTGAGGGCCGGTCGGGAAAATCTGGCCTCTACCGTCCGCAGTGTGCGTCGCTCGATCGACACCATTGCTGACGACCTGTTTCGGGCGGAAGACGAGGCGCGTCTGGCCGCGGAGGCAGCCGGCCGCGCCGCGGTTGCCCGGCCCGATGATGGTACCCCGGAGGAATTAGCGGCTTCGTTGTTGGCCGAGGAGGCCCTGGTTGCCGAAGCACCGGTGGCCGACCAGACACCCGACGCCCAGCCCGATGCCGACGAGGACCACGGGCAGGCAACGGATGAACTGCATGATCTGACCGACCAGACCGATCGGTCTCCCAAACCCGTTGATGACGTCGGTGCCCACGGGGAGATCGGCGACGCAGCCGAAGTGGACTCTCCGGACCCCATACCGTCGGTTGACGCACTATTTGCCAAAATCAGAGCGTCGCGGGAGGAGCCCGATGCGGGCGTCGAGGATCCCGCTGGAGTGGTCGCCACTGTTGACAGTGAGCCAACCGGACCCGCTACACCGGTTCCGGCCGATGATGTTTCTGATTCCCCGGAGGTATCCGAGACTGACGTTCCCGAGATTGAGGCCGAGGCCGAAGAAGAGGAGGGTGACGCCCCACCTGAAGAGCGGAACCCCTTCACCGTCCGTCGGGACGAGATGACCGCACCACTGGTGAAGGCTCTGGCTCGGCGGATGAAACGCACCCTGCAAGATGACCAGAACGACTTGCTCGATCGGTTGCGCTCACGTCATTTCCAGTGGTCTGCCGATATCCTCCCCGCCGATCCGGAACACAGCGATTCGTATTCGACGGCGGCGCTGCCACATTTGGTGGAGGCCGCCCAAGCCGGCGCATCCTTTGTCGGGTCAGAGGGTACCCACGGGCCGCTGACCGAAGAGATGACAACTGTCGCTCACGATTTGGCCGAGACAGTGTTGGCCCCACTCCGCCGACGTCTCTCCGAGGGCGACCATCTGCATGGAGCGGATGAATCGGTAGTGGCTGAGCATGTGGGATCCGCCTTCAGGGAGTGGAAAGGCGAGCGCATCGAGAGACTGGCCGGTGACTATGTCGTGGCGGCCTTCTCGGTTGGCTCACTGGCCGGGTCGAAGCGCAAGAAGAACCTCCTGGTCGAGTGGATAGCCGCTACCGCATCAGGGGATGAGCCGTGCCCCGATTGTGAGGACAATATGCTCAACGGACCACAACGGCCCGGTGGAGAATTCCCCACCGGCCATGTCCATCCCCCGGCGCACCCGGGGTGTCGTTGCCTGCTGGCACCTTCTGCCACGTAGGCTGCTCCCGTGCGGTCCCCCACCGACATTCCCAAAATCACTCGTTCCGCGTCCCACGCCCGACGCCGAGGGA
Source organism: Acidimicrobiaceae bacterium (assembly GCA_003152015.1). Lineage (GTDB taxonomy): Bacteria > Actinomycetota > Acidimicrobiia > Acidimicrobiales > RAAP-2 > DASZIT01. Next base: position 12,504 of record PLZF01000046.1, on the reverse strand, counting down.
TCGTCATCGCCATCATCGTGGTGGTGACCGTCTTGCTCTCGTTGCACGCATTCGCCCTCCTCTACACGGATGCATTGTGGTTTTCGTCGGTTCACTTGCACCCGGTGTGGCGGAGCCTCTTTGACATAAAGGCGGGCCTGATGTTGACGTTCGCCGTCATCTTCGGCGTTCTGCTGTTTGCCAGTCTCATGGTGGCCGAACGACTGGCTCCCAAGGGCCCGTCACTCGACGCCGAGGATGAGTTCGTCAAGCGGTACCAGGAGGTGATCGGGCCCTATGTCCGGTGGCTGAGGATCGGGCTCGTCGTCGTGCTGGCACTCATCGTGGGATCTCAGGCGCTCGGCCAGTGGCAGAATTGGATCCTGTTCCGTAACGGTGTGTCGTTCGGAGTGAAGGACCCCCAGTTCGGCCGCGACGTCAGCTACTTCGTCTTCAAACTTCCCTTCGAGCTCTTCCTTGTCCATTGGGCGCTGGTGGCCTTGATCGTCATACTCCTGGTCACTGCACTTTTTCACTATCTCAACGGAGGGATTCGGCTTCAGGGCGGTCGACCCAGGGTCCGCCCAGCGGTCAAAGCCCATATTTCGGTAATTCTGGGCCTGCTCGCCCTGGTGAAAGCGGTCGGGTACTACCTGGCCCGCTACACGCTCGACCTGTCGTCGAACGGGTACAACAAGGGCGCCGACTATGCGGACGTGCACGCCCGTATCCCGGCGTTCGAACTGCTGATTCTGGTATCCCTGGCAGCGTTCCTCCTGTTGATCTACAACATTCGGCGCCAGGGGTGGGCCCTTCCCATCATTGGAGTGGGGTTGTGGTTCGTGGTGGCCCTGGCCGCCGGCGCAATTTATCCCGCCATTGTCCAGGCGCTGAAGGTGAATCCGGCCCAGAACAACCTGGAACGGCCGTATATCCAGCGAAATATCAACGCCACCCGAGCTGCGTTCGATCTCACCTCCATCAAGACCGTCAACTATCCGGCTGCGTCGACTCTCACTGCCGCGCAACTGTCCGCCAATTCCGACACCCTGGCCAACGTGCGTCTCTGGGACCCCCTCCTGACCCAGCCCACCTACGACAAGCTTCAGGACATTCGCTCCTACTACCAGTTCAACAGCCTGGCGGTCGACCGCTATCCGGTGGCGGGGACGGCGACCCCGACGATCGTGGGTGCGCGGGAAGTCAATGGTCAGGACATCCCGTCGCCGTCATGGGTCAATACCCATCTGGTGTTCACCCACGGGTACGGGATGGTGGTATCGCCGGCCAACGCCCAGACAAGCAACGGGGACCCGACGTTTGTCGTCCAAGACGTTCCCCCGGTGTCGAACAATGGGTTTCCCGTGGTCACCCAGCCGTCGGTCTATTTCGGCTTGGACAACCGCGGGTACGTGGTGGCTGACACCAAGGCACCCGAGATGGACTACCAGTTGGGCAATGGGTCGAACGTGGAGACCCATTACCTGGGCAACGGGGGAGTGCAACTCTCGTCGTTCTTCGATCGGTTGATGTTCGCTCTCCGTTTCGGCGACTACAACCTGTTGATCTCGAGCCAGCTTACCGACAAGTCGCGTTTGATCTACGACCGAGGCGTGCAGGCCCGGGTGGCAAAAGCGGCACCGTTCCTCAATCTCGATGGGGATCCGTATCCGGTACTGATCGGTGGTCACATCAACTGGATCCAAGACGCCTACACCTCCACCGACAATTACCCGTACGCACAGGACGGGGATACCAGCGCATTGTCTGCCGGCAGTGGCCTGCAGAAGAACTTCAACTACGTCCGCAACTCGGTGAAGGTGGTGATCGACTCGTATACCGGGGCCATGACCTTCTATGTCATGGATCCGAAGGATCCGATCATCCGGACCTACGAGAAGGCGTTCCCGGGAATGTTCACGCCGGCTTCCAAGATGCCCTCCGAGCTCACCGCCCATATTCGATATCCCGAGGACATCTTCACCGTGCAGGCTTCGATGTACGGCAAGTACCACATTGCCAATGCTGCCAACTTCTACAGCGCCGCCGATGCCTGGACGTTGTCCCCGTCTCCGGGGTCGGGATCGCCCGCCCAGGCGTTGGCGACCACCCAGACCACCAATGCACAGGGCCAGCAGGTCTCCACCGGGCAGTTGGTGCGCATGGCCCCCGTGTACCAAGAGTTGAGAGCGCCGGATCAGGCCCAACAGTCGTTCACCTTGCTCGACGCGTTCGTGCCGGTATCGAGCCAGAGCCAAATTCAGACTCTGTCCGGCTTCATGATCGCCGGGTCCGATCCCGGCCAGTACGGCAAACTCGAGATGTTCGTGACGCCACGTGACCAACCGGTCCAGGGGCCGTCGATCGTGGCGGCCAAGATCGATCAGAATGCGAACATATCCAAGACAATCAGTTTGCTCAACCAAAACGGGTCGAGCGTGGTGCTGGGTAATGTGCTGATGATCCCGGTGGCGCACGCGCTGCTCTACATCCAACCTCTCTATGTGGAGTCGACCCGCAATGCGATTCCGGAAATCCAGTACATGATCGCCGTCTATGGGAACCAGGCGGCCCTCAGTACCACCCTTGCTGACGCCCTGACCCAGGTCTTCAGTGCACCGGTGACAACATCGGTGACCCCGGGGGGTACGTCCAACGCGTTGTCACCAGAGGTGCGTTTGCTGTTGGCCAATGCCCAGGCCGCCTATCAACAGTCACAGGCCGATCTTCACGCTGGCAATCTGGGTGCATACCAGGGCGACATCACTGCCATGGAGAACGCTCTCCAGCAAGTGCAGCAGTTGACGGGTGCCGTTCCGCCGACACCGGCGGGGAACTCGAGTACGCCCACCACCACCGCTCCAGGGGCTACGACCACCACGGCCCCTGCCTGAGCCATCCCGCCGGCCGTGGCCGGGAGACATTTCCGGTTCTGTCCTGAGTCCTCCGGTCGTGTTGGTCGGACCCCGTCCCCCAGGTGCTATCTTCTTTCTTTGCGACGCGGGGTGGAGCAGTCTGGTAGCTCGTCGGGCTCATAACCCGAAGGTCGCAGGTTCAAATCCTGCCCCCGCCACTAGAGAAGTAGCAGTTCAGAGCCCTCCCAGCCGGGAGGGCTCTCCTGTGTCCGACGAGACGTCCCTACTCGGATCGGCAGACAATTGGTCAACTTCGGGAAGTTGTTCGTCCAGGTCCTGGTCGTCCACGTCCTGTTCGACCGGGCGTGACATCACGCCGACAGCTTGATGACCTCCGCCTTACCGACGCCTGCATAGCGGCCCGGCGTGCAGGTCAGGATGATGACCTGGCACGATTGGCCGGCCGTGCGGATGACCGCTCCCATGCTGTCGAGCTTGCGAGGATCGCTCCATCCGAGAGCATCGTCGAAGATCACCGGGGCACCTCCGTCGGCAGAAACAATGGACGCGCAGGCAAGACGACTGATCATCCCGAGCTGTTCCTTCGCCCCCGTGCTGAGGTCGGCAAAGTCAAGGGTCACGCCATCCAACGTTCGACGGGAGATTCGGAGCTCGTCGTCCAGGTCAACCTCCAGCGAGGGGTTGAACACAATCCGGCCGAGCCCTTCGATGCGCTCTCGGAATGGGGCGACGTATCGGCGGTGCGCCTCGGCCCGTCGAGCGGCGAAGGTGTCATAGAGGACCTTGGCTGCCACCGCCCGGGCCTCGATGCGGTCTCGGCGCAGGGAGAGTTGCCCAACATCAGTCTTCGCCACGTCAAGCTGTTGGGCCAGCCCTTCGTCGCCTTTGACGGCCAGCTTGGTTCGCAGTTCACGAACCTTGTTGTCGTGGTCATGGAGGTCGTCAGCGATCCGCTTCAGGACATCACGGGCGTTGTTCAGGCGAACCTCGACGGACCCGGGATCCTCAGCCTCGAGACCGACCTCCGCCTTCCGCAACTCCTCCTTGCATTGCTGGAGAGCGGCCTCCGCCTTGGTCAGCTGGTCCGCTATCTCGTCGTCGGACGCCTCTTTCCGAGCGGCGGCGAGGGCCTGTGTCTCCCGCTCCTCCAGCGCTCGGGCCTGGTCAAGGGTGGCCTGGGTGCCGGCATCATCGAGCCGAAGATCCTGTAGAGAATCCGACGCAGCTGACTCGTCCATTTCGAGACGACCCAACGCCTCGCGTAGAACCTGAAGCTTGCCGTCGCACTTGGCGGCAATGCGCTTTGCCTCGTCAAAGTCAACCGGAAGCGGAGGTTCCGAAGGCCGCTCGGTCTCATAGGTCGTGATGCGGGTCTCGAGGCTCTTGACCTTCTGGTCCAGGGCGTCGGTGGTCAGATCACGGAGATCCTGCTTGATGGTCTTGTCCGCCAGGGCCACAACGCGAAGGGCCTCCTTCCGGGCCTCTGCGGCAACCTGAGCCCCAGCTACATCCTCAACGCCGGCCTCATCACAGGCCGCCTTGAACTCGGCCTGGGCGGCCATCACCCGTTTCGCCGTCGACTTGGCCTCAGCCCCAGCTGTCACCACGACCCTGACCACGTTGGGAACCTCGACCTCGGCCGAGTCCGTAACGACCAGGTCGTGCTGCTTCCCAGCGGCAAGGGCAACTGACTTTCCTCCGACCCTGACGGTCAGATCCATCAGCGCGTGAGTATGGATATTCGAGGCGCCGGCGGACGCCGCGGCCTCCGCCCTGGCCGCCTCGACGTACACCTCTTGAATACGGCGAACCAACTCGTCGTCGACCTTGTTGGTTTCGAGATCTCTCTCGGCGTCAGTTCGGCGTCGGACCGCTTCCTCCACCCTCTCGAGGCGTTCGGACAACTGGGCGAGCTCGATCTCGTGACGGCGATAGCTCTCATCGCCAGTGGCAAGGCGATCCGCCGCGTCGGCGGCACCCACCTGCTCCTTTCCGGACCCGATCGCGTCCTTTGCCCCGTTGAGGCGGGTTTCGGCGGCAGCGAGAGCCGGCACTGCTGCCTCCACCTTCGAGTCATGCTCAAGTACGGCTTTGGCGGCTGCGGCAACCCGTGCTACCAGATCGGTGCGACTCTTCGAGATCTCCTGTACGCGATCCCGATGAGCTTGGGCAGTGTCGTTGACTCCCTTCAGCCGCTCGACATCATTCCGTTGGTGCTCAATCGAAGCGAATTGCGCCCCAAGGCCTTCCTCGAGACCTTTCAGCTCTTCCTGCTTTTCGACCAGCTCCTTCGCCGCTCTCTGTAGACGATCAACCTCATCGGCGTCGCCTTCCAACTCCCGAAGGGCCTGCTCGACTTCGGTGACCCGAGCGGCTGCACCGGCGACATTGGCCTTCAGCGCCGTCCGGTCACTCTTCTCCTGTCCGGTGGCGGTCCAGTACTGATCCCGCTCGGCCGTAATGCGCAACCACAGGTCGTCCTCACGCTCGCCGGCGGCATCCCCGCCCGCAGCCAGATCGAGTGCCCGGCCCAAGGAACCGCCTGCCAGCACGGCTTGTTCGAGCTGCGTACCCTGCCGGATTCGCAACGCCTCCCAGAGTCCCGAGTCGAGGGTCTCGTCGAGGATCGCTCGCACCCTGTCGTGAGCCTCACGACCGGTCAGCTGGCTCTTCTGAGGCTCGAGGATCTGGAGCTCCGTGGCTTTCTGGCGGTGCCAACACTTCCGGTAGATGAAGCGATAAGGGCCCGAGGTCATCTCGACCTCGACCTCGGCTCCGACGTCCTTGCCGACGGGTTTCACGGCCCTGACGCTGCGCTTGGTCGAGTCGTCGCGCTCGGCGAGCAAGAGGTCGATCGCCTCGGACAGCGAGGTCTTCCCAACCTCGTTGGGACCTTCGATGATGGTGACTCCCTCTGTCGGGAACGTCACCTCGCACTCACCGACACCGCGGAAGTTGCAGATCTTGAGCCGAAGGATCCTCATGATGCTCCCGCCAGTAGGCGGTAGAGGAGACCGAGCGCATCGCGAGCGACCAGCGCGTCGTCGCCGGATCCCTCGCCGGTCTTGCGGAGATCATCGAGCGCCCCGGCTGCGAACCCTGTGAGCCCGAACCCATCGAATTCGTCATCGTCGGGGAGGACTACGAGGTCACTTCGGCGTTCCCAGGTCTCGAGGGCGCCGAGCAGGTCCGCAGCGTGCTCCAACTGAGCCTCCAGCCACGTCATGTCGCCGAGGGACAGCTGGCCGACGAGCGACAGCTTCACGATCGTTCGATGCTTGTCGGGGATCGCCTCGAGGAAGGACCGAACCTGCTCACAATCCGCTCTATTTGTGAGGTCGAAGGACTCGCGCAGGAACCGCCAGGTGGCCACCCGGTGAGGTACGACCGAGATCGCTTCTTCACGGAGGTCCACCAACAGAACGTTGCCCGGGTCGGACTCGTCGTAGTCGGTCGGCTCTGGTGCCCCCGAGTACCAGAACCGACCTGTTGACCCAACGTCGGTCGTGGAGTGCCGGTCGCCGAGCGCCACATAGTGGATGCGCCCGGCACTGATGGCCGCTTCGATGTCGGATACCGAGATGAGGGACGGGTTCGTAGGATCGGGCGACATCGTGTCAACGGCGCCGTGACCGACCACGATCCGCTGAGTGCCGTCGCAAGGCAGATCAGCGACTGCGGCAGTGACGAGGTCGTTCAGTGGGCGTTTGGTGGGCCAGGGAGCACCGACGATGTCGACCCCCGGGGCAACTGTCGCCGGCGCACTGTCCTCGAGAACGACCACGTTCGGGGGGCGGTTTTCGAGGAAGGTCTTGGATCGGAATACCGAGGCGGCATCGAGTGGATCGTGGTTGCCGGGAAGCAAGCAGAACTTCACCGAGCTGGTGGCCTTCATGGTGTCCAGTGCCCGGACGATCACCTGGCGTTCTACCTGGTTGGACTCGAAGACGTCGCCACCGACGACCACGAATGAGCACCCCTCCTCTACAGCGAGTTGCCCGATGGCGCCGATGACCTCGATTCGGGCCGCGGTGAAGCGGGCCTGGGCCTCCCCTTCGAGGAAGTGTCGGGTCATGCCGAGCTGCCAGTCGGCGCTGTGCAAAAAGCGTGTCACGCGAAGAGGATACAGACGGGATCCGCAATCCACTCGTCCCTGCGCAGCAGACACCCACAGGCAACACCGCTCGACGCCGTCTCTCCGGACAAGGCTCTGAGCGAGACGGCTATGTCCCCAGCCCCGTCCTCCTCACCCGCCGCTCCCTCGGGTGAACCCGTTCGGCAAGCACTCTGAGTTCGTCGACAGCCTCGACGAACCCGGTGCCGATCTCTCCGACGTCGGGCACGAGGTCGGGGCAGGCCATGACCCCCACGTTCAAGTGGTGCGCTTCGCTGAGCACCGTCATGTTCACCCCGGTGCCTTCCATGACCGGTCCCATGGGGAAGATGCCGGCCACCTTGGCCCCGGCGCAGTAGAGGTCGAGAGGCGGCCCGGGCACGTTGGAGATGACCAGGTTGAACACCGGTGGGTGATAGCGGGCCAGCTTCAGTCGTGAGTACAGGCGGGCGCCGGTGGTCATGACCGATGGCGCGGCGAAGCCGGTGAGCTCTTGGAGCGAATCGGTGCCGAAGGCCAACTGCAGAGCCTTGGAGTTGAGCGAGTTGGCGTGCACCGCCAGCAACCGCTCGACCGGGTCGTCGGGTTGGAGGGGGATGTCGACCATCATGCTGGAGACTCGATTGCGAAAAGCCTGGTCGTGGTCATCTCGCGCACTGACCGGCACCGCGGCGATGAGGTCCCGGGCAGGCAGTGGCCCGCGCGCTTCGAGGTAGCGGCGCAATGCGGTGCCCGACGCCGCCAATACCACGTCGTTGATGGTGGTCCCGAAAGCCCGGCGAACCTCTCGCACGGTATCGAGGTCGACCCGGGTGAGGCTCACCGATCGGCGAGGGGTGATCGCGCCGTTGAGCCGGGTGCGGGGGGCGGTCAGTGGGGTCTTGGTCCCCGCGGCCCGCTGGGACAGCCAGGTGCGGGTGGTGCCGGCCAGGCCGGAGAAGGAGTGGGCCAAGGCCCCGGGCACGTCTCTCTGCCGGGCGACGAGCGAGGACACCGAGCTCGCCACCTGGTGGCGCGTCGAGGGGACCATGTCGGGGACCCACGGCTCGGCAGGCGGTTCGACAGGACCGGCGTCGGCGGAGAGGTCGAAGATCGAAGCCATGAGATTGGCTCCGGCCCCGCCGTCCATCAGCGAATGGTGGAGCTTGGTGACCAGGGCCACGGTGCCGTCCTCGAGCGCGTCGACCACCCACATCTCCCACAGGGGACGGGTGCGGTCGAGTGGCCGGCTGGCGACCTCGCCGACGAACTGCTCGAGCCGGGCCCAGCTCACCGGTCCCTCCATTGCCGCCTGCCTGATGTGGGCGGCGAGGTCGAATGCCGGATCCTCGATCCACAGGGGGTGGTCGATGCCGGCGGGCGATGGCAGCACCCGCCGCCGTAGCGGTGGGATCAGGTGGATCCGGTCGGCCATCACCTGGGTCACCTCGTCGATGCCGAATCCACCGGGGCTTCCGGTCGGATCGAGCACCAGGACCCCGACGACGTGCATGTGCATGGTCGGCGTCTCGATGTACAGGAAAGCTGCGTCCATCCCGGCCATTCGCTGCATCGGAATCCCCTCAGCCCTCGGTCTCGTGGCCGGATGCCGATTGGGCGACCGATCGCGCCCAGGGGTAGTCCGGCTTGCCACTCGGTGAACGGACCATCTCGTCGACGACGATGACTTCTCGTGGCACCTTGTACCCGGACAGCCGGTCATGAGCGTGCCGGCGGACCATCTCCGGATCAATGTGGCATCCGGGCCTGGGCTGCACCAGGGTGACGACCCGCTCGCCGAGGCGAGCGTCGGGCACGCCGACCACGATGGCGTCGCCGACGTCGGGGTGGCCCTTCAATGCGGCCTCTACCTCGTCGGGGAAGACCTTCTCCCCGCCGGTATTGATGCACAGTGAGCCGCGGCCGAGCACGACGATGGTCCCATCGGCCTGCACCGTTGCCAGATCCCCGGGGAGTGCCCAGCGCTGCCCCCGGTGCTCGACGAACGTGGTCGCCGACTTGGCCGGGTCACCCAGGTAGCCGATCGGGACGTGGCCACCCCTCGCCAGGTGCCCGACCACACCGGAACCGGGCCGCACCGGCTCGAGATCGGGATCGAGCACGTCGGTACGCTCGTCCACGCGCAGACGAGGCGGCCCGTAGGGATCCTCGGGCGGCGCCTCGCCACCGATCTGGCCGGTCTCGCAGGACCCGTAGAGGTCAGCGACGACCCGTCCGGGCAGAAGCTCTGCCAGCTGCGCCTTGGTCGACGGGGAGAGCACCGCACCGCCGGAGCCCACGGCCATCAGCGACGAGAGGTCGTAGCGGCCGGGATCGGCCGCCAGCCGGTCGATCAGCGGGCGGGCCATGGCGTCTCCGACGACCACCACCGCGTTGACCTCCTCCGCCTCCACCAGCCGCCACACCTCGGACGGGTCGAAGACGCCTCCCTCGATCGTGACGACCTTCCCGCCGCCGAACATGGTGGAGAATGCCAACCAGTGCCCGGCTGCGTGCATGAACGGGGGGACGGCGAGGGCGGTGAGACCGGGATGTAGGACCCGTTCGGCCAGCTCCTCGGGAGAGGCGATGTGGTTCCCCAGCGAGAAGGGGTCGCCGCCACCCATGGCGGTGAAGAAGATGTCTTCGTGGCGCCAGAGCACGCCCTTGGGCATTCCGGTCGTTCCCCCGGTGTAGACGCAGTAGAGATCGTCGGCGCGGCGCGGGGGGAAATCGCGGATGGGAGGCGCTGATCCGATCGCCGATTCATAGTCGTCAGCCAGGCCATCCGGGCCTCGGGAATCGGAGACCTCCAGCAATACACGTGTCTCGGGCATGGCACCGAGGGCACCGGCCACCGCCGGGGCGAACCGGCTGTGGAAGATGAGGCCGGACAGAGCCGCGTCCTTGTAGAGGTACTGCAGCTCGCCGGCCGCGTAGCGGTAGTTGACGTTGATCGGCACGGCACGGATCTTGAAGCATGCGAGCATTCCCTCGATGTACTCGGTGCCGTTGGCCAGCTGCAGGCCGACCCGATCGCCGGGGCCGATGCCGGCACGTCCGAGGTAGTGGGCAAGGCGGTTGGCGCGCTGGTCCAACTCGGTGTAACTGAGCCTGCGAGCGCCCGACACCATCGCCGTCTGGGGCCCCGCGTGGTCAACCGCGCTCTCGAAGAGATCGGCAAGATTGAACTCCACGGCCCTCCTCGCTACCTCATGGGCCTTACGGCGCCGCACTTCACATGAACGCCGGATGCAGTATCCCAGATGGCGGGCCCTCCGTTTCGGCGGCGAAGCGCCACAGCGGGGAAGGACGTCGGAATTGGAAGGACGTCGGAATGGGGAGGCTGAGCGTGGCCACGACCCGACGCCGGCCGGCCACCGCTATTCCATCGCCTGATATCGTCGCAGGAGGTAGAAGAACGAGGACCGCGAACTCACTTCGGCGTGCCTGCATCGTTGTGAGGCACTGGCCACCCATCTCCCCGATATCCGGACAGAGAAAGCCACCAGAAACGAGGACCGTCGCCATGAGCGCCGAGCCACATCATCTCGATAGCGAGCAGCGCCATACCCTTGTGCGTCTGTCCAGTCATCCTCTGAGCAACAACATCAAGTGGCCGCAGGTCCTCGCCTTGTTCGAAGCGCTCGGCGAGGTCACCCTCGAGACCAAGGACCGCTACCGGGTCACCGTGGACGGGCACACCGAAGTCTTTCGCCCGCCCCATCACCACGGAGACGTCCCTGCCGACATGGTCGTGAAGCTCAGGCACTTCCTTGCACCCGTCTCGGAGGGCACCGGAATCGCCGACGGCGGGTTCAAAGGGTCCGCACTCTGATGCAACACCCGGCTCGACGGGGGTCCTTGGCGATCAGCTCCACCGTCGCGCCCTGACCCAGTTCCGCCGCTACCCCCTCAGCCAGGCCGAGATGAAGCTGGCAGACAGTGGTGGGATCTTGGGCGGCAACCTCAACGAAGGGGCAGCGTTCGAGTATGAAGTCGCACCCGTTTTCCAATGGGGTGGCCACCGGACGGAAGCTCCCGGCCACCATCTCCCCTTCGAGCACCTTGAGCGTGTCGCTTCCAACCGGCATCCGACGAGCGCTACGCCGTCCGGCCAGGCGTCCCACCTCGCGGGGGCTGACGTCAGTGCGGAGGGCCTCACTGAGCAGGGTGGCGAGTAGCTCGTAGGGGCCTTCGGTGCCCCAGGAGCCACCGACGTCCGGGTTCATCCGGTAGAGGAGACGGGGACGCCCGGGCCGGATGCGTTGCTCGACATGCTCGTCGACCAGGCCCGCGTTCTTCAGCACAGCCAAGTGTTGGCGCACCGAGTTGTGGTTGAGCTGCACCAGATCGGTGAGCTCGGCTACCCCCACGGGACCGTTCGCATCGGCGATGTAACGGAAGATGCGATGACGGGTCGGATCGCCGAGGGCTCGTGCCTTCGCCTGGACCCCGGGTTGCTCGCCTCGGCTCACTACATCTCCTACGGATCTCGTGGTGTCACCACGTTGCTCTAGTATAGAATAGAAATATAAAGAGAGGCGCCAGGGGCTGTCATCCGCGACGGCCGGGCCCGATGAGGAGGCAGAGTTGTGACGATCACCGAGACCGAGGCCGTAGAGGCGATGCTCACCCACCACCGGTCACTCGACGAGCACGTCGGCATCCGGGTTGCCGCCCTGTCCCGATCTGTGGCCACCAACAGCCAGTACGAGCCGGCGGTCGCCGAGCTCGTGGCCTATCTCGCCGACGAGGTCCTTCCTCATGCGTTGGCTGAGGAGCACACCATCTACCCGGCGGTCGGGGTACATGGTGACCTGGCCGGCACCGTGACCGAGATGATCGCCGAGCACCGGACGCTCGCCTCAGCCGTCGAAGGGTTGGCCAACGCGCCAAGCGGCGCTGACGCTGCCGAGCGGGCCGAGGAGATCGGGAGGCTCTTTGCTGCTCACGTGGTCAAGGAGAACAGCATCCTGCTGCCCGCTCTGTTGGCCGATGATCAGGTTGACCTCCCGCAGTTGCTGGTGCAGATGCACCGGCTCACCGAAGCCGCGCAGGAAACCCCATTCGTCGAGGATGCGTCGGTTCCTGACCCCGAGGCTGTCGTGTTGTCGCTGTTGCTGGAGGCGGCCACCAACCTGGCCCGGGCCGGGCAGGGAGACCTGGCATGCCGATTGGTGGCGTCGGCGTGGGCGGCCCTCCGCGTGCCGAGACCTGAGCTGGCGGTCAGGGTCACCGCCACACTCCACCGGTTGGTCCAGTTGGTCACCGCCGAGCCTGTCGACTTCCTCGGCACTCTCGATGGCTCCGCCGGAGCGGCACAACAACAGGGCACCGATCCCGACCTCGACGTTCGCAGCCTCGCTCCGGCTCAGCGGCACGAGTCGATCTTCGCCTCCTACCTCGCACTCGTCCCCGGAGCAGGCTTCGTGTTGGTGAACGACCATGACCCCAAGCCGCTGCGGTATCAGTTCGAGGCCGAGCACGGCGGCGAGTTCACCTGGGACAATGTCGAGTCCGGGCCACAGGTGTGGCGGGTACGCATCGGGAAGA
>PLZF01000052.1 GCA_003152015.1 Acidimicrobiaceae bacterium | reverse complement strand
TCTTCGCCTTCGGTGACGCCGGCTTCTTCGGCTCGATGGGCGGGGGCAAGCTCAACTCGCCGATCGTTGGCATGGCTGCGAGCTGACCACATCGATTGCTGAGGTTCATTCGATTACCGACGATGAACGCCCAATTGGTCTTCAGCCGCGAGTGGACATAGTCGGGAGGTATCGACCAGCCGTAGCTGGAAACTGCGCTCATTGGCACCATGTCCGCAAGGCCAACGACCACCGGCACGCCGAATCCTGCGACCAGGATTGACCCGAATCCACTGGGACGATCACCGTAAGGCGATCCCCCTACGAATCGCATACGAACCTTATTGACCACCCGGCCCTGGTGTGACTCGGAGAGCGGGAAAACCGTGGGAGGCAAATGAGGGTCGTCTGGTGCCAGTGGCCCGGACACGGCCTCGCGTGGTCGGGCAGCCGGCGATCGGTCGTCCCTCCGGAGCCGGGAAACTCTGAGAACGCAGGCATCGCCCGAGATGGCACGCAGCGTGTCGTGGCCGGTCAGGGTGCTCATTGACGAGCCCGATATGACCGTAGCCCCGTAGCCCCGTAGCCCCCTCCCACAGTTTTTCCCGCCCTCTGAAAACCATGCCGCAAGATTCACTTGGTAACGGCGTCATCTGGCTAGTCGAGATGGATCTGCACCGGTGAGAAAGCGAAGTTTCGAGTGAACCTGGCATGCCTGGGACGGGGACACCTGTTGTGGCGCTCATCTGTTGTCCTGATCACCTCTTTGGGGGCCGCCGCCATGGTCACGTCCGGCGCTGTCAGCGCTGTTGCGGCCAGCGCCCCGGGGCCGTCCGGCGGGGGATCGGCCCTGGCCCCAGAGCTGCCGGCCGGCGTGGTATCGGCCAGCGCCGGGCCACGCAGCACCTGGAAGCCGGAGCCGGCGCGTTATGGCACGGCCTCCCTCAACGACGTGCCCGTCACCATGGCCGACGGCACGGTGTTGCGGGTCAACGTCATCTATCCGACAAACGGTACGGGGAAGGCGGCGGCTGGGCCCTTCCCGGTCCTACTTACCCAGGACCCCTACGGTAAGGGAAGCGGTGGCAGTAGCAGCCCGGGCAGCGCCGCACAGCCCGGTGGTTCGAGTGCCACGGGCGGCCCCGACAACTACCTGGCCCAGCGGGGTTACATCGAGGTAGTGGCCGACGTACGAGGCACCGGGGACTCCGAAGGCAGCTGGGGGGTGTTCGACCCGGTGCAGACCCAAGACGGGATCACCCTGGTCCACTGGGCGGCCCGACTGGCACATTCCTCCGGCGTGGTGGGTACCTATGGCGCGTCGTACCTGGGTATCAATCAGCTCCTCTTGGCGGGCGCTATCGGTCGGCACTCGCCCCTCAAGGCCATCTTCCCGGTCGTGGCCGCCAACGACATTTACCGCGACACCAGCTTCATGGGGGGCATCCTCGACAACGAGTTCGACACCGCCTACCTGGGACTGACCGGCGCCCTCAACACCTCCAACCGTTGCAACCGAGTGAGCGATAGTGAGCCTCACTCATGCTGCACCCCTTCTCGGGGTTCCCGTGTGGGTTCTGGCCTCAATGGATGCGGCCGGCGCCGAGGCTCCGGTCTTACGCTTCCTCCCACGGCATCGGATAGCCCGATGTCCTGGCCGTCGCTGCTCTCGCTGGCGGGCGGGGCCACGGCGCCAACTGCGCCGCTGCTGTCTTGACCGGCGGTGTCCGGCCAGTCACGGAGGTTACGTGCTGCGTTGATGTCCCGGTCGACAATCTCGCCTGTCACTACACAGACGAGTTGTTTGGCGAGCTTCTTCGGTTCGATCAACCGGCACCCACATCCATGGTGGAGTTTCGACGAAGCGAACCAACGGTCGGCGATCGTCAGCGTGGTTCCTCTCCACGCCATCTTGTAGGTGAGTTGCGGCCTGATCTGGCCGAGTGCGGCGTCAGAGACAGAACGCCGGAATGCCCGACGGCCCATGCTCTTCTTCATGGCAGCGAGGTCGAGGTCTTCGACGACCACCTCGCTGTAGGTGTCCGCCAGCATCGTGGTGAGCTGGTGGGATGCCTGCTTCCGCAGGTGGACACACCTCCGGTCGAGGGATGCGAGCTTGGCTTTCGCTGCATCGTGTCCTCGGGAGCCGGGGATGCGTCCAGATAGTTGCCGACCGACCCGCTTCCGCTCGGTGAGCGTTGCACGCAGTGGGGCGGGGTTCGGGACTTCGGTGATATCACCGTCAGAGTCGACGATGGTGGCCAGGACTCGCATCCCGAGATCGACACCGGCCCGGCCACCCTTGGCCGGAGCTGGATACTGGTGGTTTTCGACTATGCAGGAGAAGGAGACAAACAGCCGGCCCCACCTCTCTCGGAGGGTGGCGTTCAGGACACGGGCCTTCCCGACCCGAACCAAGCGTTCGATACGGCGGGTGTTCTCCTTCGACCGGAGGGCTCCCACCACCGGCAGGGTGACTGTCCGCCGGTCTGGATCGATCCTCATGGGGCCGGTGGAGAAGCGCACCCTGGCCCGGTCTTTCCTCTTGGATCGGAACTTGGGGAACCCGACCTTCTTGCCCTTCCGTTTTCCGGCCTTGGAGTCGGACCAGTTCTTGAGGGCGACACACAGGTCGGCGATCCCGGTGGAATACGCCTCCTTCGAGTTCTCCGACCACCACGGAGCGATGGTCGGCTTCTCGGCGTTAAATCGCTTCCGGAGGGCGTAGAGATTCCACTGCACCGAGGCGTGAGAGGGGTCGGTCTTTCGGGCGTCCATGTCCGCCTTCACCTGGGCGAGCGCCCAGTTGTAAGCAAAGCGGCGGCCACCGAACTGAGACCGAATACTGGACGCAACCTGATGGTCGTCGGGCCACTCGACCTCGAAGGTGAACCCTCGGGCGATCCATCCATCGGGGAACTTGAACTTCTTCCTCGGAGACCGCTTCTTCTTGGACGTCACTGTCGCTGGATCAGTCACCACCGGATCAGCCATCGGAACCGCCTCCGGGTCCGGCGTCGACAGTCACGGCTTCGATGGCCTTGGCCGCCCGCCGACCAGCCGATCGCCGGCCGTACAGCCGGGCACAGAGCGAGGTCATCAGCTCGGTCATGTCTCTCACGAGATCGTCGTCCACTTCTCGTCATCGACTATCACCATGCGGCGATGTTCAGCGTGGAGAGCAGCAGCCACGTATTCGGCTCCGAACCTGGCGAACCGGTCCCGGTGCTCGACGATGATGGTGGTCACATCTGGGTCTCGGAGCATGGAGAGGAACTTGCGGCGCTTCCCATTGAGCGCGGACCCGACTTCGGTTACCACCGAGTCGATGGAGTACCCGTTCGATGTGGCCCAGGTGGTGACCCTGGAAACCTGTCGGTCGAGGTAGGACTTCTGGTCAGCGGAGGAGACGCGGGCGTAGATCGCGGTCTTGCCTCTATGGGCGAATGCACGCTCGGTGAGGTCCCCAACCACGATGAGACCACCGACCCGTTGGGCTGGGACCGGCAACCTGGCTTCCCGGAACCACCGGTAGGCCGTCTGTGGATGGATATGTTGGGCCTCGGCCCACTCACGCAAGTTCATCGCCAATCACTATTGATCATGGGTGTGACTCTCATAATGGAGAGGTCTTTGGAACCGGGACTGGGCCTGACCCCAATTGTGTGACTGGCCCCGTGCCTTGCTGCTGATCTGTCGACCCAGTTCCGGCCAGAGACGCGCACCAGCCGGTCCGACGAACGTGACCTAATAGGAGCCT
>PLZF01000039.1 GCA_003152015.1 Acidimicrobiaceae bacterium | reverse complement strand
AGCTCCGGCCGCTGGGCGACCGGGTGGTCGTTCAGCCCACTCCGCGCGAGGAGATGACCAAGAGCGGCATCGTTCTTCCCGATACGGCCAAGGAGAAGCCGCAGGAGGGCACCATCATCGCCGCCGGACCCGGCCGTCTCAACGACGACGGGAAGCGCGAGCCGATGGACGTCAAGAAGGGCGACAAGGTTCTCTACGCCAAGTACGCCGGGACCGAGTTCAAGGTCGACGGCGAGGAGCTCCTCATCGTCAGCCAGAAGGACATCTTCGCCGTCGTCGAGTAGCCAGCAAGGCGCCGACAGGCGCCGCGCAGCAGTCGACCCGGAGGCAGCCGCCGCAGGGCGACTGCGGAGATCAGCCAGCAAGGCGCCGACAGGCGCCGCGCAGCAGTCGACCCGGAGGCAGCCGCCGCAGGGCGACTGCGGAGATCAGCTGTTTCGACGAACCGCGGCACGGCCCTGCCGCCGCATCAGGCTCGACCGCATCTCACATCAGGAGGACAACCACAGCCGTGGCGAAGCAACTCATCTTTGACGAGACGGCTCGTCGCTCCCTCAAGAAGGGCGTCGACCGGCTTGCCGACGCCGTGAAGGTGACGCTCGGCCCCAAGGGCCGCAACGTCGTGCTGGACAAGAAGTTCGGCGCACCCACGATCACCAATGACGGCGTCACCATCGCGCGCGAGATCGAGCTCGAGGAGCCCTTCGAGAACATGGGCGCGCAGCTCCTCAAGGAGGTCGCGACCAAGACGGACGACGTCGCCGGCGACGGCACGACGACCGCGGTCGTGCTGGGCCAGGCGCTCGTGACCGAAGGCCTCAAGAACGTCACCGCGGGCGCCAACCCGATGATCGTCAAGAAGGGCCTGGACAAGGGCGTCGAGGCGATCGTCGCTGAGGTCAAGAAGCAAGCCCGCCCGGTGGATCGCCGGGAGGACATCGCCGCCGTGGCCGCCATCAGCGCTGCCGATCCCGAGGTCGGCGAGATCATCGCCGAGGTGATGGACAAGGTCGGCAAGGACGGTGTCATCACCGTCGAAGAGTCCCAGACCTTCGGCATGGACATGGACCTGGTGGAGGGGATGCGCTTCGACAAGGGTTACATCTCCCCCTACTTCGTCTCCGATCCCGAGCGCATGGAAGCGGTCCTCGAGGACTGCTACATCCTGCTGGTCGGTTCGAAGATCACCGCCGTGCGTGACCTCCTCCCACTGCTCGAAAAGGTCATGCAGAGTGGCAAGCCCCTCTGCATCATCGCCGAGGATCTCGAAGGCGAAGCGTTGGCCACCATGGTCGTCAACAAGATCCGGGGCACGTTCAAGAGCGTGGCCGTGAAGGCACCGGGCTTCGGTGAGCGTCGCAAGTCCATGTTGCAGGACATCGCCATCCTCACCGGCGGCCAGGTTGTCACCGAAGAGGTCGGCCTCAAGCTGGAGACCGTCGGACTCGACCTGTTGGGCCAGGCCCGTAAAGTAGTGGTCACCAAAGACGAGACCACCGTGGTCGAGGGGGCCGGATCCGCGGACGAGATCAAGGGCCGGATCAACCAGATCAAGGCCGAGATCGAAAAGACCGACTCTGATTACGACAGGGAGAAGCTCCAGGAGCGTCTGGCCAAGTTGTCGGGTGGTGTGGCCATCATCAAGGTGGGCGCCGCCACCGAGGTGGAGCTCAAGGAGAAGAAGCACCGCATCGAGGACGCTGTCTCCACCACCAAGGCCGCCATCGAAGAGGGCGTGGTTCCTGGTGGGGGCGTGGCCCTGCTGAGGGCCCAGGTCGCCGTGCTCGAGGCTGCCGACAAGCTCGAGGGCGACGAGGCTACCGGTGCCCGCATCGTGGCACGGGCCGTCGAGGAGCCGCTGAAGCAGATTGCGGTCAACGCCGGCTTGGAGGGTGGAGTCATCGTCGACAAGGTGCGCAACCTGAAGAAGCCCACCCAAGGTCTCAACGCCGCCACCGGTGAGTACGTGGACCTGTTCGACGCCGGCGTGATCGACGCAGTGAAGGTGACCCGTTCGGCGCTGCAGAATGCCGCCTCGATCGCCGCACTGTTCCTCACCACCGAGGCCGTCATCGTGGACAAGCCCGAAAGCGCCGACGGCGGCATGCCGGGCGGGATGGACGACTTCTAAGTCGCCAGACCAATAGCGGCCCTTAGCTGGGCCGGTGATGTGACGAAGGGCGCCCCTCGGGGCGTCCTTCGTGTATTCCGGGGGTGCCTGATGGCAGGGTCAGGGGTGGGGTCAGGGGCAGGGTCAGGGGCAGGGTCAGGGGTGGATCGCCAGGCTCGTGGTGCCCGGCGGCTACTCCTCCGTCGGATCCCTAGACTGACCACTGTGACCGAAGCCCTCTCCCCGTCCATCGGCTGGGGTGTACTCCACCTCTTTTGCAAAGCTCCCGGATCCAAGGCGGGTGGGACCGGGTCCGGGGTCGACATCGAAGCGGTGGCCAGGGCGGTCAAAGAGGCGGAAGCCGGCGATGTCCAGGTCGTCTCGATATCGCTGCTCGGCCACAAGGCAGATGTCGGGTTCATGGCGATGGCTGAGGACCTCTGGCGCCTACGCACGTTCCAGACGGACCTCCAAGCCGCCGGCCTGGTGGTGGTCGACTCGTTCGTATCTTTGACCGAGGTGTCCGAGTACGCCGCCGGTCTTCCCGATGAGATCAAGCAGAAGCGGCTCTATCCGCAGCTGCCTCCCGAGGGGATGCAGGCGTTCTGCTTCTACCCGATGTCCAAACGTCGCGGTGACGTCGAAGGCTCCAACTGGTTCTCGTTGCCGTTCGAGGAACGCAAAGCCATGATGTACGCGCATGGCGCCGTCGGTCGAACCTTTGCCGGTCGGGTCCTGCAGCTGATTACCGGATCGACCGGCATCGACGACTGGGAGTGGGGTGTCACCTTGTTCGGAGTGCGTCCCGATGACTTGAAGGACTGCGTTTACTCCATGCGCTTCGACGAAGGCTCGGCCCGGTTCGCCGAGTTCGGTACCTTCGTCACCGGGATGGTGGCTCCTATCGAAACAGTGATGGCGACGGCGGTGCGGGGTGAGTGAGTCGGCCTCGATGGCCACGACCTCGATGGCCACGGCGACCGGATCCAGTGGGGATCTCGGGGCATTGCGCTCGGCGTTCCGCCGCATGAAAAGAGTGGTTGTGGCCTTCAGCGGCGGTGCCGACTCGGCCTTTGTGGCCTGGGTGGCCAACGACACCCTGGGACCCGACAATGTGCTGTGCGTTACCGCCGTCTCGCCGTCGCTCGCCCCTGAGGAACGTGCCGACTGTCAGAGATTGGCAGCCGAATGGGGCCTGCAGTTCGTGGAGGTGGAAACTGACGAACTGGCCGACCCGGCCTACTCGGCCAATGACGGTTCCCGGTGCTATTACTGCAAGGCGTCGTTGTTGGAGGCGCTCGGGCCGATTTTGGCCAGCGACCTCGACGTTCGGGGATCGACGGTGGTCCTGGGCGTGAACGTCGACGACCTGGGGGACCACCGGCCCGGGCAACAGGCCGCCGCCGAACGCGGAGCAGTATTTCCCTTGGTCGAAGCCGGGTTCACCAAAGCCGATGTACGTGCCTGGTCCAAGTCCCTGGGTCTGCGGACCTGGGACAAACCGGCCGCCGCCTGCCTGGCGTCACGGGTGCCGTATGGCACCCCGGTCACTCTCGGAACCCTGCGCTCGGTGGCGGACGCCGAATCGGGGCTTCGGGCCCTGGGCATCGGCCAACTCCGGATTCGTCACTACGGGGACACCGCCCGCATCGAGGTCATGACCGAGGATCTCGCTACCGTGATCGCCCTGCGGGACGAAGTCACCGCCGCGGTCCACGCCGCCGGCTACCGCTATGTGACCCTCGATCTCGACGGGTTCCGCTCGGGGAATCTCAACGACGCGCTGTACGGTGGTGGCGCCGAGTCCGATCTATCGCTGACCTCAGCACCAGGAGGCAACCGATGATCGGCGTGAGGGTAAAGCTGACGTTTCCGGATGAGCTGGTGCGCGAGCCGATCATCGCCCGCATGGTCAAAGAGCTCGACATCGTGCCGAACATCCGCCGCGCCGATGTGGGTGAGCACAGCGGGTGGATCATCTGCGAGTTGGACGGCGATGGGACGACTGTCGACGGAGCCGTCGAGTGGTTGCGGGCCGAAGGCGTGCGGGTTGATCTGCTCGGAGACGTTGTCGAGAGCTGAGTATCGAGAGCTGAGCATCGAGGGCTGAGCATCGAGGGCTGAGCATCGAGGGCTGAGCATCGAGGGTGACCGGACAATGGGGGCACCGATGGACGGAGCAACTGAAGACTGGCTGGCCGCCAATCGGCGGAAATGGGATGACCGGGTCGGGATCCACGCCGCCTCCCGTTTCTACGACGTCGACGGATGGCTTCGCACTCGGCCCGGACCCCGGCCACGGGAGGTCGATGCCCTCGGAGATGTGCGCGGTCTCGACCTGGTGCATCTCCAGTGCCATTTCGGACTCGACACGCTGGCCTGGGCGGATGCCGGCGCTCGGGTGACCGGACTCGATTTCTCTTCCGAGGCCGTGCGGGTGGCGGAGGAACTCGCCCAGCAGGCCGGGCTCGACGACCGGGTCCGATTTGTGTGCTCAGACGTCCATGCCGCCACCGAGGCACTCGGGCACGTCACCTTCGACATCGTCTACGTGAGTCTCGGAGCGTTGTGCTGGCTCCCCAGCGTGGAACGTTGGGCGGACCAGGCAGCCGCGCTGGTGCGTCCGGGTGGGAGGCTTTACCTCCACGACGTTCACCCTTTGGCGTGGGCGCTGTCCAACGAGTCGACGGAGCTCGAGCACTCCTATTTCGAAGAAGTCGACCCGTTCGTCGACGATTCCGACGTCACTTACGCCGACGCCGACCGACCGCTCCGCCATACCCGCAGCTACGAGTGGAACCACAGCATCGGAGAAGTGGTGACAGCGCTCATCCATCGTGGACTGCGGATCGACGTGCTGGAGGAGCACGACTGGACGGTGCACCAGGCCTTCCCGTGGCTGATTGAGAGCGAACCGGGTCGGTGGTCGGCCCCGCCGGGGCATCCCCGGCTGCCCTTGACCTTCACCGTGGTAGCCACTCAGGTCGGGTGAGCGGCGCCAGTAGGGAGCGGCGGCGAGCCGCTGTCGACTCAGTTCTCGTCGGTGGTGCGGATGGTCCAGCCGGCGCCCGACACCTTGCGCGCCTCGTAGAACAGGCACCCCTCGGGGCATCCGAAGGGAAGCTGCTCGTTGGCACCCATGCGACAGCGCTCGAGCTTCTCCTCGTGAGCGGTTGTCTGCATGATGTAGTGACGGCAGTCTTCGTTGACGGGCACACTCCATTCTGACCGAAGTCGGCGGCCCAGCGGCATACGGGGTGGTTGGCGCTGACGAGGAGCGACTGCGGGTGGCAGCGGCGGCCGGTGGGTGACGGCCGGTGGGTGACGGGCGGTGGGTGACGGGCGGTGGGTGACGGGCGGTGGGTGACGGGCGGCGGCGGTGGGGTAGCGTCGGTCGGGTGGAACCAGCCCCATCCACCAAACAGCTGTTGCGCTGGAGCGAAGCCCTGGCCGGCATCGCCCGGACTGGCCTCGGCTTTACCGAATCCCTCTATGAACAAGAGCGGTTCGAGGAAATTCTGCGGGTCGCCGCCGACATCCGGGTAGCTGTCGATGAAGGTGTGGACGGGGCCGAGGACGCTGACGGCCTGGTTGAGGAGTGGCTCTCCACTGTCGGGAAGGGTGTGCCCGGGTACGTAACCCCCAAGGTGGCGGTCGGTGCCGCAGTGGGAAACGACCAGGGCGAGATCCTGTTGGTGAAGCGGGCCGACTCAGGGGTATGGCTCTATCCGACAGGGTGGGCAGATGTTGGCTACTCCGCCGCCGAAGTAGTGGTGAAAGAAGTCGAAGAGGAGACCGGCATCGAGGTCGAGGTGGGCCGCCTCATCGCCGTGCTCGACGGACTCCGAGTGGGAATGAGCCGCATCCCTCTGTATTCACTGGTGTTCCAGTGCCGGCCGGTGGGTGGCGAGCTGAAGGCCCACCCACTGGAGTGCGCCGATGTCGGATGGTTCTCCCGAGACAACCTCCCGGACCCGTTGGCCGGGGCCGAACGCTGGGGAGGGCATGTGTTCGCTGCCCTGCGGGGTGACCCGATCGAGGTGTTGTATGACTCGGTGCGTGTCCCCACCTGGCGGGGCGATCCGGACAAGGTCTGATTCGATCCGGCTTCATCAGGGGGATACCCCGGTCGCTACACTCGTCCGGTGGTCGAAATGAGCAGTCGTAGTTCTGATCGCCGCCAGCGTCAGGAGGCCAAACCCAACTCCGTGGTGGTGGCCGAAGCCACAGCTGTCTCCCCCGGGATGGTGGAGGCGTTTGCTCGGCTGGTGCCCCAACTGTCGTCATCATCACCCGGACCGAGCAGTGCCGACCTCGAAGAGATTGTGTCCTCCCCGGCCTCGGTGTTGCTCATTGCCTCCGATGCGTCCGGGGACATCGTCGGTTCGTTGACGTTGGCCCTCTTTCGGGTCCCCACCGGGGTGAGGGCGTGGATCGAAGACGTGGTGGTCGACGAGTCGGCCCGCGGCGCGGGGGCGGGAGAAGCCCTGGTGATGGCTGCCCTGGCCCGGGCCGAAGCCGAAGGGGCGAAGTCGGTCGACCTCACCTCGAGGCCCAGTCGCGAGGGGGCCAACCGGCTCTACATCCGGCTCGGCTTCGAAGCGCGCCAGACCAATGTCTACCGTCTAAAGGTAGAACCTCCTGCTAGCGGACACCGCCAGTGACCCTTTGGGTGCAAATGAGACTCTGTCCGCTGCCCGTGAAGTAGCCATTTGGGTCTGCCACCTACCGGCACTTGCGGGGCAAGGCAGGACCTATCCGGTGAGGATCCTATCGCCGCTGGCCATCGTTAGGCTCATGGAAGTGACAGACCACCCTTCAAGTACTGATCAGCGGGCCAGGCACTGGGAAAACGTCTACGAGGGCAGCAACCCAGACGCGGTGAGTTGTAATCAGCCTGAACCGGTTGCGTCACTGGAACTGCTTGACGTGCTCGGCGTAGCGCCAGAGTCCGGGGTGCTCGACGTCGGCGGTGGTGCGTCTGTCCTTGTGGATCGGTTGCTTGCAAGGGGCTTCACCGACCTGACCATTCTCGACATCTCTAACGCTGCTCTACGAGCCAGCCGCCAACGGGTGGGCAACGATGCCCGAGTGACCTGGATCGCAGAGGATCTACTGTCATGGGAGCCGACACGCCTCTATGACCTCTGGCACGACCGAGCCGTATTCCACTTCCTCTCCGGACAGGAGGTCGATGGCTATCGGAACGTCCTGCGTCGTGCTGTCGCCCCTGGTGGAGCGGTCATCATGGCCACCTTCGCACCAGACGGTCCGGAACGGTGTTCGGGACTTCCGGTGACCCGGTACAGCGCAGACGAATTCGGTGCGGTCCTGGGAAGCGGATTCCAGGTGGTGGAGCACCGGCGGGAAGTTCATTCGACTCCGACCGGGACCGTACAGCCATTCACCTGGGTCGCCGCCCGGCGCTCTTCGGTCTGACATCGTCGGTCAGAATCTCCTCGGACTAATGCTTGGACCTGGCGACTCCAGTTGCTTACGAGGTCGGCGTCTCCTCGGTGATGGGACATATGGCCCTACCGGCCAGCCATTCGCCGGACGACATTGATTGGAGAAAGCGAACCCGCTCCGATGATGTTCTATGACGGCAACGGTGGGTGGCATCCTTGGATGCTTGCCCTGATGTTGGTCGGAATGCTCCTGTTCTGGGCATTGGTGATCCGGGGAGCGGTGTTCCTGTTCCGAGGGTCAGGATCGGGCAGTCGAGACTCTGGGCAAGCAGACCCGGAGCAGATCCTGAAGGAACGTCTGGGTCGGGGCGAAATCAGCACCGAGGAGTAGCAGCGCCTGCGGGAGTTGATCAGGTCAAAGACATGAAACGCCGCCCTTGGTCTTGATTCTGGCTGTCATAGTGGGTCTGGCGACGATCTCGACCGTTGCTGTGGCGGCAGTGGCCAGGGGTCCTGGCGGTCGGGCGACCCTCAACACCACTTCGTGCACCTACCTGCTGGCCGCTACGAGCTGATCTGCAACGAGCCAGGGCACTACAGCTCCGGCATGTATGCGGAACTGGACGTGGCCTGAGCCGAATGTCGCCCGGGGCCAGGGTCGGCCCGGAAGAGAGAGGTCCCCAAAGCGCCGGCTCGGTGAGGCACTCCGGCACTTTGGGAACTCGCCTCTGCCGTCTCGGGCAAGGACCTGGGCCACGTCGTTCCCGACATCCCGATTGACACTCCTCTCAACGGTGCTGAGTCGATTGAACTGATGGGTGGTCTGTTCGGGCAGGTGTTCTCAAAATGACCGCAATGAGAAGTGGCGATGACCGGCTCGTGCGGGAGGCCGGGCAGTACCTATTCTGGGCGACCAACCAACGTGTATCGCTACAATTCTGAACACTGAGGTGATCACCGACCCACCAGCAGTGGAGGACAACGATGCTCATTGACGGATTTCACCATGTCGCCACCCTGACCAAGGACTCGGAACGCCTGCATTCCTTCTATCGGGAGGTCTTCGATGCCCAGGTCGTGGGGAACCACCCCGAGTCCGAGGGTGCTCAGCTTTCGATCATCCAACTCAGCCCCATGGTCGAGTTGAACGTCTTTCAGATCGAGGGAAATACCCAAGCCGATCACCAGGTCCCGATGTTCGGTCGGGGGCGGATCGACCACATCGGTCTGCGCGCTCCGACCATCGAGGCCTTCGAAGAGGTCCGGCGCCGTCTGATGGATCGAGGGGCCGCCAACGATTTCGTCACCGACTTCGGCCCTGTGTTGTCAGTGTTCTTCACCGACCCTGACGGCCTCGAAGGAGAGGTGCTGGTCGCCAATCCCGACGTGGTGAAGGGCGTGCACAACAAGCCCGGAACCCGATCGGCCAGGTACCCGGTTACTCCCGAGGCCCAACCCGTCCAGTTGGCTGCTGGCTCGGGCAGAGGGCTCGTGGCCGTGGCCGTGGCCGTGGCCGAGAAGTAGCCTCGGAGAGTGGTCGCCTCGCGTGTGCCGATCCTGGTCTATGACGGGAACTGCGGATTCTGCACGTCAGTGGCCATGAAGATCTCGGACCGGTGGCGGGTCCCGGCGAAAGCGTCTTCGTGGCAAGACCTTGGCGGAGACGGCCTGGCTGAGCTCGGGCTCACTCCCGCCGACGGACAGAAGGCGGCATGGTGGGTGGACTCCGATGGTCGTCTGTTCGAAGGGTACCTGGCGGTGGCGAAATCGCTTATCGCCGCTCAGGGCTGGAGAGGCGCAGTTGGAAAAATGATCCTCATCCCGCCGGTCGGAGGGGTCGCGGCGGTGGGATACCGAATTGTCGTCCGGAATAGGCACCGCCTCCCGGGAAGCACCAACGCTTGCCGCACCTGAGGTCCCGAGAGGGATGTCCCGCCGGCGACCCCGGTCTCGGATCACTACAGGTGGGAGGCGGGCTACGCTGACCCGAAGCCCTTGCGGGGCACCAAAGGAGATATGGCACATGATCGGGCGTCGGGCGTGGATTGGAATTGCGGTAGTGCCATTGGGTCTCGGCCTGGCTGCGTGCAGCTCGGGGTCGAATTCGGCTTCCCCGACCACCACCAAGGCATCGTCAGGCTCGACCGCCACCACCGCCGCCCGGACCGGCGGATCCAACCCGAACAGCGCATTCTGCAAGGGCCTTGCCCAAGAGTCTGCGACCGAGACCACGCTCTCGACAGGTCTTTCCGCCGCCATGAAGACGAACGATCTCGCCACCATCAAGACGGCGTTCAAGACGTTTCTCGACGCCACCCAAGTTGGACTGCAAAAGGTGACGGGTGCGGCATCCTCGGCCCCGGCGAACGTGAAGGCCGCCTTCAAGACGATCACTGACTCCTATGCGCAGCTGAAGACAACGGTGGCCGGCGCCTCCAGCGTGGCTCAGATCCAGTCGTCACTTACGAGCCTCACCAGCAACGCGGCAGCCACCAGCGCGGACACCACGATCTCGGCCTACGTGACGGGTCAGTGCGGGACGACCACGACCTCGTCGACCACGACCTCGACCTCGTTGAGCACGACCTCGTCGACCTGACTCCGTCGAGGCGTCCAGCACGGGGCCGGTTATCCCGGATGCCGGTTACCCGATGCTGACCAGATCAATGATGAAGATGAGAGTTTCATTGGCGGCGATGCCCGACCCCGGCTGAGGAGTAGCTCCATAGGCCAGGTTGGGCGGGATGACCAGTTCACGTCGCCCGCCCACCTTCATGCCCACCATCCCGGCCGTCCACCCGGGGATCACCCCGTTGAGCGGGAAGGATATGGGCTGGCTGCCGCGGTCCCACGAGGCATCAAACTGCTTTCCGGTTGACCATGCCACGCCCACATACTGGACAGACACCGTGTCGCTGGTAGTCACGGCGGGGCCGGTGCCGACGACCAGGTCGGTGCTCTCGAGCCCGGTCGGGGGCGTGCCGGGAGGCACGGTGACGGTCGGCTTGGTGGTGAGGGTGCCGGCAGGAGACGGGTCCTGGACCGGGGTGATTGCCACCGACGACGCGGCGTTCGGCGCCGAGGGAGCGGCGGTGGTGGCGGTGGTGGCAGGTGACGATGAGGAGCTGCTGCATCCCGCCAATCCGAGGGTGCCGACCGCAAGAGCGATGACGGTGACGGTGCGGAGATGGCGCATGGGACAGAGGTCCTTTCGAGAGGCTGGGTGTCGGACGCCGGGGCCCGGCGGTGACGTGGACAGAAGTGGCAGGCAGAACGGTAGTCGGAGCCGGGGCTCCACCGTAGGAAGGTCACCCGATGCCGGCTGATACACCCGCCTGTCATCGTCGTCATATGAACCTCGATCTGTTGGAACGGGTGGCCGACCAGCTGAGGACCGCGCTGGTCGACTACCAGCCCGAGCGCATCACCGGAGCTGATGCCGCCCGTTTGCTCACGGGGTTTGCGGCAATCGAAAAATTGGCTGCCGGTGGAAAACTCCTCTCGGCGCGTCGGGTGGAGTCGTCCAATGTGTGGCGCCGCCAGGGACATCGCTCGGCGGCCGCCCATGTGGCCGAGGCCACCGGGTCCGGACTGGGTCCCGCCATCAACGCGCTGAAGGCGGCGCGGTGCCTGGGGTCGCTGCCGGCTACCGACGACGCCATGCGGAACGGACGCCTTTCGGAGACCCAGGTCAAAGAGATCGCCGGGGCTGCCATCCTGCAGCCGGACGCCGAACAAGAGTTGGTGGACGCGGCCAACAAACAACCCCTGAATGTCCTGAAGCTGCGTTGCCGACGGGTACGGGCCGCCGGAGTCGACCAGGACCAGGCCTACGAGAAGATCCGCCGGGGTCGCTACCTTCACAACTGGACCGACCACGATGGCGCGGTTCGATTCGACGCCCGGCTCACCCCCGACGAGGGGGGCCGATTGGTGGCGGCGGTCAAAGCTGAAACCAGTCGTCTGGCCGCCGATGGTCGACGGGCCGGGTGTGAAGAGCCGCCGAGGGCGCTGGCCGCCGATGCCCTGGTCGGTCTGGCATGCCGGCGGGATGACCGGAGCGGGTCCGACCGCGGTTCGCCGGGACCGGCTGCCATGGTGCACGTACGGGTAGACCATGAAGCACTGATGCGCGGACATCTGGAGCTGGGCGAGGTCTGTGAAATTCCGGGGATCGGTCCCATTCCGGTAGAGGTCGCTCGCCGCCTGGCCGCCGACTCGATCCTCAGTGTGCTGATCACCGACGGGGTGGACGTTACTTCAGTGGCCCATGCCGGGCGCACCATTCCGGCGGCGATCCGTACCGCCCTGATCGAGCGGGATCCCACCTGCGTGGTCCCGGGCTGTGACATCCGCGAGGCTCTGGAGATCGACCACGTGACGCCATTCGCCGAGGGCGGGCCAACCTCCCTCGGCAATTTGGCCCGATTGTGTCACTGGCATCACTACCTGAAAACCCACCAGCGCTACCAGCTGGCCCGGGTGGGAAAACAGTGGGAATGGTCACCGCCGAAATCCACCGCTCGTGCCGGAGATCCTCCGATCCCGTCGCGGTAACCCCGATCGGCACCTGCCCCCGGGCTCAGTCGGGCTCGGCCACCTGTTGCTGCCGCCAGGTTGTCTCGGCCAGGAAGGCCACCTCACGCAACGTCTGACCGCTTCGCCGGGCTGCCCGGGCCACGTCATCGTGTTCGGCCTTGACCCGCCCTGCGCTCACCTTCATCCGGATGAGGTTCCCGTCCACCTCGACGGAGTCGAACGTGCGGGCCGCCGGCCATCGCTCGGCGGTCGAGGCGCGGACTCCGAGGGTCCCGGTCTCGGCGCGGAGAATGGCCCGAAGGCGGTGGGCACCCGAAGGGTCGCACAGGACATGGACCACCGAGCCTGGGCGACCCTTCTTCATCACCACAGGTGACAGCCAGGCATCGTGGGCACCAGCCTCGAGCAACTCGGCGACGGCGTGGGCCAACTGTTCGCCGGTGGCATCGTCGACGTTGGCCTCGAGGTGCAAGACCGGCTGTCCGGCGTCGGCATCGGGGTGACCGCTTCCGCCCGAGCCACCGTGAGCATCAGCACCACCGGGCGCGTCGGCTCCGCTGGTTCGATCGATACGAGTGCCGATCACCACCTGGGTCAGGTTGGGAAGCTCGTCGATCTCGCGGGTGCCGGCTCCGAACCCGTTGGTGGTAACCCGCATCGGGGGCATGGGCCCGAACCCGGTGGCCAAGGTGGCGAGCAGGGCCGCCCCGGTGGGGGTGGTGAGCTCCACCGGGATGTCCCGCCCCCAGGTGGGTATCCCTTCGAGCAGGGCCACGACCGCCGGCGCCGGATTGGGGAGCATGCCGTGGGCGGTGCGTACCATCCCCATACCGGTGGCGACCGGGCTCGATTCAATCTCGTCCACTCCGAGTACCTCGAGAGCGGCGATCGTCCCGACCACATCCACGATGGTGTCGTGACCGCCGACCTCGTGGAAATGGACCTGGTCGACGGGCCGCTGGTGCAGGCGTGCCTCCACTTCGGCCAACGAGGCGAACGTGGCCAGGGCCCGCTGGGTTACCCGTTCGGGAAGACGGGCCTCGTCGATCAGGCCGACGATGTGGGCGTGGGTGCGCACCACCACCGAGTCGCTGACGGTCACCACCGCTCGGGTGGCGGCGATGCCCCCACGGAGCACCGGCTCCGGCTCGAGGGCCCATCCTCCGAATGGGAGCCGTTCGAGTAGGGCCATCACCTGGTCGAAATCTGCCCCGGCATCGAGGAGGCTGCCCAGAGCCATGTCACCGGCGATACCGGCGAAGCAGTGGAACCAGGCCACCGTACGGGGTCCGCCGCCGATGCTCACGGGAGGGCCCGGGCCACGCCGCACGCCGCCCCGAACCCGTTATCGATCCCCACAACGGTGATTCCGGCCGCGCACGACGCATGCATGGCCAGCAGGGCGGTGACACCCTCGAGAGCCGCTCCATACCCGGTGCTGGTAGGTACCGCTATCACCGGTGCCGGAGTAATCCCCCCGACCAGGCTGGCCAGCGCCCCCTCCATGCCGGCCACCACCACCACGGCATCAGCCTCGGCCAACTCGTCGGCGGAGGCCAATAGTCGGTGGACCCCGGCCACCCCGCAATCGGCCAGCAGTGTCGGCCGGAACCCCAGGGCCACCAGGGTGGCTTCGCACTCGCGGGCCACCGGTAGATCGGAAGTGCCGGCGGTGATGATGAGGGTGCGGGCCGCCCGGGGCGGGGCCGGTCGCCACACGATGGTGGCGAGTTCCCCTCGGACCTGGTCGCTTCCGGTAGCCACCCCCGTCACCGTGCGGCTGCCGCCGGGGTGATCGGCCAGCACCCGTTCCACCTGGGCTCGGTCGGCCCGGGTCAGGATCACCGGGCTGCCATCGGACTCCGCCACGTCGCCCAGCAGTTCGCCGACGATGGCTGAGCACTGGTCGGCGGTCTTGCCCTGTCCGTAAACAGCTTCGGGAAAGCCCTGGCGGAGGGGGCGGTGGTGGTCAACCTTGGCGAACCCCAGGTCGGTAAATGGCAGTCGCCGCAGCCGGAAGACTGCGTCGTCGGGGGTGCAGGCGCCGGAACGCACATCGTCGAGTAGACGTTGGAGGGCGAGTTCGTCCATATCGTTCACTATCCTGCCTGGGTATGGCCTCGGACGCACCTCAGGACTCAGAGTCGACCGGACAGCCGGACGGGCAACCGGGCAGTCAGCCGGACGTGCGCCTGCGGATCGGCTTCCTCGGCCCGCAAGGCACATTCACCGAGGAGGCTCTCTTCACCCAGGCCGACTATGCCGCCGCAGAGATGGTGGCACTCCATTCGCTGGCCGACGTGCTCGAGTCGGTGCAACAGGGCCGGGTCGACCTGGGCTTCGTCCCCATCGAAAACGCCATCGAAGGCACCGTGCGGGACACCATCGACAGCCTGGTCTTCGACAGTGACTTGTTGATCCAGCGAGAGGTGGTCCTCGACATCCACCTCCATCTGATGGCACCGAGAGGTGTGAAGCTCAGCGACATCCAACGGGTGGCGTCGATTCCGGTGGCGACCGCACAGTGCCGGAGGTTTCTGGTGGAGGAGCTGCCCTCGGCGGAAGCGGTGGCGACCAATTCGACCGCCGACGCTGCCCGTTTGCTCGGAGAGGGAGACCCTTTGTTGGCCGGGGTGCCGACGGCCGCCATTGCCCCCCGGTTGGCTGCGTCACTCTACGGATTGGAGATCCTGGTCGAGGACGTCGAGGACCATCCCGAGAATCAGACACGGTTCGTATCGGTGGCTCGCACCGGAATACCGGCGCCCACCGGGCACGATCGGACGAGCATCGCCTGCTTTCAGAGCGCCGACCACCCGGGCAGCCTGTACGGCATCCTCGGGCAGTTCGCCGCCCGAAATATCAACCTGACCAAGCTGGAGTCACGCCCGACCAAAAAGGCGCTCGGGGAGTACTGCTTCATCGTCGATCTCGAAGGGCACATCGCCGACGAGGTGATCGCCGACTGCCTACGCGATCTTCACGCCGAGCTGGCCGGGGTGAAGTACCTCGGGTCGTATCCGGCGGCGGGCGCCGCGGGGCCGGCGATTCGTCGGGAGGTCGACGCGGCGTGGCGCCAAGCCGACGCGTGGATTGACAAGTTGCGGGCTCAGGTGGCTTCTTCGGGCTCACCCCGGCGGTCCCCCGGGACCTGACCACCTGAGTCTCACCGCCGCCGGTGGTTGCCATGGCGACTACCCTGACGAGCGCTCGGAGGGATGGCAGAGTGGACGAATGCGCGGCTCTTGAAAAGCCGTGAGACGCGAGTTTCCGTGGGTTCGAATCCCACTCCCTCCGCTGGTCAGACCGACCTACAGATCGCATTGTCATCTAGTCGGTGCCGTCCACCAGGTGAACCCTCGCGCGAACGAACCTGCCAGACGGTCGCCCCTAGGTGGCTGGTGTCAAACCCAGATGGTAAGCCTCGGCGAATCGCGTCGAGGTGGTCGATCACGCTTGGAGATCAGCTGTTGGTCGAGCACGTAGCCCCCTGGATGGTTTGGAGTTTGACGAGGACCACAGCCGTGATCTTGCGAGGGCGGCAGTTCCAGAGCGAGTAGTGCTCTCCTCTCCAAAGTCGGTCGGGGTCCGGTTCCCCCGTCGACCGACCGAATGGTGACGGCACGGTCCGGGACGATCGCAGGGGGAGCCCTTCCAGGCGGGGCGAATAACTTTTAACCTGGTGCGCCATGCACCGGCCTGTCAGCATGGGACGGTGCCACAAAATCCACCGAATATTCCATCGGATGGAGCGCACATTTGGGTCAGTTCGACGGCTGTGCCGATGAGTGGTTTGAACCTGGCTGCATTCGTGATCAATCCAACAGACGAAGAACTCCGCTTCGGCCTTCGCGGTACTTTCGACCATTGGTCGGGATCGACGTGGGAGCCAGCCGGTTCGTGGACGACCTCGTTGGACTTCTTGGGCGGGTTCGGCTCGATCAGCCCTGATGCTGGCGTAATACGTACAATCGGATTGATTGCTCCGGCTCACGGGATAGGTCCTGGCGAGTATTTCTCTGTCCAGTCACAACAGCCCGGGTGGTACCGAATTGGGCATGGCGGGGCATACGGAATGTTCGAAGTGAGTGAGGCGGCACCAGTCATGCCACCGCTGAGTGGACAGTCGGCCACCGGCGCGCTGGTGACGGTGAGCCCCACCCTGTTTGGACCGTCAGGAGGGCCGGCTCGCCTCGTAGGAACTTCGCGGTCCCCGGGCATCACCACTTCCGACGATCAGCACCGGTTCAACCGAGGTTTTGACAGCTCGGTCACCCTCGAGCGGTGGGCGGACGAGTACTGGATGACGGTCGGGATGATTGCTCTTCAAACTAATGCTGAGCCTGTCGACAACCTGGTAGAAGCCGTGGTGACCATACCGCCCTTGCCGGGTGGGACGTACCGACTGGTCTGCCGCCACCTCGAAGTGGGTAACCTCACTCGGGTGTTCTGGATCACAGACTCCCTGCCTATTGGATCCGGAACACCTGACCTATAACATGTTGCGGGGCGAGACCGCTTTGCACAGTCAGCGCAAGTGTGTGACTACTTCCTTGTCCCTATTGAGGGTCCTCGGTGGACGTCGCAACTGCCGTCTACGCTCAGAGCGTGAGCATCGTAGGGTCAATCTCCGCGCCGCCCAGGCAAGAGACGAGGGGGGGAGGTGTTCACCCGTCGCTGGGTCGTTGATCTCATCCTCGACCTGGCCGGATATACGTCAGATCGAGATCTGGCCGCTCTCCGGGCGGTGGAGCCCGCCTGCGGAGAGGGTGCCTTTCTGGGCCCCATGGTCGAGCGTCTGAGCCGATCCTGCCGCGCCTTCGGTCGACCGATCAGCGATTCGGCTCACTCCCTGCTGGCGCACGATCTTTTCGGCGACAACGTGGAACGGACCCGCACACTGGTTCGATTGACCTTGGCCAACGAAGGGTGGGACGCGGCAGATGGGGGTGGTCTTGCTGACCAGTGGGTTACTCACGAGGACTACCTGCTGAACAGACCTGGTTACCTTGGGCTCTTCGGCCGGTCAGACGACGGTGAAGCCGATTTCGTCATTGGGAACCCGCCGTACATCCGACCTGAAGACGTTCCCTACGAGCTGTGCCAGAAGTACCGGATTGCTTGTACCACGATGCTCGGCCGAGCGGACGTCTACGTTGGATTCTACGAGGCCGCACTTCGCTCACTACGACCGGAGGGGGTCTGCACCTTCATTTGCGCCGACCGCTGGATGCACAACCAATATGGCCGAGGACTTCGATCGTTGATTTCCGAGGATTTCTCCGTCGACACGATGATCACAATGCACGATGTCGACGCCTTCGAGAAGCCCGTTTCTGCTTACCCAGCTGTGTCGGTGATCCGTAGGGCAAAGCAGGGCCAAGTGAAGGTGCTCGATGCCGATGCAGGCTTTGGCCAAACGACATCAAGCATGTCTCCGAGTGGGCACGTGGTCGCCACTCGGAGACCGAAGAACACCATGTGCGTGGGACACGTTTGGCGCATTGGTTCGAAGGCAGCGACAGCTGGCCAGGCGGGAACCCAAAGATCATTGAGATGGTCGAGAGTCTCAACGATCAATTCGCCCCGGTTGAAGACCAACTGACGGGCACGAAGGTCGGTATTGACCGCTTGAATTCGCCCACCATTCACTGACGTCAGTTCCCAGGGGCCCGAGCGTTTGTTTTCTTCAGCTGAGATCGACCGTATTTTGCAGGTTTCGAACCAGGTGAGTCTCAACGCGGACGTGGCATAGCGAGGGGCACCCGTGCCGCTACTCTGCACTCTCGACACGACCAGTTGGGCGGCTTCTGGGGCCGGTGAGCGTCTGACTTCTTGGACCGGTCCTGAAGCCTCTTAGGATGATACCTGAATTAGTACCGTCACCGACCCAATTCAGGTATAATCTAAAGTAATCGCTTAGGAGTACACCTGGATCAGGTCAATTACATCCCTATAGCAGGTGTGATCCTAAGCTCCCTAGTGGGACGGTCACCATCGTACAAAACACCACGAAAAGCCCTAACCGAAGGATCCCCACCTGGGCGACGGGCCTCCACGCCCGCCTGGCCCAAGACCGACCTGCAGTGGTCACTCGCGCCGACATCGGCGCCTACCTAGCCGAGGCGGGCTCCACCAAGGACGCCGATGCCACCGTGAAGCATCTTCAGCGGCTTGGCTGGCTTGTTCCGGTGCACATCAGGGGGGTCTGGGCATACCTCCCGCCTGGCGAAGAGGCGGTCACCGACCGCTACATCGACCTGCGGGCATGGAGGGCGAGGGACTCAGAGGCGGTGTTCGCCCTGGCCGGCGAGGCGGCGGCTTGGCATCTCGGATACCTAGATCAGGAGTTCAGCGGCCCGCCGGCTATCTGGCTCCCCGGCGAGACCCGGATCCCGTTCGGCCTGCGGCCACATGTCTCCGAGGTGAAACTCGGATGGAGCGCCAACGAGATCAAGCGGTTGGTCCCCAGTCCTCTATTGCTGCACCAGCGCCACCTCGATCTGACGAAATGGGCAGGCGGAATCCCCGCTTTTGGCCCGGAGGCGCTCATCGTCCAGCTGTCGACCCGGGTGAAGTCTTTCCGCTCGTGGGCCGACCTCGTTCCTCACCTTCAACAGCTCGCCGTCGACTGCGACATCGAGCGGCTGTCAAAGCTGCTCGATGGGAAGTCACAGTCGGGGTGGCAGCGGGCTGGGTACCTTCTCCACCGCGGGGGACGTCACGACGACGGACTCGCTCTCGTGGCCCGTCGGCCAACCCCGCACATGGCTGACGTGGTGTTCGGTGATGGACACGACGCAGTGTGGGTTTCTCAGTTCCGGATCGTCGATCGTCTCATCGCTCCGCTTCAACGCGACCTTGGAAAGGCGTGACATGCCCCGTGTCTCGTTGACCAGAGCACTCGTCAACCTCCACGGTGCCGGTCGCGCCGACACGTACGATGCGGCGCTCCTCGATGTTGCCCAGGATCATCTGTTGTGGTTGCTCGCGGAGCTGCACCTGTTCGATGGCGATGATC
This sequence comes from Acidimicrobiaceae bacterium, assembly GCA_003152015.1. Lineage (GTDB taxonomy): Bacteria > Actinomycetota > Acidimicrobiia > Acidimicrobiales > RAAP-2 > DASZIT01. Next base: position 34,195 of record PLZF01000039.1, on the reverse strand, counting down.
TGATCTTCAAAGGCGGCACGAGCCTGCGTAAATGCCGTCTCGGCAGTGCTGGCCGCTTCTCGACCGACTTGGATTTCGCCTGTCCATCCGAGGAGATCGTCCTCGCGGTGTGCGAAGCAATCGATGGTGCAGCGATATCGGGATTTGAGTTTTTGCTGGACTCAACTCGGGGAGACGGGCGGCACTGGACGCTGACAGTGCAGCACCCTGACCTTGGTCGACCGAACATCGGTGCATCGGTCGAGTTTGCGAGACGACCACTCGTCCTTGCGCCCGACATCCTCCCGTTTGTGGAACTGCCCGTGCATCGTGGCTACGAGCTGCCGCTTCCTCCCTTGCCGGTGATTGCCGAGGCGGAAGCGTGCGCAGAAAAGCTTGCCCGCTACCGACGAACAGCATTGGGTCGTGATGTGTACGACCTGGCACGGTTGGCCGTTCGTCCGTTCGTCCGATCGACGAGCGCCTGGTGCGGCGACTGTGGGTGCTCAAGGTCTGGGGAGATGTCGTCGACGACGGCCGCGGGGACGGACCTCTCGACCCCGCCGACGTCCTCCCTGAAAGGCGTGAGCAGGACTTCGCTCCGGAGTCCATCGGCAAGCTCACGCAGCCGGTCGACCTGGTGGGGTGGGAACGCCGTGTCAGGCAGCGATTCACCTTCCTTGTGGACCTCGACGATGACGAGCGGCGCTGGGCGGCGTGCGATCCCCGCCACCGTCGAGAGATTGAGGCCGCCCTGGGTGCCGGCGGTTTCCCCCCGGACTGACCAGGACGAGCTCGTGGCCGGCAACAGGCGGCTGACGCCACCGCCTGTTCTTCGTCCACGAAGGACAGCAAGATCGTGGCTGTGGTCTTCTGTACGCGATCTCATGATGCGGTGCGCGTCCACGAGTTACTGATAGGGGATACTTACTGTCGCTCCTACCGGGGCATACTCCGTGGGACCGTCAACGAACTGGATGCGTGCCTGGGCGCGTCACGATCACGGGCATCGACCTTCATTCGGAAGATTCTGACTTGAGAAGTCCGCTGCCCCGTGCCATGAAGCCGCCACCCACGCCTGGCCGACCGCAACGGTCAAGGTCGTCCGCCATCGATCGCCGTTGCGATCGATGGGTCGCCTTCGGAATAAGCGATGGTTGGGCTCGGTTCATACCAAGTATGGAACTCGACAGCGCCGTCGCTTTCGCCCGTACGAACCGCCAGGCGGTCCTGACCACCATCCGCGCTAACGGCCGCCCGCAGCAGTCGAACATCCTTTATCACGTGTTCGATGACGGGGTCATTCGCATCTCGGTCACCGTAGATCGGGCCAAATTCCGCAACCTGTCCCATGATCCATGGGCCGCTCTACACGTGACCCGCGAGGACTTCTTCGCCTACGTGGTGCTCGAAGGCAACGTAGAGCTGACGCCAGTAGCTACACGCTCGGACGATGCGGTGGTTGAGGAACTTATCGAGATCTACCGGGCTCTGATGGGTGAGCACGAAAACTGGAACGCCTACCGCGACGCCATGGTCGCCGAACGTCGCGCAGTCATTCGGTTCACGCCCAATCGTGCGTACGGAATGCTGTAGCTTCCGCCACGAAGCGGCTCATGACCATCTCTGGACGTCGTCGCCATTGCACGGAAGCGCGCATTCGAGCTACTCGAAGAGACCGCGGGCCCACACGCTCTCGCCTCCTCTGAGAACGCGGGATTCGTCTTCGACCATGACGTGGATACCCAGTTCGACGTTGCTCAACGGATGCACCGTGAGGTGGTGCCGTAGACCCGGCAATCTTGGACGGGCAAGGACGCGTACCCGTGGTGGGCGATGACCTTGGCATGATCTAGGGCATGGTCACAATGTCGATCGAGCAATTCGAGGTGCTGGTGACTGATGCTCTTGATGGGATCCCTGCAGACCTTGGGGCCAGCATGGAGAACGTCGCTATCGTGGTGGACGACCTCAGCCCGCCCGGACCGCTGCTGGGGCTGTACGAAGGGATCCCGCTCACCCAACGCGGCAACAGCTACTCGGCTTCCGTGCCCGATCGCATAACGATCTACATGGCGACGATCTGTGGCAGTTGCCAGACCACGCAGGAAGTCGTGGAGCGGGTGCGCAAGACAGTGATCCACGAGATCGGCCACCACTTCGGCATCGATGATCAGCGGCTCGAGGAATTGGGGTGGGCCTGAGCCCGTTCTGCATCGGTCGCGAATGATGAACCGATGGGCCGAACACTCCGACCGAACACTCCGGCCGAACGGCCAACGATGCGGAGCCCAATTCACAGCGATGCCGGTTGCCCCTTGACCACGATGATCTCGCCACTCAGCACATCGCATGAAGAATTGGTCGAGGTCGCCCCCGGGGACACACTGCGCCGATCGACTACGTGGCCACCACGCTGAACGGCCAACCTGGCGTGATCTCCGACGAGCTGGGCGTCCTGGCTGATTTGGCGACAATCGCGACGTCGCCTGTTCGCTGACGTGTCTGACGGTCGCCTGATGTTTGCGCCACGTGGCACCATGGCCAGATCGAAGCAACTCGAATCGATCAGTGGCTGTGGGCCGTCCGCCTGCACAAGACCCGCTCGGCGGCCACCGTGGCCTGCCGGGCCGGGCACGTCCGGGTCAACGGAAGCGCGGCCAAGGCATCTTCTCCCGTGCGGGTGGGTGACCGCGTCGAGGCTCATGTGGCCGACCGACTTCGGATCGTGGAAGTCATCCGGATCATCAACAAGCGGGTAGGTGCCCCGATGGCCGCCGAGTGCCTGGTTGACCACAGTCCACCTCCGCCACCCCGGGAGTTTGCCGCCACCCGGGTGTTTAGAGAACCGGGGTCGGGACGACCGACGAAGCGGGACCGCCGCAATCTCGACAAGCTGCGCCAACAGTGACCAGGCGCTGCCAGGTAGCCGGCGACCGGACCCCGACCAACGCGGATTCTGCGGTGACGGTATCCGCCTCCATATCGACAGATTGTGAAACCCAATGACTGATGCCAGCATCGCTTTCCGGTCCCTCCGCTACGAGGTGGCGGACCGCAAGGCGTACATCACCCTCAACCGACCCGAACGCCTCAACGCCATCGACCGTTGGATGCCGGGGGAGATAGACGCCGCCGTCGAACGGGCCAACGACGATGGCGAGGTGCATGTCATCGTGCTGCGGGGCGAAGGCAGGTCGTTCTGTTCCGGCTACGACCTCAAGGATTTTGCCGAGGGAGGGGTCGGCACCCAGGGGACGGTCTGGGATCCGATCAAGGACTACCGGGCCATGAAACGCTATACCGATCAGTTCACCAGTCTCTTCCGTTCGTTGAAGCCGACGATCTGCAAAGTGCAAGGGCATGCGGTGGCCGGTGGGAGCGATATCGCCTTGTGTTGCGATCTGGTGGTGATGGCCGACGACGCCCGCATCGGGTACATGCCGGCCCGGGTGTGGGGGTGCCCGACGACGGCCATGTGGGTCTACCGTCTCGGTGCCGAGCGGGCCAAGCGCATGCTGCTCACCGGGGACACCATCGACGGCCGGCAGGCGGCGGATTGGGGTCTGGTGCTCGAATCGGTGCCTTCCGATCAGCTGGATGCGCGGGTCGAGGCCCTCGCCGATCGGATGGCCGGGGTGCCGATCAACCAACTCGTGATGCAGAAACTTATGGTCAACCAGGCCTACGACAACATGGGACTGCACGGCACCCAAATTCTGGCCACCGTCTTCGACGGCATCACCCGGCACTCACCCGAGGGACGGTGGTTCCAGCAGCTGGCGGCCGACGAGGGGTTTCATGCCGCCGTCGAGTGGCGCGACTCGGGTCGGTGGATCCCCGAAGGGGGAGCGGGTTGACGTCTGGACCGGCGCCGTATCGCAAGGATCCGGGGTCGTATCCGTTGCCGGGTGGGTTCATCAAGGCCGACAGGGATCCATCCTTCCAGATCCACAACCCGCCGTACCTGGAATGGGGCATCTCCCAGCCGACCATCAACTCGGTGACGGGTACGACGTCCACCGCCTTGCCGGCCGGAACCTTTGACACCGCCTACTACGGGGACCCGCTCACCATCAACACCCCCCAAGCGTCGAACATCGACAGCGTGACCCTGGTCCGCTTTACCGCCATCACCCACGAGGTGGACGGCGACCAGCGCACCGTGAACCTGGCCATCACCGGCTGCACCGGCAACCAGGTGAGTGTCAACGTTCCCACTTCGGACGACGTGGTGCCGCCCGGTCCCTACATGCTGTTCGTCAACCAGAAGACGGCCAAAGGCGACATCCCCTCGGTGGCCAAGCAGATCTTCGTGGGAGCCCAGACCGCCGCGGTACCGGCTGCTGTCCCCAGTAAAGGCTTGACGTCGACCGACTACCAAGGCGTGAACAACGACACACCTAATCAGGTAGCCGGGTTGGCCAACTATCTGGGTGGGGTGCTGACCGGTAGCTCATCCGCCCCTGGTCTTCCCTCTCTCGGGGCGTTCGACCCGAAAAGTGAACTCTCCGGGATCCTCGGCGGCAACTAGCCGGCGGCACACCTAGACCTAGACACTGGACAGCTGCCGGTTCCGCCCGGTCGTCACCACCAACAGAACGAAACTCAATGGTCTCGGTGATGGTGGTGGTGGGCGGTGACCGAGTGCGGGTCGGTGCCCTCGGGACTGGCTGGGTCGGTGTGGACGATGGCATCGCTGAGTTTGGGGATCTCGTGCAAGAGGGCGTGATAGGTGCGCTCGGCCACGTCGTGTGCCTCGACCACGCTCAGGGTCCGGTCGACGACGATTCGGATTTCTGCGTGGAGTCGGTGTCCGACCCAACGGATGCGGATGTCACCGGTATCGATCACCCCGTCAACCCCACACACCACCGCCGACACGTCGGCCACCAAGGTCGGATCGACGGCATCCATCAGTCGTGCGCCCACGCTGCGAACCGCCCGGGTCAGGACGAGCAGAATCAGCGCACTGACCAGTAGACCCACCACGGCGTCGGCCCGTTGAGCGCCGAATGCCACGGCGATGGCCCCGACGAGCACGGCAAAGGAGGTGACGCCGTCGGTTCGGGCGTGAAGCCCGTCCGCCACCAGCGCCGCCGATCCGATCCGTCGGCCGACCCGAAGCCGGTACTGCGCCACCACCTCGTTACCCACTACTCCGACCATCGCCGCCACCATGACCAGCGGTAGATCGTGGATCACTCGGGGGTGGATGAGCCGCTCCACCGCCTGCCAGGCGGTGAGAGCCGCGGAGACGGCGATAAGGATCACCACCGCGATGCCGGCCAGGTCCTCCGATCTCCCATAGCCGTAGGTGAAGCGACGTGTCGGCGGCCTCTTGCCGAGGCTGAACGCCAGCCATAGGGGAATGGCGGTGAGTGCGTCGGAGAGATTGTGAAGTGTGTCACCCAACAGGGCGACCGACCCACTGATAGCCACGAAGACGGCCTGGGTGCCAGCTGTCACGGCCAGGACCACCAACGAGATCTTCACCGCCCGGATTCCGTCGTCGCTGGCTTCGAGGGCGTGATCGATGCTGTCAGCGGCGTCGTGTCGATGGGGGACGAACACCGATCGGATGCGCGGGATCAAACCGGCTTGGTGGTGTCCGTCGTGGTGTCCGTCGTGGTGTCCGTCGTGGTGGCCGTCGTGGTGGCCGTCGTGGTGGCCGGAATGTCCGTGACCTGATCCGTGACCTGATCCGTGGCCCATCACCCCATTGTCGCTGATGTCGAATGCGCCAGGGTGATGGACCCGGGTGCATCGTTCGCGAAGCCCATGCCCACCCGCCAGTCCCCATGTCCGATTTCCGCTAGAAATCGCCCACCAACAGTGCAAAACTGAGGGTTGTGATCCAAGACTTCGACAGTTGTTATCGAGCGGTGAAGAGCCGGGACACCCGTTTTGACGGGTGGTTCTTCACCGGGGTGACCTCGACCCATATCTACTGCCGCCCGAGTTGCCCGGCCATCACCCCCAAACGCAGCAATGTGCGGTTCTATCCCACCGCGGCGTCGGCACAGCAGGCGGGGTTCCGGGCGTGCATGCGCTGCCGTCCCGATGCGTCACCCGGATCCCCCGAATGGGACATGCGGGCTGATGTTGTCGCCCGGGCCATGAAGTTGATTGCCGACGGAATCGTCGATCGGGAGGGCGTGGTCGGTTTGGCCCAACATCTGGGTTTCAGCGTGCGCCAGGTGCAGCGTGTCCTGGTAGCAGAAGTCGGGACCGGCCCCCTGGCACTGGCACGAGCCCAACGGGCCCAAACCGCCCGGGTCCTGATGGAGACGACCGATCTACCCGTCGCCCACGCAGCCTTCGCCGCCGGATTCGCCAGTGTTCGCCAGTTCAACGAAACCATTCAGGAGATCTTCGCCAAGACACCGACCGAGATCCGCCGGCAGAGCAAGGTCCGCGGCGACGCGGGCGCCGGGGCGATTCAGCTCAGGCTCCCCTATCGGGCACCGTTCGACGCCGGGTCCCTGTTTGCCTTCCTCGGTATGCGGGCGGTACCCGGTGTCGAGGCGTACGTCGACGGGACCTTTCTGCGAAGCCTGGACCTTCCCCACGGCGAGGGGATCGTTGAGCTCAGACCCGACGTCGGGTGCGTGAGGTCGACGTTCTACCTACAAGATCTCCGCGATCTGACCGCGGCGGTGACCCGGTGCCGCCGGCTGCTCGATCTCGATGCCGATCCGATGGCCATTGACGAGACCCTCTCGCTGGACCCACTGCTGAGCTCGTCCGTCCGGCACACCCCCGGCAAGCGCATGCCCGGTGCCGTCGATGGCGCGGAGTTGGCCGTGCGGGCGGTCATCGGTCAACAGGTATCGGTGGCGGGAGCCCGCACGGTCACGGGTCGGTTGGTGGCACTGGCCGGTCGGCCGCTGGTCAATCCCCGGCCACCCCTCACCCATCTTTTCCCGACCGCGGGCGAGATCGCCGCCGCGGGTGATCCCGCCTTCGCCATGCCCGGCGGCCGGCGCCGCGCCCTCGTGTCGTTGGCCACCGCCATCTCTGAGGGCACAGTCAGGATCGATCCCGGCGAGGACCCCGATGAGCTGGAGGGACACCTCCTGGACCTGCCCGGCATCGGACCGTGGACGACCGCGTATATCTCGATGCGGGCACTCGGCCTCCCCGATGCTTTTATGCCTACTGACCTCGGGGTCCGACGAGCCATCGCCCGGCTCGGTCATCACGACGACGTCGCCACCGTCAACCGACTGGCCGAGAAGTGGCGGCCGTGGCGGGCCTATGCCATGGTCCATTTGTGGACCACCCCTGCCAAATCCGAAGGAGAAGCCAACGCCGCATGAAAACCGCAAGGAAATCACATTCCGGACACCGATACAACCAACCGACCCCCATCAAGACGATGCGGCTATCTACACCGGTCGGCGAGTTGATGTTGTGCGCCGATGACGACGGGCTCACCCACTTGGTCCTGCCCGGTGCTGCGAGGCCGCTGCAGCCAGCTGGTGCCGAAGCAGACGACGGTGGCCAAGATATCGCCATCCACCATCACCTACTAGCGGCGGCGACCCAACTCGATGAGTACTTCGCCGGGGAACGCACGTCCTTTGAGCTTGCGCTCGACCCCCAGGGAACACCGTTCCAGCGAAGTGTGTGGTTCGCCTTGGCCGATATCCCCTATGGGAAGACGATCAGCTATGCCGAACTGGCCCGTCGGGTCGGGAGTCCAAAGGCGTTCCGGGCCGTCGGGCAGGCAAACGGGAAGAACCCGCTGGCCATCATCCTTCCGTGCCACCGGGTCATCGCCTCGGGGGGAGGCATCGGTGGGTACGGGGGTGGCCTCCCGATGAAGCGCGAACTGTTGGCGCTCGAAGGCGCTGCTTCGTTCCATTGAACTGACGGCGGCTCACTGCCCCGGCTCTCCGCTGACCGCCGCGCATTCTTACGGATCCCGTTGACGTCGCACTCGCCTACTCGCCGAACAGCAGCCCGTAGTTGGCCCCGCGCCGCAGGTGATGGCCACCGTCGACGGCCATACTCTCCCCGCTGATCCACGATGACTCTGGTCCGGCCAGGAACCTCACCGCCGCGGCGATGTCCTCGACGGTACCGAGGCGACTGATGGGCATCTCGGCGAGATAGTCATCGAGTAGCGGTCCCCCCGCGGTAATCGGCGCCATCAGCTCGTCGTCGACAATCCCGGGTTGCACGGTGTTGACCCTGATGCCCGAACTGCCCAACTCTTCGGCGGCGTACTTGCACAACATGTCGATCCCGGCCTTGGCCGTGCCGTAGGCCCAGAGGTAGCGGTGGGGGAAGGCCCCCGCCCCCGACGACATGCCGATGATCGAGCCGCCACCGGGGGCGTCGCCTCCTACCCCGGTCCCCACACCCGCACCCATCAACGGCGCGCCGTGCTTGATACACAGGAATGTCCCGATGAGGTTGAGGTCCACCGTGGCCCGCACCTGTTCGAGGTCGGCGCCGGCGATCGGACCCATGTGGGTCGCACCGCCGGCATTGGCGAAGAGGATGTCGAGTCGCCCACGCTCCTCGGCGGCCACGGCCACCGCGTGGGCGATCTGCTCTTCGATGGTGACGTCGGCCACCACATAGCGGGCGGTCCCCACCGGCGCCCCCGGTGCCGACGAATCAGCCACGGTGGACAGTGTCGCTACCGCCTGTTGCAACTTCTCTTCGGTCCTCCCGCAGATGGTCACGTGGGCCCCATCGGCCACCAGTCGGGAAGCCGTCCCCAGTCCGATGCCACTGCCGCCGCCTGTGATAAGGGCTGACAGCCCGGCGATGCCCGTCTGACCTGTGGTCGCACCTGTCATGTCGCTGCCCCTTTTCGGATCCTGTGCCGATCGTGCTCCACCGATCGTGCTCCACCGATCGTGTGATGCAGATCGTGCTACACAGTGACCGGTTGACTGGCGCATGATACGGCTCCGGGCCGACGGCCGGGAACGCCGCGAGGGAACCGACGACGGGGAGACACCCATGGCCGACAGAGCACTGAACCTGGCTGACCTCTTCGAGGTGGTGGCGGACACGGTTCCCGAGCGTGACGCGCTGGTGGCGGGAACCGCTCGGCTGAGCTATCGGCAGTTGGACGAGCGGGCCAATCAGGTCGCCCACGTTCTCCAAAGCCGGGGGATCGAGCCGGGAGCCCACGTCGGGATACTGGCTCACAACTGCGTGGAGTGGGTCGAGTCGATGCTGGGCTGTTACAAGGCCCGGGCCGTACCGGTCAACCTCAATTTCCGGTACGTGGCTCCCGAGCTCCGGTATGTGGTCGACAACGCCGACCTCAGGGTATTGATCTACGAGCGAGCCCTGTCCCCGTTGGTGGCCGAGGCGTTGGCCCCACCCGCGGAGACGGCCGAGGCTGAGAGCGGCGGTTCACCTGTCGTAGCTCCGCATCTCCTCATCGTGATCGAGGATGGTTCCGGCCCGGCAGTGGATATCGGGCTTCCCACCATCGAGTACGAGGCGGCGCTCGCGGCGGTGAGCCCCGACCGTGACTTCGGACCTCGCTCGACCGACGATGTGTATCTCTTGTATACGGGTGGCACCACCGGGATGCCCAAAGGTGTGATGTGGCGGCAGGAGGACATCTTCTTCGCCGCCATGGGTGGCGGAGGGTGGGGACAGGAGCCCATCTCTTCCGCCGAGGAGTTGGCCGGGAGGCTGCCGTTCGATGACGCGGCACGAGTGGTGATATTGGTGGTCGGCCCGATGATGCATGGCAACGCTCAGTGGGTGACATGGAACGCCTTCATGTTGGGTGGGACCGCGGTGCTCTATACCTCGCACCGCTACGACGCCGATGAATTATGGCGCCTGGTTGGTGACGAGGGTGTGGTGTCGGTGGCCCTGGTGGGCGATGCCATGGCCCGTCCTTTGGTGGAGGCGCTTGTCTCCGCGGAGCCGGGGACCTATGACACGTCGACCTTGCTGGCCATCGGGTCGGGTGGCGCCATGTTGTCCAAGACGGTGAAGGACGAACTCCAACAACAACTGCCCAATATCGTCGTGCTGGACCATTTCGGCTCGAGCGAGAGCGGGGCGCACGGGTCAGTCGAGGGTGGCGCCTCTGGGCCCAGGTTCGTGATGGGTGCGGACACCTCGGTGCTCGATGACGATCTCCGGCCGCTGACCCCGGGTGAAGGCCAAATCGGTCGGTTGGCCAAGACCGGCCGCATCCCGCTCGGCTATTACAGAGACGAGGTCAAGACGGCGGCGACATTCCCGGTAGATGCTGACGGAGTCCGTTGGTCGGTGCCCGGGGACTTGGCCACTGTGGAAGCCGACGGCACCATCACTGTGCACGGCCGGGGCTCGGCCTCCATCAATTCCGGTGGCGAGAAGATCTTTCCCGAAGAGGTCGAAGCCGCGGTGAAAGCCCACCCCGACGTGTACGACGCCATCGTCGTGGGTATCGCCGACACCCGATTCGGTGAACAGGTTGCGGTGGTTCTTCGTCCCAAGCCCGGGGCTGGCGCCGTGACCCTCGTAGCTATCCAGGAGCACTGCCGATCGCTCATTGCCGCGTACAAGATTCCGCGCCAGATGATCCTGGTCGACGAGATCCCCCTGACCGCGGCGGGCAAACCCGACGCCAAAGCGGCCAAGACGCTGTTCTGAGCCCGGACGGGCCGTTTGGACTCAGTGTCAATCCGGTGATGTCCACCGATCCGCCGACGCGGCGGCATCTCCGCTCCGTTCACACCACCATCGACATGCGGGCATCTACAACTGCGCCGATACAGGCAATCACCCGATCCCCGGCGGCGGTGAGGACACCGCTGGTGATGTCGACCGACCGATACTGCCCGGCATCGGGCCACAAGCCCACCACCCGTGACGGCACCGGCCGGGACGGTGACCTCAATGACGCCACCAGGGCCAAAAATCCGAGTTCCGTCTCCCAGCCGGTGCGCGGTATCCCTGCGGCCACCGACACCAATGCCGTGCTCTCCGCTCCGCCGCCATGCGTCGCCTCGAGTGGAACCTGCAACTCGGATCGACCCTTGAGGCGAACCGTCCTCGCCGCGGTGCAGGCCCACTGATCGTCTGGTCCGCCCAGCCCGAGCGGGCTATCGAAACGATGCCAGTCGATGGACGACCATAGAGTCGTGGCCCAGGTCGCTGCTTCGGCCATCACGGCCGATCGGGCGGCGGGATGCAACGCTGCGATCCAGGGTTCCCAGTGGAACGTGCGCCAACCGGTCCGACTCCACTCGGAAACTGCCTGATCGGCTATGGGCCCGACCGCTTCGGTCGGACTCGAGAAACGGTGGTTGATGCATGCGTCCATGGCGGACAGGCCCAGTGAACGGCGAACGAAGGCCGGCTTCCACGCAAAGGGCTCTTCTGGTCGGGAAAGAGCCGCCGGGTCCCGTGCGACTTGGCGGAGCATCGCAAGCGTAACTACCACCTGATCACCCAAGGGCAGGTTCTCGACCATGGCCGGAATCGCATTGGTCAGGTTGTGGCGCACGAGTTGGCGGTCACCGTGGCCGATCGGCGCCAATGGAGGGGCCAGGATTGCCGCGGTGAGCTCATGTGCCCGCATCAGCGCCGGTACCCACCGATGTCGGCGGTCACCCGCTGTCGACCCGGGCGACAGCCGGGCAGCACCGCAGACTTTCCGCATTGCTGGTCGGGAAGCCGGGAAGGTGCGGCTCCCTCCGCCACCTGACCCAGGGCCCTGGCCCCGGCCACCGTGCGTCGAACCGCGGCGGCGAGGAGCTCGTCGCTGACCGGATCGATATCCAATTCGCCCGTCCTGGTGTAGTACGTCGCCACGACGAACGGGGGTGCCGGACTCCTCAGCGTCTCGATAAGCGCATAGAAGTGCAGATCTTTTCGGTGTTCGGGACGTCGTGTCCCGGACTTGACCTCAACGATGGCGACGGATGCAACGTTCAGCCCGGGCCGTCCGATGGCGAGGTCCACTCTCCCTGATAGCTCGACCGCCCCTGCGGCGACATCGACCCGGATCGGAAGTTGGGTGCGGGGGAGCCACGCCGGGTCGAGCGTTGGCCACCGGTTGACCAAGGCAATGGACTGGCGATCGACCTCGGCGGCCAGCGTTCCTCGTTCTGTCCCCGACAAGCTGTCGATCCACGCGATCAGGTGGGCCTGTCTGTCATCAAGGGCCAGTGCGGCCAGGCCGTCGCTCATCGGGTCGCCGATCGAACCGATGGTCACAAGCTGGCGAAACAGCACATCGATCAGCGCACCACATGCCATCGGCGTGGTGGGAGGTTGCACCCCGAACCCGATGGCATCGTGATGAACGCCGGGACTCAGCGCCCGGGTCAACCGATCCTTGGTGATGACCAGTGGTGTGGGGCTGGGGGACTGGTCCCGGGGTCCTCCCTGGTTGGCGACGGTGCCCTGGGCAAGCCCGCGCTCGATGGTTTCCCGTAGGCGCGCAGCCCGATCGGGGTCGGCCAAGGGCCGGGGACGACCGGTGACCCGGAGCCGGTCGAGGAGCGCGTCCCCAGCCAGTGGTGTCCAACTTCCCATGACCCTCGACTTGGATTCGGCCGTCTCGCGCCGTGCCGCTCCGCCCTTCTCCTCTCGTCTGTCTATGTCCATCACGAGCATGGGAGAAGTGTGGCGGATGGCTGTGACACACCGATGGAGGAGCAGTCCCTATAGCCTTTCGACGATGATCCCGGCTGCGTCCAACACTCTGTTCACCGTCGGATTCACGCTGTTTGTGGTGGCATTTCTGGTTCTGGCGGTGTCGATCGTGCGTTTCACCCTCAAACGAGGGGCAATCGCCCGACAGGCATGGTTGGCCGAGCGCGGAGACCTGGCCTACAAACCCGAGGGGCCAGAGCCCCCGCTCACCGCGCTGGTGTTGGCGGGAGGCGGTACTCGAGGGGCGGCGCAGGTGGGAATGCTCCAGGTGCTGGCTGAGAACGGTTTTGTGCCCGACCGTATCTACGGCACCTCGGTCGGAGCGGTGAACGGTGCCGCCTTCGCCGGCGACCCCACTCTCGAGGGGGTTGAGCGTATTGCCCGCATTTGGCGAGGGATCACCGGTGACGACGTCTATCCGTCCCGGTTCGTGCACGGGCCCTGGCAGTACCTCCAACAGCGCGAGTCAATGCATCCCAACACGGGCCTCCGCAAAATCATCGAGGACGGGATTACCTTCGATCGCCTCGAGGACGCGGTCATTCCCTTCGAGGTAGTGGCGGCGTCGATTGCCGATGGAAGAGAACGCTGGCTGATGTCCGGACCCGCGGTGGAGGCAATCCTGGCTTCAGCGGCGATCCCGGCCATCTTCCCCCCGGTGGAGATCGATGGTGACCGCCTGGTGGACGGCGGGGTGGTCGACAACGTGCCCATCAGCCGGGCGATCGACGCCGGCGCCACGAGAATCTTGGTGCTTCTGTGTGGACCTCTGACGTTCACACCTCCGCCCTCGAAGCGTCCGGTCGAGGTGATGCTCAGCGCGCTGTTCATCTCTGTCCACTCTCGATTCAGCCGGGAACTGGCTCGGCTACCCGACGGGGTCGAGGTCATCGTGTTCTCCGGCGGAGGAGTTTCCTCACGCGGCTACACCGACTTCTCGGAGACAGAGGCCCTCATCGCCGCCGGGCGGGCGGAGGCAACCGAAGTCCTCCGCCGTCACGGGCTCGCCAATCCGACACAACTACTCTCGCCGCCTTCAGACCCTGTCCAGCCAGACCCTGTCCAGCCAGACCCGGGCCAACAGGCCTTTCCTCAACCGACCGCTGATCAATCGATCCCACGGGAACGGACCTCGGAGGACCTGGTCACCTGGCGAAACCACCACCTGGGGCCGCCGCTATCTGGGAACGTCGCCAACCGTCACTTTCGACGCGGATGAAACGCTTGACCGACCAGCGACTACTCCGTCTACTCCATCAAACCCCGTTATCCCCAGCAGCGCCGAAGAGGCCGCCAGTTAGGACCCGAGGCTTCGGACCCGAGGCTCAGGGCAGTCCGAGCGTGGAGGACGCTCCATTGACGGCGCTGTTTCCCGAGGAAATTGCACCACCGATCACGCTCGGCTGATTTTCAAATCCGTTCGCCACAGGGGCCAGGCTGGGACTCACCGTTTCAACCGTGGGCTTGGCCGCCGACCCGAGTTGCTCGACCGGTCCGACGATAGGTCCGCCGGTCGCCGAGCCGATGGCACCCACGGCGCCCGATCCGTCGCCGGAAGCGGCTCCTGATCCGAGGATTCCCCCGGCCAGCCCATTTCCGCCACTTCCCGTGAGTCCACTGGCACCAGTCGAACCCGACGCGGTACTCGGGCCCCCGGTTGATCCATTCGTACCGGCACTCGTGTTCGTGTTACCGACGAGCGGCGTAGCCAGTGTCGGCACAACCGTGGCGACCGGCACCGGTCTCGGTGAGCCGGTGGAGGCTCCACCCACGGCGCCAGCGACCGGCAACATGAGAACCGTCCCGACACTGAGGGCGACCGCACCGGTAGCCGCGGCTACCGAAGGCCCGAATATCCCGAAGGCACCGGAGGTCCCAAATTTGGACGACCCGGTTCCAAGTGAACCGACGGCGTGTTTAGCGCCGCCGACCGTATGGCTGAAGCCGTCGGCGGCATGCCTGGCGGCCTTGTGCAGACGAGCGACCATGCGGGCGGGGAGCACCACCAAGAACCCGATGAGAGCGCCCACCTTGCTCCCCTTCTCGTCGAGCATGAGGAACTCACGCTTGAGAGCCTGACGCGCCCTCCACAGCAGAGTTTCCACCGCGGTGACTCCGACGCCCTCGTGTTCGGCGATCTTCCGGTAGGACCAGGCAGAGCCCTCACGTAGCTGCAGGACCCGTTGGTGCCGACTCGACAGTTGGCCAAATGCGGTGGCCACCATCTTCGAGTCGACCTCGTGAAGTACGGCGTCTTCGATGTCGTAAGTACCAGTGTCCGAGGCGGTGATCCGTGACTCTTCGACGGGGGTGAGCCGCGCCCGTCGCCGCAAGGTGTCGACGCACAGGTTGGCGGCGATCACTGTCAGCCACGGATAGAAGCGACGTTCCCCGGCGAATCGGGGCAGGGCGCGCCATGCCCGCACGAACGCCTCTTGCACGACATCTTCAGCATCGTGAGCCTCGCCCAGGCGCTGCATGCAGAATCGGTGGAGCCTGCGCTGGTAGCGGAGATAGAGCTGGTCGAAGGCTTGACGATCCCCCGCTTGGCAGCGCTCTACCAGTAGTTTGTCTCGGGTCACGTCAACGGTTCCGTCGCGCGACGGGGTAGTCGTAGGGAGCAGTCCCTCCGTAAATCGATCTTCCTGATCGACCTGCTCTACCTGCTCTACGTCGTCATGCCGGAGCGCCATGCGCCCAACCTCCCCGTAAAACCCCGTGAATCCCCGTAATACCCCGTTAGAACGCTCTCCACACCTGTCCGTTCCCTGGACAGCACCCCACCGAAGTAGGGCCATTTCCAAAGGTTAGGGCAATTCGAGACAAATAGCGAGACAAATAGGAAGCGCGGGTTGGCTGCGTCTGCCCACTATCTGCCCAATATCTGCCGAATTCGGGAAATCCATCCGATCCGCCGATTGCACCCGATCCGGGGGAGTGGAGAGAACTGATCGTCCGTGCGTGGAATCAACTCCACAGATGGGCCAGCTGGCCGGTGTTCTCGGCATCCCCACCCTCGGGTTGTCGGCGCCGGTTGAGCAGCGTACCGACGATGCCGAGTTGTCCGTGGCGGCAGGACACCCACCGGCTTCGGTCTGGCCCGGTGAACATGGGACCGCGGTGGTGCTGGCCCATGACGGACTGACCCTCACCCAGAACGAGACCCCGATGGGTTCGATGTCCCTGACCGGCGAGACCTCCCAGGCGTTTCAACAGTCCCCGGAGCCATTGAGCCTGGTGGCGGCTGGGCTTCAGGCGTAGTTCGGTGGAATTCATGTCACCGAACAGAACCGGG
The DNA here is from genome assembly GCA_003152015.1 of Acidimicrobiaceae bacterium. GTDB lineage: Bacteria > Actinomycetota > Acidimicrobiia > Acidimicrobiales > RAAP-2 > DASZIT01. Next base: position 18,282 of record PLZF01000039.1, on the reverse strand, counting down.
CCGATTGGTGGTCCGCCATCGCTCCGGGGGTAGTGATGCCCAAGCCGCTGGAAGGGGCCAGCATCACCGGGCACGACTCCCCGCTCAACGTGGCCATCGACTCCAAAGGGGGCGCGGCCGCAACGGTGACCCTGACGACTAGGATCACCGTTTCAGGCGGCTATGACCCGGGGGTATACGACCAGACGGTCACCCTCGGAGTAACAGGTTCCGTAGTGACTATCCGAACATGAGGGATGACGCATGGGTGAGAGAGGGAAAGTGCGTCAGGCACCGCCACGCGGTCGGCACTCGCCCGGTGCGGCTGCATGGGTTGGAGATCCAGCCTCGGCAACCGACACGGCAACTCCCACTTCGGCCGGCACGATCACCGCCACCAAATCTTCCGCAAAAGCGCCACCGGCGTTGCTGATGGTCCTGGCCGGGTTGGCCGCTTCGGTCGCCGGCTGGGTGAAGCCCCTGGTATCCCGACTGGTCTACGCCATCCGGGTGGCCGCGGTGGCTTCTCTCGGAGTTGGCGAGTTCCTACGACGACGTCTCGGAACCGCCTTGGTGGTGGGGGGCGCGGTCATCAGTCTGGGCGTTGGGGTGGTGGCGGGTGGCGCCGGAAGTTCGGTTTCGGCCTCCCTTCCCGGCACAAGTAGCGTCTCCGCCAACCACGGTGCGGGGTCGAATATGAAGGACTGGGGAGAGCTACGTCCGGTGTCGTCAGCCTCAGGCACCACTGGGTCTGCTTCCGGACCGAGCCAAGCTTCGACCAGCAAAGCTTCGGGGAGCGTTGTCGGAGGCCCGGCAACTGCACTGTTAGCGGGATCGAACACCGCCGGACCGTTGGCACCCAGTAACTCTCCTTCATCAACATCTTCCCATTCACAGCCCCCGTCCACATCGGCACCGGCGGGGAACTCCACCACTACAAGCACCTCGCCGACGACCACTACCCGACCGCCGACCACCATCACCACCCGACCGCCGACGACCACTACCCAACCGCCGACCACCACCACTACCCAACCGCCGACCACCACCACTACCCAACCGCCGACCACCACCACCACGTGCCCCCCTCTCCAGAACCTCCTCGGCTGTTGAGGTTTGGATTGCCGGCAGCCCGAACGTTCTGAAGGCGGTAGCCGGTCCCGATAGAAACCAGAGACGGACGGTTCTCGCGCAATAAGCAGCGAATGGGCCCGCACCGCGATACTTGCTGTTACCAGCACGGTTGGTTCTGGTGGCTCATCAAGCTGGCGCGTGGGATTTGACTGCTCCCACGACTGAAGCCGTGGGATTTCGGGGCTCAGGCTGCCTCGGCTCCCATGGGCATCTTGGACTTGGTGCCGTCGGCGCCGACCGGGTCTGTTCCGGGCGGTTCAGTCCCGCCACCCGGCCTCGGACGGTCCGGGTCCGGGTTCTGGTTCCGGGCAGCGTTGCGGTCTCGTCCGAGAACGAGGCCACATGCCCGGCACCGAAAGACCCGGTCCGACAACTCCAGGCGGGGATCGGCTTTCTCTCCGCAACGGCTACAACGCTGGGTGGTGTCCTTCGCCGAGAACACCACGATCACCTTTGTGGCCTTCGTCGCTTGGCACTGGAGGATCTGGCGGAACTGGCTCCATCCGGCATCGGCGACCGACCGGTTGAGCCCGGCCACCCTGAACGTCACCCCGTTCGTAGGAACTCCACGATCGCCGGACCAATCGTCAGCCTGGGATGACAGTACGAGCTCGAGTCCCACCACCGCGGCATAGGAGTTGAGGCGCGCGGCAACAAGGGGATTCCTAGAGGTGTCACGGAACTGTGACATTACGGCAGTAACGCGGTAATGTCAGATTATGCCGACATACGATCCGGAAGGCCGCTTGACGCCGATCCGTTCGCCCGAGGCGCTCGGAAGGACGATCCGCCGCGCCCGGGAACAGACCGGCCTTACCCAAGCCGAGCTCGCGGAACGAGCGCGGGCAACGCGACAGGCGATCGTCGCGCTGGAGGGTGGGCACGAGACCCGGGCGCTGGAGTTGATCTTCGACGCGCTGGCAACGCTCGGCTTGGAGTTGGCGGTTCGCCCAAGGGGGCGCTGATGGACCTGGACATCTGGCTGGGTGACCAGCTCATTGCCCGGACCCGAGAGCGAGATCGTGGTCGGAAGGTATCGATCGTCTACGAGGAGAGTGTCGTGGCGGCGGTGGGGGACGAGGTTCCGCTGCTGTCGTGTTCGCTGCCGACGCCTGGGCCGTCGGAGCCGGCGAAGGCCCGTTCATTCCTGGAGGGCCTGCTTCCTGAGGGGAGAGCACTTCAGACGATGGCGGCGCGCCTGCGTCGTGTCCGGTTGCAGGGTGGGGCTCCCGCGACGCCGGCTGACGCCGTGTCGTTGCTGGCGGAGTACGGGAGAGAGTGCGCCGGAGCTGTGGCCATCGTGCCGTCCGGAGCCCACGACCGTCCGGATCAGGGTAGTTACCGACTCCTCGACCAGACGGAACTTGCGGCAATCCTGCATGACCTACCGACGCATCCTCTCGGTGCCGACCCTGATCGCGGAGTCCGTATGTCTCTGGCGGGTGCCCAGCCGAAGTTCTTGCTGGCACGGTTCTACGGGAGGTGGTTCGAGCCGCACGACGGGGCTGCGTCGACGCACATCTTGAAGCCGACCGCGCGCTGGCCCCACAGCGCAGAAAACGAAGCGCTCATCATGCGCCTGGCCCGCTCGGCGGGCTTGACCGACTGGCCGACTTGGGTGGAAGACATCGACGGCACGTCGGTGCTCGTAGTCGAGCGGTATGACCGCCGCACTGTCGGCGACCGGGTGGTGCGGTACCACCAAGAGGATCTGTGCCAGGCACTCGGCATGCGCCCTGTCGACAAGTACCAGATCGGTCGGCCATCTGAGCGAATGGCTCGCCTCTTGAGGAGATTGGCGGACTCGCCGAGCGAGGCTGTCGGCGAACTGTTCAGGCAGGTTGCTTTCCGCACGGTGGTGGGCGACGAGGACGGCCATGGGAAGAACTACTCGGTTCTCCTCGACGGCGGTTCCGTCAGGCTGTCCCCTTTCTACGACTCGATCTGCACGCTCGTCTATCCGGACCTGAGCGGGAGGATGGCGGCACCCATCGGCCCACAATCGACCCTCGCCGAGGTCGATCGGGAAGCACTGCTCGTAGAGGGGGTAGCGATGGGGCTTTTGCACGCGGATGTCGATGCGGCACTCGCAGTGCTCGCCGCCGGCCTGAAAATGGCCATTGAGAACCTGGACGCCACGCTCACCTCGGGCTGGCCGAGCGGGCCGGTGATCGATACCGTCCTCGCACGGGTGGACCGGCTGGAGTCCGGTGAGCCTATGGGTGGCAGCGCCGGGCGTTCTTCTCGGCGCAGACGTCAACGGGCGGCAGACATGACCACCCAGGCAACCCTGGCGACAGACCGAGCCACCCCCCAAGGACAGGCTCCATCGGGCCACCCCGAACGATGAAGCTGTTGAGCGTTGGCGGGTCGCCCGAAAGCTCGACGGGCAGACGCCCTGCTGGTTCGGATTGTGTTTCGCACTCTGACACGTCGTCCCAGATCAGTGTGGAGAGTGGACCTTGGGTCACGCACTACGAACCGGTCGCCCACAGTCTGCGGTCCGGTCGTTGGCATCGGATGGCGGCGGTGAGCTTCTCCCCACCACCCCCACCACCCCCCGCTTGGCTACGCCCGGCTATCGGTCATAAACCTCCCGACGATGTCCGAGAGCCACAACCACGATCAGGAGCACGTCGTCAGCAACCGTGTAGATGATGCGGTAGTCACCCACCCGTACCCGGAAACCCGGTCGACCCCGCAGAGGCCGGGCGGCCGGCGGCCGTGGGTCGTGGGCAAGGAGAGCAATCGCTCCCTGAATGCGCGGACGAACGTCCGGGTCGAGCTTACGTAGCGCCCGTGCTGCGGCGGGACGGACCTCGATGCGGTACGTGGTCACTTCCAGCCGAGATCGGCCTTGACCTCTCCCCAGGGGATATTGGCGCCTTCCTCAACCATCGCGGCGTCGAAGGCCTCGACATCTTCCGCTTCCTCGAGTGCCTCCATCAGTTCCCCGTAGCGCTCAGGGCTGACGAGCACAGCGGCCGGGCGGCCGTATCGCTCCAGGAAGACCGCTTCTGTGCGGGCGGTCTCAACCGCTTCGGAGAGTCGTTCCCGGGCTTCGCTGACTGCCATTGTTGCCATGCTGAGTATTGTACAAAACTACCACTCGATTGTACAGATCAGGGACCCACCAGTTCCCGCTTGTCCCGGATGTCCGAACCGGTTCAGACGCCAACTCGGGCGTTGCACCACGAGGTCCCGGAGAGAGGCCGGGACCCAATCCCGACCATCGTTCAGGTTCCGATCAGGTCGGATGACCAACGGGAGGATGCGGTTCGCTTATCTCGAGTTTGTGGAGCCGGTAGTTGTAGCGAACCTCGTGGATCAGGTGCTCGTTGCCCATCATGTCAAACCACGTGTCAACAGGGCCTTCAACTCACGGATCCAGGCGGAGGTTTTTCGTGAGGCAACGAATTGCCCTTGCCGGAGGTTTTAACACGAGGCAATGGGGACACCACGTGTCAGAGCAGGCTCACCAGACTGAAGACCGTAGGGTTCACGGTTCCCTCGAGACCGACCACCACGCCCTGGAGCGACGATCCAGATGCCGGGGGCGGACTCGAGGTCGTCGGAGGGGGTGGTGGAGTCGGGGACCTGGCCGGTGGCGACTGCCCGACCGAGGTGCCGGTGGCGCCGCCAGGGGTGTGGGCACCAGTGGTGGCTGCCACCGGAGTGCTATCTGTCCCACCCGTTGTCACCACGTTGGCCAGGTGGACGTTGGCCGCATTACCGGTCGGCGACGACGTCGCCGAGGGTGAAGGCGAGGTGGTCGGAGTTGCGGAGGGCGAGGTGCCGGTTGACCCGTTGGACGGGGTGTGGGGGCTCGGACGGATGGCCGTACTCAGGTGCGCGGCCGGCGAGAGGGAGTTGACGACGGCGAACGCTCCGCCGAGGGCAACCACGCCGGCGGCCACAGCCACGCCGGCCCTCCGGGAGATCCGCGACCTGACCGACCCGGTGGGATGATGAAGGTCCACCACCATGCCCGCCGCTCCCGCGGCTCCCGCGGCTCCCGNNCGGCTCCCGCGGCTCCCGCGGCTCGCGCCGCTCCCGCCGCTCCCGCCGCAGCCGCTCCCGCCGCAGCCGTTCCTAAGGTTCGTCCCACAACTGCCCGTTCGACTCCGCGTCGGCGGTAGAGTTCGGCATCGGCGGCCTCGAGCAACTCGGCTGGCTGGTGATGCTCATCGGTGAGTGTGGCGGCTCCCCAGGTGAACGCGGGTGTATCGCCACGCGAAATTCGTCGCATCAGGGAGTCAACCTCACCCAATCCGATGCCCTGCAGGACAATGGCGAATTCATCTCCGCCGGTCCGGAACACGATGTCGGAAGTTCGGAGGCCTTCTCCGATGCCGTCAACCAGGGCAATGAGGACCCTGTCCCCTTCGCCATGCCCACCGGTGTCATTGATGCGTTTGAGGCCATCGAGGTCGATCGCCACCACCACCAACTCGGAACCCAGTCGACGGGCCCCGGACATGGCGCTGGTGAGGATCATGTCGAGGGCACGCCGGTTACCCACACCGGTGAGCGGGTCGAGCAGTGCCGCCTGTTCCAACTGATTGAGCGAGGTCCAGGTGGCGGCGTCGGTGACGGCGCGCCAGGCGCGGCGATAGGCGGCCCGGTCGGCTTCGGTTCCGGTGTCCAGATCCTTGTCCAGTGAAATCTCGAGCGCATCGAGCCGGCTACGCATCAGCGACGCCGACTGGTGGGCGAGCGCCCATCTTCGGCCGGCTTCGGTGAGCGAAGTCTCGATGACGCCACCGTCGACGCCGGGAACCACCGACCGTCCGCCGGTCCCGTGTCGGCCGTTACCGGCCAGCGGGCGCGGGGCCGCCACTGCCGCGTGAACGGCGTCGACCACCATCTGTATTTCATCGTTCGGCCACGGCTCCTCGAACGGAGCAACAGGTTGGATCATCAATGCTTCCCGGATCGTCGAAGGATCGGGCTCTGCCGACTGACCGCCGTCGCCCGATACCAAATTGTACTTCTGTGGTCGGATGCCTGGTGCATCTCCCGTCCTATCCTGTTGGTTGTATCGGCATCCTGCGAACTAACTTGAATTTTATCACCACCCGTAGTGAAAAACTCACTGACAGCGCGTACCTTGCGATCGGATTTCGATTCATCCAATTTCGCCATGTTGCCGAGCCTGTGGCGTTCCTCTTAACAAGAGGCATCGGCAGCAAGCCGACGAAGACGGCGCGGGAGGTGGACATGACGGATCTGATTGGAAGCCGGATTCCCATGGGCACCATTGGCACTATCCCGACCGGCTCCGAACCTCACCCGTTGTCGACGTTCGTGTGCATTGCACCGTCCGGGTTCCCCGTTCCCGGTATGACTGAACGTCGGCATGCTGCCCCCCTTCGGGCTCTCGATTCCCCTCACACCATCCGGTGTGTCGGGCTGACGGACCGTGGAAGCCTTGGCCAACCTGCCGGCCCTGCCTTCGACGACTTCCAGATGTCCGGCATTGAGCGGGAGCATCGGAGGGGGGTGGCCCTTTCACGTCGAAGGTGCCCATCCGCACTGGACCGCACCGGGCCCAGCAGTAACTCGGGGCAGCTTTGAAGGTGCCCGGTCAGGGTGCCGGTTCGGAGATCCACCCCGATCCGGGGGCGTAGCGCCGAACGATCCGGGCCGGGACTCCGGCGATCACACAGTGATCGGGGAATGTGCCCCGGACGACCGACCCCGCACCCACCACCACATTGCGCCCGAGGACGGCACCGGGGAGGATCACCGCCCCGGTGCCCAGCCAACTGCCGGTCCCGATCCGCACCGGCTTGTCCGTCGGAATCTGGGAGTGCACCACCTCGTCGGGATCCTCGTACCCATGGTTCTGGTCGGTGATGTAGACGTAGGGGCCGGTGTGAACATCGTCGCCGATCTCGATGGAGAAGTGGCCGACGATGTGACTGCCGCGACCGATCATGCAGCGATTCCCGATCCGCACCACCGGGTCGGAGACCATCTGCTGACCCGGAACCATCCCGGCGGAGAGGCAGACGTTGGTTCCGATCAGGGTGTTGTCGCCGATATGGATCCATCGCTCGCCGAACACTGCTCCGGGGGGAAAGGCCACATAGCTGCCCTGGCCGAATGAGCCGAATCGGGCGGCCTTCGGGCTGGCGGGCCCGGTGGCGCCGTGGACCCCCAGCCATTCCCACCCGTAGTTGACTGCCGAGTTGAGCCAGCGTCGCCGGCGCCGGCCCCGGAGCTGTTCCGGCGATGGCCGGGTGGCGGGAGGAACCGTCACAGGTCCAACCGGCGGGGACGAGGGACTTCTGACATCGGCGGCCTGGTCGGGATGCGGGTCGTGAGCGGACACCCCGTGACGCTATCCGACTGTCGTACCATCTTCGGCGTGAGTGGACCCGGAGAACGTGTCGGATCCGGACGAGGGGCACAGGGGAGGATCGGTTTTGAAACCGCCTCTGACGCGTACGAGCGGGCCCGGCCCGGATACCCCGACGACGCGGTCGCACACCTGGTGGACCGGCTCGGCATCAGAGAGGGGACTCGGCTCGCCGACCTCGCCGCCGGCACCGGCAAACTCACCCGGGAACTGTTCCCCTTTGGAGCCGAGTGTGTAGCGGTGGAGCCGTCGCCGTCGATGCGGGAGGTTCTCTGCCGGGTGGTCCCACAGGCGGCGGTGGTCGCCGGCGTCGGTGAGGCCATTCCGCTGGCAGCCAACTCCATGGACGCGGTGGTGGTGGCCCAGGCCTTCCACTGGTTCGACGCCCCGATCTCATTGGCCGAGATCGCCCGGGTACTCCGGCCCGGTGGTGGTCTGTGCCTGGTCTGGAACGAACGGGACCAAGCCGATCCGGCGATGGTCGAGTTGGCCCGGATGACCCGATGGGATCGGTGCATGCCGTATTCGGCGGGCATGGACTTCTCCCCGATCATCGAGGCCAGCCACCTCTTCGGACCGGTCATCCGCACCAGGTTCCCGTTTGTACAGGCGCTCGATCGACAGTGCTTGTTGGATCAGGTGGCTTCCCGCAGCTACGTACAAATCCTCCCCGACGACGAACGGGCCGCGTTCCTCTCCGAGGTGGACGCCTTCGCCGGCTCCCTCGACGAGCCCATCCTGATGCCGTACATCACCGACCTCTTCTGCGCCACGCTGGCCGACTGACCTTTCATTCCCGACGGGCGGAGACACCGGGACCGGGTGGCCGGCTGTTTTGCGTGTGGGGACCGGTTGGGTGAAGCCTCGGTCAGCCTCACCGGGGTGGTGAGCCGAACGAGGGAGTGACGTCGATGGTGAAGTTGACGTGTCTGTTGAAGCGCAAGGAGGGGATGACCCCCGCCGAGTTCCATGCGCATTGGAGGAATCAGCACGGACCGTTGATCGTCCGGTCCCGTAGCGGTAGCCACGTGACCCGGTACGAGCAGAATCCCCGTCCCCTCGACGACTATCGGGGCGATGACGACCGTTTGGGCTACGACGGGGTCACCGTGCAGTGGTTCCCCTCCATGGCCGAGTACCACGCCCATATGGCCGAGGACGACTTCCCCGAGGTGATGGCCGACCTGGCCAACTTCCTCGACCTCGACCACCTCGACTTCGTGGTCACCGAAAAGCCGCTGGTGGTCATCGACGGCCAGATCGACTGGGCCTGACCTGCACGGTTGGGGCCGCCCAACCCGCGCCCGCGTTGACACCCGCGCCCGTCGGACTACTATCTGATTCTTCGGACAGTGTGTCCGATTTATTGGAGGAGCGTCCGACATGGCGGAAACCGCTATCGATTTCAACCACATCGACCTGACCGACTCGAAATACTTCGTCGACGGCGTACCCCACGAGTGGTTCACCTTTTTGCGGCACAACGCCCCGGTGTGGTGGCACGAGGAAGCCGACGGTCCGGGCTTTTGGGCGGTCACCTCCTACAACGAGTGCGTGGCCGTCAATCGCGACCACGAGCACTTCTCGTCGCACAACAAGGCCACCTTCATCTGGGAGCTCGAAGAAGAGGTGCTGGTCCAACAGCAGCTGGTGATGTTGAACATGGACCCCCCGCTACATACCCGCTACCGCCGTTTGGTGAACAAGGGCTTCACCCCCCGCATGGTGGCCCAACTGCACGATCGCATCCATGCCGCCACTGACCGGATCCTCGACACCGTCATCGAGGCCGGCGAGGCCGAGTTCGTGACCGACATCGCCGCCGAACTGCCCCTGGTGGTGATCGCCGAGTTATTGGGTGTCCCCAATGAGGACCGGCACAAGATGTTCGACTGGTCCAACCGGATGGTCGGCCACCAGGATGCCGAGTACCAGAACGCCGCCGAGGATGCCCAAGTTGCCTCCATGGAGCTCTACGCCTATGCATCCGAGCTCTTCCAGCAGAAGCGGGCGGATCCGCAGGACGATCTGATGAGCGTGCTCTCCGACGTGGAGATGGAGGGTGAGAAGCTTTCCGACTTCGAACTCGAGCTCTTCTTTCTGCTCCTCACCGTGGCCGGCAACGAGACTACCCGCAACCTGATCTCGGGGGCCATGGTGGCCTTCTTCGAGAATCCTGACCAGTGGGACCTGCTCCGCCGCGATCGGTCGTTGCTGCCCTCGGCGGTCGAGGAGATGCTGCGCTTCGTGACCCCGGTGATGAACTTCCGCCGCCAGACCACCAGTGCCTTCGAGCTCGGCGGTCAGAAGATCGGAGCGGACGAGAAAGTGGTGTTCTTCCATGTCTCCGGCAACCGGGATGAGACGGTCTTCGAGAATCCTCACACCTTCGACATCACCCGCGATCCGAACCCGCATATTGCCTTCGGCGGGGGCGGCCCCCACTTCTGCCTGGGGGCCAACCTGGCCCGGATGGAGATACGGGTCATGTTCGAGCACCTCCTCGATCGGGTCCCCGACATCAGGCTCAATGGTGATGTGCAGCGGTTACAGTCTCAGTTCATCAACGGCGTGAAACACATCCCGGTGGCGTTTACGCCCGCAGCCCGCGTGTCGTCGTAGGTGGCAGCGCGTAAATCGTCGGACAACCTCAAAGAGGTCATCCGGGATTTCCGGCGTGATCAGGTCATCGACGTGGCTCGGCGGCTGTTCGGTGAGCGGGGGACCACCGAGGTCTCCATGGACGAGATCGCCGCCGAAGCCGGGGTGGCTCGTTCCACCGTCTATGTCTACTTCGCCAACCGTGACGAACTGCTGCGGGCCTGTCTCCAGCGGATGCTGAATCAACTGCTCGAGTCCATCGCTGTCGACTGGGAACGGGACACCGAACCGGCCCAGCGCCTGCGCACGCTGATCGGGGGGATGTTCGAGCGACTCGATGACAACCCCGCCTTCTTCCGTTTGGCCCTGGTTACCCAAGAGGCGGTGACCCAAGGTTCGGCGGCGGTCGGTTCCGAACTGGCCCTCATCGGCCTCGAGATTGCCGGGATGATCGACAATCTCTACCTCGAAGGGGTGTCCTCCGGCCTGTTCCGACCGATGGAACCCGATCGGGCCACCTCGCTCATCGGACAGCAGATCTACGGGGCGATGTCGGTACGGGCCAGCGAGCTGATCCCGATACCCCGGGCGGATGCCGCCGCCGAGGTCACCGAGTTCATACTGCGGGGATTGTTCGCCTGAAGGCAACTTGAAGGCGATCAGGCTCTCTCAGTCGCAATCTTCGGGTCCGGACGGCGCGCCCTAGGCAACCTGGACGGTGCTCGCGCGGGATGTCGGTGGAGGGACCTCTTCGCCGTGCTCCCGAAGCGATTCGATGTGCAAAGCAATTGCCTCTCGGATATTCGCCGTGGCCTCTTCGATAGACGAACCCGTCGATACACAGCCCGGTAGATCGGGCACGTAAGCGGAGTAGTTCTGGCCGGCATCTTCGATCACAATCGCGTACTCTGTCATCGCTGCCTCCGGGCAAATCGAGCCTGTCTCACAATGCTACCAACCGTTCCCTTGGCCAATTCATCTCCCATCTTGCCCGGCACGGTAACCGTTCCAGACTTGGATGGATGGCGGAATTGGCGATGGCTACCGGCCTGGCGCGTCTGAACCCAACCGTCCTCTTCCAGTTCTTGGACGATCTCCCTCACCTTCACGAAGCCAACCTATCGAGAGGGTGTATCAAACCAATTCGGCCCAACGGTGTGGCCCAGTGCCCAGACTATTTGCTTGGTCCGAGTCGGCCGAATGGTGTTCCCGAATGTTCGAGCGAGGCGCCACGCGGAGTATCCCCGTCGTGCTGTTGGCGGCGCAGCAACTGCCACGAGCGCGGCATCCGCAGGTCGGTCGGACCTATCCATCTCATACCGGCGGAGCCTGGACCAACCCGGTGTGGCAACAGGGCACGGATTGGGGATGTCGAGTGTCCTTGTGCTGACCGGTCCTCCCAGGCCCCGCTGGGGTCCGAAGTGCCGGTTCTCCTCGGTGGTATCCGGAGTGAAGTCGATGTCGCGGGTACAGCATCGGTGTCCGCGGCAAACTTTGGCGATTGGTTCACAGACCGGTTGAACTCGCCCCCTTACTGTTCTGCGACCCCCTTACGGCTGGTGTGGCGCGGGCGGCAGCTCACCCAGCGCGGCAACCGCCAGCCGATCCACGGTCCACTCCAGCGTCGACAGCGCCGATGTCATGGCCCGGTGGGCACCATCGGCGGCCAGCCACGCGTTGGCGGCCTGGGTGGCCGAAAGGCGGGCAGCCCGCTCGGCGGCCAAGAGGGCCGCGGTCCAAGGACTGAGGGTGGCCGTGGCGGGGGGATCCCACCGATCATGGGCGCCGCTGGCTTCATCCAGCAGCCCATCCAGTCGTGAGGCCATGGCGGCCTCCTCGGCGACGATGTCCTCGCCGACTTCGGTGGCCACCTCACCAAGGGACGCCTCGAGCACGGCAACGGCCCGGTCGACAGCGCCGTGAGGGAGTTCCAGGCCCAGGTCTTCGAGGAACGACGCGGCCGACGCGGCCCACTGCTTGGGATCAGCCATCACCTGGTCGACGTCGACCCCCAGCACGGGAAGGCCGCGGGCCCCGTCGCAGGCTCCCACCAGTTGTGCTTCCCAAAGCGCCAACCCATGGATGGGCGAGATGCCGTCGCCGGCCAGTTCGGCCACCGTGGCCGCGGGCCGCCGCCAGGTGATCACCGCGGCTTCGACACCTGGGTGGTACCGGCGCCAGAACGGCAACAGCACCGCGTGGCGCACGTCGTACCAGACGGCTTTCTCCGGTCCCGGCGACGAGGAGGAGGCGGTGCCCAGCGGATTGTCGACGGAGGCCACGAGCCGGGAAGCCAAGCCGGCGATCTCGGGCAGGTCCTCCCAACCGGGGGACAGTTCGGAGGGAGCCCACCAGGTACCTTCCAGCTCCCCGAGCACTTCGTCACCCACCAGGTCGAGTAGGGCGGCACCCGAGCTGTCGGCCGCGCTCACCTCCCCGCCGCTCACCTCCCCGCCGTCGGGGGCCGGCTTGGGTGATGTCCCGCCGAGAAGGCGGAGCCCCATGGCCGCCAGTGCGGCAGCCACTATCTCTCCGCCCGACCCGGGCGGGCCGGCCACGGCCACCAAGGGGAAGAGAGGGCTGTCGCTCGGTGGCGTGGATTCAGCGGTGGACATGAGATGGGTGGATGGCTTCTCGGTGTGCCCGATCGCCGATTCCGTCTTCCTCATCCTACGGGGAGGTCCGGCGTCTGATCGACCGACGTGAACCGTAGCCCCGGGCCCATCAAAGAGCCGGATGCGACCCACCGGGCAACGGGACGCAAACGATGGTGACCCATGCTCGTCCGGTCGACGCTACCGGGGTGCCCCTGACATGGCCTCTCTGATGTGGCCGCCATCGTGAGTGGGCTCGTAGTCGGAGAGCACCTCTTCATAGAGGGCAAACAGGTCGTCGGCCTCCTGGTCCGATGAGCGGACCGAGGTCGATCGTGCTCCCTCGGTCAACCTGGCCAGCAGCTTGCGATCGTCCAGCAGTGAGGTAACCGCCCGGACCAGGGTGGTCGGATCCGTGGAGTCGAAGAGCAAACCGTTGTGGCCATGTTGGACGATGTCGGGGATGCCGAAGGCCCGAGACCCGACCACGGGAAGGCCGGCCAGGAGGTACTCCCGGGTGACCCGGTGGAACGTCTCGAAATATGAGGTCGACAGGCCTACCTGCATGTGGGTCAGCAGTTCGGGCAGGTCCTCGGGGCGGTAGGCGCCGCCCACGATGATGTTGGGGTTGGCGCCGACCAGGGCGGCCACCAGGCTCTCCTTGCCACCGCCGAGAAGACAGAGCCGATAATCGTCGCGCTCACACAACCGAGGATCGGTAAAGGCCTCCACCACCGTGCCGATGCCCTTGGCCGGGTCCAAGGTGGCAGCCAGGCAGAACATCACCGGTCCGGTCTGTGGATCGGATCCACCTCCCTCCGAGGACAACGTGGTCGAAAGACCGGAAGAGGTGGGCGCCACCGGCTCGGGCCGGTTCCACGGGGCGAGGTCCATCCCCATCTCGATGACCCGGACCCGAGCCGGGTCGAGCGGAATGGTCTGTTCGAAATAGCGCCGAAAGGCGGCGGTGGCGAAGATCATCCGATCAAAGACACCGAGGTACTGCTCGGCGGTCCGGGCTCTTTTGCGGGCCAGCTTGGCCACGAGGGCGCGGTGCTCGGCTGGTTCATCGACAACCGGGTCTTCGGCGTCAATGGGAGATGGTCCAGCTCCGACCTCGGGGGATTCGGCGAATACCGCCGCCACGCAACGGGCGCAGTGCTCGGGGGTGATGGGTGCGGTGCAGTATCCGTGTCGTCCCGAGCGCGGCGACACCGGGGCGATGAGCCCACAGAGATCTTCGGCACAGGTGACCGACCGGACCACCGGGATGCCCTCGGCCTTGGCCAGCTCGGGGTAGTCGAGGGGGAGGTTGACGTTGTTGACCACGTGGACCAGGTCGGGTTGGACCAGGCGGAGCAGGTCGAGGAAGGCCTCGATGGAGGGAAGGTGTGTGCTCGGTTCATCCGATGCGGCCTCGATCGACCAGAACGGTCCCATGTAGGAAGTGGACGGGACGACCACCCGGTCGAAGGACTCGCCGGGCAGGCGCTCGGGGATCAGTGTCCACGATGAAACAGAGACGCTCGGATAGGCGACAGTGACCTCGAAGCCGCGGGTAACCATGGCCTGGGCGTAGCCATAGGCGAAGAGGGGGGTCCCGGTGTGCTCCTCGGGGGGGAGGCTATGGACCAGGTAGAGCAGGCGCGGCACCCGCCCTCACCCGACAGAACGGACGTTAGACGGGCCCCATCGAACAACCCAGGCTCGAGGCCGGCCGACCGGCGGGTGGCCAGGCAACAACTGGCACGGGGAGAAGGTGGAGGTACCGATACACGACCCTAGTCCGCGCCGATGTCTTGACCGTGCTGCATCCGGCATGCCCGAGGCGTCCCTTCGGCCGGAACGGGCACCACATCCCCTGGGTAGACACACCCACCTCGCAACCTCCGACAGGGCGCCGATGAGTGGATCGGGCACGTCCAGGATGAACCCGACAGGAACGGAACAAGAAATTTCCGGATCGGTGTCACAAGGATGCACCCCCAGCAGTTGAATCCTATGTAGCACGAGAATGATCTCGTCGAGAGTGGGGGTCGACCAGTTGTCGACCAGTGCTTTAAGCGGGATCGAAGACCAGAGCCATCCCTAGAAGGAGACTGCAGTGAATAGACGAACCTATCGACTCCGCCAATTGGCGGTATTGGCCCTGGGAGCGATAACCGTCGTTTCCGGAATTGCAGTCATCGGTGCCGGCACCGCCGGGGCGTCACCGACCAACGTCTCTGCTGGTCAGGTCTCGAGCCTCGCACTGGGCTCCCCCTACACCCCTGCGCCCGTGTACCCCGGCGTGGCGAATCAGCCGGCCACCCCCTGGACGTTCACGCTGCAAAACACCTTCGCCAATTTGGACACCCTCGTCATCGATCTTCCGACATGCCTGAGCGCCACTGACTTCGTCGGGTACGCGGCCACACCGACCGTTTCCGTCGTCCCAGAAGGCGGCCCTAGCGGGGACACCACGCCGACCTTCGTCGCCACCTTGGGCGCGCAGACCGTCGGCGAGGGACCCTTGTGCGCGGCGGCCGGTGTGAAGGATGAGTTGCACATCACCCTCACTGACAGCTCCAGCGCGGGGGCGACTGTGTGGGATGTAACCATCTCCGGTATCAGCTACACGGTGGGTTCGGCTTTCCCGGCGAGCCGTGGGTTCGGGGATGTGACGATGGGCCATGGGAGCACGGGCTACGGCGCGTACGTATCGAGCACCGAATCGCCCAGTACGCCCGCCCCGGTCGCCATAGCTGCTAACGCCACGATCCCCCGGTTCAAGATCACGGCTAACACGCCGCCGGTCGGACTACTGCCAGGTTCAACCAACCAGGCCATCAGCAACGTGGTCCTAACCGAATTTTCGGCCGGTTTTGCGGGCGCACAGACATACACGACCTGCTCTGGCGCCGAGGACGGTCAGAAGTATTGCGCGGGCAACAATGGCACCTTCAGTAACACCAGTCACCCGACATTCAGCGTCACCGGCGGCACCACCGCCGCCGTGAACCCGGTGGTGACCGTGTCAGGTGGCGAGCTGTCCTTCACGATTACCACCGCTTCATCCACTCCGGCTACCTATACCCTGTCCGGACTGGTAGTGAACGCGTACGGTAACTCAGGGCCAGTCACCTCGGGCCTCTATGGCTTTAACGCGACCCCTGCAAATGACCCGGTCATCTACACGGTGATCGGTTCCAGCCGCATCCAGGGTCAGGTGGCCACCGACACGTCGGCGCTTCTCTTCCAGAGGTTCGGCTACGACCACAGCCACAGCTGCTTGACCACGGCCGTGCTGGCCACGTCGGACAACTACCCCGACGCTCTGTCGGCCGCCTACCTGGCAGGTAACTACAACACCGCCGTGATCATCACCCCGACCGCCGCGGTCGCCCAGGCCACCCTGGACGCACTTCGGCTCGAAGGCGTCGAGAACGTCCTGGTGGTCGGTGGCCCGTTGGCCATCAGCCCGGGGGACATCGCCACGCTGCAGTCGACGCAGTCGTATACCTGCGGGAATCCGGGTGCGCCGAGGATACACTTTGGTGGTGCTCCGTGGATGCTCAACGTCACGCAGATCTACGGTCAGGACCAGTACGGGACGGCCCAACAGGTCGCCCAGTATGTAGCGCCTGGCAACATCTTCAACTGGTCGGCGTTCCCCGGTGCTTACGGTGGCACTTACAACGACACCACCGGTGCCAACGGAACTGCTGCCACGAGTGCTCAGACCAATGAAGTGCGCACTGCCATCCTGGCCACCGGTGTCAACTTCCCGGACGCCATGGCTGCAAGTGCCACGTCCTGGAACGAGAGCATGCCCATCCTCCTCACTGAGAAGGGCAGCCTGGCTCCGGAGGCGTCGGCCGCCATACTCAACCTGGGCATCGCGCAGGTGATCGTCATGGGTGGCCCGGATGCCATCTCTGACAACGTGCTCACCCAGCTCGAGGCTATGGGCGTCACCGTCTTCCGCATCGCCGGAATCGACATGACGGACACCGCCCAGCTCCTGGCCCAGTTCGAACTGAACCGGTACAACGCCAGCAACGTTCGGTACGGGCTCGGCTGGTACACCGACCATGGCGCGGGCCTGACCGTGACACGGGGAGATAACTGGCAGGACGCTCTGTCGGCCAGCGCCTTCGCCGGCAGGGACAGCTCGCCGCTTCTGGTGACCTTTGATCCCAACACGGTTGGCACGTACCTGACCGCCTTCCTCAATGCAGCCGGCAGTGCGGCCGGGGTGGGCGGTGCGCGGCACCTTCACTACTACAACCTCACCATCCTTGGTGGCCCGTATGCCATCAGCGCGGCGACGGCCACGACAATGGTGAACGACCTCACCACCTGAGGAAGTTCGTCGAGCAACACCTGTGAGCAGTTCAGTAGTACCGGAAAGGGGGTCCTTCGGGGCCCCCTTTCCGCGTGGCACGGACAGCTGCTTCGCCGGCGAAAAGGTCCAGGCGCCGAGTACCGCCGGGGTCGTTGACAACCCTGTGGACGCATGGATAGTTTGAGCCTGCGAGCCAATTACAGACGCACAGCGGCTCGTGGGCATCCAGTGTTGGCACTCGACCAGGCGGTGCCCGGGGTACAGTGCTTTCAAAAGAAGGAGCGATGCGGCCTCGATCGACCAGAACGGTCCCATGTAGGAAGTGGACGGGACAACCACCCGGTCGAAGGATTCGCCGGGCAGGCGCTCGGGGATCAGTGCCCACGATGAAACAGAGACGCTCGGATAGGCGACAGTGACGTCGAAGCCGCGGGCAACCATGGCCTGGGCGTAGCCATAAGCGAAGAGGGGGGTCCCGGTGTTCTCTTCAGGGGGAAGGCTGTGGACGAGGTAGAGCAGGCGCGGCACGCGACCTCACCCAACAGTTCCGACGCTAGGAGATACCGATACACGACCCTAGTCCGCGCCGATGTCTCGAGGGTGCTGCATCCGGCATGCCCGAGGCGCCCCTTCGGCCGGACCGGGCACCACATCCCCCGGGTAGGACACACCCACCGCGCAACCTGGGACAGGGCGCCGATGAGTGAATCGGGCACGGGCAGGATGAACCCGACAGGAACGGAACAAGAAATTTCCGGATCGGTGTCACAAGGATGCACCCCAGCAGTTGAACCCTATGTAGCACGAGAATGATCTCGTCGACAGTGGGGGTCGACCAGTGTCGACCAGTGCTTTTGGCGGGATCGGACACCAGAGCCATCCGTAGAAGGAGACTGCAGTGAATAGACGAACCTATCGACTCCGCCAATTGGCGGTATTGGCCCTGGGAGCGATAACCGTCGTTTCCGGAATCGCAGTCATCGGGGCCGGCACCGCCGGGGCGTCACCGACCAACCTCGCTTCTGGTCAGATCTCGAACCCCTCAGCCAGCTCTACGCCGAATGTGTACCCGGGCGTGGCGAATCAGCCGGCCGCCGACTGGACGTTCACGCTGCAAAACACTTTCGCCAATTTGGACACCGTCGTCATCGATCTTCCCACATGCCTGAGCGCCACTGACTTCGTCGGGTACGCGGCCACACCGACCGTTTCCGTCGTCCCAGAAGGCGGCCCTAGCGGGGACACCACGCCGACCTTCGTCGCCACCTTGGGCGCGCAGACCG
>PLZF01000104.1 GCA_003152015.1 Acidimicrobiaceae bacterium | reverse complement strand
CTTGACACGGATCACCCATATAACGGCACATCGGTATCGGTCGGCAAGACCAGTCGCCGGTCAAGTGGAATCTGACGCTCAGGCGCCGGCTCCGCCAATCCCGACCTGTCGTTCTCCCCGGCTTCCCTTCCGCCGACCGGCGAAGCAGGACCGGCCCAGTTGAGACGTTCCGTATTCGAGCGCTGACCACCGGAATCGTCCGAGCGGTCAGGATGCAGCACCGTCAAGGTGCGTCTTCGTCAGCACCGAGTTGACCGTCATTCCTTTTTGGAGCAACGGCTCACTGCCGGGGATCGACCGGTCGATGGCGCACACGACATGCGTGACGATGGCTCCGAGGGCCCGCAGAGCCTCGGCTGCCTCGCGGACCGCGCCACCAGTGGTGATGACATCTTCGACCAGGACCACTACATGACCGGTCGGGTCGTCACCCTCAGCCAGGCGGCAGGTTCCGTACTCCTTGGCCTTTTTGCGAATGAAGAGTGCCAGTATCCCGGTCGTGCTGCTGAGCATCGTGGCCAGGAGGACTCCACCGAGTTCCAGTCCGCCCAACATCTCGGTGCCCGGCGGGATGAGCGAGACCATGCGGTCCACGACGCGCCTGAGAAGATGAGGATCCGACTCAAAGAGGTACTTGTCGAAGTATTCGTTAGCGAGCTGACCGGATCTCAGGACGAAGTTGCCGCTCAAGCGGCAGCAGCGTCCAGGTCGCGTGCGAGAGCATTGAGGTCGCTGTTCGTCATCGGCCGCCATCTTCCCACCCCAGCAGTGCGCAAGCCTGATGATCCCGTTTCGTGAACTGCCCCTTCTTTGAACTCGCTGCGCATTATCGCGGCCAGTTCCACAGCGCAGGGACCGGACGCCGACTCGGCGATGTCGGATCTCGGACCCCGCACCGAACAATGCGCCAGAATGACAGCCCTCGCGTTCATGGCCGTGATGCAGGCACGTCCGGTTCGTTCTCGTACGGCAAGCGTTCTTGGCGTCCGGCGGCTCGGGGTCACGCCGCGAATCGGCGTTGTGGGTCTTCTGCCCCTGACGAGGGGGCTTGAGGACTTGCTACAAGCTCGGGGTGAAAGCGCCCACGGCGTCGCGATGGTCTGTGGCGATGGCTGTGACGAACCGATGGGCATTCAGGCCGACAAACGCATATGCGCCGATTGAGACAATGACGAGGACGACGCCTACGACGGGTGCGCCAACCAGGGCCACAAGCGTCGCTGGGAGCAGGAGAACGGTGGTGAGGAGAAGTGCCAGCCAGGCATAGAGGACTTGGCGACGGGCAGGGTGCCCAGGGGGGAGGCAATCGCGAATGGCCTGGTACGGCATCCACAGGTTCACCACTGGGACGAACCAGCAGCCCACGCCCCAGCCTGGCGAGTGGTGGGCGGGGTATCGGAGAGTTCGCGCCACGGTCGCAGAGCGGTATTGCCATATGAAAAAAACTATTTCGATGCCGAGGAGACCAAGCGAGACCAACGAGAACAGCGAACTCCACAAGGGCCTCGTCGGCTGCGCGGGTACGTTCCCTTGGGTGCTGATGGCGTGAAGTGCGGCGTGCCACCAATGCCACAGTGCCCTGTAGTAGCCGACGTTGGCCCAATTGACGAACAGTCCCACAATGCAAACGGCCGCCCAGATCCATACCGCTGCAGCGATGAATCCATCCAGGCGAGCCTGGTTCGCTTGGAGAGACGCAGCTGCACGTTGGTCTGACATGCCACCTGCGGGGCACGGGGTGACCATGGGTGCGAAGTGCTCTGTCCATTGGTTTCCGGCCCACCACCGCCACCCGAGTCGCCCACTCGGGTCGGGATACCAGCTCGGAGGCGGGTTGGCACCCTGTTCAGCTCCATCCATCTCGCCCATCATTCCCTTCACGGACGATCAGGGTTCGGATAAGCCTCTCCGGACCGGTATTCAGTGGCACCTATCACCGTCGGCAAACGGATCCCTACGGGATGGCCTAAGGGCCTGAACCGATACTCAAGATCCTCCACGGGCCGCTCGGGCCGATGCGTCCCACATACAGAAATTGGAACTGTGGACCGTTAGGCGACGTCATGACCTTCTTGTACGTTGCGTCGAACGACGCTCCAGCCTGTTGGATGTTCGAGTACCCAGGGTATGCGTTCTGCTCAAATGGCGCAGGGTAAACCGAGATTTTCAGGTTCGTGACGGTGAGCGTGTTGTTGCGATCACTGTCGATGCCATCAGTGAAGGCCATCTGTTGTGCGGGCGACAGCAATGCCTTCGCTTGCTTCCAATTGTGAGCATTTACAGCCCCGTAATATGTCTGAACCGTTGCTCTTGCAGATAGTGATTGGGGCGCCGGTGTTGAGCATCCAACCAAAATCAGGGCCAATGCCAGTGCCTCTGACATCGCAGCCCGCCTCGCTCTCACACCGTGAGCCTATTCCTAGGCCAACGGCATCCCCGAAGTGTTGTTGCGGGCGCAGCAACAGGAGCAAGCACGGCGGCCGCCTGCGCTGACCGCAACGCACTCAGAACCGCGCTCGGCAGCCGGTGCTGTGGGTGCCGCCGAACGCACCTGGGTCGGCGATCTCGCGTCTCCGACCGACTACCGAACGACGCGCCAGAACGACGGGCATCGCCATCCAACCAGCAGCGCAGAACGGCACCTACGCGTGCGCTCGCGTCTTGCAAGCATGCTCGGCGTTGGGCGGCTTGGGCCACGCCGCGAACCGGTGTTGTGGGGCAGCCTCCGGGCTGGCCGCTGCCCGAACCAAGAGGGTCTCGACAGCTAGGGGTTGGTCAGTACCGAAACCACGTCGAGATTGCGGAAGCGAGGCGGCCCACTCATTACTTTGGCCAAGCTCGCCGAGAACTCCGAGGTCGCAGGATTGCTCTGTTGTTCCATCGCCTTTTCATAGGTGGGGAACTCAACTATCGATATGTAAGTTCCAGGGCGATCGCGGTCTTCAGTGATCGTTGAAACCGAAGCCGTCAATGCTCCTGGATGCTCATCTCGGAACCGCTCCAGTGCCGCCGCGACCGCATCAATGTCGGTCGCCTCAAACTCGACAAACTGAATAAACCCTGCCATGTCCTGCCTCCTCTTCGCAGTAGTTACTGGCTGCCATGGTAGGACCTCGGAAAGCTCCCTGCCTGGCGCGGCCATGACTCGGTCGTGATCGGCAGCTGTCGTTAGGCGAGCGACGGGAAGTGCGCCGATCCGCGAGTCACCTCCCGGTAGTTATACACACGCCCGGAAGTGCCGTTGCGGGCGCAGCGACAAGAGCAAGCACGGCGGCCGCCTGCGCTGACCGCAACCCACTCAGAACCGCGCTCGGCAGCCGGTGCCGTGGGTGCCGCCGAACGCACCCGAGTCGTCGATTTCGCGTCTCCGACCGACTACAGAACGACGCGCCATAACGACGGCCGTTGCCACCCTGGGCGCAGCGCAGAACGGCACCTCCGCGTGCAGCCGATGCTTCAAGCCTCTGCCCTGCGACTTGACACTCATCGGCTTCGTGAAGCCAGGGCGTTATGACACCATGTCCAAGAACTCCGCGGCGTGGCTGCCGCAGCGCGAGAAAGGAGGTGGCCGGTGAGCGACCAGCATCGTGCAGATCACGTGGAGCACCGGCGCAGCACCCGCGAGGCCTATGACCGACTGGCACCGGTGTGGTCGGAGACTACCGACCAGGGGCCGTTCAACGGCTTTCTCGAGCGGCCGGCGCTGCGTGCCCTGGTACCCCGTCCGATCACCGGGGCGACAATCCTGGATGCCGGGTGCGGGTCAGGAGCACAATGCGAGTGGCTGCTCGACCAGGGCGCCCTGGTGGTCGGGATCGACCTGAGCCCGGCCATGGTGGATCAAACCGTCGACCGCTGCGGAGGCCGAGGGCGTTTTCTCGTCGCCGACTTGTCCGAGCCGCTACCCCTCGAAGCATCCTCTCTCGACGGCATCACCTGCTCGCCGCCGCTCACCGGGTGGCGCTGGAGCGGGGCCAAACCCTGGAGGTGGCGCTGGCCGCCCCCACCGGCAAAGCCTCGGCGCGCATAACCGAGGCGGTGCACAGCGAGGTCGAGATGGCGGGCCTGCCCGAAGACGTCGCCGGCGCCCTGCACGACACCGGGGCCACGACCCTGCACCGGCTGCTGGGCCTCCGCGGAAGCGGGAAGCCCCGTCATGACCGGTTCAACCCCCTGCCCCACGACATGGTCGTGGTCGACGAGACGTCCATGGTGTCACTCCCTCTGATGGCCCGTCTGCTCGACGCTGTGCGTCCCGACGCCACACTCGTGCTGGTCGGCGACCCGTTCCAACTGGTGAACGTCGAGGCCGGCGCCGTGCTCGGAGAAATCGTCGGGCCCGCCGCGACGGAGGCGGCCGAAGGGCCGCTCGCCGCCGACATTATGCTGCTCGAACGCGTCCACCGGTTCGGCTCAGACTCGGCCATCGCCGCCCTCGCCGATGCCATCCGGACCGGCGACGCCGACCGGGCCGTCGACCTGCTCCGGCACGACAAGACGAGCGAACTGAGCTGGGTCGACGACGACGACGGTGGCATCGACCGCCTCCACCGGGAAGCGGCGGCCGCTGCCGTCGAAGTGGCCCGCGCCGCGTACGCCGGTGACGCCGAGGCCGGCCTGCGCCTCGCATCCGACCTCAAGGTGCTGTGCGCGACCCGACTCGGCCCCCTCGGGGTCTACAGGTGGAGCGATCGCATTGAAACCCCGGTGGCGCGGGAGATGCCCGAAGTGGGAAGTGGCCGACGCTGGTATATCGGCCGGCCCATCATCATCACCAGCAACGACTATCTCAACCGGCTCTTCAACGGCGACATCGGGCTCGTCGTCGCCGGCGACAACGGACCTGTTGCGACGTTCCCCGACCCAAGCGGTATCCGCGAGCTGGCCATGTCACAGCTGGGAGACGTCGAAACTTGGTGGGCGATGACGATCCACAAGAGCCAAGGCTCGGAATTCCGACGGGTGATCGTCACACTACCCCCACCCCCGTCACCAATCCTCACTCGAGAACTCCTGTACACCGCTGTCACTCGCGCCAAGGAGCAGGTCACCTTGGTGGCCACCGAGTCATCACTGCGCGCCGCGATCGATCGCCCCGTGGCCAGAGCTTCAGGCCTTGGCCCGAAGCTCTGGCCTTGACCGACTGTCCGCCGTGGCGGACCAGAGGCCCTGGCTGGGTGCCCCCGGTGTCACCGCCGAAGGGCCTCGGAGGCACCCCGAGTCAGCGTCAAGGAAACTCCGGAACCGACCTTCGCCCTTTTTGGTGACACGATTGATCTGATGCCATCGATCACTGGGTTGAATCATGTTCGCCTCCCTGTCAGCGACGTAGGCACCAGCACAGATTGGTACGTGACGGTCTTTGAACTCGAAACCCTTCTCTACAATGAGGAGGAATCCGGTCCCATCGGCGCCGTCCTTCGTCACTCGAGTGGTTTTGTGGTCGGGTTGCATCTCGACCCGGCCAGGGCAAGAGCGATGCAAGGCTTCGCCATCCTTGGATTTACGGTCGATGACCGTAGCGATCTCGAATGGTGGATTCGCCGGCTCGACGGACTGGGCATGAGCCACAGTGGGCCCCTGAAGGGACAGCTGGGGTGGTATCTCGAGGTACCTGATCCCGATGGAATCATCCTCCAGCTGCACACCGGGGAACAGCCGAACACCGAGGAGGACTGAGGGCCTGTCCCGGCGGTGCTTCTTCCGCCAGGCGGTGGAGTGGTGGATCGGATCGGGTGGCTCGCCACCCTTACGGTTCTGATGGGGACGGTGAGGTGAGGACCTTCGGCACTACTGGGCTATCGGCTGTTGGCACAGCATGGTGCCATGAATACTCTCATTACAGTCTTGGTCCTCGTTGTCGTGGTGCTCCTGATCGGCATGGCGTTTGCGTTGCGGATACCGCTTGGGTCGGGGAACGCCGCAACAGGTCCGGTCAGTCGCATGGGCCGACTGGATGGGCTTCTCGGAACCCACAGGCGCTAAATCTGGAGTCGCGTAACAGACTCGTGAAGATTCGGGGTGTGTGCGTAAAGAAGACGGAAAAGGCACTTCTCTACCGATCCGGCCCGTGTGATATTGGCCCGGTGGCCCATTCGGACGAGACGCTGAACAAGGACGGCGGGCAGACCGCGGCAGACCGTGGTTCCGCCGTGCGGCGGGTCTTCGCCATGCACATTGACGGGTGGATCCTCCTTGTGGCGGTGGCGGGTCCGGTCGCCACCGCCTTGGTTCTCACGCCCTGGCGTGGGCACCTCGACACCGGGGACAACGCGCTGTTCCTGGTCTTGGTGATCGTGGCGGTGGCCAGCACGGGTCGAAGGTTGGCAGCTGCCGTCGCTGCCCTGACCTCGGCCCTGGCCTTCGACTTCTTCCTGACCCGCCCCTACAACTCGTTCCGCATCACCCGGCAGGCGGACCTGATCACTGAGATCCTGCTGCTGGTGGTGGGGCTGGCGGTGGGCGAGTTGGCCGCTCGAGGCCGCACCCATCGGGTTGCCGCATCGGAGCGCAGCCACGAGCTGGCCCTGCTGCACTCTGTGATCGAGTTGGCAGCCTCCGGCCAGCAACCCCGCCTGGTCATCGACGCGGCCCTGACCGGGCTCCAACGACTGCTCTCCCTCCGGGACTGTCACTTCACCCCACGCGACCCGGGGACCATCGCGGCTCGGATCACCCCGCAGGGAGTGCTCGCCATCGGTGTCGCATCATGGTCGACCCGGGACCTCGGCCTTCCCACCCGTCGGGTCGACCTTCCGGTTCGGGGCAGCGGTTGGCTGCTCGGTCACTTTCTGCTCACACCGACACCGGGCAAGCCCGTGTCCCACCAGCAACTTCTGGTGGCGGTGGCCATCGCTGATCAGGTCGGTGCGGCCCTGGCTGCCGAACACCCGACGCCTGCGACCCGAGCATGAAAGGACCGAATCCCATCATCACCCCCAACGACCACCCATTGCGAGGTTCCCATGGTTGACGTCCTCTATATCGCCGGGCTCATCGCCTTCTTCGCGTTGATGGTCGGCTTCGTGCGGCTGTGCGAGCGCGTGGTCGGGAAGGACGACGCCATCGATGTCGACCTTGCCGATGATGGCGCTGATGCCGGCGATGGCGCACCGGCCACCGATCGACCCGACGCCACTTCCACCACCAAGACACCAGAGGAAGTCACCTCATGAAGAGCTACGACAATCTGCTCGCCCTGATCATCGCCGTGGTTGTCATGGGCTATCTGATCTACGCGCTCGTGGCGCCGGAGAAACTCTGATGTCCCAGAACGTCATCGCGGTCATCGTCCTCATCGTCCTGTTGGTGATCTCGACCCCACTCCTCGGGTCGTACATGGCCAAGGTGTTCACCAACAAGAAGGCTCCGGGCGACCGGTTCTTCAAGCCGGTCGAGCGCCTCGTCTACCGGATCACCGGGGTCAATCCCGAAGGCGAGCAGCGGTGGACCACCTACGCCATCTCGGTGTTGGCTTTCTCGTTGGTGTCTGTGCTGGTCCTCTACGGGATGCAGCGGCTCCAGGCCCACCTCCTGTTCAACCCGGACCACCTGGCCAACGTGCCCGCACCGTTGTCGTTCAACACCGCGGTCAGCTTCCTCACCAACACCAACTGGCAGAACTACGCCGGTGAGGACACCATGACCCAGTTCACCCAGATGGCCGGGTTGGCGGTGCAGAACTTCGTGTCGGCAGCCGCCGGCATCGCCGTGGCCGTGGCCCTCATCCGAGGGCTGACCCGGAACCGGTCGAATACCCTGGGGAACTTTTGGGTCGACCTGACCCGGATCGTGACCCGCGTCCTCATTCCGATCGCCGCCATCGCCGCCATCATCTTGATCGCCCAGGGGGCGGTGCAGAACCTGCACGCCACCCATGTGATCACCACGGTGAGCGGCCAGACCCAGGGGATCCCCGGTGGCCCGGTGGCCTCCCAGGAGGTGATCAAGCAACTCGGGACCAACGGCGGCGGCTTCATGAACGCAAATGCCGCCCACCCCTATGAGAACCCGACCGGGCTGACCAACATCCTGTTGGACTGGTTGATGCTCTGCATCCCGTTCGCCCTGGCCTGGACCTTCGGAAAGATGGCCAAGGACCGCAAGCAGGGCTATGCCGTGCTCGGAGCCATGGGCGGCCTGTTCCTCATCGGTGCCCTGCTGGTCATGCCGTTGGAAGGTGCGGGGAACATCCACATCACCCAGGCCCACGTCTCTCAGGCGATCACCGCCACCTCGCCGGGCGGCAATATGGAGGGCAAGGAGATCCGTAACGGCCCCATCCTCTCCGCCCTCTTCAACTCCTCGGCGACCGGAACTTCGACCGGAGCGGTCAACTCGGCCAACGACAGCTACACCCCACTCGGTGGAGGGGTGATCCTGTTCAACATGATGCTGGGTGAGATCAGCCCGGGTGGTACCGGATCCGGGCTGTACGGCATGCTCATCATGGCCATGCTGGCGGTGTTCATCGCCGGGCTCATGGTCGGGCGAACACCCGAGTACCTGGGCAAGAAGATCCAGTCCGCGGAGATGAAGCTGGTGGTCCTCTACCTGTTGATGGTGCCGTTCGTGATCCTGCTGTTCACCGCCATCTCGGTGGTCATGCACTCGTCCCTGGCATCGATCTACAACCCGGGGCCCCACGGTCTCACCGAGGTCACCTACGCCTTCACCTCGGCGTCCAACAACAACGGCTCGGCGTTCGCCGGCCTCAGTGGCAACACCGACTGGTACAACACCACACTGGGCATCTGCATGCTGGTCGGTCGGTTCGCCCTGATGGTGCCGGTCCTGGCCATCGCCGGATCGCTGGGCCGCAAGCAGAAGGTTCCACCAACATCGGGGACCTTCCCCACCGGCACGCCCCTCTTCGCACTGCTGCTCGGAGGAATCGCCGTCATCGTCGTCGGTCTCACCTACTTCCCCGTGCTGGCCCTCGGCCCCATCATCGAACATCTCGTCGGAAAGTTCTGAGAAGGAGTCCGTGATGAGTCCCTCATCCACCCTCGAAGTACCCGAGGCCGCCCAACAGGAGACCCAGTCGGGCGGCACCAAGAAGCGCTCGGCCACCTTCAACCGTGCCATGGTCCGCCGGTCCCTGGTCGACTCGGTGATCAAACTCAGCCCGCGGCACATGGCCAGCAATCCGGTGATGTTCGTGGTCGAGATCGGAAGTGTGCTCACCACCTTCTACCTCATCCGGGATTTCGGCACCGCCTCGAGCTCGGAGAACGTCTTCGCTCTCGGAGTGGTCATCTGGCTGTGGTTCACCGTGCTGTTTGCCAACTTCGCCGAAGCGGTGGCCGAAGGCCGGGGCAAGGCCCAGGCCGACACCCTGCGGACGACCCGGGCCGAGACCGTCGCCTACGTGCAACGCGATGACGACGTCGTCGAGGTGGCCTCCAGCCAGCTGCAACTCGGCGACCTGTGCGTAGTGGTCGCCGGGCAGCTCATCCCCGGGGACGGCGACATCGTCGAAGGGATCGCCACCG
>PLZF01000103.1 GCA_003152015.1 Acidimicrobiaceae bacterium | reverse complement strand
ACACGGATCACCCATATAACGCCGAGTCGGTGCCCTTCTTGTGGCGGCGGGCGCGTTCCATGCGGGTGGAGACCGTCGATGTTCTGCCGCGGAGCTTGAACCGGCTATCGGCCTGTGACGGCGAGGCTTTCGGCACAGCGGCCGGGATGCGCGAGGTGCGGGAAGTGACTGCTTGCGGGCCAGACGGCAACGGTGGCTTGGGGGACCATCTCGCTTAGCCACCGCTGATAAGTGGGCTCAAGGTCAGCGCCGGCGATAAAGAGGTACGGCACGCCGGAGGCTCGCAGCGCTATCAGCCAAGCGTTCGCGAGGTCGGTCAGCTCTTCGATGGGCCGTTCGAGAACTTCGAGCCAATAGCCGAGGACAAGGTCTTGGCGCGGGTTGCAGGTTGAGCGGACCAGGCGTTGTGCGCTCTCAGGTAGCAACTCGATGTGCATGCTGGCGACGAACATCTCCCAGACGGCGGGGAAGCCTGGACCTCGGAGCTTGTCGGCGAGGGATCGTACGAGGCCCGCGAACGGGGCGACTTGGAGGGACTGGTCGACATTGACGATGCCGCGGGTCGGGTACTTGGCGGCATAGACCGTGGCGATGACCCCGGCTATGGAGTGCCCGACGATCACGGGCGATTCCAACCCCGCCTCTTGGACGGCCCGGTTCACGCCGTCGGCGACGCTCTCGACGTCGTAGGAGGGCCAAGCGGCGGACTCACCGTGACCGGGAAGGTCGAACGTCACGACCCGACGACCGGGGTCGACTCGGCCCAGCTCATCCAACACCGGCCCCCACATGCGGCGATCGAAGCTCAGACCGTGGAGCAGAACCAGCGGGGGGCGCTGATCAGTCTCGCCGTAGTCGTCGGCGGCGAGGCCGGCCAGCGTCCTGACTTGCCGGTGCTCGTGCTTTTGGCCCCGAATGGTGTTCTCGCCTGGATGAGCCGTCCCCATACCCCAGCCCCTTTCGGCTTCAGCGGTTACATCACAGTGTATCGTAACAACGTGACGCTACCATGCTGTGCATGGGTAGGCCAAGGGAACACGACGAGCGCACAGCGGTCTCCCTTCTCGAGGCGGCCGAACGGATCGTCGGTGTGGCCGGTCTGGACGCCCTGTCAGTTCGCGGGGTGGCAGACGAGGTCGGGACCACCACTCGTGCCGTCTACAGCCTCTTTGGCTCCAAACACGGCTTAGTCGTCGCCCTCGGGACGCGAGCTTTCGAGATGCTGGGCGCAGCTATCGCAGCACTGCCGATGACCGACGACCCTGCCGGCGACCTCGTCGAAGCTGGCATCACCGTCTTCCGCCGCTTTGCCATCGGGCATCCTTCCCTATTCAACATCGGGATGCAGCTCGCCCTGCCTCCGCTGCGAAGCGAGTTCGGTCCCGCCCCAGCTGAGGCCTTCACCGGTCTTGAGGCCCGGGTGACGCGTGCACAGCAGTCCGGGCTTCTCGGCCGCCGCAGCGTGCACGAGGCCGCCCTGGAGTTTCACGCGCTCTGCGAGGGACTGGCGGCGGTCGAACTGCGCTCACACATGACACCTGGAGAGGAAGAGCGGGTCTGGCGAGACGCCCTCACCGCACTCGTGGCCGGCTTCACTGCATCCACCCAAGGCAGGCGTGGCGGCAAGACGAACTAACACGGGAACGTCTCGCAGGCGCCCGGCATAAGCGCGACCGAATGTCCCATGCGGGGGCCCCACCGTCATTCGCTTGAGTTGCGCCGACGTGCCAGATAACAACGGCTCGGTGCTTGCTGCACGTGGATTCGATCCGCGCCCGATCGTTCACCGAGCGCCGCACCGAATGTTCTCGGGCGTCTGCATGGTCGCGACGGAACCGGCAGGTGCGGCAGCCACTACGGCCACGGAGTGGCCCAGCTGGTACAGATCAATCAGACGGATCGGGCGCCAGCCCCGGCGGATTGGCTCGACACAAACCGGGCAAACGTTGCCGGTCGCGGCACTAGGCGCAGGCGGGCGGCCAGTTGGGCGAGTCCAGGCGGGGCTCACGGGACAGGGCGGTGTATCGGTAGGCGCCGGGCCTGTGTAGGGTTCATCTATGGCCGACCAGGCGGAATTCTCCGACCTTGCCATGGACTACATGTCTACGCTGTATTCGGCGGCGTTACGTATGACGCGCAACCCCTCCGACGCTGAGGATCTCGTCCAGGAGACCTACCTCAAGGCCTATCGGGCCTTCGGGGGATTCGAAGCCGGCACCAACCTCAAGGCCTGGCTCTATCGAATTCTCACCAATACCTATATCAATACCTATCGGGCCAAAAAACGCCGCCCCGAGATTGCCGATGTCGAGGACGTGGAGGATCTGTTCCTCTACCGGCACCTTTCGGCCGACCAGCCTGCCGGACTCGGACGGAGTGCCGAGGACGAAGCGCTCGAACGAATTACAGATACCGAGGTCAAAGAGGCTATCGAGTCATTGCCCGACACTTTTCGGATGGCGGTGCTGTTGGCCGACGTCGAGGGTTTCTCCTACAAGGAGATCGCCGAAATCACCGAGGTACCCATCGGCACGGTGATGAGCCGCATCCACCGTGGAAGAAAGGCCCTGCAGAAAGCGTTGTTCGAATACGGAAGTGCACGCGGCCTTGTCGGCGCTTCCGGCGACGGCAAGTAGGGAGACATACTCGTGGGAGAGCAGAAATCGGATGATGCGGAGCTTGGGGGACAGGATCCGATGACGCCTGGAGGTGCGCGCGTCCCCGGGTTCGTCAACTGTGACGAGACCATCGAACGTCTCTATTACTACCTCGACGGCGAACTCACCGAGGAACGCCGGGTGGAGATCGCCCTTCATCTCGATATGTGTGGACCGTGCGTGGGTGCCTTCGGCTTCGAAGCCGAACTGCGCAAGGTCATCGCCAACCGTTGCAAGGATCACGTTCCCGATGCCCTGCTCGACCGGGTGGCCCACGCCCTCCAGGACGAACGTGTCCGCCAGGGCAACTGAGCCCGTGGCCCCGTGACCCGGCTCCACCCCGTGACCCGCCTCCACCCCTGTCGATCAGGTCTGGCCCCCACCCGACCCGGGTCGTCCCTACACTCGTCCTCGTGACACAAACCTCCGACATCCAAGCTGGGAGCCCAACGACGGCACCGGGCGCCATCTCGTGGGATGTGGCCGAACGGGTGGCCGGTTGGGTGAGTAGCCGCAGTGCCATGCCCACGCCCTACCGCCCCGACCTCTTACAACAGGAGTTCGAGGAGCTCACCGCCCAGGCCGAAGAGTTGGTGGCGTCATCAACCGGTCTCCGGTCCGCATCGGGCCCGGCCCGGGCCCGGGTCACCGACCGGAACGGATGGGTGCACGCCAACGTGGCCTCGTTTCAGCGTCTGGTCGGGCCTCATCTCGAACGCTTCACCCCGCCGCGCCTGGCCGCCACCAATCCGGTCACCGAACGCCTGGCCGGTCCACTGGCCGCCGCCAGCCGGGTGGCCACGGGCAGCCAGTTGGGAGCGGTGCTGGGTTGGCTCTCGACCCGGGTCCTCGGTCAGTACGACCTGCTCCTCACCGAGGAGGCCGTCGAAGATCAAGACATCGTCTACTTCGTCGGCCCGAACATCGTGACGCTCGAACAGCGGTATGGATTCGAGCCCCGCGAGTTCCGGCTGTGGCTGGCGCTGCACGAAGTCACCCATCGGTGCCAGTTCACCGCCATCCCCTGGATGCGCGATCACTTCCTGTCGTTGGTGGAAGAAGGGCTCGGCTCGCTCGATCCGGACCCGACCCGCTTCGCCGAGGCGTTGAGGCGTCTGACCGAGGAGATCCGCGCCGGGCGCAACCCGCTCCGCGACAACGGTGCTCTCGGGCTGGTGGCCACGCCCGAACAGCTCGAGGGTCTCCACCGGATTCAGGCCCTGATGAGTCTCCTCGAAGGTCACGGCGACGTGACCATGGACAGGGCCGGGGCGGCGGCCATCCCCAGCGCCGCGCATTTCAGCGAAGTGCTCCGGCAACGCCGCAATCAGACCAAGGGCCCGGCCAAGCTCCTTTTGCAGCTCATCGGGATGGAATCCAAGTTCCGCCAGTACGAAGAAGGCGAGCGGTTCATCGCCGCGGTGGAGGAGTCGGGGGGACCCCAGCTTCTCGACCATGCCTGGCGGGGCCCGGAATGGCTGCCGTCCCTCACGGAGATCCGGGACCCCTCGGTGTGGATCTCCCGCGTCGGTGGCACCCTTTCCCTCTCCAGTTGATCCGCTGATCGCCGACCTGGTCGGCCGGTGCGTGTTCCCGGTCGCCGGCACGCCGCTGGTCTGTGCCGTCTCGGGCGGGGCCGACTCGTTGGCGCTGCTGGTTCTGGCCACCGCGGCCGGCTGTGAGGTGACCGCGGTCCACGTCGACCACGGGCTCCGGTCCGGCTCCGCAGCCGAGGCCGATGTGGTGGCGTCCGCCGCCGATCGTTATGGTGCCGCCTTCCGCAGTGAGCGGGTGGTGGTGGCCGACGGATCCAACCTGGAGGCCCGGGCCCGCGCCGCCCGGTTCGGGGTGCTCGGTCCCGAAGTGGCTACCGGGCATACCGCCGATGACCAGGCCGAGACGGTGTTGGCCAATCTGTTGCGGGGTGCCGGGGTCGACGGTTTGGCGGCCATGCGGGCCGGTACCCGCCACCCACTGTTGGCCATACGGCGGGCTGAGACGGTGGCCCTCTGCCGCCAGCAGGGGTTGGAGCCGGTGTGTGACCCCAGCAATGAGGATCCGCGGTTCTTGCGCAATCGGATCCGGGCCGAGCTGGTTCCGCTGTGCTCGGAGTTGGCGGGGAGAGACATCGTCCCGGTGCTGGCCCGCCAGGCCGGTTTGCTGGCCGGTGACGCCGAGGTGCTCGCCACGGTGGCGGCCCTGGTGGACCCGACCGACGCCAAGGCGATTGCCGCCGCCCCCGAAGCGGTCTCGAGGCGGGCCATCCGGGAGTGGTTGACCGGCGACAGTGCCTATCCACCCTCCCTCGATGCCATCGAGCGGGTCCTCGAGGTGGCCAGGGGAGTGCGGCGGGCCGCCGAAGTAGCCGGTGGGGCCCGGGTGGCCCGGTCAGGCGGGCGGCTGTCCCTCACCCCACCCATGAGGTCCAGCAGGGACCGAACCGATACAGTCGGCCCGTGACCGCGCCAGGAGATGAGTCGGTAAGCCAGCTGTCCCGGCTCGAGTCGGAGCCCGAAGTCGGTGAGGTCATCGTCTCGGAGGCGGACCTGCAAGCGCGGATCACCGAGCTCGGTGCCCGTATCACCGCCGATTACGCCGGGCGACCCCCCCTCCTGGTCGGGGTGTTGAAGGGCGCTTTCATGTTCATGAGCGACCTGTCCCGGGCCATCGAGCTCCCGGTTGAAATGGACTTCATGGCGGTGTCGTCCTATGGCAGCGCCACCCGCACCTCCGGCGTGGTCCGGATCGTGAAGGACCTCGACGTCGACCTGGCCGACCGCCACGTGTTGGTGGTGGAGGACATCGTCGACAGTGGCCTGACCCTCAACTATCTGCAGCGGTACCTCCTGGCTCGGCACCCGGCCAGCCTCGAGGTATGTGCTCTTCTGGTCAAGGATGGACAGCAACGCGCCGCCCTCGACCTGCGCTACGTCGGGTTTCATATCCCGCCGGATTTCGTGATCGGCTACGGCCTCGACGTCAGCGAACGACTCCGCAACCTCAGCGCTATCCACGCCTCTACCGGCGATCCGTCCGGCCGCTGAGGAGCCCCCATGAGCGTCGATACCGCCCGAATCGAACGGGCCATCCATGAGATTCTGGAGGCCATGGGCGAGGACCCCGAACGCGACGGCCTCCTCAAGACGCCATCCCGGGTCGCCCACATGTACGAGGAGCTCTTCTCCGGCCTGGATGAAGACCCGTGCCATCACCTCGAGGTCACCTTCGCCGCTGAGCATGACGAGATGGTGATGGTGCGAGATATCCCCTTCGCATCGTTGTGTGAGCACCACATGGTGCCGTTCATGGGTCGAGCCCACGTGGCCTATATCCCCGGCGACGATGGACGGATTACCGGATTGTCCAAATTCGCCCGTCTGGTGGATGGCTATGCCCGGCGCCTGCAGGTCCAGGAGCGGATGACCACCGAAATCGCCGATGCGGTGGAACGGGCGCTGGCCCCCAAGGGCGTGCTGGTAGTGGTGGAGGCCGAGCATCTCTGCATGTCCATGCGGGGGGTCAAAAAGCCCGGCACCTTGACCATCACCTCAGCCGTCCGGGGCCAGTTCCGGACCGACTCAGCCACCCGGGCCGAGGCCATGCAGTTCCTTCACGGCCGGTAAAACACCCCGATCCCGGCCACGGGGTTCCCTCCCCTGGTTTACGCTATGGCCTCATGGTCCCTACCGCCACCGAGCAACGCCCGATGGTGATGGGGATCCTCAATGTGACTCCTGACTCGTTTTCCGACGGCGGTGAGTGGTTTGAAGGACAGCGAGCCATCACCAGAGGGCATGAGATGATCGCCGAGGGGGCCGATATCGTCGACGTGGGCGGAGAATCGACCCGGCCCGGTGCCCAGTCCGTCCCCACCGACGAAGAGCTGAGACGGGTGATCCCGGTCATCGAGGCGCTCGCCCCCCATGTGCGGGTGTCGATCGACACCACCAAAGCGGCAGTGGCCCAGGCCTCGGTGGCCGCCGGGGCCACGCTGGTCAATGACGTCTCCGCCTCGCTGTGGCCGGTGGCCGCCGAGTGTGGGGTGGGCTGGGTGGCCATGCACCGGAAAGGGACACCCGCCGATATGCAGGACCACCCGTACTATGACGACGTGGTGGCCGAAGTGACGCAATTCCTCATCGATCGGGCCGAAACCGCCGCCGGCGCAGGCATTACCGATGTGTGGATCGACCCGGGCATTGGATTCGGGAAGTCCGGCGAGCACAATCTCCGATTGCTGGCGTTCATGGACCACCTGGTGGCTACCGGTTATCCGGTGATGGTGGGCACCAGTCGCAAGAGTTTCCTCGGCCGGTTGGCCCTGGCGGGAGACGGCACCCCGGCCCCGGTTGACCATCGCCTCCCCGGTTCGCTGGCCACCGCCGTCTGGGCCATGCAGGCGGGGGCGGGCATGGTGCGGGTGCACGATGTGGCGGCCACTGTCCAGGCGGCGACCCTGGTAGGGCCCCAGCATCCGACCACAGTGGGTCCGGCCCCAGCCCGATCGCCCGAATACCCGGAGGTAGCACGTTGAAGGGAAAATGGGCGTCGGGCATCCCGCCCCGCCATTTCACCTGGGTGATCAAGGACCGCCTGGCGGTGAGCGAGCGCCCCGGGGGCTTCGCCCCCAACCACCGTAAAGTCCGCCGCCAAGAGGAGATCATCTGGCTGCAGGTCCAGGGCTTCACCCGGGTTGTCTCCCTGCTCCCGTCCTCACACAACCTGCAGGCCTATCAGGACCACGAACTTCCCAGTGTCCATTTCCCTCTGCCACCGTCGGGTGATGTACGGACCAGTCTGCTGGAGTTGTTCAAAGATCTGCACGGCCGCCTGACCAGGGGTGAACGGCTCCTCATCCATCAAGACGCGCTCGGGGACCGGGTCATCGGGGTGGTGTCCGGGTACCTGTTGTGGTCAGAGCGCCTCCCCAGCGGACCTCAGGCCGTCACCGTGCTCGAGCACATCACCGGCCACGCCATGGGCCCGCCCGGACGTGAGCTGGTGGAGTTCGCCGGCCAACTGCCTCCGGCCGCCGCGGCGGTGCGGGGCAAGCCTCGTGCCTCCGGGTCGAACCCCGCTGCCGCCCAGGGCTGAGAATGGCCGACCTGAATCGGATCGAACTTCGGGGACTTCGGGCGCTCGGGACTCACGGGGTGCTGCCCGAGGAGCGGGTCAATCCCCAGCCCTTTGAGCTCGACCTCGATCTGGACGTCGACCTCGCCGCCGCCAGCCACTCCGATGACCTGGCCGATACCGTCGACTATTCCGGGGTGGTGGACAGGGCCGGTGCAGTGATCGCGGGATCGGGTCGGTTCCATTTGCTCGAAGCCTTGGCCGAGGCGATCGCTGCCACCTCTCTGGAAGATGGGCGGGTGGTGTCGGTCACGGTGGGACTGCGCAAGCTCCGGCCACCACTAGCCGCGGATATCGCCACCGTGGGCGTGCGCATCACCCGCCACCGATGACCTCCATGCGCATCACCCGCCGCCGATGACCTCGCCGCTGTCCGAGTCGCCGAGCGTACGGGCATTCCTCGGGCTCGGGTCCAACCTCGGGGACCGGTGGTCCCACCTTCGTCGAGCCGTGGACCAGCTCCGGGCCGGGAGCGCCATGCCGGTCACCGCGGTGTCGCCGGTCTACGAGACCGAACCGATCGGCGGACCCGAAGAGCAGGGCCCGTACTTGAATCTGGTGGTGGAGTTGGCCGTGGCTCCCGCTTTGGATCCCTATCGGATATTGGAGGAGTGCCGGAGGCTGGAGGCCGCCGCCGGCAGGGTTCGCACCGTGCGGTGGGGTCCCCGCACCCTCGACGTCGACGTGCTGTGGGTCGACGGTGTCATCCTCGACGACCCCGAGCTCACCATTCCCCACCCTCGTTGGCGGGAGCGGAGGTTTGTGCTGGCCCCACTGGCCGACCTGGCTCCGGACCTGGTCGACGCCGCCACCTTCGAACTTTCTGGTGGTGAGGTCACATTCGTGGGTACACTGTGAACGTCTACTCAAGGATTCTCTGACTCGAACGGCACCCACCGGGGCCGGAACGTTGAAAAGGGGTCTCGTGACCAAAATCCGTGTGATCGGCCCGGGTCGGGCCGGATGTTCATTGATGGCAGCGCTGCGGGCTGCTGGGGGCTACACAGTGATGGTCGCCTATGACCGCGCCCGCTCACTCGCCGATGCCGCCAGCGGGGTCGATGTGTTGGTCATCGCCACGCCGGACGCCGCGGTGTCCGACACTGCCGCCCAGGTGATCCCGGTCCCGGGCACTGTGGTCGTCCACCTCTCGGGATCGCTCGGACTCGACGTCCTGGCCCCCCACGTCCATCGGGCCTCACTTCACCCCCTGGTGCCGCTGCCCAACCCCGAGGTGGGGGCGGCCCGATTGCGCTCGGGAGTGACCTTCGCAGTGGCCGGTGACCCTGCGGCTCGGGCCATGGCCGAGGCCCTGGGTGGACAGGTGGTCGAAGTGGCCGACGAGCTGCGGACGAACTATCACGCCGCCGCCACCATCGCCGCCAATCACCTGGTGGCTCTGCTCGGACAGGTCGAACGGGTGGCCGCCACCGCCGGGTTGCCGCTCAGCGCCTTCGCCGGGTTGATTCAGGCCGCCGCCGAGGATGCGCTGGTGCTCGGCCCCCCCGACGCCCTGACGGGACCGGCGGCCCGGGGGGACTGGGCCACCATGGACCGGCACCGTTCGGTACTCGCCTCCATGCCCGGGAGCCGTACCGAACTGGCCGCCTACGACGCCATGGTCGCTCTGGCTCGCCGGCTCTCCATGGACACTGCCGACGCCGACGCCGACATGTTCGCGGCCCGGTTGACCTTGGCCCCGGCGCCGAGGGTGGAGCAGGTGGCATGACCACCACCACGCTGTTCACTCCATCACCGACCACACTTGAGATCGAACGCCAGGCTGCCGGCAACGTCCGGGTCATCGAGACGATCAGCCAGTGCGCGGCAGCCCTCGATGCCGCCCGCGCCGCCGGACTGTCGGTAGGCCTGGTTCCGACCATGGGAGCGCTGCACGCCGGACACTGCTCACTGGTGGAGCGGGCCTCGGCCCAGTGCGACCTGGTGGTCGTCACCGTCTTCGTGAATCCCCTGCAGTTCGGTGACTCCGACGACATCGCCCGCTATCCGCGGACCCTCGAATCCGACGTGGAGCTGGCCAGCGCCGCCGGCGCCGGCATCGTCTTCGCTCCGCCGGTCAAGGAGATGTATCCGGGGTTTCCTGCTGCTGTCGCCACCACGGTGTCGGTGGCCGGCTTGGGCGATCACTGGGAGGGGGCGTCGCGCCCCGGACACTTTGACGGTGTGAGCACCGTGGTGGCCAAGCTGTTCGCCATGGCCGGCCGGTGCCGGGCCTACTTCGGCGAAAAGGACTTCCAGCAGTTGGCGGTGGTGCGCCGCATGGTCAGGGACCTGTCCCTGCCTGTCGAGATCATCGGCTGTCCCACGGTGCGGGACGAAGACGGCCTGGCTCTGTCGAGCCGGAACGTCCGGCTCTCCTCGGATCAACGTCGGGTGGCACTGGTGCTGTCGCGTTCGTTGCGGGCCGGGGCGGCGCTGATCGCCCGGGGTGAAGACCGGGCGCAGGTGATCGAGGACGCCATGGCACGCATGGTGGCCGAGGAACCGTCAGTGGACCTCGACTACGCCGCGGTGGTGCACGCCGACGATCTCCATGGGGTCACGTCGGTCCGACCCGACGTGAACATCCGACTCCTCATCGCCGCCACCGTCGGGGGAGTGCGGCTCATCGACAACCTCGACCCCTGGGCCCACTCCGCCGACAGAATGCCCCCACTCATGTTTTCCGCACCTAGCGCGAAGGGAATCAGCTGAGCGATGCGCCGCCGCATGATGAAGTCGAAGATCCACCGGGCGACGGTGACCGACGCCGATCTCAATTACGTAGGTTCGATCAGCCTCGATCCCGAGTTGATGCAACTGGCCAACATCCTCGAGTGGGAACAGGTCACCGTGGTGGACATCGACAATGGGGCTCGTTTCGAGACCTACGCGATCCTCGGTGGCCCGGGGCAGGTGTGCCTCAACGGCGCGGCCGCTCGTTTGGTGCACCGGGGTGACAAGGTCATCGTCATGACCTACGCCGATTACGAGAACGAAGAACTCGACTCGTTTGCTCCGAGCATCGTGCACGTGGACAGGGCCAATCGGGTGATCGACGAAGAGTTGGCCCGACTCGATGCCGAACTCGAGAACCTGACCGAAGCGTGACCCAGCCGGGAGCGAGGCGGCCGGCATCGCCGGCGTTGCCGACCTCGCAATCCTTGCCGGACGAACTCGATGTCCTGGTCCTCGGGAGTGGGGTGGCCGGACTGTCGGCCACCGTACGCCTGGCCTCACCCCCGGAGATGGGCACGTCCCTCAGTGATGGCTTGCGGGTCGGAGTGCTGACCAAAGCCGAGTTGTGGCGTTCGGCCACCCGGTGGGCCCAGGGTGGCGTGGCCGCGGTGCTGGGTGGGGACGAGGATTCGACTGACCTTCATCTGGCCGACACCCTGGCCGCGGGCGCAGGTCTGTGCGACACCGACGCGGTGAGGGTCATGGTCGACGAGGGCCCGTTCCGGGTCCATGAATTGATCGCCATGGGTGCGGAGTTCGATCGGCAGCCCGGAGGCGCCTTCGAGCTCGCCCGGGAAGGTGGCCATTCCACCGCCCGGGTGGTCCACGCCGGTGGGGCGGCCACCGGGGCAGAGGTGGAGCGGGCACTGGTCGACGCCACCCGCCGGACCGCGGCGGCGGTCCTCGAAGAGTGGTTCGCCCTCGACCTTTTGGTGGAAGGCGGACGGTGTTGCGGGGTACGGGCGCTCGACGCCGAGGGACGGGTGGTGGATGTACGGGCCCGTCATACAGTCCTGGCCACTGGCGGAGCGGGCCAGCTCTTCGCGGTGACCACCAATCCGGCCGAGGCCACTGCCGACGGTTTGGCCATGGCCCTGCGGGCCGGGGTCCCGGTGGCCGATGTCGAGTTCATGCAGTTCCATCCCACCGCGCTCCATCACCCGGCCATGCCCCGGCCTCTCCTCTCCGAGGCGCTGCGCGGGCACGGCGCATTGATCCGCGACGCCAACGGGGAGCGTTTCGTCGACGAGCTGGCCCCCCGTGACGTGGTGAGCCGGGCCATGGCGGCAAAGATCAGCTCCCAGGGGGTCGAGCACCTCTGGCTCGATGCCACCGGGCTCGACTCCTTCGGCTCCCGCTTCCCGACCATCAAGGCCTCGCTGGAGGCCATCGGTCTCGATCCCCATGTCGACTGGCTGCCCATCGCGCCGGCCGCCCATCACCTTTCCGGCGGGGTGGTGACCGATCTGTCGGGAGCGACAGCCCTCCCGGGATTGTGGGCGGCGGGCGAGGTGGCGTGCACCGGGGTCCACGGGGCCAACCGCCTGGCGTCCAACTCGCTGCTCGAAGGGATGGTGTTCGGTGCCCGCTTGGCCGAGGCCATCCGCCGTGGCGATGACGGTCCATCCCCCACCGGCGCCATGAGAGCGGTGCTCCATGGTGGATCCGGCGGCCGCGATCCCGATGGCGACTTCGGGGCGGGCGTATCGGTTCAGGCCGGCCGCACCGGCCAGGCCGGCGGCACCGGCGGTGGGGTCACCGCCATCGATGTCGAGAAGACGGTCGGCCGGTTGCAGCGGGCCATGTTCGAGGGTGCCGGGGTGGTCAGGGACGCCGGGTCGCTCCAAGCGGCAGCCACGGTGATCGAGTCGGTCGCCACCGCGGTGGGCACCGCGACCCCGTCTGACCGGGCCCACGGAGAGGTGGCCAACCTGATCACCGCGGCCGAAGCCCTTCTCACCTCGGCCACCCTGCGCACCGAGACCCGTGGTGCTCATGCCCGCGCCGATTTTCCTCAGGCTGCTGACCGATGGCGCCGGCGGATTGTGCACGTGGACGGCAGGGTCACCGTCTCGAGTGAAGCCGTCGACCCACCGTGACGTTCGACCACCGCGTCTCCGACCTCGCCGACCCATCTCTGTTCGATCCTCCCCGTTCGGCGGTGGTCGACGCGGTCAGGAATGCCTTGGCCGAGGACATGCTCCCGTTGGGGGACCTCACCGCCGCGCTGGTGTCGCCATCGGTGTTTCGGTCGATGTCGGTGGTCAGCCGCCGACCCGGTGTGGTGGCCGGCCGGGCCTGTGCCATCGAGGCATTCGCTCAGGTCGACCCATCGGTAGAGGTGGAGTGGCGCCTGGCCGACGGATCGGGGGTGACGCCGGGCTCGACGGTGGCAGTGCTCACCGGTCCCCTGGGTTCCATCCTCACCGCCGAGCGGACCGCCCTCAACTTCCTCGGCCACCTTTCGGGGATAGCCACCCTCACCCGGAGCTATGTCGACACGGTGGCGTCGGCCAACCCGGCTACCAGAGTGCTGGATACCCGCAAGACGACCCCCGGGCTTCGCTCTCTGGAGAAAGCCGCAGTGCGGGCCGGAGGCGGCACCAACCACCGCGGCGGCCTGTCGGACGCGGTGCTGGTGAAAGACAACCACCTTGGCGGCGTCTCCATCACCGAGGCGGTCCATCGGGCCCGCCATCTCTGGCCCGGCCGGATGGTTGAGGTCGAATGTGACCGGGCCGAACAGGTGGACGAGGCGGTCGCCGCCGGGGCCACCGTGGTCATGCTCGACAATATGACCCCTGACCAGGTGAAGGCATGCGTGGCCCAGGTACGGGCCAGCGGGACGGCGACCTTGGTGGAGGTGTCGGGTGGCGTGGATCTCGACTCCGCCCCGCTCTATGCCGCCGCGGGCGCCGATCTCATCTCGGTGGGCGCCCTGACCCACTCCGCCCCGGTGCTCGACCTGGGCCTCGATCTGACGTCGGATGCCGGCGGGAAAGACTGACCATGCTGCTTGCCATCGATGTGGGGAACACCGAGACAGTCGTCGGGCTCTTCGCCGACGACGTCGGGGTGCCGTTCGAAGAGACCGGTCAACGGGACGGGGAAGAGCCGACCGGATTGGCCCATCATTGGCGCCTCTCCACCGTGTCGGAACGGACGGCGGACGAGCACGCGCTGCTGCTCACCCAAATTCTCGATCTCGATGGGCTGAATATCGAAGACACCATCACCGGCATCGCGGTGACCTCGTCGGTGCCGTTGGTCACCGCCGCCCTTCGCCAGATGGTGCAGCGGCGGTTCGATGTTCCGGCGGTGGTGCTCGAACCAGGGGTGAAGAGCGGCATGCCCATCCTTTATGACAACCCCAAAGAGGTGGGAGCCGACCGGATCGCCAACGGGGTGGGCGCCTACGACCTGTTCGGCGGCCCCTGTGTGGTGGTCGATCTGGGTACCGCCACAACCTTCGACGCCATCTCGGCGGCGGGCGAGTACCTGGGAGGGGCGATCACCCCCGGTGTGCAGATCAGCCTCGATGCCCTCTTCTCCCACGCCGCCGCCCTGCGACGGGTCGAGTTGGTCGAGCCTCGCAGCGTCATCGGTAAGTCGACAGTGGAGTCCATCCAATCGGGTGCGCTGTACGGCTTCGCCGGACAGGTGGACGGCCTCTGTCGCCGGTTCGCCGGGGTGTTGGGCGAGTGCACGGTGGTGGCGACCGGCGGCCTGGCCGAACTCATCGCTCCCTACGCCGACGAGATCGAATACGTGGAGCCGTGGCTGACCCTCCATGGGTTGCGGATCATTTTCGAGCGCAATTCCAACGGGAATGCTCAACGACACGCCTGAGACGCCGGCACATCCTCACAGATCCCTAACATTGGGATGATCGACTGATCATGCGCACCGGCGACGATGTAGGAACACGCCGGAAGAACCGGACTGGTTGAGGAGGCACGAGTTTCATGTTGAAGAAGGTTTTGGTCAGCTCGGCAATCGCAGTAGCCGCCGGAGCTCTCTCATTCGGAGCATCGGCCATCGCCGATGCCTCTCCGTCGTCGTCGGCGCCAACGGCAAACCACGCCGTCGCCAACAGCACCGCGCAAGCGACCCGGGTTCCAAGGGTCGGCCAGAAATTCAACTGTGCCAACGCCGACAAGGTGCTGGCCCGCATCCAGAAGGGTGAAGCCGGAATTAACGCCGGCCTTCCGAAGTTGACAGTTGCCCTGACAAAGGCGCAGGCGGCCGGCCATCCCAGGCGGGCGGCTCGGCTTCAAAAGGTGATCACTCGCGCCAAGAGCGCCGCCTTCATGGCCAGGCTGGACAAGGTCTCGCAGAAGATCGAGACCCAGTGTCACGTGGCCGCGCCGGCACCCCCGGCGCCGTAAGGCGGCACTTCGGATTTTGAAGAGGTGAGCTGACCGGACCCGGAAGGGTCCGGTCACTCGCGCCACCGGTTCAATCAGCGATGCCGCTCATCATGAACAGCGCCCACGGTAGGCAGGCAACCGCAATTCCGGTGGATGCCAACCGGTGGGAAGGCCGTCAGCAGGTGGGAAGGCCGTCAACCAGGGAGTGGGCCAAGCGACCGAATCCCGCTGCCAGTTCCGCTGACGGGCAGGAGGCCGCTGCCGCGGCTGCCTCTTCGGCGTACCGGCGGGCGACCGCCACCGATGCCGGCACCCCGCAGGACGATGCCACGATGGAGCGGGCCCTGTCCCGTTCGATCTGGTCCAATGGCTGGCCCAACATGGGTTTGAGCTCGGGTCCAACCACTGGATCGGCCAGGGCCAGAAGCGTGGGCAGGGTATAGATCCCCTCCGCCAAGTCCTGGCCGGCCGGCTTGCCCAGCTGGGCGTCGGAGCCGATCACATCGAGAATGTCATCGCGTACCTGAAAGATCATGCCGAAGCAGCGCCCGAAGGCGGTGAGGGCATCAACCTGATTGAGCGGGAGGCCCCCGGTGAGGGCGCCGATCCGGCACGAGGTCGCCATCAGGGAGGCCGTTTTCCCCGAGATGGCCTTGGTGTAATCCTCCTGGGTACGACTGATATCGAAGGCGGCCCGTACCTCGGCCACCTGGCCCTGGCAGAGATCCCCGAGGGTGGCGGCCAGCAGGCCGGCGATCTCGGTTCCCAGGCCGGCGGCAATCTCCGCCGAGCGGGCCAGCAGAAAATCCCCGGCCACGATGGCTATCAGGTTCCCGAAACGCGAATTCACGCTTTCGACGTTGCGACGGATGGTCGCCTCGTCCATCACGTCGTCGTGGTAGAGCGACGCCAGGTGGACCAGCTCCACCGAAACGGCGCCCAGCAGGTCCTCCCGGGTGGCCCGTTCCGACCCGCCGGTGGCTGTGGCCAGGGCAAGGACCGGTCGGAGGCGCTTTCCCCCCGCGGCGATCAGATGGGTGGTGACGTCGTCGAGAAAACCGTCGCCAGTCACCACCGACTCCATGAGCAAGGGCTCAAGAAGTTGGATTTGTTCGGAGAGTGCGGGAAGACCCAGGAGTTCTACGGGGTTCACTTCAGACAGACGATAGGCGACAGGGGCACCGGTTGGTACAGCGGAGGGGTGAGGGTGCGTTGAGCACCGGTGCCTGTAGACTCCGGGTAGTTCCCGGACCGCGGATGGAGGAGGTGGAGTGTTCGAACGATTTACTGACAGGGCCCGCAGAGTTCTTGTGCTCGCACAAGAGGAAGCGCGGCTGCTGAACCACAGTTTCATAGGCACTGAACACATCCTCTTGGGATTGATCCACGAGGGTGAGGGTGTCGCGGCCAAGGCACTCGAGTCAATGGGCGTCTCGCTGGAGGCTGTCCGCGAAAAGGTGGAGGAGACCATCGGGCTGGCGGGCTCTGCCCCCACCGGGTCCCCACCCTTCACGCCTCGGGCGAAGAAGGTGCTCGAGTTGTCCTTGCGCGAGGCCTTGCAACTGGGACACAGCTACATCGGCACTGAGCACATGCTGCTCGGCCTGGTGCGCGAGGGCGAAGGGGTCGCCGCGCAAGTACTCCAAAGCTTGG
The DNA here is from genome assembly GCA_003152015.1 of Acidimicrobiaceae bacterium. Classification (GTDB taxonomy): domain Bacteria; phylum Actinomycetota; class Acidimicrobiia; order Acidimicrobiales; family RAAP-2; genus DASZIT01. Next base: position 15,631 of record PLZF01000103.1, on the reverse strand, counting down.
GTGCCGACTTGCCGCGTGTTCGCCAACAGGTCATCCAACTGCTTTCCGGTTACCAGGGCAAGGAACCGGTTGGCGCCGGAGTGGCCGGTGGCCAGAGTCCCGACTCTCCGACCGGATCACCGGTACTCGACCAGTTCGGCCGCAACCTCACCGCGCTGGCCCGCGACCACAAGTTGGACCCGGTGGTCGGCCGCGAGAAGGAAATCGAGCGGGTCATGCAGGTCCTCTCGCGTCGGACGAAGAATAACCCGGTGCTCATCGGGGAGCCGGGCGTGGGGAAGACGGCCATTGTCGAAGGACTGGCCCAACGGATTGTGGCCAACGACGTTCCCGAGACTCTCGCCGGCAAGCAGCTCTACACGCTCGACCTGGGCGCCCTGGTGGCCGGAAGCCGGTACCGGGGTGACTTCGAGGAGCGACTGAAGAAGGTTCTGAAGGAGATCCGCACCCGCGGCGACATCGTCCTGTTCATCGACGAAGTGCACACCCTGGTGGGAGCCGGCGCCGCCGAGGGAGCCATCGACGCTGCCTCGATCCTCAAGCCGATGCTGGCTCGCGGTGAGCTGCAGACCATCGGCGCCACCACCACCGACGAGTATCGCAAGCACTTCGAGAAGGACGCCGCCTTGGAGCGGCGCTTCCAGCCGATCAAGGTGGAACAGCCCAACGTCGCCCTCACCATCGAGATCCTCAAGGGTCTCCGCGATCGCTACGAGTCGCACCACGCGGTGACCATCACCGATCAGGCCCTGGTGGCCGCGGCCAACCTGGCCGACCGTTACCTGGCCGACCGTTTCCTGCCCGACAAGGCGATCGACTTGATCGACGAAGCCGGCAGCCGGCTGCGGATTCGCCGGATGACCACTCCTCCCGCTTATAAGAAATTGGAAGAGGAGATCGCTCGACTTAGGGCCGACAAGGAAATCGCCATCGAGAAGCAGGCGTTCGACCAGGCGAAGAAGCTGGCCGAACAGGAAAAGGACCGTCTCGATAAGAAGGACGCCATGGAAGCCGAGTGGCGGGCCGATGGCGTGGACCTGTTCGACGTGGTCGACGAAGAAGTCATCGCCGAGGTGCTGGCCAACTGGACGGGTATCCCTGTCTACCGGCTCACCGAGGAGGAGACGGCCAAGCTGCTCCGCATGGAGGACGAGCTCCACAAGCGGGTCATCGGACAAGATCCGGCCATCGCCGCCCTCGCCCGTTCGATCCGACGGACACGTGCCGGTCTGAAGGACCCGAAGCGCCCGAGTGGCTCATTCATCTTTCTGGGGCCGACGGGTGTGGGGAAGACCGAGCTGGCCAAAACGCTGGCCGAGTTCCTCTTCGACGATGAGGATGCGCTCATCCAGCTCGACATGTCCGAGTACATGGAGAAGCACACCGTCAGCCGCCTGGTGGGTTCGCCCCCCGGGTACGTCGGGTACGAAGAGGGTGGGCAGCTGACCGAAGCCGTCCGCCGCAAGCCATTCTCGGTGGTTCTGTTCGACGAGGTGGAGAAGGCTCACACCGACGTGTTCAACACCTTGCTCCAGATTCTGGAGGACGGTCGCCTCACCGACGCCCAGGGCCGTACGGTCGACTTCAAGAACACCGTGCTGATCATGACCTCCAACTTGGGAACCGCCGACCTCCGCAAGTCGTCGGTGGGGTTTGCCAAGACGTCGGAAGCCGTTACCTACGAGCGGATGAAGGCCAAGGTCAATGAGGCGCTGAAGGCGCACTTCCGTCCCGAGTTCCTCAACCGCATCGACGAAGTGGTCGTGTTCCACGAGCTGTCCAGGGAAGAGGTCGTAGAGATCGTCGACCTGATGATTCAGCGGGTGACCAACCAGTTGGAACTACAGGGGCTCAGCCTGGTGCTCACCGCTCCGGCCAAGCAGCTGTTGGCCGACAAGGGCTACGACCCGCAATTGGGTGCACGGCCGCTCCGGAGGGCCATCCAGCAGATGGTCGAAGATCCGTTGTCGGAACGCATTCTGTGGAAGGAGTTCCACGCTGGCGAGACCATCGTGGTGGACGTTGAAACCATCACTGCCGAGATGGCCGCAGCATTCGATGTCAAGGGTGCCTCACCGATCATCACCGGGGAGAAGCAGCTGTCGTTCAGGGCCGTGCAAAGCGTGGAGTCCGGGGGTGTCGAGGCCCCTCCGGTGGAGCTGGCCGGAGCTGGCGCCGACACCGACTGACCCTGAACTGACCGGCCTCAGCCAGTCGCCCTCAACTTGATCAGAACGCCCTGCCACTCCGGTGGCCGGGCGTTCTGTCTTTGAGAGTTGAACGGCCAGTCCTCGGACTACCGGCTCGCGACCGACCTTCCCGATCCCGTTCGGGCGGAGAGGCGAACGTCCGACGTGCTCGATGCGCTGCGGGATGATCGCTGAGACCCAACGTGTTCCATCTCGACACATCGGCTTTCCTGAAGCTTGTGGTAGCCGAGGATGATTCGCAGGCAATGCGTGCATGGTTTAACGCGCACGGCCCGTGCTGGTCGTCGCAACTGCTGTCCACCGAAGCCTTGCGTGCCGGTGCCCGGCTCGGATTCAGTGTTTCCTCGGTCGAACAGGCGCTGGACACCGTGTCGTTGATTCTCCCCGGCGTCGTCACCTTCAGGACGGCCAGCCAGCTGCCACCACCGACATTCCGAACTCTCGACGCTCTGCACCTGGCCACTGCCCTTGAGCTGGGCGATGACCCCGACGGCGTCGTTACCTACGACAGTCGAATGATCGATGCCGTGCTCACGACATCGATCGCTGTCGTTACACCTGCCCACGCTTGAGAGCCGCAAAGTTGGCACGCCGAACCAGGCCACGGAGGTGGCCCACGACATCGGTGGCACCCGCGTGGCACATCCATTTCGTACCATCGGGCCATGCCCAAAACCGTGAAACGCCACAGATGCATCGACTGCGGGGCCACCGCTCCCCAGTGGGTGGGCCGGTGCCCGGCCTGTGGGGAGTGGAACACCCTGGTCGAGGAGTCGGCGCTCGGGCCCTTGGAACAAGCGGTGAACGACCTCGATCTGTCATCGATGCCCATCCCTCTCTCCTCGGTGGACGTGGCCGCCGCCGCCGCGGTGCCCACCGGGGTGGAGGAGTTCGACAGGGTGCTGTCGGGTGGACTGGTCCCCGGATCGGTGACCCTGCTCGGGGGAGAGCCCGGGATCGGCAAATCCACCCTGCTGCTCCAGGTTCTGGTGGCCCGGGCTGCGGCCGGACACCGGGTCCTTCTGGTATCGGCCGAGGAGTCCGCCCATCAGGTCCGCCTGAGGGCCGAGCGGTTGGGACCGGTTCCCCCCGGGTTGCTGATCCTGTCCGTGACCGATGTGGGCACGGTCATCAACGCGGTGGTCGAAGCCGAACCCGATCTGGTGGTCGTCGACTCCATCCAGGCGGTGGCCATCGGACCGGCCACCGCCGGCGAGCGCCGGGCCGGCGGGGTCCCGGGGAGCATCACCCAGGTCCGGGAGTGCGCCGATCAACTGGTGGGTCTGGCCAAAGCCCGCCAGGTGGCCACCGTGCTGGTCGGACACGTCACCAAAGATGGTTCCCTGGCCGGACCCAGGGTCCTCGAGCACATGGTGGATACCGTGTTGAGCTTTGAGGGCGACAGGCATCACGCCCTCCGCATCCTCGCCGCGGTGAAGCACCGGTTCGGGCCCACCGGAGAGCTCGGGCTCTTCGAAATGGGGGACCATGGGCTGAATCCGGTGGACGACCCGGGAAGGCTCCTCCTCGGTGACCGGCTGACAGGCGTGGCCGGCGGCATCGTCCTCCCGGCCATGCAGGGCCGTCGCACCCTGCTGGTGGAGCTCCAGGCCCTTGTCACCCCGATGGCGCAGGCGCAGCCGAAACGCTCGGTGGTCGGCCTCGACAGCGGACGGTTGGCCATGACGCTGGCCGTGTTGGCCCGTCACGTGGAGCTTCCGGTGCTGGGTCTCGATGTCTTCGCCTCGGTCGCCGGGGGGATTCGGGTGACCGAGCCGGCTGCCGATCTGGCCGTGGCCCTGGCGGTGGCATCGGCCACCACCGGGGTGCCGCTCCCGGCCGATCTGGCTGCCATCGGGGAGATCGGACTGGCCGGCGAAGTCCGACAGGTCAACAATCTCCCCCGCCGCCTCGAGGAGTCGGCCCGGCTCGGATTCACCCGGGTGGTGGTGCCGTCATCGTCGCCGGCCGCCCCGGTCGGGGTCGAACTGATTCGGGTGGAGACGGTGAGCGAAGCCGTCGAGAGGTTCGGCAGTGGGGGCGGCCGCGTGCCTGGTAAAAGGCCCGCCGAGGGCGAAAGCCGGCGTTGACGGGTACCATTCAGGGGTGAGCACCCGCCAGAGTTCGGCTCTCATTGACGCCCTGGTGATGGCGGCTCCGGGACGGCCTCTGCGGGACGGCTTGGACCGGATTCTGCAGGCCAAACGGGGTGGTCTGGTTGTGGTCGGGGATCATCCCGAGGTGCTGTCCATCTGCACGGGCGGTTTTCTGCTCGATGCCGAGTTCAGCCCGCAGCGCCTGTCGGAGTTGGCGAAGATGGACGGTGCCATCATTCTGGCCGGCGATGCCTCGCGGATCGCCCGGGCCAATGTCCAGCTGATGCCGAAGTCATCCATCGGTACCACCGAAACCGGCACCCGGCACCGCACCGCCGAGCGGGTGGCGAGGTCGATCAATGTGCCGGTGCTGTCAGTGTCGGCGGCCATGTCGGTGATTGCCATCTACCGCAATGACCAAAAGCACACCTTGCAACCCATCAGCTGGCTCCGGGACCGCGCTGATCAGGCCCTGGCCACCCTGCAGCGGTTCCGCAGCCGATACGACGTGGCCCTCTCCGGGCTTTCCACCCTCGAGGTGGAGGACACCGTGTCGGTGGGTGACGTGACAGGTGTGCTGCAGTCGGCGGAGATGGTGGTGCGCATCGCCGGGGAAGTGAGCGGATACCTGGTGGAACTGGGTGATGACGGCCGATTGGTACGCCTCCAACTGGCGGAGCTGGTCGACGGGGTCGAGCAGTCTTTGCGGCTGGTTGTGCGTGACTATTTGCGTCATCCGTCACCGGACCCCCTCGACAGGGCGGCAGCGGTGGAACGGGCGGTGGCAAGGTTGGCCAATCTGGCCTCCGATGAGCTGCTCAACGTGCACAAAGTGGCGGACATCCTCTCCCTGCCGGCGTCGCTGACCGACACTCACTCGGGGGTGGAGCCTCGGGGCTATCGACTCCTCTATCGGCTTCCCCGCTTCTCTGATGCCATCATCGAACGGATCGTGGACCGGTTCGTGAATCTCCAGCAGATCATGCGGGCCTCGTTGGCCGAGTTGGAACAGGTCGAAGGGGTGGGGGTAGCCAAAGCCCGTTCGGTCAAGAACGGTCTCATCCGTTTGGCCGAGACCAGCATTTTCGAGCGATACCAGTAGTTCTTCGGTCCCACCGGTAAGGGAAGTGCTGGCCCGGCGGGGTGCGGGAGGGAGAGGTGTTTCCACCGTGTATCCTGGAGTGCTCGCTCTACGCGGTCCCGATGTCGCTCACCTGCCCGGGATCAGCACGCAACGCCAGGAGGAACGGTGTTCGACATCGGTGACAAGGTCGTCTATCCGCACCACGGCGCGGCAGTAGTCGAACGACGTGAAACCAAAGAGGCATTTGGGAAGAAACAGGAGTACCTGGTTCTTCGTCTCGCCTATGGAGACCTCACCTTGATGGTTCCCTCCGACAACACCGAGGGTGTTGGGCTGCGTGAGGTCATCAACGACGAAGAGGTCGAAGAGGTATTTGCGGTGCTCCGGAAGAAGGAAGCCCGGATGCCGACCAACTGGTCTCGTCGGTACAAGAACCACTCGGAGAAGCTCCGTTCCGGCGACATCTACCAGGTTGCCGAAGTCGTCCGGAACCTGTCGATCCGTGACAAGGACAAGGGCCTGTCGGCTGGTGAGAAGCGAATGCTCCAACGGGCCCGGCAAATTCTGGTGTCCGAGCTCACCTTCGCCCTGAATGTCGATGAGGAGACCGCCGAGCTGCGGCTTGACGAGGAACTTCCCTGAGCCGACTCGGGCCTGTCTGGGCCATCGTCGTTGCCGGCGGAACCGGAAGCCGGTTCGGTAGCCAAAAGCAGTTCCTCGATTTGGGCGGCAGATCAGTGGTGGCCTGGTCGATCGCCGCCGCCCGCACGGTGGCCGAAGGCATCGTCGTGGTGGTGCCCGACGAATCGACCACCTCGGCGCCGACAGTGTCCGCTGACGAAATGGGAGTCGACCAGGTGGTCACCGGCGGCGCCACCCGATCGCTTTCGGTTCGGGCCGGTCTGGCCGCGGTCCCCTTGGAGGCGTCGGTGATCATCATCCACGATGCAGCCAGGCCGTTGGCTTCGGCGTCCTTGTTCGCCTCGGTGGTGCAAGCGTTGGCCGGAGATGGTGCAGACGGGGCCCCGGGTTCCCACGGTGCAGATGGAGTTATTCCCGTCCTTCCGGTCGCCGAGACCCTGAAGCGGGTAGTCGCCGGCAAGGTGTCCTCCACGCTGGACCGGGAGGGGATCGTCTCAGTGCAGACCCCCCAGGCATTTGTGGCCGCCACGCTTCGCGCCGCCCACGCCGGAGGCGGCGAGGCCACCGACGATGCCGGACTCCTCGAGTCGGTGGGCGCTACGGTGCGCACCGTGCCCGGCGAACCTCGGAACTTCAAATTGACCCACCCCGAGGACCTGGCCGTGGCCCACGCCCTCATACAGAGCGACAGGGCGGCCCGGTGACCGAGCTGGCCTCTGCCTTCCGCATCGGCCAGGGCATCGACGTGCACCGGTTCTCGGATGACCCGGCCCGAAAGTTGGTACTGGGCGGAGTCGTCATCTCCGGGGTGGACATCCGGGGCCTCGACGGCCACAGTGACGCCGACGCGGTGGCCCATGCCATCGCCGACGCCGTGCTCGGGGCGGCGGGACTCGGCGACCTCGGACAACACGCTCCCGATACCGACCCGACCTGGTCAGGTGCGGACAGCATGGGCATCCTGACCAGGGTGGTGGAGCTGGCCGGCGAAGCCGGATGGTCTCCGGTCAATGCCGACTGCACGGTGGTGGCCGAGCACCCCAAGCTGGCCCCGTTCGTGGCCGAGATGGCCGAACGCCTGAGCGCGGTGCTGCACGCCCCGGTCAACGTCAAGGCCACTCGGGCCGAGGGGCTGGGTGCACTGGGCCGGGCCGAGGGCATCGCCTGTACTGCCTCGGTCCTCATGGTATCTCTGGCTGAAGAGGTTTCCGGAGAGGCGACCCCCGGGGTGACCGCATGAGCCCGGCAGCCGGAAGTGGCCGAGGCCGGGGCCAGGGTGGCAGTGCGCGCGGTGGGGCTCGGGCCGGAGGGACCTCGGGCCGGGCCGGCGCCCCGCGGGCCGGCAACCCGGCTGCATCGCGGACGGGACGTGGGTCTGGTGCCCCGGGACGGGACGGGGCCAGTCGGACAGGAGCCGGCCGCCGGAGTGGCGGAGGCGATCGGGATCGGCCGGCGAAGCGGAACGCCGAGGGGCCAGGGCTCGGGGGCGAACAGGTGGAAGGGCGCCAGGCCGTTCGTGAGCTGTTGAGCGCCAACCGGCGTCCGGTGAGCTCGTTGTTGATGGCCGAAGGCATGGATCAGGCTGCCATCCTCAATGAGATCGAGGGCTTGGCGACCAAACGCAGAGTCAAGGTCTCCTACGTGTCCCGTCGGCGCATCGATCTGGTGGCCCGGACCGAGGGGGCCCAAGGGGTGGTGGCCCTGGCCCGCCCGGTGGAGGGGACGTCGCTCGAGAAGTTGTGCGAACCGTCACGTGGTGGGCGCCAGCCGTTTCTGCTGGTGCTCGACGGGATCACCGACCCGCACAACCTGGGTGCACTCCTGCGCAGCGCCGAGTGCGCCGGGGTGACCGGGATCGTCCTGCCCCGGCACCGTTCCGCCCATCTGTCACCCACGGTGGCCAAGGTGGCGGCCGGGGCCATCGAGTACCTTCCCATGGCCCTGGTGGCCGGTGTGCCCACCGCGCTGCAGCGGCTGTCGACCATGGGGGTATGGAGCGTGGGCCTCGACGGCGAGGCTCCGTCCTCACTCTACGAGCTTCCCCTGGGCAAAGAGCCGGTGGCCTTGGTGCTCGGATCGGAGGGCACGGGATTGGCCGCCCTCACCCGAAAGCGATGCGATGCCCTCGCCTCGATCCCCCAGCACGGAAGCCTGTCGTCCCTCAATGTGGCGACCGCAGGGGCAATCGCCTGTTTCGACATCGCCCGACGCCGCAACAGCTGACGGTCGCCGACCAGGGAGCTCAGGTGACTTCGACGACTTCGACGCCCTTCCAAAAGGCGACCCGGTCGGTGATCTCCCTGGCTGCGTCCTTGGGTTCGGGGTAGAACCAGGCGGCGTCGTCGTTGCGCCGGCCGTCCACCACCACCGACCGATAGGCGGCCTCGCCCTTCCATGGGCAGGTCGTGTGGGCCTGGCTGGGCTCGAAGTACTCAGCGTGAACGTCAGCTTCGGGGAAGTAGTGATTCCCCTCCACCACCACCGTCTGATCGCTCTCAGCCAGCACGGCACCGTTCCAAGTTGCACGTATCGTCATGGTAGGTAGAACGATGGTGACGGCAGGAATGTTCCCGTCATGGGGCCCGGGCAAGGAGCACGGCATGAGCGAGCAGCACGAGGGCGACCGGGCCGAGGTGGTAGTGGTCGGGATGGGCCCCGGTAGCGAGGACGTGGCCGAACGATTGGCGGAATCGGGTCTCGACGTGGTTGGCGTGGACGGCAGGCTGGTGGGGGGCGAGTGCCCCTACTGGGGGTGTGTCCCTTCCAAGATGATGATCCGGGCGGCAGGCCTGCTGGCCGAGGCCCGACGGATCCCGGGCATGGCCGGCGAGGCCGCCGTCACACCCGACTGGGCACCGGTGGCCAAACGGATCCGCGCCGAGGCCACCGACAACTGGGACGACAAGGCGGCGGTGGACCGGTTCGAGGGGAAGGGCGGTCGCTTCGTGCGGGGATGGGGCCACCTCGACGGGCCTCATCGGGTAGTGGTGGGGGACAGGATCATCGAAGCCACTCGCGCCATCGTCCTCGGGGTGGGGGCCAAGGCATGGACACCGCCGATCGCCGGTCTGGTCGACACCCCGTTCTGGACCAACCGGGAGGCCATCGAGACCGAGGAGGTTCCCGAGTCGTTGGCCATCATCGGGAGTGGACCGATCGCCGTCGAGTTGGGACAGGTCTTCTCCCGATTCGGCTCGGCGGTGACCATCCTCGAACGCGAGATCCACCTGATGCCCCCCGAAGACCCCGACGCCGGGCGCCTGTTGGCCGAGGTCTTCAGCCACGAGGGTATCGATGTCCGCACCGACGTGCGCTTCGGGTCGGTGTACCACGACGGGCACCGGTTCTCGGTGTTCTTCGACAAGGGTGAGCCGGTGGTTGCCGAGCGGTTGCTGGTGGCGACGGGACGCCGACCCGACCTCGAACGCCTCAAACTGGACTCCCTCGGCCTCGATCCCGAAGCCCACGAGATTCCCACCGATGACCATCTCCGGGTGGTCGACGGAGTGTGGGCGGTCGGCGATGCCACCGGCAAGGGTGCCTTCACCCATGTGTCGATGTACCAGGCGGACATCGTGGTCAACGACATCCTGGGGAACAAGGTGACCCCCGCCGACTACCGGGCCGTGCCCCGGGTGACGTTCACCGATCCGGAGATCGGTTCGGTGGGCCTGAGCGAATGGGCGGCCCGGGACCAGGGCATCCAGGTGCGGGTGGGGAAGGCCGATGTGTCCTCGGCCACCCGGGGATGGATCCACAAGGCCGGGAACCGGGGGTTCATCAAGCTGGTGGAGGACGCCGACCGGGGCGTGTTGGTCGGTGCCGTATCCATGGGCCCGTGCGGAGGCGAAGTGCTCGGTTTACTGGCCCTGGCCGTGCATGCCGAGGTTCCCACCGCGAAGTTGCGCCACATGATCTACGCCTATCCGACCTTCCACCGGGCCATCGAAACCGCGGTCAAAGACCTCGTCGACTAGTCGACTGGTCGAAGGAGCTTCAGCAGCCCGGGTGACAGAGGGTCATGAGGAACTCGTCGCCCTCGGACGCCCACATCGAATCGATCACGAAACCGCACTCTTCCAACTCCGCCTCGAGGGCGTCGGGGGTGAACTTGGTGCTGATCTCGGTCAGCATCTCCTCGCCCGAGGCAAATGAGATGTCGAGGTCGAGATCGGTCATGCGGACGGACTGATCGCTCATGGCCCGTAGCCACATCTCGATGCGCTGATCATCCTCGTTCCATTTGGCCACGTGCTCGAACTGGGAGGGATCGAAGTCGGCCCCCAACTCGCGGTTGAGCACATGGAGCACATTCCGGTTGAACTCGGCAGTCACGCCGGCCGCATCGTCATAGGCATCGACCAGACGCCCGCGGTCCTTCACCAGATCGGTGCCGATGAGTAGCCGGTCTCCGGCATCCATGACGCAGTCGAGGTCGACCAGGAACCGCTTGCGTTGGGCCGGGTCGAGATTCCCGATCGTGCCGCCCAGGAACGCGAAGAGCCGGCATCCGCCGGTGGGCAACTGGTCGAGGTGGCGATGGAAGTCACCCACCACCGCGGACACCACCAGACCCGGATAGTCCTCGGCCAGAGCGGTGGCCGCGGCCCACAGGGTGGTATCGCTCACGTCGAGGGGAATGTAACGGGCCAGACGACCGGTGGCCTGCATGGCATCGAGAAGGACCCGGGACTTCTCGCAGGTACCGGCCCCCAACTCGACAAGGGTGTCGGCATCCGACAGATAGGCCATGTCCTTGGCGTGGGTATCGAGGATCCATCGCTCGGAGCGGGTCGGGTAGTACTCAGGAAGCCGGGTGATCTGGTCGAAGAGCTGGCTCCCCCGGTCGTCGTAGAAATAGACGGGAGGCAGTCGCTTGGGGTCAGCGGTGAGACCGGTGCGGACATCGTGTTCGAGGGCGTTCCGGAGATCGACATCGGAAAGATGGATATCGAGGGTCGGGGCGATGAACGCGGGGTTGACAGTTGTCATAGATGTACCACCGTAGGGCTCAGATATTCCGGGCCAACCGCAGGCCGCTGAACTCCCACCGGGCTGACGGTGGGAAGAAGTTGCGGTAGGTGATGCGGGTGTGACCCTCGGGGGTTACACACGATCCTCCGCGCAGCACATACTGATTCACCATGAATTTCCCGTTGTACTCGCCCACGGTCCCGGCCGCGGCTTCAAACCCGGGATACGCCCCGTACGACGACGACGTCCATGCCCACACGTCCCCGCACAGGCCGGCGGTTGTGGTTGGGGTTTCGTCGCCAGACAGTCGGGTCGGATGCAGGACGCTGCCATCGAGGAAGTGACCCCCGTCACCGCCCGCCGATGCCGCCGTCTCCCACTCCGCCTCGGTGGGCAGACGGGCACCGGCCCAGCGGGCATAGGCGTCGGCTTCGTAGTAGCTGATGTGACAGACCGGCTCATTGGGGTCAATCGGTCGGGAGCCACCGAGGGTGAAGATGTGCCACTGGTCATCCACCCGGGTCCAGTACAGAGGGGCATCCCACCGTTCGCTCCTGATCGTCGACCACCCGTCCGACAGCCACAACTCGGGTCGTTGATACCCGTCGTCGTCAATGAACGCCAGCCACTCCTGACAGGTCACCGGTCGGTCGGCGATGGCGAACGGGCTCAGGAGGTCGGTGTGGCGGGGGCATTCGTTGTCGAAGGAGAATCCCGATCCCTGGTGCCCGATCTCCACGATGCCGCCGGAATGCTCGGTCCAGGTCACCGGGGGCAAGGTCGGAGTGCCGTGGTCGGGATGGGCCAGGGATGCGTAGGCGGGATGGAGAGGATTCCGCCACAGCACGTTCTTGATGTCCATGAGCAGAAGTTCCTGGTGTTGCTGCTCGTGATGGATACCCAACTCGATCAACCCCAGGGTCTCGGGCTCGAGGGATTCCCGAAGCAACTGCTCCATGGCCCGGTCCACATGCGATCGGTAGGCGGCGATGTCCCGGATCCCGGGTCGCGAAAGCAGCCCACGCTGGTCGCGGGGATAGGGGGTGCCCACGCCCTGGTAGTAGGAGTTGAACAGGAACTCGTAGGCTGGATGGAAGGGCTCATACTCCTTCAAACTGGGGCTGAGAAGAAAGGTTTCGAAAAACCACGAGGTATGGGCGCGATGCCACTTGGTCGGGCTCACGTCGGGCATGGACTGCACCGTCTGGTCTTCGGCCGACAATGGGGCTGACAACGAGTCGGTCAACGACCGCGTGCCGAGAAATCGGCTGGTCAGAGCCACATTGTCCATACTCGTCAACAGATCGGCCATAGCTGCTCCTCAGCGGTCGCATCAGGGGTCGAGACGGCCGCCCTCGGGCCTGAGTGCATCGTCTCCCCTTGAACTTACCCGGTCGAGGTTCGTTTCAAGCACACCCGTGGATGATCCCGGTTGGTCAGCGCAGGCGGAGGCGGAGGCGAGCGCCGGAGGTGAGTGCCGGAGGTGAGTGCCGGAGAGGCCGGACATCGGGGCACATGACATTGCGAGCCGGCGGTGGGAACCGAACCCGGATCTGACGATTACGAATGGGCGCCGGGCTGTCGTATCAGATCGCCTCCGATCCCCCTTTTGTCCCATTGCTGCAGGTGGAGACAGTTGAGGCCACCGACGGTGCGCCGCGGTGCGCCGCTCCGGGACACGACGGGACGGTGTCGTCGGGTTGGAGTTGGGTGTCAGTACGCCCTCCGGCCGTCGGATGCCGGACTGCGTTTTCTGTGGGCGCGACCTTGAGATGGCGAGGCTGTCCTCATAGCGTTTAGCGGCATATGAGTTGTTGTCTACGGATCACACCGCATCCCGCTCCTCCCGCGGGTCGTCGAGGTGCTGGAGGAGGCCTGGGCCATCTCGAGCAAGACGGGCGTTGCCCTGCGCGCGAGGTGTTGTTGGCTGCGCGTTTTCGGAGTCTCAGCCCGATGCGGTATGAGAAAACCAAACACCAGAGCCTCCGTCAAACCCAGGCCGGTTCACCGTGCACCCAGAACAGCCCGTCGCGCAGGACGGCGCGTCCGTGGCTGTCGGTGACCTCAAACGCGACGCGGGTCCCGGCCCCGGTCACCTGTGGTTCACCGAAGCGAACCGACAGTGCGTCTCCCGGTCGGGCGGGGGACGCGAAGCGACAGGCGATGCGGTGTATGTCGGGAGCCTCAATGCCCAACCGCTGCGACAGTTGGGTCACCGCCTTCGCCAGTACTGCGGTTCCATGGAAGATCACACCGTCCAGCCCGGCCTGCCTGGCGACGGAGATGTCGGTGTGGATGGGATTCCAGATTCGGGCACATTCGCCGTAGATGTGCGCGTCGGTCAGGGTGACATCGAACGTCGAGCACGTGCTCAGGGATCCTTCCGTAGCTGCAGGGATCGGCTCGGCGGCATCGAGCGTGACCGCAAGGCCGTCGATTCCCAGACCGCGGAACAGGGTCCCCATCCATGACGTCCATAGCGCTCGTCCGTCGGCGTCGTGTGCGTCGAAGCGAATGACCTGGTACGCGCCGGGTGTGCGCTGCTCGAGACTCACGACAGCCGCGGTGAGCGAGAACTCCATCCCGACGTGCAGCGAGCGGTGGAGTGTGAGGTCGTGCGTAGCGTGCACGCCACGCATTGCATCGGCGAGCGACCAGAGTTCGTCGGAGGCCACATCGGTGATGAGCAGCGACCACTCAGGGCTGACCGGGTAGAGGGGGTGCACGGGCTGCGGGTGCGTGTCCGTGTCGTAGTAATGCGGGGAGTCATCGCCGACTCCAGCGGCGTAGGCCATCGTCCAACGTGCATCCAGACGCCCCTCGACCGGACCCCAATGACGCCCCACATTGCTCGCAGCCAGGACCATGTCTCTATTCTCCGAACAGGTCGACGAAGGACGCAGCCGACGCTAGCAACTGAACTCTCGACCGTCCCTGAACACCGGGTCGATGGGACACTTCGGCAATGTTGGGCCAGTCACCTTTTGCTGTCAGACTGCTCGCGACGACGGCAGACCCATCCCGCGATAGTGGTGCGACGTGAAATGTCGACCTACAGATGGGTCCAGAAGCGATCGAGGTGACGGAATGGCTGAACACTTCGGCTACGACATCGACAGACGTTACCTTCCCGTATTGCTGCCATTCCTGGTACGACCATCGAAGGACGGCGTCACACTGACAGACGAGGGCTCCTTCATCGCAACCTTCGGCCTCCTTCAGGTCGTGACTACCCTGAGTAACGTCGTCGGAGCGCATCTGACCCAGAACTACCGCTGGTGGACGTCTGTCGGGGCTCGCCTGTCGCGTGCTGACGACGGTCTGACATTTGGCACGAACAGCCGTTCGGGCGTCTGCATCCATTTTGAGCAGAAGGTGCCATCTCGACTTCGACGAAGCGGTCATTCGGCGCTGACCGTGACGGTTGCCGACCTTGAGGATCTCATCATGGCCTTGGGCGGAGACGACGACCAGCCGGGTACACCTTCGCCCTGAGGGGGCGAGGAAGAACTGCCTCCGGCGGACATCTCTCCATGGCACGGGTATCCTACAACGCCGGCTCGGCGACTTTGCCGTCATACTGGGAGCGGACTTCAGGGAGGAGCGGGTGGCGATACGGGCAGTGATGTTTGACTTCGGCGGTGTCATCTCGACTAGCCCATTCGAAGCGTTTGCACGCCTCGAGACCGAATATGGGCTTCCTCCCGGTTTCATTCGCACCGTCAACGCCACCAATCCGCACGACAACGCCTGGGCACGATTGGAACGTGGCGAACTCGGCGTCGACGCTTTCGGGCCGGAGTGGGCCACAGAAGCGCGCTCTCTTGGTCACGAGGTCGACGGCCGCCTTGTGCTCGAGAGGCTTGGGGGTGAAATCCGTCCCCAGATGGTCGCCGCCATCAAAACATGCCGGACTATCTACAAGACAGCCTGCCTGACGAACAACTTTGCGTCGGCCGAGAGCGTTGTCTCCGAAGAGGTGGCCGCGGTGTACGCACTCTTCGATGCCGTCCTCGAATCACGCGTCCTGGGGGTACGCAAACCCGATCCCCGCTTTTATGAACTCGCCTGCGCGACGGTCGGCGTGGAGCCCGAGGAGTCGGTGTTCCTAGATGACCTCGGGGTCAACCTCAAGCCAGCCCGCGCCCTCGGCATGCGCACCATCAAGGTGACCGACCCCGACCAGGCTCTCGCGGAGCTCGAGCGCGTCCTCGAACACCCCATAGTCATCAGATGAGTCCGGCCTGCCAGAGCCTGACTAACAGCGGTCAGCGGGGGTTATCAGACCGTGGCTGACGGCACTTTCGGGCTAGGGATCTAAGTCTCCCGTAAGTATCGAGGAGCATCTGCCGAGCGCTGACGAACGTGGAAGACATCGAGCACGCGGTCGGCAGACATGGCTGCGACTCGATCGAGCCACCCGGGATCATCGACGTCACGGTCTCCAACCTGAATCCTCGCCAGAATCTCCTCGGCGATCAGCAACTTCATCAGATCAAAGTGAGCATCGGACTCCGGATCTGTCGGAATGCGCTTCGGTTCTTCATCACCCATCACTAGATCCTTCCACCCGTACTACGGCTCTCGCAGGGTGCTCCCTGCCGGTTTAGAGTTGAACGCATTCC
>PLZF01000016.1 GCA_003152015.1 Acidimicrobiaceae bacterium | reverse complement strand
CGTCCGAGTGGTCCGTCGAACCCGAGCCAACTGGCGTGCCGTCGATCGATCCTTTGGCCGTCACGCCGCCGGCAGGAGTGCCGATGGCACCTTCGGACCCGGTGGACGAGACCCCGTCTTCCGGGTTGTTCCCTGATCCTGTGCGTAAACCCGATTTCTGGTCCCTCAATAAGTCGGCGCCCACCGGACCTCCTCCGACCTGGATGACCCCAGTGACACCTGGGTCAGACAGTGGTTCGGGATCTGACTCGGATTCCGAATCCGATCCCTCTTCGTCCTCATAGGGGTTCCCCAGAATATTGCGGGCCATGTCTACGATGACGGCGCTGTCGGCGTCCTCTTTGGTGACCGCACCGAGCAGTGGAGCGGCCAAGAGGCCGGTGACAATTCCGGTTTCCGCCATCGATTCGGCTTGGACCACGCTCCATTCCCACAATCGTTTCACCATGTCAGGGTCTGAGGCGCGCCGAGGGGGGAACTTGAGCCAACAGTTGACAGTGGCATGTGCGAGTCCTGTGGCGGCAGGGAAAAGCCAGATCAGGCGGTAATTGCCCGTTGCGTCTATCACGATGGCGGCCAGGTAGGCCAGGACGACGCTGCACAGGTTGAACGGCGATAACAGGATTCCAAGGCGTTCGCCGAGCCCGCCGGACCGGGGTAGCAACTGAAGCAACATCGGCGCCAGCACGATGATGTAGGCGCCGATGAATGGTGCTCCGATGAAGCTCAATGCCACTGCTTGCCAGAGATGGGTATCGAAATACTGCACTCCCGCAAGGACCGCCCCGGCGAGGGGAGCGCCGATCGCCAACTGCCGACGCGACATGATGCGGCTGACCGGAATGCCCAAGCCGATACCAACGAAGAAAATTGGGATCCCGGTGGCCAATCCCGCAACAGTTTGAGCACTGGCACCGGCATGGAGCACCCGCTGGAAGAACAACACCGCAACATACGCCGTGGAACCGATGCCCGACCAGAAGAGGAGCGAACCGGCCACCAGCACCTTGGCGTTGGGTCCGCCCAGAACATCCCGAAGCTCGTCTCGCGCCCGTCGGGCGCGCGCCCCTCTGTCGGCTTCTGCTCCGAACGTGGCAGTGGGCGCCTCTCTCACCAGGACCAGAACCGCGATTCCGACTCCGACCATGATGAGTGCGGCCAGCTGGAAAGGCAGATTCCACGTTGCTGGGTCGCTCTGTTTCCACGTGGTGATGACCGTGGCTTTGATGCCGAGACTCACCACCGTACCCAGAACCGTGGTGAGGAGTAGCGCCTTCAGCCACCGGCTCCGCCCGAAGACTTCGGGTACGACCGCGGCGTTGGTCAACGTGAAGATGGCGGCCGCCTGTCGGGCGATCACGATGAACAAGACGAGGATCCAGTAACCGCGAACAACTGTGAACATCCAGGTGGAGGCGCCCATCGCCATAAGGCTTCCGGCCATGTACGGAGTGCGTCGGCCAACCCGGCTGCGGGTGCGATCGCTCAGGCGTCCGACCAACGGATACGTCAACCAACTGAGGAGTCGGTTGGCGGTGAGAGCGAACGTGACCGCCAACGCTCCTGATGCCCGTTGTTGGACGAACAGGGTGATCAAGACGCCGGACACTGCCAAGCTGGCCCGAGGACCTGCCAGTCCGATCGAGAGACCGACGAAGCTGCGGACCCGGGATGCGTCAAGTACTCCGGAGGGCGCCCCGCCCGGGGTGGCTTGGTCTGCGGGTTCTCCTGGGTGGTTAGGCGCGATAGGGGCCGGATCGGATCCGGGACCGTCGCCTGAGAGGTCGCTCACGCGCCGGGCTCGGCCTCCGTCCCTGGTTCAGTGTTTCCAGGGTTCGGTTCGCCGGTTGTCGCCACGTCGGGCCCCCCATTAGTGCCAGCGCCTGCGGCTATCTGTTCGGCGGCCCGCTGGGCCCCGTCGATCTGTACGTAGGCCAACTGAAGTTGGCTCAGACCGTCCTTGAGGTGATCATCGGCTTCCCCAAGGCGGCCCTTGAGGCCGCCGACCAGACTGGCGAGGGCATCAATGGCCAATCGGGCTTGGGGAAGGAGCGGCGGACTCTGGGACAGGTAGACGGCCGCCAGCTCGAAGAGCCCGTAGCAGTGATTGGCAATGACAACCTCTACAGGGGCGTTCGCCAATTCCCTTTGCATGGCCTCGACCTGCTCGGCCGATTCTTCGTTATTCACAGGAGGAGGCTGGCCGCCGCCGGAGGGGGGCACGGACCCGGATTGGGCCGGGGCGTCACCCCCCATCGTGGGTTGACCGACCGGCCGTTCACCATCAGGTGTCCATAAAGAGCTCACGGTGGTAGCCTAAAGGCTGAAAGACGAGGAAGCGGGGTCGCGCGGTCTACGACTCCCACCCGGCCATGGGTAGTTTGCCATGTGCGTCGGGTCAATGGGTCCGGAAGTCGGCTTTAGCCGGTGTTGTTCCGGTGGCAGCTCCGCTCCTTATTCGTTGGTTACGGGAAGTCCGTGGCCCGAAGATAGGGAGTGAAGTCGAATAGCAGCTACCGTCACCACCAATGAGCCCCGGATCAACGACCGAATCCGCGCCCGCGAGGTCCGCTTGGTCGACCCCGACGGTGAACAGCTTGGTATCAAATCTCTTATTGATGCAGTGAATCTTGCCCGCCAACTCGACCTCGACCTGGTTGAAGTGGCACCGCTGGCCAATCCGCCGGTCTGTCGCATCATGGACTACGGCAAGTTCAAGTTCGATGCCGCGCAACGGGCCAAGGAGTCCAAGCGCAAGGCCGTCCATGTCGGTATCAAGGAGATGAAGTACCGACCGAAGATCGGACCCGGCGACTTCGATACGAAAACCCGGCAGGTGGCCAAATTCCTCGAAGAGGGTCACAAGGTCAAGATCACCATCATGTTCCGTGGACGCGAGGTCTTTCACCCCGAGTTGGGGAAGAAGATCCTTGACCGCATTGCGGATCAGATGGAGGGGATGGGCAAATCTGAATCGGATCCCCGTCTCGACGGTCGCAACATGGTGATGGTGCTGGCACCGGATAAGAGAGCCAAACAGTCAGCTGCGTCGAGAGGACCGAAGTCAGGCAGCAACCATGCCAATGGCTCGCCAGCAGGTGAGGTGTCGCCAGCAGTTGAGGTGTCGCCAGCAGTTGAGGTGTCGCCAGCAGTTGAGGTGTCGCCAGCAGGTGAGGCAGCCGTGACGTCACCGGTTGAAGGAACAGACGTAGCTGCAGCACCCGAAGCGGCGGGGGAGCAAACCCCAGCCGAAACGAAGATCGATGGAGAGGGTTGACGCAATGCCGAAGATGAAGACCGACAGCGGAGCCCGCAAGCGGATCAAGGTGACCGGAACCGGACGGCTCCGCCGCCGCCAGGCGTTCCGAGCCCATCTGCTGGAGAAGAAGTCGAGTGTTCGAACTCGCCGTTTGGGGCGCGAAACAGACTTCGCTCCGGGTGACGAGCGCCAGATCAAGCGAATGCTTGGTATGTAACACGGCGGATTCGGCCGCATCCTGTCGGCTCCAGGTGCGCCCTGATCCCGACATTTCAGTTCCCGAGTAACCGCCGGCGGATCTCATCCGGTCGGCTGAACAACACCATCCCACCGATACCGCCCCCAACGAAAAGGAGTTCCCATGGCCCGAGTCAAGCGCGCAGTCCACGCCAAGAAACACCACCGCGCAGTTCTCGAGCAAGCGCAGGGCTACTACGGCAACAAGAGTCGTTCGTTCCGCGCTGCCAACGAGCAGGTAATGCACTCGCTGCAGTACGCCTACCGTGACCGTCGTGCCCGTAAGGGTGAGTTCCGCAGGCTCTGGATTCAGAGGATCAACGCGGCCGCCCGCCTGAACGGGATGAGCTACAGCCGGCTCATCGCCGGCCTGCACGCCGCTGACGTCGAAGTGGACCGCAAAGTGTTGGCCGACCTGGCGGTGACCGCACCTGAAGCCTTCACATCGTTGGTGAAGGTGGCTGAGGAGGCGCTCGCCAGCACGCAGGCGCTCGCCAGCACGCAGGCGACCGCCGAGGCCGCTTCCTGAACCAGGCCGGGCTGGCTTTTTCGCATCAGCGGGTCAGGCGGGTCCGCCAGCTGCTGCGGAAGCGCAGCCTGCGGTGGTCGGACCACTGTCTGGTGGTGGAAGGCGCCGAGCTGCTGTCGGTCGCTCTGGCTTCAGGCGCGGCCGTCGAGTCGGTCTACATCGCCCCTGATGGACGGTCCAACCCAGTAGTGGCCGAGGTCGCGGCGCGCTCGTTCGAGAGCGGTGCCCGGATCTTCGACCTGGGACCCGGGGTCATTGAGCGGGTGGCTGACACGGTGACCCCCCAGCCGGTGCTGGCCGTGATCGGGTTCGTGCCGGCATCCATCGAGGATGTAGCCGCATCCTCCATGGTGCTGGTTTGTGCCGATGTTCGGGACCCCGGCAACGCCGGAACGGTGATCCGAACCGCTGATGCCTCAGGGGTTGATGCCGTGGTCTGCTGTGACGGTACTGTCGACCCGACCAACCCCAAGACGGTGCGAGCATCAGCCGGTTCGGTGTTTCACACGCCGATCGTCATGGGAGGGGATGTCATCGAAGTGGTGCAGGATCTCCACCAGCGCGGCTTCACGACAGTGGGAACGGTGGTGCGGGGTGGCGCCGATTACACCACATTTGACTGGCGGGACCGGGTAGCGATCGTGCTCGGAAACGAGGCATCGGGTCTGAGCGATGCGGTCATTGAAGTGTTGGACGCTTGTGTGTCGATCCCGATGGCCGGCCAGGCCGAGTCGCTCAACGTGAGTGTGTCGGCAGCCGTGCTCTGCTTTGAGGCGTTGCGCCAAAGGCGCACGGAGGGGGAGGGCCAGAGGCGTTCTACGATTGCCGGGATGGATTCGTCCTCGGCTGACCCGAACGATGAGACAGGAGGTCCTCGGCCATGAGCACTGCTCTCGATATCGATGGGTTGGTCAAGAATGCCGAGGTGGCCATTTCGGCGGCCAGGACCACCGAAGCCATCCGACAGGTGGCCACCGAGGTGGGTGGTAAAAGATCCCCGTTGGCCGAAGCGCACCGTGCGCTCGGGGCTCTTGAACCCGAGGCCCGCAAGGAACTCGGCCGGCTCCTCCACGAGGCACGCACCACCATTGATGCCCTGGTGGAACGCCGGCGCACCGAGATCAGGTTTGCCGAAATGCAGGCGACAATGGAGTCTGACCGCATCGACCTGTCCGAGTTCATTCCCGGCACCGTCAGGAGCTCGCCGACTCGTGGCCATCTCCACTTGGTGTCCCAGACCCGCGATGCGCTCGAAGATGTCTTCGTCGGGATGGGCTTTGAGGTGGCGGAGGGCCCGGATATCGAAACCGACTGGTTCAATTTCGGAGCGCTGAACATCCCGCCGGCCCACCCGGCCCGCGGGATGTGGGACACCTTCTACCTCAACCTGGGGACTCCCGAGTCCACCCTGCTCCGGACCCACACGTCGCCGGTACAGATTCATCTGATGGAAGCCGCAGTGGTGAATGGCGGTCTGCCCATCCACGCCGTCATGCCCGGGCGCTGTTATCGGCGGGATACGCCCGATGCGCGCCATCTGCCGGTCTTTCACCAAATCGAAGGACTGGTGGTGGACAAGGGCATCACCTTCGCCGACCTGGCCGGAACCATCGAGGTATTCACTACCGCATACTTCGGTTCCGACATCCACTCGCGGCTGCGCCCGGCATACTTCCCCTTCACCGAGCCATCGGCTGAGTTCGAAGTGACCTGCACGATCTGTCACGGTGACGGATGTCGTACCTGCTCGCAGACCGGTTGGATCGAGCTCGGTGGTTGCGGCATGGTCGACCCGGCGGTGTTCGATGCGGTGGGCATCGATCCCGACCAATGGACGGGGTTTGCCTTCGGCTTCGGGATCGACCGCTGTGCCCAGATGCGCCATCAGATCGCCGACATGCGGGCATTGAACGAGAACGACATCCGCTTCTTGCGCCAGTTCTGATGCGCCGAACCTGAGAGGAGAGCAGTGCGCGTACCGCTTTCGTGGCTTCGAGACTTCGCCCCATTCGATGGGGATCCGGCCGGCTTGGGCGCCACCCTCGACGACCTCGGCCTGGTAGTCGAAGAGATCCAACGCGTGGGCGAGGGGTTGGGAGATGTAGTTATTGCGCGGGTGGACGAGATCGCTCTGATCACCGGTGCCGACAAGATCCGGCGGATTGTGGTCGACGCTGGCGACGGACCGATCGAGGTGGTGTGTGGGGCGTGGAATTTTGAAGTGGGAGACCTGGTTCCCCTGGCGCCGGTCGGAGCGGTCCTCCCCGGTGGGTTTGCCATCGGTCGCCGCAAAATGAAGGGCGTGGTCTCCAACGGGATGCTCTGTTCTGGTCGTGAGCTCGAGCTGACCGACGACGGTGAGGGGATTATGGTGTTGAACCGGGTGGAGGACGCCCATCCCGGACAGCGGTTCACTGAAGCCATGGGGATCGAGACCGACGTCGTCTTTGACATAGCTGTCGAGGCCAACCGCCCTGACGCCTGGAGTATTGCCGGCGTGGCCCGGGATCTGGCCGCTCGTCTGGGCCTCCCGTTTACTATCCCGGTGGTGGATGGCAGAGCGAGTGCCGGCGTGGGCGACGAGGGCGGGTCGATCGAGGCGTTGACGTCGGTTCGGGTGGATGACGCCGAGTTGTGCCCGCGTTTCACCGCTCGGGTCATCACCGGAGTGGTGGTGGGGCCGTCGCCGAAATGGCTGGCCCATCGGTTGAGCTTGGCCGGAATGCGGTCCATCAACAATGTGGTCGATGCGTCCAACTACGTGATGCTCGAGTTGGGGCAACCCACCCACCCCTACGATCTTGATCGACTCGGAGGTGGGGGATTGGTCATCCGGCGGGCGGCCCAGGGGGAGACGATTATCACGCTCGACGGTGTGGTCCGGGTGCTGGGGCGCCCTGGGCCGGGACTCGACGATACCGGCGAAGACTGCTTGATCTGTGACGCGGAAGGAACGCCGGTGGGGATCGGTGGAGTCATGGGCGGGGCATCTTCGGAGATTGGGGCAGACACGACCCGGGTACTGCTCGAGACCGCTTACTTCGTTCCCATGGCCATCGCCCGGACCTCGAAGCGCCTGGCGTTGCGGACCGAGGCTTCCGCCCGGTATGAGCGAGGGTGCGACCCCGAGGGTATCGACCGGGCGGCTGATCGGTTCTGTGAATTGCTGGCGATGACAGCAGGAAGCACCGCGTCGGTGGCGTCGGGGACCATCGATATCAGGGGTGACGTCCCCACTCCGGTGAAGCTGGCGGTCCGGGCGTCGCGGGTCAACGATCTGCTGGGTACCGGGTTTACCGCCTCGCAGATCGCCGCCTTATTGGACCCGATAGGGATTACGGCCGAGGAAGTTCGGGCCGATGACGAGGGTCCCGATGCCGGGGTACTCCAGGTGACGGTGCCGACCTTTCGGCCCGACATCCGCCCGGCTCCGATGGGCGAAAGCGACATCATCGAGGAAGTCGCACGCACGTATGGCTATTCGCGACTACCTCGTCGGATGCCGGCGTGGCCTCAGCCCGGACGCCTCACCGTCTATCAACGGGATCGGCGCAGGCTGAAAGAGGTCCTCTGTGGTCTCGGGGCTTCCGAAGCGTGGACCTCCACCTTTGTGACCGACTTTGACCAGACCATGTCGGGGGTCGACCCTCCGTACATTGAAGTCACCAACCCGCTGGTGGAGTCCGAGCGTTATTTGCGGACGTCGATGGTTCCGGGTCTGGTGCGCGCGGTGATCTACAACTCCGAACGCCGCCAAGGGGATATCCGACTCTTCGAAGTGGGCACGGTGTTCCACTATCCCGAAAGTCCGCCGGTCGACCCCGAGGATGGACCGCCGGCCGACATGTCGGAGAGACTCTGTGCGGTGTTCTGCGCTGAAGGGGATGACGCCTGGACGGCGGTCGCCGCCTGGCATGCCATCGCCGAAGCCTTGGCCATCGCCGACTGGAGCATGTTGGCGGCCGGGGGGCCAACCACCGCCGTGTTGCATGCCTATCGATCAGCCGGATTGTCCAGCGTGGTGGAGACCCCGCCGGATGAGTTCGGGATCACCTGGAAACCGACTCAGCTGGGCGTGGTCGGCGAGCTCGATCCCTATATCGTCGGTTCCCTCGGCTTGCTCGGACGGGACGGGCGGGCTCGGCGGGTTGGCTGGCTCGATTTGGACATCGGCATACTGCTGGATCGGGACAGTGTGCCTCGCAAGCCCGAAGTGTCCCGACCCATCAGTCGGTTCCCCTCCTCTGATCTTGACTTGGCCTTCGCCGTCGACAATGACATTCCAGCCGGCGGCGTGGAACGAGCTCTTCGCCGAGCCGGGGGAGACCGGTTGGAGTCAGTGGAGCTCTTCGATGTGTTCCGGGGGGACGTCGTGGGCGAGGGGCGACGAAGTTTGGCGTTCCGGCTCCGACTCTGTTCGATCGATCACACTCTTAATGACGAAGAACTCGCCGAGTTGCGGAGTCGTTGTATAGCTGCCGTCGAAAAGGGTGGCAAGGCCGCACTGCGTTAGCAGTCTCGGATGTGTTTCTGAGGTGGGTCGGGAGCCCATCACGATACGGTTGCTTGCTGAAACGCCGCGTCCACTGTCTGCTCCATGAGGAGTGCAAGGGTCATCGGACCAACACCCCCCGGCACCGGTGTAATAAGACTGGCCCGCTCCGCCGCCTCGTCGAAGGCGACATCACCGACATTGCCGGCGTTGTAGCCGGCATCGATGACGACAACGCCGGGTTTGAGCCATGCTCCCTTGACGAACTCCGGGCGGCCGACGGCGGCCACCACGATGTCGGCGCTTTGGACAATCGATGGCAGGTCCTGCGTTTTGGAATGGCAGTAGGTGACCGTGGCGTCACGCCCGAGCAATAGCATTCCGACGGGCTTCCCCAGGATCGGGCTTCGTCCGATCACCACCGCGTGCCTGCCGGAGGGGTCGACGCCGTAGGCGTCGAGCAGCCGTATGATCCCGCCCGGCGTGCAAGACACAAATCCGGGGCGGCCGAATGCCATGGCGGCGAAGGAGTGCGGGGTGACCCCATCGACATCCTTTTCGGGAACTATTGCCTCAAATGCGGCGGGCTCGTCGATCTGCGGCGGGCTTGGGTGCTGCAACAAAATGCCATGAACCGTCGAATCATCGGAGAGTGTTGTGATTGCCCTGACGACTTCAGTTGTCGTGGCGGCGAGGAGTGAGACATGCCGAGAGTCGATCCCCGTCTTGTGACATCGGTTCTGCTTCATTTTGACGTAGGTGACCGACGCCGGGTCATCGCCCACGATGACCGTGGCCAGGCACGGTTTGACGCCGAAACGAGCCGAGAACTCCGCAGCGCGTTGGGCGCTGTGGGCAACGATCTCTTCGGCCAATCGGGTTCCGTGCATGAGACCTGCGGTCGGCAATGGGCTCCTTGGTTCTGGTTGGGAAGCACCCGGGGCAACCCCGATAGCTCAGAGACTATGGCACTCGGCGAGTGGCCCACTGACCCGAATCCCTTGTTGAGCGACGCGGCGCCACGATAGACAGACGCCGGGATTCCCAAGTTTGTCCCGTCTCACCTTTGAGCGAATGCGAATTGGCATTGGCTCAAAGGTGGAAACAATTCATAAGCCAAAGGAGAGACCAGGGTCACGGGCGAGACGGAAGATGAGGCATTTGGATCTATGCCGGACCGGCATCCAGGTCGTCGAGGATCGAACGAGTGGTAGCCCCCAACCACGGGGTAATGAGGCGACGGTCTTCGGGTGAGAGGCTGTCGAGAAAGGCGTAGCCGATCAGTTCGCAAGCGTCGCCCCCAGCGCGGGCGACCGACTCGATGGCGGCAAGCGCCCGCTCCAGGACCGGTCGCTCGGTTTCCACCGCGATGAGCCGCTCAGACACGAAGTCAGCCAATTCGGTGAAGATGGCCGGTCCACCCGGGTCATCGTCGAATTCCTCCACCAGGGCGAGATAGGTAGGTCCAAATTCGGGCACGCCGTCAAGGAGTGCCGTCACCGCCGGGTCTTCGCCGTAGTCATTGAGAGACGTCGGCGGTGGGGTTCCGGAGATAAAGGGGACGGAAAAGGGACCGGATTGACTGTCGGCAGGCATATCTGAGCTCCAGGTGAATTGATCAGCGTGGGCCGCGCTTCCCCCGATAGGGTCCCTGCGCTCGGCGATCCGGGATGGTTCCGACGGTATCGAGAGGAAGGTCGGGGGTCAAGAGCCCGAGAACCGCGTCCCCACTCACCTCGGCCCGACAGCCAGTTGCATAAACATGCGCTAATGTGCATATACTTGCGTGATGAGTGAACGGACGGGTCGACCGTGAGCAGGACTGTCGGAGTGGTCGGTGCTTCCGGGTACGCCGGAGTGGAACTGCTCAGGTTGTGTGCCGCCCATCCAGATCTCGATGTGGTGGTGGCCACTGCCGGCACCCATGCCGGGGAAAAGGTGGCAGTGCACACCCCGTCACTCGCAGGTGCCTACCCATCGTTGAGCTATGCGGTGACCGATCCGGCCGCTCTCGAAGGACTCGACGTGGTCTTTCTGGCCCTTCCCCACGGTGAGTCCCAGCACCTGGTGCCCGAGGTGATGCCGCAAGTTGGGGTCATCGTGGACCTGGCTGCCGACTTCAGGCTCCACAACGCTGGCCTGTACCCGATCTGGTACGGAGCAGAGCACACCGTGCCCGAACTACTTGCCCACTTTGTCTATGGGCTGCCTGAGTTACATCGAGAGGAACTCCGCGACACCCGACTGATTGCTGTACCCGGGTGCTATCCCACCGCGGCGATCCTGGCGTTGGCCCCCTTTGTCAGGGCCGGTGTGATCTCTTCGTCGGCCATCATCGTTGACGCCGCCAGTGGCGTGTCGGGAGCGGGGCGGGCTCCGAAAGCGGCCCTCCATTTCGGCACGGTCGACGAGGACTTCACCGCCTATGGTCTGTTGGATCATCGGCACACCGCGGAGATGGAGCAGAGTCTCAGTGCTGAAGTTCTGTTCACGCCTCACCTGGCGCCCATGGTCAGGGGCATCCTGGCCACCTGCTACGCCCGGCCGACCACTCCTGTCGAAGGCCGGTCCGCCCTGACCACCGAGTCAGCCCTGGACATCCTCGACCACTTCTACCGGGACGAGCCGTTTGTGGTGGTCAGCGAGGCTTCACCGTCGACCAAGGCCACTGCAGGATCAAATTGCGCTCACATCACGGTCCGGGTGGATCCCCGGACCGGGTGGTTGGTGGCCATCGCCGCCATCGACAATCTGGTCAAGGGTGCGTCCGGTCAAGCCGTCCAATGTGCCAACCTGGCCCTCGGTCTGCCTGAGGTCACCGGGCTTCCCATGGCGGGGATGTACCCATGAGCATCACCACTCCCAAAGGTTTTGTGGCCTCCGGCCTGGCGTCGGGGATCAAGGCCTCCGGCGCTCTCGATTTGGCGCTCGTGGCTACCGACGACGGGGCGGCGGTCCCCACTGCCGCCACCTTCACCACCAACCTGGCTGCCGCCGCTCCCGTTCAGGTCAGCCGGGATCACATGCTCGCCACCGGGGGCAGGGCCGCCGCCGTGGTTGTCAGCAGTGGCAACGCCAATGCTGCCACCGGCGCCGAGGGCAAGAGGAACGCGGCGCTGATGTGTGAACTGGTGGCAGCCGACCTCGGTGTGCCAGTCGAGGAAGTGTTGGTGTGTTCCACCGGCCTGATCAGCTTTCAACTCCCCATGGGCCCGATCGAAGCCGGCATCCCCTTGCTGCTGGCTGCCCGGTCAGGCTCGGCCCAGGCCGCCGAAGACGCCGCCAGCGGCATTCTGACCACTGACTCCGCTCGGAAGGAGGTCCTGATCCAAGGATCGGGGTTCTCGGTGGCCGGCATGGCCAAGGGGGCCGGCATGCTCGCCCCGAATATGGCCACCATGCTGGCTTTTTTGACTACCGACGCGGCAGTCGAACCTGGTCCTCTCGCTGATCTGCTCCGGATCGCCGTCCGCGATTCGTTCAACTCGATGACCGTCGACGGTTGTACCTCGACCAACGACACCGTCACGTTGATGGCCTCGGGTCGATCAGGTCCCGCCGACCCCAACGTGGTCGTCGATGCGGTCACCGAGGCGTGTGCGGACCTGGCCGGCCAGATGGCTGCCGACGCCGAGGGAGCGTCGAAGATCGCCCATGTGCGGGTTACCGGTGCGCATTCGGACGGCCAGGCCCATCAGGCAGCCCGCAAGGTAGCGGAGTCACTGCTGGTGAAATGCTCGCTGAACGGTGAGGACCCGTATTGGGGCAGGATTGCATCGGAGTTGGGTTCTGCTGGTGTTGCCTTCGACATGGACAAGCTCACCATCGCCTACGGCGACGTGGTGGTATGCCGGGGCGGGATAACCGTTGAGCACGATCAGGCGGCCGTGACCGCCCATCTGGCGGGGTCCATGGTGGACATTCACTGCGAGCTCAATCTGGCCGACGGGAACGGCATGGCCATGACCGTCGATCTCGGATACGGCTATATCGACGAGAACAGGACGACGTCATGACCGGGAACAACGCCTCGGTCGATGCCGGAACCGTGCCCGCGATTCCCCCTGAGGCCAAGACCAGTGTGCTGGTCGAGTCGCTTCCCTACATTCGCCGATTCTGGGGGAAAGTGGTGGTGGTCAAGTACGGCGGCAACGTGTTGCAGGCCAAAGACGGCGAAGAGGCCATCGATGAGGCGGCGGCATTGGCGTCGTTCGCCGAGGACATCGTGTTGATGCGTTCAGTCGGGATGCTCCCGGTGGTCGTCCACGGAGGCGGCCCCCAGATCGGCGCGCTCATGGCCCGGGTGGGGAAGGAAACCGAGTTCAAGGACGGCTTTAGGGTTACCGACGCTGACACCATCGACCTGGTCCGCATGGTGCTTGTGGGCAAGGTGAACCGCGACATCGTGAGCGCGGTGAATGTCCATGGGGCTCTGTCCGTCGGTCTTTCCGGGGAAGACGCCAACTTGATCACGGCTGTCGCCCGTTCCGAGGCTCTCGGGTACGTCGGCGACGTGGTCGATGTCGACCCGGTCATCGTCCATCAATTACTGGCCCAGGGTTTGATTCCGGTGGTGGCCACCATCGGCACCGATCACACCGGACAAGCCTTCAACATCAACGCTGACACCGCCGCCGGCGCATTGGCTGCGGCCCTCCATGCCGAGAAAATTGTCTTCCTCACCGATGTGTCGGGGCTCCGGTCAGTTCCTGATGATCCGTCGACGCTGATCAAACGGATCACCGCCGACGAACTCGATGCTCTGGTGGCATCGGGTGCGGCCAACGGGGGAATGATCCCCAAGGTGGAGTCATGCGCCCGTGCGGTGCGCGCCGGTGTGGGTCGGGCCCACATTCTCGATGGCCGGACACCTCATGCGCTCCTACTCGAGATCTTTACCGACGAGGGTGTCGGGACCATGGTGAGCGCAAGTGAAGGCGCAGGTGGGGACTCGGGCGTGGGAGCGACACTATGACTGGAATCGACCGCTCAGCTCTGATGCACACCTACGCCGAGCCGCCGGTCACCTTCGTCCGGGGCGCGGCCAGCACGCTCTACGACACCGACGGGAAGCAGTACCTCGACTTCCTGTCCGGACTGGCAGTCACCGCTCTGGGACATGCACACCCCGTGGTGGCCCAGGCCATTGCCGATCAGGCGGCCACCCTCTGCCACGTTTCGAATCTGTTCGGAAATACCATCGGGCCCGAAGTGGCGGTCACCCTCGATCGCCTGATCGGTGGCGGCGTCGAACGGGTTGGAGGCCAGGTGTTCTTCGCCAACTCGGGTGCCGAAGCCAATGAATGTGCCCTGAAACTGGCTCGTCGGTGGGCCGGTCCCGATCGCTTCGGGGTGGTCACCACCTGGCATGCCTTTCACGGTCGGACCCTGGCCACCCTCGCCGCCACCGGACAACCCGAGAAGCAGGCACCCTTTCTGCCTCTTCCCGAGGGTTTTGATCACGTGGCCTTCGATGATCTCGACGCCATGGATGCGGCGTGCGACCCGACCCGGGTGGCGGCAGTACTGGTGGAGCCGATCATGGGCGAGGCGGGCGTGGTGATGCCATCGTCGGACTACCTGGTCGGCCTCAGGCAACTCTGCACCGATCGCAACATCCTGCTGATGGTGGACGAGATCCAGACAGGGCTGGGCCGGACGGGCCGTTGGTTCGGCTTTCAACATCTTGGGCTCGAACCCGATGTCGTGACGATGGCCAAGGCGCTGGGGAATGGCATGCCGATCGGAGCCTGCTGGGCCCGTCCGGAGGTGGCCGCCGCGTTCGTTCCGGGCGATCACGGCAGTACCTTTGGTGGTCAACCACTGGCCATGGCCGCGGCCAGGGCCACGTTGTCTGTCATGGAATCCGAAGACGTGCCCCAACGGGCGACCGTTTCGGGGGCTCGGTTGCGGGCAGGCCTGGAGAGACTTCCTGGCGTGGTGTCGGTGAGGGGCGAAGGCCTGTTGCTGGGGGCCGTCCTCTCCAACCAATTTGCGGTTGGCGCCGTGAGCGAGTCACTCGAAGCCGGTCTGGTCATCAACGCACCACGCCCGGATGTCTTGCGGTTCGCCCCCTCCTTGTTGGTAACGGACGCTGACATCGACAGGGCCCTGGGGATCCTGGGCCGGATTCTGGGTCGACTGACTGCGGTCTTCGGGTCCGACTCATCGGGGATCACGGTGGCGGCTGAAGAAAGACAAGGGGGCGAATGATGGGTGCACTCCGGCATGTTCTCGATATTGACGATCTGGGAACGGAGGGCCTTTCTGCGGTGTTGGCCCTGGCCGCCGCAGATCCGGCGTCGTTGCCTCCGGTTCTAGAGGGGCAGGGTGTGGCCCTGGTCTTCGAAAAGCCGTCCAATCGCAGCCGGAACAGTACCGAGATGGCGACGGTGGCCCTCGGCGGTCATCCCGTCTACATACAGGGACACGAAGTAGGTCTCGATGTCCGGGAACCGGCTGGCGATGTCGCACTGACCCTGGCCTGTTATCACTCGGTGCTGTGCGCCAGGGTCATCGACCACGGATCGTTGGTTCGCATGACCGCTGCCCTCGATGCCGCCGACGCCACGGTGCCGGTCATCAACCTGTTGTCCGACGTGGCCCATCCATGCCAGGCCCTGGCTGATCTGCTCACCATCCGTCAGCACTTTGGTGCCGATGCACTACCCGAGCGCACCATCGCCTACGTAGGTGATGCCAACAATGTGTGGCGTTCGTTGGCTATCGCCTCGTCCATGGTGGGCATGCCCACCCGGGTAGCTTCCCCTGTCGGTTTCGGACCGACAGATGCCGACGTGGCACTGGTGCGTTCCTTCGGTGGTGACCTGGTGGTGACCACCGATCCTACCGAGGCGGTCGAAGGCGTCGATGCCGTCTACACCGATGTCTGGACATCAATGGGCCAGGAGGCGGAGTCGGCGGCCCGGCTCGAGGCTTTCCGTGGATTCGAGGTTAACGAGGAACTGATGAAAGGGACAAGGGAGGGTGCAGTGGTACTCCATTGCCTTCCTGCCCACCGGGGTGAGGAGATCAGCGCCGGAGTTGTGGACGGTCCTCAGAGTGTGGTGTGGCAACAGGCGACCAACCGGATGCACGCCATGCGGGGTCTGCTGGCGTGGGTCCGGGGAGTCGATGCTGCATCCTTGGCCAAGGGCGGCCACCGGTGAAGATGACCAAACACCAACGTCAACACCGCATCACAAAACTGCTCGAAACCATGGCGGTGGGCAGCCAGACACACCTGGTGGAATTATTGGCGGGGGAGGGGGTCGAGGCAACTCAGACCACTGTCTCGCGCGACCTGGAGGAGTTGGGAGCCCTGAAGGTGAGGCTCCCCGGCGGTGATACCGCCTATGCGCTTCCCGAGTTGCCGTCCCAACAGGTGGCCCCCGAGGACCACCTCCGCCGGGTCCTGGGGGAGTGGGTGGTGGAGGCGGACCATTCGGGAAATCTGATTGTGCTGCGCACGCCGCCGGGCTCCGCCCATGTCGTAGGATCGGCCCTCGATCGGAGCGGCTTCCCCGGGGTCATCGGCACGGTGGCCGGGGACGACACCGTGTTGGTGGTGGCATCAGAAGCCACGGGTGGTGCGCGGGTGGCGGAACAGCTGGCGGCAGTGTCCGGCATCAAACCGAAGCGACAAGTGAAGAAACAGGCAAGGAGATGACCATGGCTCAACGGGTGGTATTGGCCTACAGCGGGGGACTGGACACTTCGATCGCCGTGCGGTGGTTGATGGAAAATCACGGGGTAGAGGTCATCGCGGTGGCGGTTGATGTGGGCCAGGCCGCCGACTCGAAGAACGAGGACTGGGACGCCATCCGCAAACGCGCTCTGGCGGCAGGCGCTATCGAGGCCACCGTTATCGACGCCCGCGCCGAGATGGCCGAGGACTTCTGCATGCCCGCCTTGTTGGCCAACGCCAAATACGAAGGGAAGTATCCGCTGGTCTCAGCTCTGTCGCGCCCTGTCATCGTCCGCCACCTGGTGGCCGAGGCCCGCCGGCATGGTGCCTCGGCAGTGGCCCACGGGTGCACCGGCAAGGGCAACGACCAGGTGCGTTTCGAGGTCGGCACCCGGGCATTGGCGCCCGACCTCGAGGTCATTGCCCCCGCCCGGGTGTGGGGACTGACCCGCGAGGACAGTATCGAATACGCCGCCAAGTGGGACATCCCGTTGTCGGTGACCAAAGAAAAGCTGTACTCCATCGACGAGAACCTGTGGGGTAGGGCCATCGAGTGTGGAGTCATCGAAGACCCGTGGAACCAGCCTCCGGCCGACGTCTACACGATGACCCGGCCCACGGCAGTCGAGCCCACCGAAGTGGTGATCGGCTTTGAATCGGGCATCCCGGTGTCGGTGGACGGCCGACAGCTCAGCCCCGAGTTGTTGATCGCGGAGGTAAACCGCGTGGTGGGCTCGTATGGATGGGGCCGCCTCGATATGGTGGAGAGCCGTCGGGTGGGTATCAAGAGCCGAGAGACTTATGAATGCCCGGGGGCGTTGGCACTGTTGCTGGCCCACGCCGATCTTGAGGACCTCACCCTCGAGCGCGATCTCCTCCATGAGAAGGCGCGCCTCGAGCCCCGTTGGTCGGAATTGGTCTACGACGGGTTGTGGTTCTCACCATTGAAGCAAGCGCTCGACGCTTTTTTCGTCGAATCACAACGCCACGTCACCGGCGAGGTACGGCTTCATCTCGAACCCGGCCAATGTTTTGTGGTCGGGCGCCGGAGCCCGATCGGGCTCTACGATCACGGTCTGGCCACCTACGACGCTACGGATACGTTCCGGCATCAGGACGCCGAGGGTTTCGTTCGGTTGTGGGGGTTGGGCGTGGCCACTTGGTCGGCCAAACAAGAAGCTCGTACCCGGGGTGACGCTCCCCATGGCGGCGGGGCTTGATGACCCTGTGGCACGGTCGCCTGGGGGGTGGCACCGCTGACGAGGTCATGGCTTTTTCGGTCAGCCTCCATTACGACCGCCACCTGGCCACCGACGACCTGGTCGGGTCGAGGGCCCATGTCCGGGGTTTGGGCCGCGGAGGGATTCTGGACAAGGAAGAGGTGGCCACCTTGCTGGCCGCCCTCGATCAGGTCGAACGGGAGTTGGCCGCCGACACCTTCAAGTTTGTGCCTGACGACGAGGACATCCACACGGCGGTGGAACGGCGGGTCACGGAAATCGCCGGTGACGTGGGGGCCAAACTGCATACCGGCCGCAGTCGAAATGATCAGGTCGCCACCGACCTCCGGCTCTACACCAAACGGGCGGTCTTCGGGATCGCCTCCGATGTGATCGGTCTTCAAGATGTGTTGCTGGCCCGGGCCCAAGAGGCCGGCGGGGTATATCTCCCCGGCTATACCCACCTGCAGCGGGCCCAGCCGGTGTTACTCTCCCACCATCTTCTCGCCCACGGGTGGGCATTGTCCCGCGACGTCGATCGGCTGATCGCCACCGCCTCCCGGCTCGATGTGTCTCCCCTGGGGGCCGGGGCGTTGGCCGGGTCGTCGTTGCCGTTGGACCCTGACGGCGTGGCGGAGGATCTCGGGTTCAGTGCCCGATTCGAGAACTCGCTCGATGCCGTCTCCGACCGTGACTTCGTGGCCGAGACCTTGTTCGACCTTGCTCTCCTCGGGATCCATTTGTCGCGCATCGGCGAGGAGTTGGTGGTGTGGTCGACCGAAGAGTTCGGTTTCGCCGTCCTCGACGATGCGTTTGCCACCGGTAGCTCGATGCTCCCGCAGAAGAAAAACCCGGACGTCGCTGAGTTGGCCCGGGGTAAAACCGGGCGGCTGATCGGGAACCTGACAGGACTTCTTGTCACCTTGAAGGGTCTTCCCCTCTCCTACAACCGGGACTTACAGGAGGATAAGGAGCCTCTCTTCGATTCGGTGGATCAGGTGCACCTGGCCTTGGTGGCCATGGCCGGCGTACTCCGCACGCTGAGGTTCAATGCCCAACGCATGCAAGCGGCCGCCGATGGGCCCGCTGCGGCCGCGGTGGACCTGGCCGAATGGCTGGTGGAAAAGGGGATGCCCTTTCGCCAGGCCCACAGTGTGGTCGGTGGCCTGGTCCGGGACTCGCTGGAGCGGCACGTACCCCTGGGTGAATTGGTGGAAGCCCATCCGGCGCTCGGGGCCGATGCGGTGGCGTTGCTCGAGCCTGGCGTGGCGGTCACCCGTCGGACTACGCCGGGCGGGGCGGGACCGGTGGCGGTGGCGGCACAGATGGAACGCTTCGTCCTGCGATTGCAGGCGGACAAGAGCCGGGTGACTGTTTCGGAGAGCGGGGCCTCCTCGGCCTGATGGCCACGGGGAAGAAGCAGGCGGTCTGGTCCAGATCCTTCGCGGCGACCCAGACGGCGAATGCGGTGGGATGCTGACCCGATGCCGGTTCTCATCATCATCGGATTCCTCGGGGGTCTGGCTACCGGTATCTCGCCGTGCATTATCCCGGTGGTCCCGGTGTTGTTCGCGGCCGGGGCAGCTCCAGGAGGACAGGACGATCGTCACCACCTTGGCCGTCCACTGGCGGTGGTGGGCGGCCTGGTCGTGAGCTTCAGCGCTTTCACCCTTATCGGGACATCCCTTCTCAGCCTGTTGGGGCTTCCTCAGGACTTCTTCCGAGACGTCGGCCTGGCGATATTGGGCGTGGTGGCCCTCGGTTTGATTGTCCCATCGGTCGGGGACATCCTTGGGCGTCCCTTCGTTCGGTTGGCCTGGGGCCGCCAGCACACCGGAGGAGGGGGACTGGTGCTCGGGCTCAGTCTCGGCCTGCTCTTCGTGCCGTGTGCGGGCCCGGTGCTGGCGGCGATCGCCGTCGTCAGTGCCAACCATCGCATCGGGCTCTCGGCGGTGACGCTGACAGTGGCCTTTGCGCTGGGTGTGGCCGTTCCCCTGTTGGCATTCGCCATGGCCGGACAGCGCCTGGTGGGCCGGATGAAAATTGTCCGTACCCGAACCGCCTTGGTCCGCAAAGGGGTCGGAGTCGTTCTCCTGGTGACGGCATTGGCCATCGGATTCAATCTGACGTCCGGCCTGCAGCGGGCTCTTCCCGGATATACCGATGCACTACAGAGTCATATCGAGAGCAACTCGGCGGCCAAGACCGCACTGGGTGGGGTCACCGGGGAAAGTGGAACGGGTGCCCTAGCGGCGTGTGCCGATGCCTACCCCACCCTCGAGCACTGCGGTAGCGCCCCGGCCTTTACCGGGATTGATCGCTGGTTGAATACGCCCAACGGACGCCCGTTGTCGATCGTGGGGTTGAAGGGCAAGGTGGTGCTGGTCGACTTCTGGACGTACTCGTGCATTAACTGTCAACGGACACTCCCGCACCTCGAGGCGTGGAATCGGGCATATGGCGCGGACGGCTTGACTATCGTCGGTGTTCACACGCCGGAATTCGCTTTCGAGCACGTGACCTCCAATATCACCTTGGCCGCACAACAGCTCGGGGTGACCTACCCGATCGCCTTCGACAATCAGTACTCCACGTGGAACGCCTATCAGAATCAGTACTGGCCGGCCGAATATCTCATCGACGCGACGGGAACCATCCGTCATGTGGACTTCGGTGAAGGGCAGTACAACCAGACTGAGGGTTTCATCCGACAGCTGCTCACCGCGGCCAATCCGACTGTGCAGCTGCCGACAGCCACCAATGTGGCCAACAGCACTCCCACCGAACCGACCACGCCCGAGTCGTACCTCGGCTTTCAACACGCACAGAACCCGGCCGGCCAGACCATTCAACAGGATCAGATGGCACTCTATAGCGCCCCAACCTCCATTCCGCAGGACGAACACGCCTATGACGGCAATTGGGCCATCAGGAGTGAGAGCTCAACCGCTGGGAGTGGCGCCTCCATCGAGCTGCGATATCAGGCCAAAGAGGTCTATCTGGTGCTCGGGGGAACCGGGACGGTCTCGGTGTCGGTCAACGGGACCGTTACCAAATCGGTGGTCGTCTCGGGAGAGCCGAAGCTCTATCAGTTGGTCGCGGCATCATCGTCCCAGCGTGCGCTCCTACTGTTGTCGGTGACCCCGGGCGTAGCCGCCTACGACTTCACTTTTGGATGAGCCTTGGAACCCGATCACGTTGACACGGCCGCGCTGACCGGTTAGAGTGATCAGTCCCGGCGAACGACCCGTAAGGGCGTCGCCAGGCACTTCAGGAGGAAGCTTCGGCTGAAACCTGTGGAAACTCCGGCACCAACGCCTTGCGGCGCGTGCCCGGTCGCTCCTTGAAAACGGAATAGTGATAGCCAAAAGTCAGTGCGGGTGGTCGCGTCTCGAATCGCGACCACTAAGTAGTAAAGCATTGAACGGACAATGTCTGTTCTTTGCCAGTATTCAGTCGACCGAGAGGATCAGTGTCCTCGACGTCGGCTCTCCGATTTCGGTTGAGGCCTTCGGGCCAAGACAGAAGTCTCAATGGAGAGTTTGATCCTGGCTCAGGACGAACGCTGGCGGCGTACCTCATACATGCAAGTGGAGCGACGAACCAGGGTTTACCCTGGGGCAAAGCCGCGAACG
>PLZF01000017.1 GCA_003152015.1 Acidimicrobiaceae bacterium | reverse complement strand
CACTCGTATCGTGCGACCTCGTGTCACACCTTGCTCTTGTTGCATGCGCCCGGAACAACACATGCAGGACACGTTGCAAGGTCCGGATGAGTAGAGGTCCCGCCGCCTGTGCTCAGGCCCGCCAATCGGGCCCGCGCTCAGGCGTTGCTTCGGCCAGCGCCCGCCGGACGCCCTCGCTGTCGTAGTCGCTCCCGTACACCGGAGTCCCGGGCTGTTGGCGCCACGAATCGTCGAGCCCGCCCCCGTCGACGGGGTCGAACCCAAGGGTGTCCACTAGCTCCATGACGACCGACTTCGCCGCAGCGTCATCGCCGGCGACCGGAAGGGCGATCCGGCCGTCGGCTCCTGTGGGAAGTCCCCGGGTGAGGAGATGGTCGGCGTAGATTCCGTTGAACGCCTTGACCACCGAGACGCCCAGCTGCTGTTCGACCCACCGGCTCTCGGTCATCCCATCCTCAATCTCGGCGATCCGGCCGTCGCGCTGTTGGGGATAGTAGTTGCAAGTGTCGATGACTACCACGTCTTCGGCAGCACCGTTCAGGAAGCTTCGTGGGACGCTGGGCACCGCCTTGAGGGGAATGGTCACGACCACGACATCGGCCCCCGCCGCCGCATCGGCGGCCAAGACCGCGGTCGCCCCTGTCTCAGCGGCCAGGTCGACTAATGTGTCCGGATTTCGCGAGTTGGCCACCGAGACATGGTGGCCGAGCGCCGTCAGCCTCCGGGTGAGATTACTGCCGATATTGCCTGCACCGATGATCCCAATTTTCATATCCATTCCTCCAGCTCGTCTCGATCAGAATGCAAAATGGTCGACCGCGTCCGGTTGTGCCATCGCAATCGCTCTCTTGACAACCATCAATCTGCTCATCGGATTCCCCACTGTCTCATTGGCCAACCGTGCGACTACCTATCGACACAATGGTCAGAGGCACTATCCCTTGGCCACGCGCCTCCTGTCCCCTATCAACCAGATATGCGTATGATCGTCATCGCATTTCATGTCACAAGGACTGGATGCGATCGTACGTATAACGCCGGTTCGCGGCGAAGCCCGCATCGCCTGACGCCGAGCCTGCTTGCCACACGTGAGCGCGCCTGACGTGCCTGCGCTCCGGCCACGATGGCGGCACCCGTCGTTCTGGCGCTGCGTTCTGTACCGGTTCGACGACGCGGTACGCCGACTCGGGTGCGGTCGGCGGCGTCGGTAACAACACATCGAGGACACCTCCGAAGGCTGGGGCGTCGAATGTTCGGGGCACTCGAAGGGCCATGAATGACGGCCCGTAGGAGGATCGGCCAACGGACCCATAAATAGTCGACGCACAACGAGCGCCACCTACGGGCAGCATCAAGGGGTGTCGTACTCGGGGACCCCGCCATCGCTCGGCCCGTCTCTTTGCGACGTGTGTTGCGTCCACCTTTGGGGAACCAACCTGGGGCGTGTCTCGATGTCCTTGCTCTATTGAATCACCTATTTCCCGGGCACCTTGGAGAGTGCCACTTTCAGTGCAGCGATCAACTCTTCGTCCTGGGACTGAAGGTGTTTTTGGATCTCGATCGCCTCACTCAAGATGGCCTCAGCGTCCTTGTAGGTGTTCTCTGAGCGCTTGTCCGAAGAGGCTGCGGCAATGTTCTGACCCACGATGATGATCGACAGGAGGACGAGCTGCAGGAAGGTTTGGGCAATCCAGGCGATGATCCCTTCACCGCCCGGCTTCAATGCCGGAGGCAGCCCGATGAGGGCGACGGCTGCGAACACATAGGCGCACCACATAGTGCCGACACCGTCGGTGATCTTGACGGCCAACCATGCATTGAACTTTGTGGCACTCTCTTCGGCCAACACATCAGCGGTCTTCACAGGTTTGTCCAGGTGCTCGAGGCGCTCGATCGTGTGCGGGTGTGGGACGTGGCTGTAGCTCATTGGCTGCACCTTTCTTTGGATGCATTACCCTGCCACGGCTCAGCGACGATCCCTGTGCGAGTCCATGTGACGGCCTGACGACGGGATAGCTCACGCGATAGGGGAACCACAACCGGCACGACCGAATCCGGCCGCGTCGATTGGCCCGACTTCACTAGGACGATGACCGCAAGCCGATCGACCTACGGGCTTGATTGGTAGCTATAGACAGGAGTAGTTGCGGAGCCCCGGTCGGATACGCCGAGGGCAATACACGTGCTTGTTGTAGGGCAGCTGATCTGTCCGATTGTCATGTAGGAGTCCTGACCAACGTCTTCGGGCGCTCCAGCCGGAATCGTGAAGGTCGGCAGGTTCCACGTTGCACCACTATTGACGGTACCCAGCAGCACTGCCGACCCGCCATTAGTCCCACCTGTGCCGTTCTGTTGTGGGACTGCCTCCTCGCCAGCGAGCCAGCAGACTGTCGCTCTGACGCAACTGACATCCGACATCTGCGGTTGTGGAACATCGGAGGGCGGCGGGCGCATCTTCCAAGTAGCCCCACCGTCGGCCGTCGTGGCAACACCGCTCACGATCGCTGTTGAACCTGTGCTGCAGGTGTCAGAGCCGGGTGGTGGATTCAAGTTGGACCCTTCAGCCGGCTCCCGGGCTCCGCAGCATTT
>PLZF01000006.1:2091-3448 GCA_003152015.1 Acidimicrobiaceae bacterium | reverse complement strand
CGCGGGTACCGTGCACCGGCTCTTTCCCTCCTGTGTGTCGTCGGCGCCGTGTCGTCGGTGGCCGCTCTGATCATCGGCTTAATCGCCCCGTCTCAGTTCGGCCACACGAACCGGGTGCTCTACGCCCTCCTCATCCTGGGAGGGATAGTCGTGATCGGGATCGTTCCGCCGTTGCTCATGGATCGGCTTCGCAAGCCGGGGTGGAAGGTCGCCGGCAGCGCGCCGACCCCCGAGCTCTGACCTCCCCCGCTCACCTTGGCAGGTAGCCCAATAACACGCCCCCACGAGGCCACCACCGCGTCCCTGACCACCGGTTCGCGGCGTGGCTCAAGGCGTCCAACGCCGAGCCTGCTGGCAAGACGCGAGCACGCCCGACGTGCCTGCGCTGCGGCCAGGGTGGCGACGGCCGTCGTTCTGGCGCGGCATTCGGTGCTCGGTCGGAGACGCGAGATCGCCGATTACGGGCGGCTTCAACGTGGGCGGGCCAGAGAAGCTCAGGCGTCCAGATTTCCCAGATCCGTAGGCCGGCGTGGATGCTCTCGTGGTGACGCCATCTCATCTGCGTAGCGGGGCGATCTCCTAGTCCCTACTCTGCGGCTGCCGCCTGTAGGGCATCTCGGGTTGGGCGGAGTCGGAGAGAGAACGGGCACCCGCGAGGTGCCCGCACCACCGGCTACCAGGCCGGAACGGGATCGGACGAACGAACGGCAAGAGGGACGAAGCGAGGCGGTTAGTCTCACGCCCGGCCCCGGCCCAACCCCCGGCTGTTCTCGGGGGAAGTACCTAGTCGATGATCCCGAGGGCGCGGGCCCGGCTGACCGCCTCGGCTCGGCTGTGAACCCCGAGCTTCTTGTAGGCACGCTCGGCTCGTTCCTTCGCCGCCGACCGGGAGATCCCCAGCTTGTCAGCGATGACCGCGAACGACGACTGCGTGGGCAAGTAGCGCAGGACCATCGCCTCAGCCGGGCTGATCGACGCTGCCCTGACGGTGGCGGCGGCTTCCGCGACAGCATCCGCGGCGGCGGCGTGAGCGACCTTCACCTCACCGGCGTCCTCCACCACAGCCTTCCCAGCCGCTTCGTCTGCCGCTGCGACGATCAAGCCGGCGGCGCGCACCGCCTCGACGGCCTCGTGGGCGGCTGCCTCCTCCACGATGCCTGCGCTGATCAGGGCTCGGACGGCGTCGGCNNGCACCGACGAGCAACCCGGCCTCAGAGGTCAAGAAGCCCTCGCCCACCAGCGCGCCACCGGTGTCGGCGATCGCGTCGAACAGCGGCTGCGCCCAACCGTGCTCGATGAGCAGGAACGCCAGCGCCGTCCCAGGGTGCAGGGACTCGGCCAGTGCCCACGCGTCAGC
>PLZF01000006.1:0-2046 GCA_003152015.1 Acidimicrobiaceae bacterium | reverse complement strand
CGCAACATTCCTCGGCCCTGTAGCCGATCGACTTCAGCCAGCACCCGGCCCCGGAAGTCAGCACCGGGACCGAAGCTCACGGCAATCACCTGCAACGGACCGGGCATCGGTCAACCTCCCATCGCGACTGCCGTGAATGGTAGACGCTCTATGGCGCCGATGCGAAGGGAAGTGAGTTGGAGGCCACCGTCTTTGGCGGCTGATGTGAGCGCCAGTCACGGGCGGCGACAAGCAACCCCCGACCCGAGCGTCACCGATCATTCCATCTGTACACCGGAGCCATCAATCGATCCCGGGGGCTGATCGCACAGATCGACGGATCCGGCGTGTGCAAATCGTCCCGCTCCTCGGGCTGATTCCATACCAATCCCCGATGTTCAGGACTGGAGACACTTCGCCAGGAACGCGTCGAGCGTCTCCACGTTGCGGTGGAGGAGGAGTTGGCCCTCTGCATTCCTCGAGATGTCGAGCGAGGGACAGAAGGCATCGAACTTCCCACAGAAGAAGTGCGGCGATCCTTTGACCCCTCGGGACTCACCTTCATGCCATTCGATTCGCACGGCTCCCTCGTCCTCTGCGTCGGGGGGGCTGAGACCGTACGCACTTTCCACGCTGGCGAGCACGGCTGGAGACGAAACGTCGCGACCCTCCTCGAAGAGCGCGTCACGCAGGGCGAGCTCACCGCTTCGCCCGTCATGTCATCTCTGCGATACCCGGCCTCTGCGAGGGCGAGGGCCGGGAGGGTCGTCGGCGGAAAGTGACCCGGATCGAATTCGGTGAAGAGGTCCGGGGCGACCTGGGTCCGCAGCTCATCGACGTGTACCGCCGTGACCGCCGGTTCGAGTGGGACCCCGTTGACCAGCTCGAGGGGCCACGGTCGCACCCGCAGAACCACATCGTCTCTTCCCAGTTGCTTCCGCCGCCGGATCACTGTGCGAAGCCCAACATGAGCGAACGGGCACCAGATGTCGGCATAGACCTCGATCACAGTCACGAGTAGCAACCTACGCCAGGAGCAGGTGAGTGTTTCAGCGACGATCCTGGTTGAGCCCTGCCAGGAGACCCACGGCCGGTGCTCCTGGGGCGGAGTGCGACCATTCGTGGAGGCCGGATGTGACGTCGGTGCCCGTCTGGCGTTTCAGACGGCAACGTCGCGAGTGCTTGGCGCCGGTGGCCGTGATCGGAGTCGGTTTCGGCGTCGCCCAGTGGCATCACCGTGTCGCTCGGCCAGCGACCCACGTGAACGGTTGGACAGCGCCTCCGGGAGTGGTGTGCTCTTCGCACCTGGATTCGACCACCTCGAAGTCGGTGCCGGCGAGGATGGTCGCAAGGTCCTCTGCCGAATAGCCAACCACCGGGAGACCCGAACAGTACTCGGGTCCATCCGAAGCGAAGGTGGCGAGGATCACCGAACCGCCGGGGGCGACCGCCGCTCGCAACACGCGAAGATAGGTTTCGCGCTCGGCGGCATCGACGAGAAAATGGAATACAGCCCGGTCGTGCCACAGGCCGTAGCGACGCTCGGGGGACCAGGTGAGGAGGTCCTGATCGAGCCAGGTGACCGGAGCATCGCTTCCGAGTCGCTCACGCGCCGCTTCGAGGGCGGTATGCGAGATGTCGAGAACAGTCACGTCGCTCCACCCGCGACCAATCAGGGAGTCGACCAGGAGCGATGCTCCGCCGCCAACGTCGATGACAGCATCATCCGTGGACACGCCGAGCATCTCGATGAGCTCCATTGACACGGTGGGGTCGGGTTGGAACCAGCTCACGCCGTGTGTCCCGCGATCCTGGTAGGCACTGTCCCAGTGATCGGCCCGGTCCCCGGCGCCGGTCGATCTGTCAGTCACCGGACGATCCCTTCTGGAGTGAGTTGCTGGTTCGCATTCGAGAGACCTCCCGATCGGGCGTGGTCCACCAATCATCCTCGCGGGTGCCAGCCCGGTCCACCAGGTTGCCGACACATCCCCTGCCTCGCTGTCCGTCGCCGATGCTGCAGGTGTGCTGCCGCCGGCTGACAGGTGCTCCATGGCGGGTCGTGTCGCT
>PLZF01000091.1 GCA_003152015.1 Acidimicrobiaceae bacterium | reverse complement strand
GGTGGGCACTGCGTGGGTGGGCTCCGTGTGGGTGGAGGCTCTCGTGGTGGGTTCTCTGTGGGTGGCCAACGCCATGCACCCCATGATGACAGGAGGGTGTATTGCTCGGTCAGAAGGGGAAGGGCCGGGCAGGGGAAGTGCAAGAAGGTCGGTGCCAACCACAAACCAAGAGCTAGTCGGTAGATAAAAAGCCCTGTCGACAAAAGGCGATGGCGGCTTCGGCAACCCGGTCGGCATCTTCGCCCCGTTCGAGCACGAAGACTCTGGCCAGATGCGAGGTCACCCCCAGAATGGCTGTCGTCAGCACTACGGGGTCTTCACGCCGGAGCAGCCCGGCGGTGATTCCGGCGGAGACGTGAGGTAGCGCATCGGCCACCTGCTGCTGTTCGCCCAGGCGGATCATCCGGGCAAAGGGCTCTTCGGTGCGAGCGAACTCCATGATGGCAAACAGGTGCCGATTGTCGCTGAGCCAGCGGATCGACGAGCGGATGCCTTGCTCAATCCGCCGGGCCGGGTCGTGCTCTCCGGCAATGGCATCTCGTTGGGTGAGTCGCATGCCATGTTGGGCGTCCAGCAGGAGCTGGGTCAGGAGCTCGTCCTTGGAATCGAAATACCAGTAGAAGACCCCCTTGCCCACGCCGAGCCCATCCACGATGCCAGCCACCGAAGTGGTGTGATAGCCCTCGGCGGCAAAGGTGAGGGCGGCGTAGTCCATCAGATCGCGCCGGCGTTTGGCGCCCTTGGGTGTGAGACGACGGGTCATCCGGTTCGCCGCAGCGGGGGCGTCCAGGGCCGGGTCATGCACGGGCATCATCACCCCCTTCGCCGACGGGTCCACCGCCACCGCCAGCCTCGACCACGGTGGCCCGGTCGAACGAAGCCCGCATAGAGACGGCGGACGATGAGAACAGGGCGCGCTTGGGCAGGCCCAGCGAGCGCAGTTCCTCGGCCATCGGGTGGTTGCCGAGCACGAGGGTGGCCCCACCGAATCTGCCGGACATCCCTTCCGAAGATGTCGTCCAGGTGGTCCGGCGCAATACCCCGTCTCGGAACGAGTAGGTAGGGGGAGCCTGGGATGGCAGTTTCAACCGCCCGCCGCCGGCGATCGTCAGCGAAAGTACATGGTCACCCTGGTCTACGAGTCGCACGGTGGTACCCGATCCGGCCGATCCGCCACTCCGGTTGTCGCCACGGGATTCGTCGATGTCGATGGACGCCACCCACTTGGGAAATCCCCAGATGTCCCTCCCGGCCGCACAGGAGAATTCTTGGTCGACCGGGAGCCGGTGGATATAGACGCCGATGGCCCCGGCCCGGAACTCCTTCAACCGG
This sequence comes from Acidimicrobiaceae bacterium, assembly GCA_003152015.1. Taxonomy (GTDB): domain Bacteria; phylum Actinomycetota; class Acidimicrobiia; order Acidimicrobiales; family RAAP-2; genus DASZIT01. The sequence goes on along the minus strand of PLZF01000091.1, from coordinate 15,438 downwards.
TCGATGGCCGACAGAGGACCAGGACGAGAACCAGGACGAAGACGAGGACCAGGACGAGGACGAGGAGGGGCGTCGTGGGCGCGGACCACGAAGCTCATGGCCACCTCGTGGTAGGGGTCGAGGTCGGTATCGTCATAGCGACAGACGGCCAACGCCATCAGCGCCTTGCCCGGCACCGGACCGGTCACGGTGAGCCCGCTGGGACCCACCAGGCGTTGCGCCGCGGCAGCGGGAACCAGATATTGGACCGACCACTGACCGGCCTGGCGGACCTCCACCGGGACGCTCACCCTGCGCCCGAGCACCGCCCACGATGAGGGTTCCAGGTGGTGATCGGCGATGGCAGGTGGACGTTCGGCGACGGGTCCAAAGTCCATGGAGTGCAGTACAGCACAGGCAGCGATACCGTGGCCTGTGGCTTACTGGATACTCAAGGCGATCTTGTTCCCGATCTTCTTCCTGTTGTGGCGGGTCGAGGTCATAGGCCGAGAGCACGTTCCCACCCACGGACCCGCAGTGCTTGCCGCCAATCATCAGTCCTTTTGCGATTCGTTCTTCCTTCCTCTGGCAGTGCGGCGCCGGGTGACCTATGTGGCCAAAGCCGAGTACTTCGACGACTGGAAGACTGCCTGGTTCTTTCGGGCCGCCGGCCAGATCCCATTGAACCGCGGGGGAGGGGACAAGTCGCAGCGGGCGCTGGACACGGCCAAACAGGTGCTCAACGGGGGCGGCCTGCTCGGCATCTACCCCGAGGGGACCCGGTCACCCGATGTCCGCCTTCACCGGGGCCATACCGGGGTGGCCCGCCTGGCCATCGGCTGTGACGTGCCGATCATCCCGGTGGGTATCGTCGGGACCCGGTCCATCCAGCCTCCTGGACGCCGCCTGATGCGTCCCTTCCACCCGGTGACCGTCCGGTTCGGTCCGCCCTTGACCTATGTCCACAGCGACGCCGAGGTGACAACCGGCCAACGGTCGGCGCCGGCGAATACCAGCGCCAACTGGTCTCATCCGGACTCCGATCAAGATGAGCTTCGGAACGTGACCGACACGCTGATGGCCGCCATCGCCGGCCTGTCGGGACAGGAGTATGTGGACCACTACGCCAACCGATCCAAGGCGGCGGCGCCTTCCGGGCCCGGTGGGCACGATCCCAAAGGTGGGCACGACGCCCCCGGCGGTGCTGTTGACGTGGCGTCGTAGCCAACTTTTCATCGAGAGGAAATCAGGCGTTCACGTGAACCTCCTAACCTGCTGACGTGGCCACCTATCTGATCCGGTTGCGGCTTCCCGACCGCCCCGGTGCCCTCGGAGCGGTCGCCAGCCGGATCGGCTCGGTGGGGGGTGACGTGGTGTCGATCGATATCCTTCAGCGCGGCGATGGAGAGGTGGTCGACGAGTTCGGGGTGGTGCTGCCCGACGACGATCTCACCGAGCTCCTCAAGGGAGAGATTCTCGAAGTCGACGGGGTGGTGCTGGAGGCGTTGCGGTCTGTCGAAGGAGCGCTGCCCGATCGTCACGCCGAGATCCTCGAGCTGGCCACCGCCCTGTTTCAACAGACCTCGCCAACCGGGGTCCTCGAGTATCTGACATCACAGGTTAGGCAGAGCCTGGATGCGAAGTTCGCGGCCACCGTCGACCCGGAAACTCAGCGACCGGTGGCGATGGATGGCGATGCTCCATCGGATATCGACTTTGCCAGCCTGGCCCGTCGGGCTGCCGCACCCCACGACAGGAACGACCACATGGCGATGACCAGCCTCCCCCGGGCCGGGGTGGTTCTGGTGGTGAACCGCACCGATCTGGTGTTCCGTCCCCGTGAGCGCCTCCGCATGTCCACCATGGCCGAACTGGCCGATCACCGATGGGGTGAGTTGACGTCCCGGTCGACCATCCAGGGACCCGATCTCCCGGAGGGGGCGGGCTAGAGATCGGCCACCCAGCCCCGCGACTTGTCAAGTGCTCGCAGCCAGGCCTGGTGGGCGAGGTCGGCCTGCTCGGTCGACACTGCCGGAACGAACGAAGCATCCTCGGCCCAGAGGGACGAGAGCTCGTCGAGCGAGCCCCACAACCCCTCGGCCAGGCCGGCCAGCATGGCTGCACCCAGCCCGGTGGTCTCGACCGAGCGGGGTCGCGCCACCGGAATGCCGGTTTGATCCGCTTGCAGCTGGAGGAGCAGGTTCATCACCGAGGCCCCACCATCGACCCGCAGGACCGACGGTGGCGTATCGACAGCCGCCGACATGGCGTCGAGCACGTCGCGTACCTGGAAGCTCATCGCCTCCACCACCGCCCGGGCGAGATGGGCCCGATTGACGCCACGACTGAGCCCGACGATGGTCCCGCGGGCGTAGGGGTCCCAGTGGGGGCTCCCCAGACCGGTAAACGCCGGGACGACGACCGCGCCCTCGCTGGTCTCGACCGAGTTGGCCAGAGACTCCAGGTCCGAGGATCTTTCGATGATGCCCATCCCGTCACGGAGCCACTGAATGGCCGCACCCGAGGCGAATACCGACCCTTCGAGCGCATAGGACACTGCCGTCTCGCCCACCGAGTGGGCGGCGTCGGCGTCGAGATCCCAGGCCAGTGTGGTGATCAACCCGTCGACCGGTGGTGGGCAGACCGGCCCGGTGGTCATCAAGACGAAACTTCCGGTGCCGTAGGTGACCTTGGTCATGCCCGGCGTGAAGCAGGCGTTACCGAAGAGGGCCGCGTGCTGGTCGCCGGCAATGCCACTGATGGGGACTCCGGCCACGGCAGAGTCGGCGCCGAGAGCGCCGGGGGCCACCCGTCCGAATCGCCCACAGGAAGGATGGACCGCGGGAAGGGCTGCAGGTGGGACACCGAAGAGATCGCACAGCTCGTCGGACCATCGACGCGCCACGATGTCGAACAGCATGGTGCGCGACGCGTTGGTGGCATCGGTGGCGAACACTCCGCCATCGGTCCCGCCGGTGAGATTCCACAAGATCCACGCGTCGACGGTGGCCAGGGCGAGATCGCCGGTATCGGTCACGCCACCTTCTGCCAGCAGCCAGTGCATCTTGGTGGCCGAGAAGTACGGATCGAGCACCAACCCGGTCCGCTCCCGCACCAGGGGGAGATGGCCCGCCTCTACCAGGGCGTCACAGGCCCGGGCAGTTCGGCGGTCCTGCCAGACGATGGCCCGGTGAAGGGGGCGACCGGTGCGGCGATCCCACGCCACCACCGTTTCCCGCTGGTTGGTGATCCCGATGGCGACAGGTGTTCGCCCGGCCTCGCCGATCCGGCCGGCCACCTCGGCCAGGGTGGTTCGCACCGTCGACCAGATCTCCTCGGGATCGTGCTCCACCCATCCCGGACGCGGAAAGTACTGGGTGAGTTCGCGATGGGCACTGTCGACCACCACACCTCGGGCATCGAACACCTGGGCCCGGACCCCGGTGGTACCGGCGTCGATGGCGATGGCGACGGGGGAGGGGCGCGAGGTCATCTTGGGACGATAGCTATCGATCGGGGCCTTCAGGCGTGCTCGCGGAGCGCAATGTTCTGCGAACCTTCGCGAACGGCCTCCGAACAGGAGATTTCGTGGCCCTGATCCCTACAAATTTCGAAAGAATGCGTTGACAGGAGTGTAACTACGCTGCTGTAATGAACCCACTATCTCGTGTTTGGGGAAAGGTCGACCACTATATATTGTGAGTGTAGGGTGATATCGGCCAGGAATCCCTCTTGTCGGATCCACAAAATCCAGCAAAAGCGGCAGGTTGGGGGTTGCTCTCAACAGCGACAGTTCGTTCCAGTCATTCCGCATCCATACCAGTAGAAACAACAACAGAAACGCAGAAAGAGGTACCCCCAAATGGCCATCGCCCCGCAGCGGCTCGGTATCGGTATCCGTCGCCATTTCACCAACCCCGATGTCCATCCTTACGACGAGGTCGTGTGGGAGCGGCGTGACGCCCGGATCACCAATTACCGCGACGGCGTGGTGGCGTTCGAGCAGTTGGGTGTCGAGGTCCCCGAGACGTGGAGCCTGAACGCCACCAACATCCTGTCGCAGAAGTATTTTCGGGGAACGCCGGGGACCAGCGAGCGCGAGTGGTCGCTGAAGCAGGTGGCCGACCGGGTGGTGGACACCATCACCGCCTGGGGCATGAAGGACGGCTACTTCGTCGACGAAGAAGAAGCGGAGACCTTCCGGGCCGAACTGAAGCACCTGGTGATCCACCAGAAGGCGGCATTCAACTCTCCGGTGTGGTTCAACATCGGGGTGGCCGGCGTCCCCCAGCAGGGCTCGGCCTGCTTCATCCTGGCCGTCGAAGACACCATGGACTCCATCCTCAACTGGTACACGGAAGAGGGCGTCATCTTCAAGGGCGGCTCGGGCGCCGGTGTCAATCTGTCCCGCATCCGCTCCTCCCACGAGCTCTTGAAGGGTGGCGGGACGGCGTCGGGCCCGGTGAGTTTCATGCGGGGTGCCGATTCGTCGGCCGGCACCATCAAGTCGGGTGGGAAGACCCGTCGAGCCGCCAAAATGGTCATCCTCGACATTGATCACCCGGACATCGAGGACTTCGTGTGGTGCAAGGCTACCGAAGAGCGCAAGGCACGCGTGTTGCGCGATGCCGGCTTCGACATGGATCTCGACGGCAAGGATGCCATCAGCCTCCAGTACCAGAACGCCAACAACTCGGTGCGGGTGACCGATGAATTTATGCAGGCAGTGGTGGACGGGGCGGAATGGCCGCTAACCGCCCGAGGTGGGCATGAGGTCATCCGTTCGGTGCCGGCCCGCGATCTCTTCCGCCAGATCGCCCATGCCGCATGGGAGTGCGCCGACCCGGGCATGCAGTTCGACACCACCATCAACAAATGGCACACCGCATCCAATACGGGCCGCATCAATGGATCCAACCCGTGCTCGGAGTACATGCATCTCGACAATTCGGCCTGCAACCTGGCCAGCCTCAACCTGATGAAGTTCCTCCACGCGGACTCGTCATTCGATGTGGACGGTTACAAGTCCGCCATCGAAGTGATCTTCACCGCTCAGGAGATCATCGTCGGCAACGCCGACTATCCGACCGAGAAGATCACCGAGAACTCCCGGCGCTTCCGCCAGCTGGGCATCGGGTACGCTAACCTTGGCGCGTTGCTGATGGCCCAGGGCCTTCCCTACGATTCCGATGCTGGCCGGGCCTGGGCCGCGGCCATCACCGCGCTGATAACCGGGCACGCCTATACGACGTCAGCCCGCATTGCCGCCCGGATGGGTCCGTTCGCCGGCTATCACGAGAACATCGAGCCCATGCAAGGGGTGCTGCGCATGCACCGCGATGCGGTGGCGGTGATCGATGAGGAGCGGGTGCCGACCGAGTTGCTGTGCGCCGCTCAGGAGGCATGGGACCTGGCGGTGGAGTTGGGCGAGGAGTACGGGGTGCGCAATTCGCAGGCCAGCGTGTTGGCTCCCACCGGAACCATCGGGTTGCTGATGGACTGCGACACCACCGGTGTCGAACCCGATCTCGGCCTGGCCAAAACCAAGAAGCTGGTCGGCGGTGGCACCATGTCCATTGTCAATCAGACGGTGCCGCGGGCTCTTGTCCGGTTGGGGTACTCACACGACCAGGTGGCCGAGATCATCGCCTACATCGATGAGCACAAGACCATCGTGGGGGCGCCCTACCTGTCGGCCGAGCACCTGGCCGTCTTCGCCTGTTCCATGGGCGACAACACCATCCACTACCTCGGCCATGTGCGGATGATGGGGGCGGTCCAGCCGTTCATCTCCGGAGCCATCTCGAAGACCGTCAACCTGCCCGAAGACGTCACCGTCGAAGATGTCGAACAACTGCATATCGATGCGTGGCGGATGGGGATCAAAGCCGTGGCCATCTATCGCGACAACTGCAAGGTGGGTCAGCCGCTGTCGACCACCAAAAAGGAAGGGTCCGGCATCGCCGAGGGAGTCGCCACCGGAATCGTCGAGGGTGGCGATAGCGCACCGGCGGGCTCGGAGGCGGAGGCCCACGCCCGCGAGTTGGCCGAGAGGATCGCCGGGCTCGAGACGGCGCTGGCTCACGAGCAGGCGCGGGCGGCAGACACGGTGTTGGTCGGAGCCGTGAGGGAGCGCCTGCCCCGCCGGCGCAAGTCGTCCACCTTTGCCTTCCGGGTGGCGGACTGTGAGGGATACGTCACGGTTGGAGAGTATGAGGACGGGCGCCCAGGTGAGGTCTTCATGAAGGTGTCGAAGCAGGGGTCGACCCTGGCCGGCATCATGGATGCGTTCTCCATCTCGGTGAGTCTCGGCCTGCAGCATGGCGTGCCCCTGGCCACCTATGTCCGCAAGTACACCAACATGCGGTTCGAGCCGGCAGGGATCACCGATGACGCGGACCTCCGCATTGCCACCAGCCTCGTCGACTACATCTTCCGACGGTTGGCGGTGGATTACCTTCCGATGGCCGAGCGGGCCGAACTGGGCGTCTTGTCCACGGCCGAACGGATGCAACCGACGCTTCCAGGTGTGGAGGAGACCGCCACCGAGTCGAAGGGAATCAGCGGGATGGACGCCGAGGACCCGCTGACGTCCTTCGTGGTCGAAGGTAGCGCTCCGGATCCCCTCGGGACACAGTCGACAGCGCCGGGGTCGCCGTCATCTGCAGTATCTGCGGGTTCGGGAGCGACTGCCGGCATCGCTTCCGGCCAGCCGATTTCACGCATGGAGCCGCGGGACGCGCCGTACTGCTACCAGTGTGGCAATGTCATGCAGCGGGCAGGCTCCTGCTATGTCTGTGCAAGCTGCGGCACCACCAGCGGTTGCTCGTAACGCCGCGGTTGTCGGCCGTCGGGAACAACTGACAACGACGCGGCGGTAGCGGCCCAGGTACCAACCTCGAACAAGGCGGTAACCCGAAGGTGTCGACGGTCTCCTGCTCGTCGGTGATTTGACCGTCGGAGGAAATTGGGAAGTCGATGTCGACATGGTTCCAGCCAGTTCAATGATCATGTAGTCGAGTGGACTCCGAGCACCATCACCATGATCTACAACGGGCAGACCTGCTTGGTTGATCACTGGGAGTCGTCGAATCCCCGGGGCAGCTCTGAGCTCTTCAATCAACCGTTCTTGGTCAACTTGACCCAGGCGCTCGGCATCGCCACCAATAAATTCAGACCTTGGAAACGCCACTGCCGGCCACCACCGAGATCCACTACGTCCAGGGCTGGCAACAGCACTCCTGATCGGGTTCGCATTCCGAAGAACATTGGTTGTGATGGCGGAAAGGTCAGGGCGATCGGTCCGGCGTCCGATAGAAGAATCGGCTACGCGATAGATCTGCGCTGTAGGACGAGGTGGAGTCACGGCATCGTCGACGCTCTCCTGTCTGTCTTGAATTCGGATGCATTCTCGGGCGCGACCCCGACCCGATTCGACAACTGACATAGGATTCTTCTGTGGATCACGATGCCGGTGACCGGGGGCTGACTGATGCCGAACTGACGGAGTTGGCGTTGGGCGCCGATCCCGAAGCTCCTCTCGATGCCGATGCGGTGCCGATGGGCGTGTATCTGGCACAGTCGCCGGGGCTGTTACCAGAGTGGTATATGCCCGTCGGGGTGGCCCGCCCCGTCACCGGGTGGAAAGTTCCGGTAGTGCTGGCGGTCGTCGCCACGTTCGTCGTCCTCGAGGCGCTGGGTCTGTGCGGTGCCTACGGACACATCGTCATCGGCTGACCGTCCGATCACACTGGTGACGCCCGAAGTGTCGTGAGTCTCGTCGAATACACCGGCATTACCGTGGATCAAGTCGGCATCGGTGGGAGTCCGAACCGGGTTCGAATCGCCGCCTGCACCGTGTCGATCGACTCGGTGGCGTCGATGGTGGCCACGTATTCCTTGCGATCGAAGATTCGGAGAACCGGAGCCGTGTCTTCGCGGTACGCCCGGATGCGGACGTCCAGCGCCTCGGGAGTGTCATCATCCCGCGCCACCAATCGCCCCCCGCAGACGTCACATACATCGGGTGAGGCCGGACGACTGGCTATCAAGTTGTAGTCCAACCCGCACTGTTCACAGTAGCGACGAGCCAGGACCCGCCGTTTGACCTCGCTGTCGGGTAGGTCGAGGTTGATGACCCCATCGATGTCGTAACTCTCGAGGAAGAATTCGGCCTGCCGCGAATTGCGGGGGAAGCCGTCAATGATGAACCCAAAATTCCAGTCGTGATCGGCCAGCCGCACCTGCACGGCATCCTCGACCAAATCGTCATCGACCAGGCGACCTTCGTTCACGATCCTCCTGACCTGGGCACCGAGTTTGGTATGGCTCTGGATGTGCCACCGGAAGAGGTCGCCGACGCTGATGTGGACCAGGTCCAACCCGTCAGCCAGGAGCTTCGCCTGGGTGCCTTTGCCGCTTCCCTGGACTCCCATGATTACGTACTTACGCATGGTGGCAGGAAGCCGATCGCATCTGGTGAACCCTGAGCCTGGCCCCAGCCCTTGGTGATGTGCCCATGATGTGAGAAGTCAATCCTTGAGGAGCTCGGGATGACGGGTGGCCACCATCCGGCGCAGTCCGTCTCGCCACGCCACCGAGGTCGTGCCGACCAATGCGTGCATGCGGGAGAGATCAATCTGCACGCTGTCGATGGTGGACGCGGTTGGTTCGAAACGGGCCTCGATGCCGGTCAGCTCGGAGAGGTAACCGCACCAAGCTTCGATGCTCACCCCTTCGTCTCCTCCCCAGTTGACCACGGTGGCCGGCACCCCCGCCGCCGCCAACAAACCGGGGATCATCCCGAAGATGTCCTCTTGGTGAAGCGGGTGATACACGCTCGGAGCGTCGATGTGGACAGGAATGGCACCACCGTTGAGCATCATCTCGAGATGAATGGCCGGCCACCCGCCCCTGTCCCCGTAGGGAACAGAGAGTCTGGCGATCGTCGTCGGCAACTCGAAACGCCGTGCCGCCCACCGAGCGGTAGCCTCGGCGGCGATTTTGCAGATGCTGTACGTGCGGAGGAAAGGCCAGACGGCGTGGTTGTCACCCAACTGGTCCTCCTCGGCAAAGACATGGTGGCCCATCGGTTTATACACGGCGGTCGATGAGCAGTGGATGAAGGCTTTGGCGTTCTGGTGGTGCTCCATCAGAGATGCCAGACCGCCGCAGTTGGCACCCAGATCGATATTCCAGTCGTTCGACTTCGCCACTGCGAAGTTTACGACATAGTCGGCGTCGGCCGGCAGTCCGGATACGTCACCGGACGCCAGATCAATCGGGACACAACGCACACCGGCTGCCTCCAGCCGACTGCGGGCCACGTCGTCCCGGAACCGGGCCGCCCCTATCACCTCATTCTCTTTGGCCAGAGCCACGGCCACCGGCTCGGCCACCTGTCCGGTGGCACCGGTGATGACAATGGTCTTTCCGCTCAAAGGCTCTGCCGACACGAAACCCCCCCCTTGTCCCCGATCCCGAAGACCGAGATCCGACCTCAGCTGATCCTAGGGGATGGGGGGCTGAGGCGATCCCGGGGGAGAGGCTGAGCCCCGGTGGTTCATCGAGTTGGAACGAGTCGCGGCAAATTGGTGCTAAGGGTGGACATCCCGACACTTCCTGGGCCATACTGTCTGTTCCGCCAGTTTTCGCCGGTAGGCCGCATAATCCCTGGTCACTGGAGCGATCACCTTGGCGGAACAGTCAGTATCCCCTATCAACAGCAAGAAAGTGACGTTCCCATGAGTGCCACCTGGCGCAAGCACGCAGCCTGCCGGGGCATCGATCCAGATGTTTTCTACCCGGTCTCCGATGAGGAGGCAGGCGAGGCAAAGGCTATCTGTGATCAGTGCGCAGTTCGGGAGGCTTGCCTCGAATATGCGCTGGCCAACCGGGAGCGGGAGGGTATTTGGGGTGGGGCCACTGAGCGCGAACGCCGCCGGATCCACCGCCAGCGTCGCAAGTCCGCCTGATCCGGTTGCCTGGGGTCGAAACCCCAAAACCCAGCAGAGCTGGGCGAACGGCGCGGGACCTCCACGTCAGACGTAGATTCTGGTGCGACCCACCGTTGACTGGAGCCGAATGACGATGACAGCTGGCATCGACCGGCCCGATCTCTCTGCTGAGGAGATCCGGGTCCTCGGCTGCCTGATCGAAAAACAGCTGACCACTCCACAGCAGTATCCGTTGACCCTGAACGCATTGGTGCTGGCCTGTAATCAGTCTTCGAATCGCCATCCGGTCATCTCTTATGACGAGGCCACCGTCGAGCTTGCCGTCCGGACCCTGAAGCAAAAGGGCCTGACCCGCTTCGTCCATCCGACCCACGGCCGGTCAGTGCTGCGCTACGAGCATGTGCTCCGAGATGCCTTGGGCGTGGATCAACCTCAACTGGGGATCCTCGCTGTCTTGCTGCTCCGCGGGGCCCAGACGGTCGGTGAGATCCGCACCCGGTGTGAACGCATGGTGGAATTCGACGACCTGGAGCAGGTCGGTCACGAACTCGACCTCCTCGAGGAGCACGCTGGAGGCCTGGTCGGACCGGTACCCCGTCGTCCGGGTCAAAAAGATGGGCGGTTCGTCCATCTGCTCAGCACTGACGATTCTCTGACGGTGGCGCAGCCTCCGCCCGAGGGGGATGACCAGAGGGAACTGAAGTCGAATGTACTCGAGCGAGTGGAGTCGTTGACCGCAGAGGTAGCCGCGCTGCGTCGTGATCTCGATGCAATGAGGGCCGAACTCGGCATCGAAATCGACCGCGGCCAGTGAACGAGGCCCAACGGCTCCGAGCCGCCATCGAGTCGCATCAACCGGGGGATCAGCGCGAATCAGCTGCGCGGGCCACGATCTTGGCCGAGCTGGACAGTCTCGATCGACCGTTCGACGAAGACGCCGACCTCACCCATGTGACAGCGTCGGGAATCGTGGCCGGCCCCCGGGGTGTCATCCTCCACAAACACCGCCGGCTGAAGCGGTGGATGCAACCAGGTGGCCATATCGAACCAGGTGAGACACCGGCCGAGGCCGGGCTGAGAGAATGCGCCGAAGAGACGGGATTGGCAGTGTCCTACCCGCGGTCTGGGCCGGTGATGCTGCACGTCGATGTCCACCCGGCAGCCAACGGTCACGTCCACCTCGACGTTCGGTATCTGATGTCCGCCCCCGATGAGGATCCGGCGCCTCCTCCCGACGAGAGCCAGGAGGTGGCGTGGTTCTCGTGGGAAAATGCCGCCGAGGTGGCCGATGACGCCTTACTCGGTGCACTGCGGTCGGCCCGTAGAGTCATCGATACCTCGGTTCACACCCCGGGGACGAGTGAGAGGACCCGCGATGGCTGAGCCGTTCGACACCCTGATGGAAGTTCAGCAACACGACACGACGCTCGACCAGCTCCGGCACCGCAAGAAGTCCCTGCCCGAGCAGGCTGAGCTGGCCATCGTGGAGGCCAACCGGACCCGGATCACGGCTGAGGGTGCCGCCATCCGAGTCCAGGTGGAGGACCTCACGGCCCGGCAGCTGTCGCTCGAGGAGCAGATCGCCGCGGCGACCAAACGTCGACACGAGATCGAACAGCGGATGTTGACGGGTGGTGTCTCTGCCTCCCGTGACCTGCAAGCCATGGATGGAGAAGTGCACCACCTGGCCGAACGACAGTCGCAGTTGGAGGAACAGGAACTCGAACTGGTTGACGAGGAAGACCCGCTGGACGTGGTGCTGGCGGAAAACGAGAAGACAGCCGCGTCGCTCAATGCCGACGCCAGCCGACTTCAGGCGTCCATCGCCGAGGAAGTGGCGCTCATCGAGGAGACGATCGTTGCTGAGGAGGCGCTACGAGCCGAACAATCGACCGGTTTGCCCTCCGGTTTGGCCGAACAGTACGAAAAACTGCGTTCGCATCTGGGTGGGGTGGGGGCGGCCCGCCTGATCGGAAACCGCTGCGACGGGTGCCACCTCACGCTCCCTTCCAAAGAAGTGGAACGTATCCGTCGTCTCCCCGCCGAGGAGTTCGCCACCTGCGAGCAGTGCGGTCGCATCCTGGTGCATTGAGACCGTGGAGATGAGGAGTTTGCGATTGTGTTGATTCTGGTTCGACACGGTGAGTCGACGGGGAACGCCGACGGCCTGCTTCTCGGCCGTCTGGATGCTCCCCTTACCGAACGTGGTCTCGAACAGGCACGCTCCCTTCGGTCGTCGCTGGCTGGTGCCACCCGGGTGATCTCCAGCCCGTTGGCCCGGGCGCGGGACACCGCCGAGGCATTGGGTTTGGGACTACCTGTGGAGATCGATGACCGGTGGATCGAAGTCGACTACGGCGAGTTCGATGGCCAGCCACTCGGCGCGGTGCCCGCCGAAGTGTGGCTGAGGTGGCGAGAGGATCGGCACTTCCGGCCTCCGGGAGGCGAGACACTGGCCGAAGTGGGTATCCGGGTGGGCAAGGCGTGCGAGGAGCTATTTGCCACCCACGGCGACGGGGCGCGGGGAGATGGCGATGTGGTGGTGGTGAGCCATGTCTCACCCATCAAAGCGGCCACCTGTTGGTCCCTGGGGCTCGGGGATGAGGGAGCGTGGAGGCTCTACCTGGCCACCGCATCGATTACCCGGGTGTCCTGGGGTACCGACGGTCCGGTACTCAACCGGTTCAATGACACGCCTTGGTCGAGACCGACCTGACGGGCAGTCAAGCCGACACGGCCCGGACCTGTGCATGACGCCGTCGCGCCCCCCATGGGAGTACTGTCGTCGGCACATGCGCAGGCAACCGACCCCAAGGGGGAGTTCATGACGACCACCGACACCGCCGACGGCTCTAAGGACAACGAGGCGACAGCAGAAAAAGGGGCCGCGTCGGACAGCGGTCGCGGCGGCAAGGGCTTCTTCAATCGGGAGCTGGACCACTACCCGCCGACCGGCAAGCGCTATGGCTACCTGGGCATCGTGGTCGTGGCCACGATCGTCCTCTACTACCTCTACTACGTGGTCGGCACTACGACGACGCTGTTCCTGCCGTACTTCCACATGTCGTTCACCTACTTCCTCCTGCTGCTGGTGGTGTCGAACGCCATCGGGGCGTTCAGCGCGTTCATCGGTGGGATCTCGGACAAGGTCGGGCGGGCGAACCTGACCATCCTCGGGGTGCTGATCGTCGGGTTGATCCAGCTCTTTGTCATCCCCAATACCCATACCAGCCTGCAGTTCTCGATCGCCTACTGCTTCATCGGGTTCTTCGAGGGAATTATCCTGGTGGTGACGCCGGCTCTCATCCGGGACTTCTCCCCCCAGATGGGACGGGGCGCGGCCATGGGGTTCTGGGCCCTGGGGCCGACAGTGGGGAGCCTGGTGGCCAGCCTGGTCGCCACCCGCACCGTCAACCACCTGCACCCGTGGCAGGACCAGTTCGTCATCTCGGGGATCGTCTGCATGGGGATATTTGTGATCTCCTTCTTCTTCCTGAAGGACCTGGCCCCGAAGCTCAGGGACCAGCTGATGGTCTCGATGAAGGAGCGGGCCCTGGTCGAGGCGAGGGCCCGCGGTATCGATGTCGAGACCGCCCTGGCCCACCCGCTTCGCACGATGATGAAGTGGGACCTCGTCACGTCGTCCCTGGCGATCTCGTTGTTCCTCCTCATCTACTACGCCTCGGTCAGCGTGCTGGTCATCTACTGGGCCGTAGTGTTCAACAAGACGACGTCGGACGCCAACGGCATCAACACCTGGTACTGGTCGTTCGACTCGGTGATGCTCATCGTCATCGGGGTGATCTCCGACAAGGTCCGGGTCCGCAAGCCGTTCATGGTGCTCGGTGCCATCGGCACCATTGTCACGACGTACGTGTTCATACAGATGGTGAATCATCCGCACACGAGCTACTACTCGCTGGTGACCGTGGTGAGCTTCCTCGGTGTCTTCATCGCTACCGCCTACACCCCATGGATGGCCGCGTACACCGAGGCGGTCGAGGCGCGGAACCCGGCCCTGGCCGCCACCGGCTTGGCCGTGTGGGGCTGGATCCTCCGGATCGTGGTGGCCGCATCGTTCCTCGTGATACCGCACGTGATCACGACGGCCACGCCCATCGTCAACAACGAGTACTACGCCGCCCAGCTCCAGGCGCTCCAGTCGGCACAGCCGTACGTGGCATCGCCAGGGGGCGGAAGCGTGCAGCCTGCACCCCAGGCAGTGATCGATCAGTTGAACGCGACAGGAGCCCTGCCGACGCAGACCCTGGCCGCGATCTTGGCGAAGCACCCGACCACCTATGCCGCCACCATCGCGGTGGTGACCACGTTGCCGCCGGCCCAGGTCAAGCAGGCCGTGGCGCTGCAGGCGTTCCAACCGCTGGCCGCCGCCATCCAGAACGGCCAGAGCGTCGGGCCGGCCAAGATCGCCGCTGTCGCCGCCGCGGGATCGCCGCAGCTGGCCCAGCTGCTCCAACAGGAGAAGATCATCATCCCGGCCCAGAAGGCCGCTCCCCAGGAGTGGAAGAACTGGTGGTGGGTCTGCCTGGGCGGCCAGGTGATCTTCCTCGGGCTGGTCTTCACCATGCGGGGCCCGTGGAGCCCGCGCAAGGCCCGTGAAGAGGACGAGGCGCGCCAGGCTCAGGTGGAACGCGAACTGGCCGCCATCAGGGCGGCGGCACCTGAACCGGCCGGCGCCGGGACCTGACCCTGGTCCCGCCGGGCTGGTCCCGCCGGGCTGGTCCCGCCGGGCTGGTCCCGCCGGGCCGCCCTCGGACCAACGTGGGTTGCCGGTGGTCCGCATCATCGGCGGACCCATCTCATCGAGGCCGGCGGCCGCTTCGGGCATCGGTCTTATCCTGGCCCGGAACAGGAGTACCGGCACAGCGTCTCGATCTACGACAGCAGCGGCACACTGGTCAAGACTGTCGGTCGGCGAGGAACCCCGCAGCCTGGCCATTGCCACCGACGGTCTGACGCTCTCTGCCGTCTGAGTGTGATCACTTGAATAGGCCCCACCGTGACCATCTGAACTGGCCCCACTTGGCGCCCAGCAATGGAGGGGTCCATATGTCGCGGCTCTGCCTTGTCGTGGCTTGAGAATCTTTGGCTTCGGGGCATCCCTCGGGCCAGCTCTGGCGTAATCGCGAGGCCAACCCGTCAGCTCCACAGCTCATCGGGAATCCGTGGTTTCTCGGGCCTCGCCGCCAGCCTGTAGGCGACCGCCCTCTTCTTCGTCACGGCCTGCCGTTGGCCTATCGATAGCTCCATGAAATGAGGTGTAATCCAAGGCGTGACCAGGATCGATCCTGCCCCTCAAACGGAAGTTCACAAATTGGCAGCGTAGGGGGCGACCCGGGGGTGTTCAATGAGTCGATACGATCAAATCATTCTATTAGTCTGGTCAGGACTAGAATAAAGAATCGGCCAGGCCCGGTACGCACACCAGGTCACGGTATGACGCGAAAAAGGAGTTGGATGCCATGACGATCACTCAGACCGA
>PLZF01000033.1 GCA_003152015.1 Acidimicrobiaceae bacterium | reverse complement strand
GATCAATCAATGCAACAGAGCCGCGAGGCCAGTCGCCAGCGCGGCAGCAAAGTGGCCCAGGTCCGGGCGACGCAGGACGTTGACATGCACGACGGTGGCGCCGGCTCAAATGATGGTTCCTTCGGCTCGCAGCAGCAGGGAGGTCTTGCCGTAGCGGCGGGGGGAGACGAGCGACACGTTGAGGCCATCGCTCATCCCGCTGACAAGCGCCTGGCGCTCGACTGTACGGCCGGTGAAGTTCGCCCCGGTGACAGGCGAGCCGTAGCGAAATGGGTTTGGTGTTGATGCCACGGTTTCCAGGACTACGCGAGATGCGTTACGCATGTTGCATAGTCCATCGGTGCCGGTTCGTGCGGGTCATGTCATCACCTACCGTGCCGCCAACGGGGTGGATCGGACCACCGGCCGAGATCGGTACGGGACAGGGACTTAGGACCCCCAGCTTGCGCGGCATCAATAGCAACCACGTGTTGTTTGTGAACTATACCCTAGAGGGGTAGGGTATCCTGATGGAATCCAATCCAAAATTACAGCCTGGCTACGCCACCAATAAAGAAGCAGTGCAGAAGCGCCTGCGACGCATCGAAGGCCAAGTCTGTGGAATCCAACGGATGGTCGATGAAGATCGCTATTGCATCAACATCCTCGAACAGATCGCAGCTGCTACCAAGGCTCTGCAATCGGTGGCAATAGAACTGCTCGACGACCATCTGGCGCATTGTGTGGTCGAAGCTGTCCAAGCAGGCGGTAAAGAGGCCGATCTAAAGATCGGCGAGGCTTCTGCTGCCATTGCTCGATTGGTGCGCTCATGAAGCAGATCGAGGCAACGACTTGCAATCGGGATGGTGGAGATCCGCCATGCGCGACAGGGCCAGTTAGGCGCTTTGCGTGGGTGTGTCGTGAGTTGGTGGATTTTGTCTGCGGATCGCTCCTTCTCAGACGACCGGAGCAACACCAATGACGATTGCAACCTTGCCCGTTGTTGTCGACATCGGGCGCAGTCTGCGCGAGGGGTTCTTCATGTTCTGGGAGACCCTCTGGCCATTGATCCTCGGCTTCGGCCTGTCCGGGGTGGTACAGGCTTTCGTCAGTCACGAATCCATGCAACGGAAACTCGGCAATCACCGGCCTGCAGCCGTGGCCCGGGCCTCCCTTTACGGCATGGTCTCCTCATCCTGCTCGTACGCCGCGTCGGCGATGTCCAAGTCGCTCTTCGTGAAGGGAGCAGACTTCGTCTCGGCGAACGTCTTCATGTTCGCCTCCACCAACCTGGTGATCGAGCTCGGCATCGTGCTCATCGTGCTCATGGGCTGGCAGTTCGCGGCTAGCGAGTTCATCGGCGGGATTATCATGATCGTTCTGTTCACCATGTTGGGCAGTCTGTGGCTACGGGGCCGTCTCGTCGTGCAGGCACGAGAGCGACTCTCCGCCGTTGACGGCCATGACCATCAGCACGGTCCGACCGAGAATACGGCGCTCCAGCAAGAGCCCTGGCGCAAGAAGCTGCAGTCCAAGTCCGGTTGGGCCGATGCTGCTACCTACACGATGGCCGACCTCACCATGTTGCGAAAAGAGCTGGCCATCGGCTACACGGTGGCCGGATTCCTGGCCGTGATGGTTCCCGTTCATTTCTGGAACACCGTCTTCCTCCACGGCCACGGCTTCTGGACGAGCTTCGAGAACGTCATCGTCGGACCGTTCATCGCCATCATCAGCTTCGTCTGCTCCATCGGCAACGTGCCGCTGGCTGCGGCGCTGTGGAAGGGTGGCATCTCCTTCGGTGGCGTGATCTCCTTCATCTTCGCCGACCTCATCGCAATTCCCCTTCTGCTGATCTATCGCCGCTACTACGGGGGTCGGCTGACCCTCCGGATGCTGGCACTGTTCTGGGCAGTCATGGCCACCGCCGGGCTCATCACGGAAGGCATCTTCCAAATTGTCGGATTGGTCCCCACCACCAGGCCGACCCAGATTGCGCCGAGCCATCTCTCATGGAACTACACGACCTTCTTGAACATCGTGTTCCTGGCTTTGTTCGGCCTGCTCTATTGGGCATATCGCAATCGGGAGAAGCTCGGAGGCGGCGGTGGCTATGCCCTCGATCCCGTCTGCGGGATGCAGGTGGAGAAGGCCAATGCACCGGCATCGGCAGTGCGTGACGGACAGCGCATCTACTTCTGTTCGGACCGCTGCCGCATGCGCTTCGAAGCGAAGCCGACGCGTCTTGCCGCAGATCGACGAGACTCCGACCGAGAGGCGCACCTGGACGCATCGGTTCCTGACTCATTGGGCCACGGGTACACCGGGCCCGTTTCAGACGAATATGGCCGGACTGTGCACACCGACCCGGTCTGCTCGATGGAAGTCGATCCCGAGCACGCCGCCGCTCAACGTCGCCATGATGAAGTCATCTACTACTTCTGCAGTATCGGTTGTGCCGACAAGTTCGACGTGGGCCCTGACCGCTACGTTGTTGGCGACGCGGGTGGGAGTCGGTCGCAGGCACATGAGTGATGGGCACATTCTCCTGATGTCCGTTGTCATCGAATCGAATCGAAGGCGCAGTCGACCCAACCGGCCCCGAGGAGCGTGGGTCAGAACCTGCCGGCGGGCTCACTTTGAACAGCAGGGTGCTCGAAGTGGTTGTGCATAGGCGCGGCCGGATCAGGTCGGGCACCTCCTCCCTGCCTTTGACAGTGGCGCAGATTTCCCGAGATGGGAACAACTAGACGATCGGCGCTGTTGAATTAGATGGATTCCAAGGGAGGATCCGGAAGGAGGTGGTCAGGAGATTTGAGAAAGATGGTTTCTCTTGAGCACGGATTGCAGGGGATTATCCGGGGCAGTTTCCCGGAAGGCTCAGGCAGCAAGTAAAGGCAAGCAGTTCGAAGTAAGAGCGTTGCAACGACAAGGGGCTCGAAGGCTCCGCTGAGTGCCACTCCCCGATTGCAGTTCGTCTATCAGGGTACAATTGAAGTAAAGCGTCCGATCCCCGTCAGTTTGTGGGACGGGCGTTTTCGCGCGACGGCCGTTTCGGGCTGTGATGCTGAGTATGAACGATGGGCTGTGCGTCCACCGCCGGTATTTGGTCAGCGCCCTTTGGCGTCGTGATATGTGCGGCCGTAGGTTGCGGCTGCTCGTCGGTCCGCAAAAATGGAGGATCGACGTCAGGATCGTGGGTTAGGGCCTGCCAATGATGCAGTCTGGATCGGATTCGCGTTCTGCTGGTGCATCGGCGAGAATTCCGGGCATGGCAAAGGACCCTGCTGCTGACGTGCTTTTCGAGGTGGCCAGAGGGTGAGCCTCCGGTGGCCAAGGTGCTCGCTGGAAGGTCCAAGGTCTTCCGCCACTACGACCCGACGCAGTCGTTTCTCCTGCCACCTTCCCTCGACGACTGGCTCCCCGAGGACCACACCGCCCGATTCATCGCCGACGCGGAGATCAACGCCCTCATCGCCACCGGCCGGATCGGCGGGCCAAAACCAGGGGCTCTCCCGTAGTCACGGACCAACCCCGGATGGCCAAACGCCCTACCTGAGAGTCATCGAGGCGCTGTTCGGTGCTGACAACGTGGACTTCGCAATGCGTTCGCCGGGACGGAGTCGCTGCTTCACCGGCACCCGAGATTGCTCCCTGAGCGATCTGAGGTCAGGAGCCCGTCGTTGTGGTTGTCGAGCCGTTGGTGATGGGAGATCCGTCTGAGTTCTGCCCGCAGAAGGCGTCGACCTGGTGGCCGGCGTCGGTGAGCGCTGCGGTAGAGAAGGCGCTGGCATCCCCGGAGGCGATGGCGTTGTTGGCGGCGATGGCGAGCGGTCCGGCACTGTCGGCGATCTCTGACGGCGCCTTCGCCTGGAAGTCGTTGATGGTGCTCTGGTTGGCCTTGAGGATGGCGACCAGGTCGGACAGCTGTTGGGCTGCGGACGCCGCTTTGTCGAGAATGGCGTTGTCAGTGCAGAACGCTGTCTTGTCCCCAGCACCAGCAAGGCCGACCTTGATCTTAAAGTGGGCAGTGCTGTTGTTGACTGAAGTCACGGTCACGTGGACGGGATACGTCGTTGTCCCTCCCTGTGGCGTCAGCGTGCAGTCGATGGCAACGCCGACCTTGGCCTCGAGCCCTCCAGGGCAGCTGACTTTCGGGGCCGGTTGTTTGATCTGGACCCACAGGGAGCCCAGCTGACTGGCCACCTGGGACTCCACGTCGCTCTGGGAAACCTCGACCTTGCCGATTGAGACGCTGCCGCTGCAGGCGCTGACCAACGTCGCACAGACAAATCCTGCGGTGAGAAAACGAACCGTAGGAGTCAATTTCATGTTCAATTTTATCTCGGACTCAGGAAGATCGTCAACATTCGCTCGTCACAAGCCGAGGAGTTCGAGTGCCCGACTGATATTCCGTCCGACAGCAGGTCCAGCGTCTCTTCGAGCGTTTCGAGGTCGGCCACGGCCGACACAACGGCGGTGGGCCGTCCGTGTTTGGTGATCACGACTCGTCGGTGTTCGGATTCCACGCCTTCGATGACTTCAGACAAATGCGCCTTGGCCTCGGCGAGTGAGAGTTGTTCATTGACCGTCATGACTATAGGTATGGCCATACCCTCTTCGTCACGTCAAGTGGCCGGGAATCCGGCGGGCACTGGGGAATTGGTCGTAAGCCGTTCCAGCACGTCACAGTTCGAAGAAGAGTGACTACGGCCTACTTGGTGAGAGGCGGTTTTCATGCCGCCTCTCTTCCAATTCTCGTGCATTGGGAACGATAGCGGGAGCAACAGCCATCGGCGGGCATCCCGAACTGTTCGTGCAAGGCACCCGAACCGCCGGAGTCGCCGAAGGTGACGTGGATCAACGAGCCGAAGAAGGATTCGACCACGGCACTGTGATTTCTGAAACGTTCTGTCTCACAAAGGTTGACACGGGCCGTTGTGTGCGAAGGGACCGGAGGGTTCTCGCCGCTCGGACCACTCTCAGCTTGTGGGCGCCAAGAGCACGAGTGGGATGTCCCGTTGAGTCTTGCTCTGGTAGCCGGCGTAGTTCTTATGGTCGGCGGTGAGCCGAGGCCACAACTCAGCCTTCTCTTCGGGCGTTGCGATCCGCGCCTGCATGGGTCGTGACTTTCCGTTCATGGTCACAGTGACGGCGGGATGGTCACGCAGGTTGAGGAACCACGCCGGGTGTCGGTCGTCGCCTCCTCGAGACGCCACGATGGCCAGGGTGTCACCCAGCTGAAGGGGCGAGGTCAGCATTACCTTTCGGGGCTCACCCGACTTCCGCCCGGTGGTCGTCAATTCCAACACTGGCATACCGAGGGCCGACCACCCGAGTCGCCCGAAACTCACCGTCAGCACAATCCGATGTAATGCATTCATGGCCTTGAGCCCATAGTCGCTCGGCATAATGGAGGATCCTTCCTTGGAACAACAGAACGTTACAGGTTGACTTTGGCGGCCATCTGGACCAACTCGTTTTCGAACAGGATCCGGCATTGGGATCCGGAGGCGGAAGCCAGTTGCTGTTCTACGGGAATGAGTGAATTGAGGAACGTCACGAAGGCCGGCCTGAACTGCTTGGCGAACTGGGCCTCTTGTGGGTTATTGCTGAGGCCGGTGGTCGGCTCGATGGTGGAGAGGGCGGTGATGACAGTGGAGAGATCGGGGGTGATGGCGTTCATTGCCGGCTGGGCGACAGACCGTCGGAGGGGAGGGATGGTTGGAGCACCGGGAGCAACGCGTACTTGAGCATCTCGTCAAGATCACTCTCCGGCGGTATGGCCAGGAGCACCGCCACCACCCGAACCAGCCACTCGGCGGTGAGGTGAGGGTCCGCCGGTCGCAACACCCCGGCCTTCATGGCGACGTCGACGATCGGAGTGAGGGCATCGGCGATCTGGGTGGCATAAAACCCGAGATCGCGGGTGACCAGTTCGCCCACGATGTCGGGCTCGTGGTCGAGCACCCGCTGCATGACCGGATTCGAACGGCCGAACCTCACTGCGCCGGCGATGGCGGCGATGAACGTTTCGGGACCGGCTCCCCCCGGCGCGGCGACGAGGGCGACCAGGCCAGCGAGGAAGCGATGGAGCTGACGCGAGGCGATGAGGGTGATCGCCTCTTCCACCGAGTCGATCTGGCGATACAGGGTGGTCCGGGCGACCTTCATCTCCTTGGCGATGTCGGTCATCGACGTGCGCCGGATGCCGTATCGGGCCAGGCAGCGTTCTGTGGCATCGAGCACCGTGTCGAGCGACTCCGCCGGGCGCGGCGGCAACGCCTTGAGCAAGTTGAGTGCCACGACGGGCTCGGCCACTATCGACGACCCCGTAGAGATTCAGAACTCTTGGTCTGCGGATTAGGTGCCGCCCGGGTCGTGTCCCGCGAAGCCCTTTCCTCTACCGGCTGATCCGTCACCGTTGGCGACACTCGCTACAATCGATAGTTAGATTGTAGCGAGTGTCTCGAGACGACGGAGGAGACCACGACGTGCGCCAGCCAGCCATCCAGGCCGACCAGGTCATACCGCCGACCGTGGGCCATCTCAACCCGGAGGACTCGACCGGTTTTAACTCACGGAGCGCCATCCGTAGGCTCACTGCCGAGCCAATTCTCGGTCTGCTCCTTCAACGTGCACTGGTGATGGAGGTCGCCCACGCCAAGGTGGGCGCCGGGGTCACCCACCACAGCCTGTTCCAATCCCGGCCACTCACCCGGGCATGGTCCACTGCCGATGTCGGGCTGCGCCTGGTGTGGGGCAATCCGGATGTTGCCCGGGCGGCGGCAACCCAGGTCTACCGGTTCCATGACCACGTCAACGGTGAGTTGCCCGAGGCCACCCCGGCATGGCCGGACGGCTCCGCCTATTCCGCTCACGATGCGTCGCTACTGCTGTGGGTCTGGGCCACCCTTGTCGAGGTGATGGAGGTCGCCCACGCCAGATGGGTCCGACCGCTGGAGGGCGAAGAAGCCGACGCTCTGTACGCTGATATGTGCACCTTCGCCCGGTTCTTTGGTATTCCCGCCACCATGATCCCGGCTGATCGGGACGAGTTCGCCAGTTATTTCGAGAGCGTGGTCGACGGCCTCGAACTGATGCCGACGCCGACCAGCTCGGCGATGATCCGAGAGGTTCTGTGGTTCCGGAACTGGAACGTCCCCGGCTTTGCCGTCCGGCCGGCCCGGGTCATGGCCATCGGCACCCTCGACCCCCGCATTCGGGAACGGTTCGGGCTCGAGCTGTCAGCGAGGGACCAGCGGCTGTTCGACCGAATCGACCGGTTCCTGGCCCGCTGGTACCGGTTCCGTCCCGCTGGGCTCCTCCAGTGCCTACCTCCTCTCTACGTCGCGCTCCGGCGTCCGACCATCGGGTGGTCGAAGCCGCGTTGAATGGTCGTCGCATGGCGTGACGTCGCTCCGTCGATGAATCGAAACAGCTGTTCTCCGTTACCGTAGGTACCGACGCTGTTCCGTTCGCCCGTCCCTGACCGGAGGACATCGACGAGTCCTGGGTCGTCGATGTCGGGCGGTAGCCACGGCCGGTCTCGCATTGATCGAGTAGCAATAGAGACAACCAGGGAGAATCTCAGATGAATCCACCAGATGAACGGTCACCCGATCAGCCCCAGGGTACCGAGACATTCGGACAAGGCGACGAGGCGTTCGACGAGGCGGACCGTCTCGACCCGGCCTTCCTCGAGGCAGTCGAGGGGGATCCGTCGATCGATCCCGTGCATGAGGCGGACGAGGTCGAGCTCGAAGAGGCGGGCGTCGAATTCGACGATCCCGAAGCCATGGCCACGCTCGAAGGCGGTGGCGACGACCCCGACGGCATCGGAGGGCCATCCGGCCACACCGGCGTCGGTCCCCAAGACGAGCAAGGTTGGGATCTCGATGGCTCGGATTCGGCCGATGACGACGATGTGGCGGGAACCTGACCGACACCCGCAGTTCGGCACTCGACTCGTTGGCTGACGAGATCGTGGCCTGTCGCCGCTGCCCCCGTCTGGTCAAGTGGCGCGAACAGGTGGCTGTCGAAAAGCGAGCCTCGTTTATGGACCAGGATTATTGGGGTCGTCCGGTTCCCGGTTTCGGCGACCCGGCAGCACGGGTCCTGCTCGTAGGTTTGGCGCCGGCGGCCCACGGTGCCAATCGCACCGGCCGGGTGTTCACCGGCGACCGGTCCGGCGACTGGCTGTTCGCTGCCCTGTGGCGCACGGGCTTCGCCAACCAGCCGGAGAGTGTGGGCGTCGACGATGGTCTTACCTTGTCCGGCGCCTTCGTGGTAGCGGCTGTCCGCTGCGCCCCTCCGGCCAACAAGCCCACGCCGTCCGAACGTGATGCCTGCCTTCCTTTTTTGCGCCGCGAACTCTCGTTGCTCACTGACGTGCGGGTCGTCATCGCGCTCGGTCAGTTCGCCCATCAAATCGTGGCCGGCGAACTCGGCTTCAGGCCGCGGCCCCCGTTTGGTCACGGGGCGGAAGCGGTGGCACCGGATGGGAGAGTGCTGCTGAGCTCCTATCACCCGAGCCAACGGAATACCTTCACCGGCACGCTGACCGCGTCCATGTTCGACGATGTGCTCATCCGGGCGCGCCATGTGGCCGAGGATGTTCCTTCCGAAGCTCTGGAGAAACCGACCAACTAACCATTCGGCCTTGGTCTGCCATTGGTCACTGATGGCGGCCCCATAGTGTCGGGAGCAACCGACGGTCCGCCTACGGAGGTATCGAGGGTGTTTGACGAGCATCGAGCCAAGAAGGCGGAGAAGGAGTACCGAGAGGCACTCGCCCAGTGGCAAGGGCGGCGTGATGGGTACGCGGAGTATCTCGAGTTGGCCCAGAGTTTCAGCGGCAGCGGCAGCGGCAGCGGCAGCGGCAGCGGCAGCGGCAGCGACAGCGGCAACGGCAGCGGCGACATCATGCTGGCCGCCGACGAGGCTGTTTTCATTAAGGTGACGGGAGCCTCCCTGGTGGAAAATCGCCGGGGGAGTGGTCACTACGAGGGCGGCTCTACCGGGGTATCGATCCCCGCCGGCAGCCTTGGGGGCCACTCCGTGCGCTACCGGGTTGGGGCCAACCGGGGTCACTACGTCCAGGGCGAGCCGACCCCTACCGCCATCGACACCAGGACCGTGTACCTCACCAACAAGCGGGTGATCTTCCAGGGTGCCAAGCAGACCCGCGAGGGCATATTCGCCAAGCTGATCGGCTTCCAGCATGCGGACAGTGAGGGCTCGACGACATTTTCGGTCTCCAACCGGCAAACACCCACCACTGTCCACTACGGACCCAAGCTGTCGGGCGACTTCGACTTCCGATTGGATCTGGCCCTGGCCCACTTCCGGGGCACGGCGAGTGACCTGTTCACCCAACTCCAGCAGGAGCTGGCCCAACTCGACGCCGGGCGCCCGGTGGCACCGGCCGATCTGCCCGGGTAGACCCGCCGGCCCGGTTCAGGTTCGCCGACCCGGTTTACGCTCGGTCCGACAGTTGTTCGAGGCTTTTTGTCCGATGTGCCAGTGCGTGTCTTACGTGTTCGAGACCTGGCCCACCCGACGTCGGATGCCCACCGTCTCTGGGCGCGCCGATGAGGCTGCCCAGCGAAGCCGAAACCGAGGAGCGCAACGCGGACAGGTCGTAACCGCCCTCGAGGAAAAGTGCGAGTCGGCCGGGCCGGGGGGCGTAACCCGCCACCATCTGGGCGAGGTCGGCGAAGTCCCGACCGGAGAGGGCCAAATCGGCTAACGGGTCGGCTCGGTGGGCATCGAACCCGGCCGACACCAGCACCCAGGTGGGCGAAAATGAATCGATGACCGGGGCCGCCACTTCGTCGAGGGCATGACGGACCACGTCGCCGGTAGCTCCGGGGGGAAGCGGCACATTGACGGTGAGGCCATAGGCCCCCTGACCGCCGGCCTCGGTGGACCGACCCGTCCCCGGGTACGCCGGCCATTGATGGGTGGAGACGTAGAGGACGTTCGGCTCGTCCCAGAAGAGGGCCTGGGTCCCGTTCCCGTGGTGGACGTCCCAATCGACGATCAGGACCCGTTCCCCGCGATCGACGAGGTGGGCAGCGGCCACCGCCACGTTGTTGATGAGGCAGAAACCCATGGACCGATCACGGAGCGCATGGTGGCCGGGAGGACGGGCAGCCACAAACGCCACTCCGGTGGCAGTGTGCCCGAGCTCATCAATAGCCGCGATCCCGGCACCGGCGGCCAGGCAGGCGGCATCCCATGAGGCGTGGTCGGCGTAGGTGTCGGGATCGAGCTCACCGCCCCCCTGGGCGCTGAATCGCTTCAGCTCCTCGAGATACCCGGGGGCATGTACTCGGGTCAGTTGGCCGATCTCGGCGGGAGTCGCGGGCAGAACATGCACATCGGTTCCGAGGTGTAGATCAGCAATCCCGGCCATGACGGCGCCGATCCGAGCCGGTCGTTCGGGATGGTCGCCGCCATCGTGCATCTCGGCTCCGGTCGGTCCGGCGACTATGAGCACTGTGCTACTGATGCCGGCAGTCTTTCACTCCCGTTCCCGGCCTGCACCGTCACTCCGGTAGAGGTCTTCCATCAGGCGATCCCGACCCAGAAGGATGTGTTCCGACATGAGTCTCCCGGCCCGCGCACCTTCACCCCGGCGGATGGCGTGGGCGGTCATCCGATGGAACTCCGCTGAACGCTGAAGCTCGGATCGCTCGAACCCACGAAGTGCCCGGAAGACCAACGGGACATCCACCGCGCCGGCCAGCATCTGGGTGAGTCGTTCGTGCCCGGCCGCCGCCACGATGGTCTGGTGGAACCGGTTGTTGGTGTCGCTGAGCGCCCTCACCCGGTCATCCCGGGCTATGCCGACGTCGTCGGATCGGTCCACCTGTCGCTCGAACTGCTCGGCCGCCTCGTCCATGGCGTCGCACGACCCGATCGAACCCCGGACGGAGGCCAGTTCGGCGGCGTAGGACTCGAGCCGGGCGCGGAGCTCGTAGAGGTCACGGACATCCTCGGCCGACATGGACCGGACGGCTGCCCCCCGGTTGCGGCGGAACACCACCAGACCCTCGGACTCGAGACGTCGGAGTGCCTCCCGTACCGGAGTGCGGGAGAGAGAGAACTCCTCGCTGATCCGTTGTTCGACCAGGCGATCACCGGGCCCATAGGCACCTTCCACGACGGCCTGGCGTATCCGGTCGTAGGCGAGGGCGGCATGGCCTTCGGATACTCGGTGTTCGGACCCGGCCGGTTCACCCGAGGTCATCCCACAATGCCGCTGGATTGGAGTGCCGCCCACTCTGGGTCGTCCACGCCGCCCAACTGGCGCAGGATGTCCTCGGTGTGCTCGCCGAGCCGTGGCCCGACATCGCTGATCCCCCCCGGGGTGCGCGAGAACTTGGGCACGATGCCGGTCATGGGCATGGTGACACCGGCGCGGTTGGTGGCTTGGATCACCATGTTCCGGGCCAGGTAGTGCGGATCCTGTAGTGAGTCGGCGGCCGTATAAACCCGCCCAGCCGGTACACCGTGCGACGACAGGAGCTCGAGTAGGTTATCGGTGGCCATGGTGGAGCTCCATTCCCCGATGAGGGTGTCGAGCTCTTCCATGTGCTCGCCCCGGGCCGCATGAGTGGCGTACCGGTCGTCGATCGCCAGTTCCGGGGAGTTCATCGCCGAACAGAGCCGGGCGAAGACTGAATCGGCGTTGCCGGCGATCAGCACATCAGACCCGTCTGCAGTCGGATAGGCGTTGGACGGGGCTACTCCGGGGAGCACACTGCCGGTGCGCTCTCGCAATACCCCGGCAACGGCGAAGTCGGCCAAGGATGACTCCATCAGAGCGGCCACCGCTTCGTAGATGGCCACGTCGACCTCTTGGCCGCGCCCGCTGCGTTGGCGTTCGGTGATCGCCGCCAGGGTTCCGATCACCGCGAACAACGCGGCCAGAGCATCACCGAGGCTGATGCCGCAGCGGGCCGGGGGGCGGTCCGACTCACCCGTGGTCCCGCGGATGCCACCCATCGCCTCACCGATCGAACCGAAACCGGCGTCACCTGACCGGGGACCTGTTTGGCCGAATCCCGAGACGTGCACCACCACCACCCCCGGGTTGCCTACGGCCAACGGCTCATAGCCCAGACCCCACTCGTCCAACCGGCCGGGACGAAAATTCTCGAGCACCACGTCGACCTGAGAAGCCAGGCGTCGCACCAGATCTCGGCCGGCTTCGGTGCGGAGGTCGATGGTCACCGATTTCTTGTTGCGGGCGATGACGGGCCACCACAGCCCGTCTCCCTGGTGGGTGACCCCCCAGGTGCGCATGGGATCCCCCGACCCCGGAGTCTCCACCTTCACCACCTCAGCTCCATAGTCGCCCAGGAGTTGTCCGGCAAACGGCCCGGCGATGAAACTTCCCAGTTCGAGGATGCGGATCCCAGCCAGGGGCCCGGAATGTTGGAGGGATCGCACAAGAAGAGATTGTATGCAAAACTGGCTCATAATGAAATACCTGGTCGGGGCTTATCGCTCAGATGACCCAATTTGTACGCAATATGGGTGGGTAGGGATCTCCGGAAGACCCGGTGAGCCAGGCCCGCACTAGTTTGTAGGCACAGCTTCGTCGCCAGGGAGGACACAATGACGTCGTCAGAAGATGGGTTTGAATTCCGGGGGATCAATCACCTCGCCCTGGTGTGCAGCGATATGGAACGGACAGTCGAGTTCTATACCAACGTGCTGGGAATGCCATTGGTCAAGACGATCGAACTGCCGGCCGGGATGGGACAGCACTTCTTCTTCGACTGTGGCGGGGGAGACTGTCTCGCTTTCTTCTGGTTTCCCGATGCCCCCGACGGGGTTCCCGGCGTGTCGGCGCCGGCCGCTCGTCCCGATCAGGGCAGTTTGACCAGCGCCATCGGATCGATGAACCACGTTGCCTTCTCGGTTCCACCCGAGCAGATTGATGCCTATCGGGATCGGCTGCTGGCCGCCAGGGTCGACTGCACCGAGGTGGCCAACCACGACGACAGCGAGTGGGGTATCACCGACAAGTTTCACCCCGGCGTCTTCGTCCGGTCGGTCTACTTTCAAGACCCCGACGGGATTCTCCTCGAGTTTGCTTGTTGGACCAAGACGTTGACCGAGGATGACGTGGTGCATGCACCCAGGCGGGGCGCCGACCGGACCATGGTCTGAGTCGATGGCTCCCCGATTGCGTCAGGTTCCCAAGGCCGAGGCGGAGGCGCCGATCGTCACCGTGATGTATGACTTCCTGTTCGAGGGCAGGGATCCGGTGGCCGAGCCGGGAACCGCCACCGGATCGCCGGGTGACTGGTGGACGGTGTTCGCCCTGGTCCCCGATGTCCTCGAACATGCGGTGCAGGGTTTCGGTCTCTACCAGAGCCCCGATCGACTGCTGGCCGCGAGACTGCGGGAGCTGTCCCAGGCCCGTGCCGGCTGGGCGGCCGGAAGCCAGTTCGTGTATTCGCAACACTGCAAGTCCTTGCGCGCCCTGGAGGTCGGCGACGATGTCATTGCCGCCATCCCGCACTGGACCGCGGCTTCCTGCTTCGACGAGACCGAGCGATTGGTGTTGGCCTATACCGATTGCTTGGTGTTCGACAGAGGTCGGGTGCCCGATGGTCTGTTCGATGCCCTCCGCGGACAGCTGAGTGATGAAGAGATTCTGGAGCTGACCTACATCGGGGCTCTCTATCTGCAACATGCGGTGATGTCGCGGGCCCTGCGGACCGAGTTCGACGACCGGCCCGAACCGATTGTGGAGGTGGCGGCGCCCGAGGGGTCCGAGGCCCATGATGTCGGCAGCGATATCTCGATACCGAAACGGTGAATCCATGAACGCGGTGGAGATCGTGGAGGTCGCTTCCCGGGACGGTCTCCAAGATGAGTCGACGGTGGTGTCCACCCAAGCCAAAATCGAACTCATCGAACGGGCGCTGGCGACCGGCGTCCGCCGGGTCGAGGCCGTGAGTTTCGTCCATCCCGAGCGGGTGCCGACCATGGCCGACGCCGAGGCGGTGATGGCCGGGGTGAATCGTCGCCCGGGCACCCTCCTGGCCGGCCTTGTCCTCAACGAGCGCGGCCTGGACCGAGCACTGGCCGCCGCGGTGGACGAGGTCAACGTGGTGGTGTTGGTGACCGACGCCTTCAGCCAGCGGAATCAGGGTATGACCACCGACCAAGCCCTCACCATGTGGTCACAGGTGGCCGCCCGGGCGGCCGATGCCGGGGTGGCCGCCACTGTCACGCTGGGTGCGGCATTCGGTTGTCCCTACAAGGGCATCGTGGACCGCGCCTGGGTCGGCGAGGTGGCGGAGCGGGTGGCCGAGTCCGGGCCGTCGGAGATCGCCCTGGCCGACACCATCGGGGCCGCGGTGCCCCACGAAGTGGATGCCCTGGTACGAGAGGTCGGGTCCCGTTCGGGGTTGCCGGTCCGGGTCCACCTCCACAACAGCCGAAATACCGGGTTTGCCAATGCCCTGGCCGCGGTGATGGCCGGCGCACACACCATCGATGCCAGCGTCGGTGGGATCGGCGGTTGCCCGTTCGCCCCCGGGGCGTCGGGGAATATCGCCACCGAGGACGTCGTCTATCTCCTCGGGCGCTCGGGTTTCGAAACCGGCATCCAGCTCGACGGGGTGATCGAGACGTCGCGATGGCTGGCCGGGGTGTTGGGTCGGACTCTGCCGGGCCAACTGGCCCGATCCGGCCCGTTCCCGTTGACCCCGGCGGCGGCGTGAACGTGAGCGGCGACGGGATCCGCGCGCCCGTCGACGTGACCCCGGAGTGGCTGACGTCGGTGCTGCGTGCCGCCGATGGGCTGGCCGCCGCCGCCTCGGTGCAGGCGGTGTCGGCTGAACCGGTGGGCACGGGTCAGATGGCCGATACGGTGCGCCTCACCCTCACCTTCGATCCACCCGGAGCGGGACCGGCTTCGCTGATCGCCAAATTCGCCTCGGAAGACGCCACCAGCCGGTCCACCGGTCTCATGACCCGGGCCTACGAGGTCGAGGTGTCCTTCTACGCTACGGTGGCCGACCTGATCGGGACCCGGATGCCGCGGGGCTACTACGGATGGCACGATCCCGACACCGGTTGGTTCGTCCTCCTCCTCGAGGATGTGACCGAGAGCATCCAAGGTGAGCAGTTGGTGGGATGCGCTCCCGACGTGGCTGCCGCCGCGCTGGGCGAGATGGCGGCATTGCACGGTCCGGTGTGGGAATCGGGGAAGTTCGAGTCGTGGCCCTGGCTCAACCGGTCGGGCCCCGGGTCGAATGAGTTCACCGTGGCCCTGGTGGCGCCCCTGCTCCCCGGCTTCGTCGACCGCTACGGGGATCAACTCGAGACCCCCCATGTGGCGCTGTGCGAACGATTCATCGGCGTCCTGGGTGAATGGTTGGAATCCATGTCCGGGCCACGAACCGTCACCCATGGTGATTTCCGCCTCGACAACCTGTTGTTCCGCCCGAGTGATCCGCGTCCATGGGTGGTGGATTGGCAGACCGCGTCCTGGGGGCTCGGAGCGTCGGATGTCTCCTACTTTTTGGGCGGGAGTCTCACCATGGCCGATCGCCGAATCCATGAGCACGATCTGCTGATGACCTATCACCGGGCACTGGTGGGACAGGGGGTGGACGAGTACCCCTTCGCCCAACTCGAAGACGACTACCGCCTGACCTGTTTCGGGGGCATCCTCATGGGGATTGGAGCCTCGATGCTGGTGAAGCGAACCGAACGCGGGGATGCCATGTTCGTCACCAACGTGCAACGCCACGCCCAACAGGCCATCGACATCGATGCCGAGGCCACGCTCCCAGGGAGAACCCATGTCTAACCGCCAACGCCACGTCGTCGACGCCACCGACGAGCAACTTCACACCCCCGACACCGAGGCACTGTGGAACGAGTCGTACTACCTCGACTTCGTGTCCGAGGACGGTTCGGTGGGTGGCTACGCCCGCATCGGGTTGTACCCCAACCTGGGCGTCACCTGGTGGACGACCATGGTGGTCGGTCCGGACCGGCCCATGGTGGCTTCTGTCTCCTATGACCTGCCCCGGCTGGCCGGAACCGGCGTGTCGATCGATGCGGATGGCCACTCGATCAGCTGTGTGGCCGGTGATCCGCTTCAGCAGATGTCGTTGCGGGCCACCGCGCCGGCGGCCATCCACGACGATGCGGCGGCCAGCTATCACGGCGACGCTGGCCAACCCACCACGCTGGCCATGGATCTCACCTGGACGACCGATGGAACCCCGTATCACTACGACGTCACCACCCGCTACGAAGTGCCGTGCCTGGTGGAGGGCGAACTGTCGGTGGGCGCCGAGCGGATCGTGGTGCGGGGGGAAGGTCAACGCGACCATTCGTGGGGCGTGCGTGATTGGTGGGCGTTCGGTTGGTGCTGGGCGGCGGTTCGTCTCGACGACGGCACCCGGCTGCACTTCGCCGACATCCGGATGCCCGGGTTCCCGGTCGCCCTCGGCTACGTGCAGCCACCCGACGGCGCCGTGCTGCCGGTGGAGACACTGTCGGTATCCGAGGTGGCCGGAAGGGAGGGCATGCCGGTCAGTGGCTTCGCCGCCGTGGAGCCCGGTGGGATCGAGGTGGCCATTGAACCGCTGGCGTTCGGCCCGGTGCTGTTGACAGCTGATGACGGCCGCACCAGCCGGTTTCCCCGGGCCATGGCCCGCTTCACCGCCAAAGACGGGCGGACCGGGCGGGGATGGATCGAGTGGAACCAGCCCGGTCACGAGCCGGCTGGCCGGTAGCGTCCATCAAATGAGACTCGCCCTGATCCCGCCTACCGATCCCGGCGACTATCAATTCGTCCACACCATCCGTACCCGGTTCTCCGAGACGGATGCCATGGGCATCATCCATCACGCCGCCTATCTGCCCTATCTCGAGGAGGCCCGGGTGGAGTTTCTGCGCCACGCCGGCCATCCCTACGATGAGGTCCGGGAGGGTGGCACCGACTTTGCCGTGTTGGAAGTGTTCGTCCAGTACCGGCGACCTCTCAGATTCGACGATGTGGTCGACATCAATCTGGTGGTGGGCAAGGTACGCGGGACCACATTCCAGATCGGTTACCTCCTGGCCGTCGACGGGGTGACCCGTGCCACCGCGGTCACTGTTCACGGGGCGGTTGATGCCACCGGAAAGGCCCGGCGACTGCCCGCCTGGATCGCCGGCCCCCAGTTCGCCGGGGCATGAGCAACGGGGGGAGTACATGTTCATGACCGCCATCCGAAGTCGCATCGGCACTGTGAGTAACTTACGTTGGCTGTGCCTATATGTCAGAATGTTGGCCTGATGATCCCGGGCACCAGCCAATCTCCAATTATTCACCGGTGTGGGCAGTGTGGCGGCCTCGTGCATCCGAGCGACCGCTCCTCTCTCGCCGCCTGGTGCCGCCGTTGTGGCCGCATCGTGAGCTCCACCGTCGACGGAGGCGATGAGTAGCCGGTCCCACCGGTCGGACGAGGTTACGGTGGCGGGCGTGCAGATCTCCTATCGACTCCCGACTCACCGGGTGGAACTCGGCGACGTGTTTTTGTCCCCCGGAGTCATCGGCGACTTGGCGTCGGCCGCGGAGGCGGTGGGCTTCGGAGCGGTGTTCACCACCGATCACCCATTTCCGGGTGACACATGGTTGGCGCATGGAGGACATCACGCCCTCGATCCTTTGGTGGCGCTCTCGTTTGCCGCCGCCGCCACTTCGAGGATCCGACTGCACACCAACCTATTCGTCCTCGCCTACCGGAACCCCTTCATGGCGGCCAAGGGCGTGGCCACCCTCGATGTGCTGAGTGGTGGCCGGGTCACCCTCGGGATCGGAAGCGGCTACCTCGAAGGGGAGTTCACCGCGCTCGGCGCCTCGTTCGCTGATCGCAACGACAACACCGACGATGCCATCAAGGCCATGAAGGCGGCGTGGACGGGGGAGAGCGTGACCTGGACCGGCGCCTCCTTCGAGGCCACCGGTAATACAATGCTCCCCACACCTCGCCAACTGCCCCATCCCCCCATCTGGGTCGGGGGCAACAGCCGTCGGGCCATCCGGCGGGCTGTCGAGTTGGCCGACGGTTGGTGCCCGTTCCCGAACCCCCCCGGTCTGGCCAAGTACACCAGGACCGCGGTACTGGTGACCCCATCCGACCTGGCCCGCGAGCTGGAGTACGCCAGCGAGTACGCCGAGTCGATCGGACGGACCCAACCCCTCACGGTGGTGTTCGCTCCGGATGTCCCCTCGAACTTCGGTGCTGGCGAAGACGACGATGACGCGGTGATCGGGTCCATCGAGCAGCTGGCCGGCATCGGGGTGAGTTGGGTGACGGTCGGCCTTCCGGGGGACACCCGCGACGAGCAGCTTGCCTCCATCGACCGGTTCGGCAGCGTGATCTCCGCGGTAGCCACGCTCTAGATATCCCACGGGACCGCCGTCAGCTGTACCGTGAGGCAGTGGGGCACGCGCGTTGACCTTTCTGCGATCACAGAAGGTGGCCAGCGGGTTGGTGACCTTGTTCCGGTCGGAGGTGGCCGGTGGCCTGGTCTTGACTGGAGCGGCGTTGGCCGCACTGGTGTGGGCCAACAGCCCGTGGCGCCACACCTACGTGCGACTCTGGGATCACCCTGTCCATCTTGGTGGTCACGGGTTCGCGGGATTCTCCACCATGCAGGAGTGGGTGAACGGTGGGCTCATGGCGGTCTTCTTTCTGGTGGTCGGCCTCGAAATCGCCCGTGAACGCCGGGATGGTGACCTGGCCGATATGCGGACGGCCATCGTTCCGTTGGTGGGGGCCGCCGGGGGGATGGCCGGGGCCGGATTGGTCTATGCCCTGATCGTTCACCAGGGACCGGGGGCGACGGGATGGGGCATTCCGATGGCCACCGATATCGCCTTTGCTCTCGGGGCGTTGGCGCTGCTGGGTCGGCGGGTGCCACCCGGGCTCCGGCTCATGCTATTGACCCTGGCGGTGGCCGATGACATCGGTTCGGTGCTGGTCCTGGCCCTCTTCTATTCCAGCCGGATCTACCTGCCCGCCCTGCTTGGTGTCGCGGTGGTCACCGCGGGCATGGTCCTTATCCGCCGGCAGGGTCACCCGGCGGCGTGGCCCTATCTGGTGGGGGGAGTGGCCCTGTGGGTGTTTCTGGCCGCCGGCGGGGTCGAGCCGGCATTGGCCGGGGTGCTGGTTGGCGTCCTCATCCCCGGTCGACCCTCCCCGTTGCGGCGTGATCCGGCCGCTCGTGTGGAACACGCGTTGGCACCCATTGCCGCCTACATCGTCCTGCCTCTGTTCGCGGTGGCCAACGCCGGGGTGACCGTCCATTCATCGATCCTTCGCCATCCCGGGGCCACCGCGGCGTTTGTGGGGATCGTGGTGGCCCGGGTGGTGGGAAAGCTGGGTGGCATCACCCTGGCGTGCCTGGTGGTGGTGCGCCTCGGATGGGGTCGTCTCCCTGAGGGGGTCCGATGGGCTCATGTCGCCGGGGGTGCAGCCATCGCCGGCATCGGATTCACAGTTCCTCTTCTCATCGCCGAGAAGGCGTTCTCGGGCCGACCGGATCTGGTGGCCGTCACCACCGTGGCCCTGTTGGTCGGCTCGGTGGTGGCGTTCGTGGTGGGGGCAGCGATCCTGACAATGGCACGTATGCTGACCGAGACGGCCAACCCCGACCGGGGGACCGCTCGCCGGGGTCGTCAGCGAGTACGAGGAGACACACCATGACCATTTCGGTTGGCGATCGCATTCCCGATGTGCAGGTGATGACGTTCGGAGCCGGTGGCCCTACCCACGTGCAGACCGCCGATGTGCTGGGCGCGGGCAAGGTGGTGCTCTTTGCCGTGCCCGGCGCGTTCACCCCGACGTGCTCGGACTACCACCTTCCCAGCTATCTGATCCGCTACGACGACTTGAAGGCCAAGGGTGTCGACTCCATCGTGTGCATCTCGGTGAACGACCCCTTCGTGATGGGTGCGTGGGGCGATGCCCAACAGGTGGGCGACAAGGTGGTGATGCTGGCCGACGGAAACGGTGACTTCACCAAGGCCATCGGCCTCGAAATGGACGGCAGCGGATTCGGTCTCGGTTCCCGCTCGCAGCGTTACGCCGCTGTCATCGAGGACGGCGTGGTTACCGCCTTGCAGGTCGAGCCGGGTGCGGGTCTTTCGGTGAGCGCCGCCGACGCCATCCTCGAGGTTCTCTAGCTCGATCCAGCGGGGATGAGGCGGGTACCTGCCGATCCCCACTACCGTCGGGTCCATGGAACTCAGCGTCGCACTGCAAACGACCGGGGCGGTACGGGAATTCGAATCGTCGCCTGTACCCGACGAGGTGATCTTCCGAATTCTCGACACCGCGCGCTTTGCGCCCAACGGCGGGAACCGTCAGGCCTGGCGGGTGGTGGTGGTCAAGGATCCCACCATCCGTCGCACCCTCCGCGACATCTATCTACCCGGGTGGTATGAGTACCTGGCCCAGGTCAAGGCCGGCCTCACCCCGTGGGCGGCGGTCACCGACAACGACCGGGAACGCCGGGCCATCGCCGAGGCACCCGAGATCGCCACGGCAGCCGCGGCTGCCCCCGGCGGGTTCGCCGAGCATTTCGATGAGGTCCCGGTGATGTTGGTGCTGTTGGCCGATCTCACCCGTTTGGCCACCGTGGATCGGGACGTTGATCACTACACACTGGTCGGTGGGGCATCGGTGTACCCGTTCGCCTGGAGCATCCTGTTGGCGGCCCGTAGCGAGGGGCTGGCCGGCGTCATGACCACCATGGTGGTACGAGACGAGGCTTCGGTGAAAGCCGCGCTGGGCGTGCCCGATGAGGTGGTGGTGGCCGGGGTGCTGGCCCTCGGGCGCCCGGTACATCAACCGACCCGACTCCGACGAGAGCCGGTGGAGTCCTTCGCCAGTGTGGACCGGTTCGACGGCCCACGGTTCGAGCGGCCATGAAGGTCCGGATCGGGGTGGGCGTCGGGGCGCTTTCACTTCCTGACCACCATGGCTTCGCCCACCTTGTCGACGATATCGACGGGCTCGGATTCGACTCGATCTGGTTGCCCGAGATCCTCACTGCCCCCACTGTCGAACCGTTGACGGCGCTGGCCTTCGCCGCCGCCCATAACCCCCGGCTCAAACTGGGAACCACACTGTTGCTACCGGGGCGAAACCCGGTGCGGTTGGCCAAAGAGCTCGCCACCTTGGATGTGTTGTCGGGTGGTCGGCTACTGGCCACCTTCGTCCCTGGGATACCGCGCCATCCTGAGTCGGGAGCGGTGGGGGTGCCCGGTCCCGACAAGGGCTGGGTGATGGATGAGATGCTCCCGTTGCTGCGTCGGTTGTGGACAGGGGAGACGGTGTCCCATCACGGTGAGACCGCCGATTTTGATGACGTGTGTGTGTCACCTACACCGCTCCAGCAGCCCTTCGAGTTCTGGACCGGGGGCATGGCGCCGGCGGCCCTGCGTCGCTGCGGGCGGTTCGCTGACGGTTGGCTGCCGTCAGCGTGCACACCTGACGAGGTGGCGAAGGCCACCTCGGTGATCTACGAGGTGGCAGACGAGGAGGGTCGCACCATCAGCCCCGAGCATTTCGGCGTCTCCATCGGTTACTCCCATCACCCGCTTTCACCGAAGATGGCTCAGGCCATGGCGTCTCAACGCCGCGGGGTCGATCCTTCCGCGGTGGTTCCGGTGGGCATCGACGGTCTGCGTGACCTGATGGAAGGCTTTCTCGACGTCGGATTCTCGAAATTTGTGGTCCGGCCCATCGAGACCCCGCACTCATGGAGGGCTGAGCTCGAGTTGCTGGCCGACGGCATCGCCGATCTTCAGACGTGAGAGGGGCACCGTGACCCGGGCCCGTCCCGAAGAGTTGGAGTTCGTGCCCGGTGACTTGGGCGACTTGTTGGCCCGACTGGCCGAGATCAAGGTGTCGGGGACCGGATGGGTGAATCTGCGACCGGTCATCAACCGCGAAGATGAGCCCCCACCCCCCGGGCCCCTGGCCATCTTCGGCGGGAGTCCGCACAAGGTTCCCCTTGCCACCTGGGCCCCGGGCACCCGAGCCCCCAATGGGACGGTGAGGCCCACCGCGGTCGGCCTCCAACACAGCTCCGGGCCGCGGGTGGTAGCCAGGCTCCGTGATCTGGGACTTCCCCTTCCCGAGGGATGGCGGGTCACCCAGGATCACCCCCGCCGTGGCCTGGTGGCGCGGCTGTCGACCGAATCCTCCGATGCCGAGGCCGTCGACTGGTTGGTGCGAGCCGGGACGGCCCTCTGCGCGGTTCCGGCCACCGGGCGCTGGCGGGCGTCCATGCACTCCGGCCTGGGTTGACAGCTCGGTCAGTGGGCAACCGTCCCGCCCACCGAACGCCACACCAGGGCGATCACCACGGTGATCATGAGACCGATCGACGCCGCGATGACAAATGGTGCCGACGCCGCCACCCCGAAGAGTGCGCCGGCGGCGGCGGCCGACACCGCAGTGGCGGCGGTCTGGCTGGTGGTGAACACGCCCTGTACCCGCCCGAATTCGGAGGGATCCGAGGCCTGTACCAGAAGTGACTGCACGGCGGGGAGTACGAGGGCGATGCCGACAGCCTCCAACCCTCCGAGAATCACCAGTGCCGCCACACTGTGGAGGAACGGATACGACCCGCACATCACCACCGACAACATCAGGCCCCCGAACACCAGGCGCTTCCGATTCATGTGGTCGGTGAGCCATCCACTGGGTCGGGCCATCAACACAAAGGGGACGGCGAACAGGGTCCACGACAGGCCGATCTCCCATCCCGAGGCACCCCGCAGGCGGAGAAGGAGTGTCCAGCAGATCTCGTAGACGCCGAAGGTGAGGCCGAGCACCACGGCAGCCATCAGCGAACCGATCAGCGCGGGGGAAAGGCGGATGCCTCGCTGGGTGCCGGCTCGAGCCCGAAGGTCGTCCACGGCACTGCCATCGAACGGAGTGCGCACCTCGACGGTGGCGAGAGCGGGGACGCAGGCGGCCAACGAGGAGATGCCGGCAGCCACAAAGACGACCCACATCAAATTGACGCCGAGGATGCTGCCGGCCAGAGGCCCGACGGCCATGCCCGCCACCTGCCCGCCGTAGATGGAGGCGAAGGCTTTGCCCCGGCGTTCCGCGGTCACCGCGGCCGACACCATGGCCAGCGCCGCCACTTCGGCGGCCCCGGCCCCGATTCCTTGGAGGGCGCGCAGGCCGATGTCCATGGTGGTTCCCATCGGGACCAGAAAGGCGAAGCTGGCGATGCCATAGATGACCAGCCCGGCCAGCAGCACCGGGCGCCGGCCGAGGCGGTCGGCAATTCGACCCGCCGGGTACTGGAAGAGCACACCGGCGGCGAAGAAGGCGGCCATCACCACCCCGGCCAGGGAGTCCGTGCCACCCCGGTGGCGGATGTATACGGGGAGCATGGGGATGATGGCGCTGGCGCCGAACCATTGCAGAAATACGGCCAGACTCAACCCACGGACCAGACGATCCGCGGAGGCAGGAGAGTTGGCGCCGAGGGGGGTATCGGCAGTGTCAGGGGATATGACGGTCATCGGACGTCCGTAACCAGGCCTTCGAGTTCAGTGACGCCCGAAATTGTAATGGCTCCCGAGGTGCGACTTGGCCGCACAGTTGGCTTCGGTCAGTCCCGCCGATTGCCCAGGTGCCAACCGTCGCAGAAGCCACAGAGGTAGGGGTCAAGGTCAACATCGTCTTCCAACCGGAGCTGGAGAGATGCCCGATTGGCCTCGTCCGGCCCGGGGAACCGGGTCTTGGGTTGCCCGTCGGATCGCCAGTGTTCACGGCGTTGTCCGTCAGCCGGACTGGTCATTCGGTGAGCCGGTCGCCGCGGTCCCCTTCGTGCCTTGGTCACGTTGGTGATTACTCGGTATAGACGGGTCGGCGTTTTTCGCGGAAAGCGGCCGACGCTTCGGTGAGGTTGCCGGTGTGCCCGGCGAGGAGTTGTGTTCGGTTCTCGAGTGCCACCGCCGCCTGCAGGCTGGAGACCTCCTGAGAGGCCCACATGGTCTCTTTGGTGAGGGAAAGCCCGAAGGGGCTGAAGGCGCACATTCCCTCGGCCAACTCGATGGCGGTGGTGAGGAGCGCTTCGTCGGGCACCACCCGGGAGACCAGTCCGATACGGAGCGCCTCGGCGGCGTCGACCAACTTGCCGGTGAGCAGGATCTCCGCCGAGTTGGAGGTGCCGACCGCCTTGGGGAGGAGCCAGCTCACCCCGAGCTCAGCCCCAGTGAGCCCGTTGCTGATGCCGGCTCCGCAGAACACCGCGGAGTCGCCGGCCAGGCGGATGTCCGCCCCCAGGGACAGGCACATTCCTCCGCCGTAGGCCGGCCCCTTAATGGCGGCGATGATGGGTTGAGGTAGGGCGCGCATAGCCGGGACGATGCCCCCCATGAACTCCATGGCCCGCATGCCCATCCGGTGGCGGCCGAGGTCCTCGGTGCCGGGTGGGAGCCCGGCGTGTTCGAGTTCCAGTCCAGAGCAGAACGCCCGACCCGCGCCGGTGAGGACCACCACTCGGCATTCGTTGTCGTTCGACACCTGGTCGAAGGCGGCGTAGAGATCACCGACCAAGGCGAAGGACATCGAGTTGAGCCGGTCCGGATGGTTGAGGGTCACCACGCTCACGTGAGGGCGAACCGGGTCGATCGATACGAGTGCCATGGCCCCAGCCTCATCGAAGCGACAGCTCGGCGCCACTCTGTGGCGCGGGTGGACAATGATTAGGGTGTGTCCTCGAGCTCATCTCGTGCCTTCGACCCGTACGGTGGCGCACCCCGTCCCGATTCACTCTCCGCCCATCTGGTGGTGGCGTCCCCCCGCCTGGAGGATCCCAACTTCGCCCGACGGGTGGTGCTGGTCCTCGACCACAGCGATCATGGCGTCCTGGGCGTGGTACTGAACAAACCCGGGGGGGTGGGTGTAGATGAAGTGCTCCCGCAGTGGCACCCCTGGGCCACACCTCCGGCCGAGCTGTTCACCGGGGGACCGGTGGCCCGCAATGCGGTCATCGGCCTTGCCCGGCTCCGGGTGGGAGACGACGGCGACGCTGATCCTGTGACGTCCGCGTCCGATGGTTGGAAACCAATCATCGCCGATGCACATCCGGTCGGGACCATCGACCTGGGCGCTGGTCCCGACCCCATCGCCGACCGGATCATCGGGGTGCGGCTGTTTTCGGGATACGCCGGCTGGGACGCCGGGCAGCTCGAGGAAGAGATCGAGGAGGGATCGTGGTACGTGGTGAAAGCCGAGCCGAATGATCCGGTCTCGGCCGACCCGGAGGGATTGTGGCAGCGGGTCCTCCGGCGCCAGGGCGGCTCTCTGGCCGTGGTGTCGGGGTACCCCGTCGATCCCGGCGCCAATTGAGGAGAAGTTCCCCGGCTACCATCCCAGAGCGTGGAACCTTCCCCGGCTCGCCCAGTGGTCAGACCCGTCGTCCGATCGGATGTCCCGTCGGTGGTCGACCTCCTGGTGCGATCGTTCGATGACGACCCGGTGTCCAACTTCGTCTTCAGCGGGGACCGCCGCCGTCGTTTGGGGCTCCACTCGTTCTTTACCACCCTGATCCGTCGCCAGTACCTCAGCTTCGGGCACGTGTACACCACCGAGGACTTCGGTGGTGCGGCGGTGTGGGGCCCGCCCGACCGCCACCGTCAGGGACTCAAGGAATTGTTCGAGCTGCTACCGACAGTCGCATTTTTGATGGGCAGCCGGATGATCCGGGCCCTCCAGCTGTTGACGGAGATCGACGCGCTGCACCCCAAGGAGCCCCACTGGTACCTGTCGACATTGGGCACCGAACCCGACCGCCAGGGCACCGGCATCGGATCGGCCCTGTTGACGGCCACGCTGGCCCAGATCGATGAGGAAGGGATGCCCGCCTACCTCGAGTCGTCCAAGGAGCGCAACGTTCCCCTCTACGCCCGCTTCGGATTCGAAGTGATCGAGGAGTTCCGCTCGCGGCCCGGCAGCCCGCCGTTATGGCGCATGTGGCGCGAGCCCCGGGTGCCGGAGGTCTAGAGCTTCTGGTA
Organism: Acidimicrobiaceae bacterium; assembly: GCA_003152015.1. Classification (GTDB taxonomy): domain Bacteria; phylum Actinomycetota; class Acidimicrobiia; order Acidimicrobiales; family RAAP-2; genus DASZIT01. Next base: position 16,731 of record PLZF01000033.1, on the reverse strand, counting down.
GTAGTCGGCGCTCACCCCGGGGTAGGCGTGGTCGAGTCCGGAGTTGAGTCCCCGCGGGGCCTTGTCGATGCCGAGCCCGTATCGCATCTGAGCAGTGACGGCCTGGTCGATGAGGGGCCACACCGAGGGTGGGCTGACATCGGGTGGGAAGCACCCATCGTCGGCCAAGGTGGCCACTTGTCCGAGCGGTCCACTTGATCCCGCGCTGGTCTTGAGCAGGTCCACCAGCCGTTGATTCCCATTGTGGATTTCGCAGATGTCATCGAACACGTTGTGCCCGGTGGCGGTGATGACGATCAGGCGCTTTGGCGCCGGGAGACCCGAGTAGAGCTGCTGCACGTTCGACGGACTGACAACCGTGTCGCTGCTGCCATACATAACCAGACCGGGCTTGGCCGTCGACGGTAGGACACCGGCCGCCGGTGCCAGGGCGACGTAGGTTCTGATGGCTGGGTTGCTGGCAGCCATGGTGACGGCTGTGCCCCCGCCGGCCGAGTGGCCGAACACCCCCACCTTGGAAAAGTCGAGTCCCCCGTAGAGCACCGACGAGGGGTCGTTGTTCTCGACATGGAGAAAGCTCAGCATGTTGTCCAGGTCGACCAGGTCGGGCCCGCCGACGGTGGTGACGGTGTTCGACAACACGGCACCGAGGTCACGCGAACGATGGTCGGGAGCGGCGATGACGAAGCCCCAGGTGGCGAGGTGGTCGGTGAGGAAGCTCGACTGCTCGGGATAGGAGCCGTACCCATGGCTGAACAGGAGTACCGGAAAGGCGTTGTTCGGGTCACCGGTAGCGGCGGTGTCGGTGGCGGCCGGAGCGTTCTCGTAGGAATCGGTGGGCACGCTGTCAGGGAGCAAGGCCAGTGCCGGGTTGGATGCCAACGCGGCCGGAAACCACGATCTCACGTGGTAGGTGTACTTGCTCTTGCCCCCGACGTTTGACGGGTCCACCGGGTACCAGATCTGGGCGTGGTCGCCGTCCGGCAGGGTGACCCGGGCCGTTCCCACCGCGTAGGGTCCCGCCTTCGAGTACACAGTGTTCGCCGGGGTGGAAGGGTTGTGGGGGCCGTTGCCGGCATTGCTGCTGATGGTCGGGGATGAGCAGCTCGCCCCTGCCAACGCGAGGCAGATGAGCACCACCCCGAACCATCGGGCCCTGCCCCGCCGAGAGCTGACCGGTCCCCCTCCTGTGGTGACGCGTGGGGGGAGGGTCGATGCGGCGACGGTCATGGACGGCGACACTATCGCCATCGACTCGATCCGACGGATGGTGGTTCGGTTGCTCAGCCTCCGGTGTGGAGCCCATCGGGTAGATCGGACGTGGCCACGATCGTCTGGAGGAGATCGAGAAGCGCCAGGGTGGGGGCCGAGGGCAGCCCCCGACTTCGCTGGGCCACCCCGACCCGCCGTCGCGGAAGGCCTTCCACGGTGAGGGGCTGGAACCGGGCCCTCAAATAGGTGGGAATGGCCGAGGCAGGCAGAATCGCCGGTCCATATCCCTCGAAGGTCAACGAGGCAATCAACCTGAGCCCATCAATCTGGGCGGAGGGATTCAGCGTGATCCCTGACGGTTTGATCGCCGCGTCCAACTCGTCACGAAATGCAGTTCCTCGAAGAGGGAGGATCAACTTGACCTCTGCCAGATCTCTCAGGACCAGATGGCGGTCAGCTGCGGCCAACGGGTGGCCGGAGGGGACCACCAGGACCAGGTCCTCTTCGAAGAGCAGGGTGGACACGAGGTCCTTGCCGGGCACCGGCAAATTGAGAATGGCCAGATCGAGCTGACCCGTGGCCAACTGGGGCTCGAGGCCAATGGTCGAACCCTCCACGATGACCAGGGCCAGTTTGGGATGCCGCTCGGCGGTCAACCTCATCAGGTGGGGTACGAGCCATCGGGCGGTGGTCCCGATCATTCCCACCCTGACGGTACCGGTGACTTCGTCCTTGCAGGCGGCGACGTCGGAGACCAGGGCGTCCACTTCGGAGAGGATGCGGCGGGCGCGGGCCAACACCACCTCTCCCTCCTGGGTGAAGCGCCCGTTGCTCCGGTCGATCAACGGAACAGATAACTGGCGTTCGAGGCGGGCGACATGGGATGACACGTTGGACTGCACGGTTCCCAGGTGATCGGCGGCACCGGAAAAGGTGCCATGGTCACTGATGGCAACCAGTGCCTGGAGGTGTCGGAGTTCCATCTCTAAACACGATAGTAGATATCTAAAATAACTGTTTGACAGATGAACGTAGATTGTTCACAATAGATACAGACCACAGGGATCAGGAACCCCCCTCCGTTCCTTGTCGTGTCAGTGCGAAGGGATCGCCATCCCCCCGGCGGTCCCTTTGCCGCGTCTGGGGTCGGGTGTACGCCGGGTGGCAGCTCGCCCGAACCGAAGGCTCCGAGATGTCTTACCGCGACAGTTGGCAGCGGAAGTAGCGTGGAGCTATGTCACGCGGCTCCGGAGCGGTATTCGTGGATCTCGACAGGACCCTTCTTCGGTCGGCCAGCGGACCGGTGATCCAGGAGGCCCTGGCGGCCGAGGGAGTGGTCAAGGAAGGCCAGCACGTACCGGGGGAGCGGTACATGTACAGCTTCTACAACCGCTTCGGCGAGTCGGCACTGTTCATGGGCCTGGCCCGGGCCGCGGCCCGGATGATGCGGAACCGGTCGGCCGACGCCACCCGCCAGGCCGGCAAACGGGCGGTTGAACAGCTGGTCGACCTGGTACAACCGTGGGCCCTCGAAGCGTTGGAGATGCACCGTCTGCAGGGTCGCCCCCTGGTGCTCGCCACCACATCGCCGTCGGATCTGGTGACGCCCCTGGCCGAGACCCTGGGCTTCGACGCCACCATCGCCACCCGGTACGAAGAGATCGAAGGCCGGTACACGGGTCGGTTGGACGGTGGATTTGTGTGGGGGACGGGCAAACGACATGCGGTGCGCCAATGGGCCGATGCCCACGGCATCGACCTGGCCGCTTCCCATGTCTACTCGGACAGCTTTTACGACCTGCCGCTCCTGACCGCCGTGGGCCACCCCCACCCGCTCAATGCCGATCCCCGATTGGCCATCGTCGCCGTGGCCCGGCGGTGGCCGCTCGAGTACTGGGACCGCCCTCCGGGGGTGCCGTCGCTGTTGGGCCTGGAGCCCTACCATCTGGCCCGGTTGATCTTCCGGGCCGAGGCATTCCCTTATGCCCGGTTCGATGTGGATGGCGTGGATCACATCCCGACGGAGGGACCGGTGCTGTTGGCCGCCAATCACCGCAGCTACTTTGACGTGGCTGCCATCGGCCTGGTGGCGGCTCGCCTCAATCGTCCCGTGCGGTTTATGGCCAAACAGGAGATCTTCGACGCTCCGGTGGTCGGCCGTCTGGCCCGGGTTCTGGGTGGCATCGCCGTTGACCGCGGCAGCGGCTCCTCTGATCCGATGAGCCGGGCGAGCGCGGCGCTACGGGCCGGTGAGGTTGTCATCGTGTTGCCCCAAGGGACCATCCCCCGGGGGGATGCATTCTTTGACCCGATCCTGTCCGGCAAGACCGGCGCCGCGCGCCTGGCCGCGGAGACCGGTGCACCGCTGGTGCCCATCGGGGTGTGGGGCACCGAAGAGGTATGGCCCCGGTCGTCCAAGTTGCCGAACATGAGAGCCTTGGGTCATCCCCCCATGGTCACCGTGCGGGTCGGGGCGCCGGTCGACCTCGCCCATCACGATGCCGTGGCTGATACCGAGACGCTGATGAGTGCGATCTCAGGATTGTTGCCGAAGGAGTCCCGGGCACAGCGGATTCCCACCGGTGAGGAACTGGCCCGCACGCAGCCCTCGGCGTGACCAGCCCCCACCCCGCAGCTACCCGCCGGCTCCCGTTTCGTCCCTCGGTGGCTGTCAAGGTGGCGTCAGGGATCAACTGGTTGTCCCGGCTGCTCGGGCGGGGCAGCGGTACCGTCATCGGTGGGCGGGTCGGGTTGGCCGTCGACCCCATGCTTCTGGCGGTATTGGCCAAGGACTGCGACGTCGCCCTCGTCTCGGGTACCAACGGGAAGACCACCACCACCTGGATGTTGGTGGCGGCCCTGTCCGAAGGCGATTCGGTGGGAGTGGCCACCAACACCACCGGCGCCAACATGCCGGCCGGCCACGTAGCCGCCCTCATCGGGACCCGGCCGGTCGGGACGGTGGTACTCGAAGTCGACGAGGTGTACCTGGGCCGTCTCATCGAGGACACCCACCCCCAGGTAGTGGTGCTCCTCAACCTGTCGCGGGACCAGCTCGACAGGATTTCAGAAGTCCGGATGCTGGTGGAGCGGTGGCGATCGGTGCTGGGACGTCTCGATCCCGTTGGCCATGGCGGTTCGCGAACCGTGGTGGTGGCCAATGCTGACGACCCGATGGTGGCGTGGGCGGCATCCACGGCGCCGGAGGTGCGATGGGTGGGCGCCGGGCAGGTCTGGCGCGACGATGCGGTCGGCTGTCCCGCCTGCGGTGGCCGCATCGTCTTTGAAGCGTCCGGGAGTTGGCACTGCGATCACTGCGAATTTGGCCGGCCCGACCGGTTCGCGTGGTTGGAGGGAGACGTGCTCGCCTTGGCCGACGGACGCCGTTTTCCGGTGGTCATCGGGCTGCCCGGCCAGTTCAATCGGGCCAATGCGGCCATGGTGGCGGTGGCCGCACCGGAGTTGGTCGGAACCCACTGTCAACCGCCCGTATCCATCGCCACCGCCTTGGAGCGACTGTCCAAGTTGCACGAAGTGGCCGGTCGCTTCTCGACGGTGCAACGGAAGGGACGGGACATCCGGCTGTTGCTGGCCAAGAACCCGGCGGGTTGGACTGCCATTTTCGACCTGCTCGATGAATCGGGCGACGCCACCTCTCCGGTGGTGCTCTCCATCAACGCCCGGGTTGCCGACGGATTCGATACCAGCTGGCTCTGGGATGTCCCCTTCGAACGCCTGATTGGGAGGACAGTGGTGGCCACCGGGGAGCGGTGCCGCGATCTGGCCGTGCGCCTCCGGTACGCCGAAGTGGACCACCGGGTGGTGCCGGACGTGCTCGAGGCAGTGGACATGGCCATCGGGAACGCCGGCCGGTTGTCGGTGGCAACCACCTCGACGCCGGTGGAGTTTCTGGGCAACTACACGGCCTTTGCCCAGTTGAGGAGCCGACTGTGAGCATGGCGACGGGGGCGCGTTCGCCGTTGACGGTGGTGGTCATCTACCCCGATCTGCTGGGGACGTACGGGGATGGAGGAAACGGCCTGGTGCTGGCCCGGCGGGCCAAGTGGCGGGGCCTGGATGTGAGCCTCGTACAGGCGCCATCCGACCGACCGGTACCCCGCGGCGACATCTACTGCATCGGCGGTGGGGAAGATGGCCCGCAGGTGAGGGCGGCGTCCACCCTGATCACCGACGGCACGTTGACGCGGTCGGTGGAGGATGGCGCAGTGATCTTGGGGGTATGTGCCGGTTTTCAACTGCTGGGTCGGGAGTTTCCCGACGCGGCCGATCGGCCTCACGATGGCCTCGGCCTGCTCGACGTGACCACCCGCAAGGGAACCGACCTTCGGGCGGTGGGCGAGTTGGTGGCCACGTTAGAACCCGACGCCCCCCGGAGCTCGGACGGTTCGGGCCTTCCGCCCTTGACCGGGTTCGAGAACCATGGCGGGGTCACCACCATCGGACCCGGGGCGTTACCGCTGGCTCGAGTGATCACCGGGGTGGGCAACGGAGGCGGGGATGGGACCGAGGGGGCATGGAGGGGGCGGGTCATCGGCACCTACCTCCACGGCCCGGTGCTGGCCCGAAACGTGGCGCTGGCCGACCTGCTGCTGGGTTGGGCCTTGGGGGCCCGCGGGGAGCGCCTGCCACTCATCTGGCTCGAGGATGAAGAAGAGAATGCTCTGCGGACCGAGCGTTTGGCCGGGGCGGGAACTGTGAAGCTGCCGGCCCGTCTTCGGCACCTTCCGCGGCCCCGACGCTGACGTTTTCAGTCGGATCGGCGTGGCCACTCGATCCCATCCGAACCGGAGTGGGTCGGGGTGGTTTCGGGGAGGGCCCAGGACCGGCGCCACCGGGCCACGTCGGGTCCCTGCAACGGTGGCGTGGTTCCCATCACTGCCCGTTTCCGGGCCGTCCACCAGTCGGTGATGGTTTCATCGGCCAAGGTGGCTACGGCCGACTCAATACGGAGTCCGAAACGACGGGCGTCCTCACCCTCTTCGGGCCACAACGGGGCGCCGAAGGTCACCGTCGTGCGGGTCCGCCGGATCCCTTTGCTCCCCTTGGGCAGTACGTTCCCGGTACCCTCGAGGTGGACCGGAACCACCGGTCGGTTGGTCTTCACGCTGAGGTAGGCGGCGCCCCCGCGGAACGTCTGACCCCATCCATCGGGAGAGCGACCTCCTTCGGGGAAGATGATCAGATTCCAGCCATCGGCGACGAGATCGGTGGCGAGCTGGGCGGAACGACGGTTGACCTTGTTCCGTTCGATGGGAATGGCAGCGAGGGAGAAGGCGAAGAAGCCGGCCTTCCAGCGGCGGTCGAAGAAGTAGTCAGCCGCGGCCGCCACCACCGTCCGATGCCGGAAACGCAGCGGTAGGCAGCTCATCAACAGAGGGGTATCGATGTGGCTGGTGTGGTTGGCCGCGAAGATCACCGGTGCTCCGACATCGGTCAGGTACTCGTCACCCCGGATCAAAGGGGAGGCGATCACCCGGGCCAGGGGGCGGGTCACATTGTCGAGGACCATGGCCCGGGCCAGCCGCACCGGATACTTACGCGACCAGGTGGTGTCGTAGTCGACGCCCAGGTCGTGGTCGGGTGCCGGACGCGGGACGTTCTCGGGCCAGCTGGGCGCGGCCAACGGAAATCTCCGACGGCCGGCGCGAGAGGCGATGCCGGTGGGGGAGTAGCGCTTCAGGGCCGCGACCCTCCGGTGCCCGTTGGTGCCGAGCGCGGCGTCGGCCCGAACGGCCCGGGTCTTCAGCAGCGATCTTGACGACCCGTGCTTGGGTGTCACTGCACGTCCGACATGAAAATCGGAGGGGTATGGATGTGGGTGAGGGTCGGCGAGGTCCCCACGATGTCATTGGCCATCTCGAGCGCGTCGGCCATGGTCGAGGCGACCCGGAAGCCGAGACGGTGGACGGCAGCGGGATCCCCACCCACAATGATCACCGCTCCCAGGTGTTGAAGGGCGTGAGCGCACCAGTACCACATGTAGAACGGATGGACACCGTGATAGGCGTGGCCCGTCCGGTACAGGTGGATGTACCACGGATCGGTGGCGAATGACTCTTCGAATCCCTTGGCGATCTCGATAGGGTCGGTTGTTTCGCTCAATACCTGTTCGAAGAAGTCGATGTAGCTCGGGTGATGGACCGGATTGAACTCCCACGGGGTCGGGTGGCTCATGATCACCACGCCGCCCTCGCGCACCAACGGCTTGCCCCGGTACATGTTGAAGAAGTAGCCGAGACCGAGGCATGCCACCAGAATCGGGTTGAGGATCGAGTTCACGTTGTACGGGCTGATGTAGGGAAGTCCCATCGACAGGATGTCGGTCTGGCCTTCTACGACCACGCCCTGCTGCTTCCAGACGTTGTCGGTGGTGACGGCGTGGACAGCCTCGACTTCACCGGCCTGAACCGACGTCATCCGGTGAGGCGCCTTCACCGAGTGGAAGATCTGCCGGGCGTACTTGGCCGGGGTACGGTCCAGAGCCTTCGATGCACCCAGGTAGGCCAGGCGGTCCTTGACCCCCCACTCCCACTCGCGCTTCTGGAGAAAATTGAAGGCCGGAGGGAACGCGTCGTTGTTGAGGTTGGTCTCGATTTGGAACACGTTGACGCCACTGTCGGCGATGAGTTTTCCCATGCGCCAGTTAGCCGAGTGCAACTCCGATTTGTGCTGGTCCATGAACGACCGGCTCTGTTGCATGGTCTGAGGATTGTGGTGGTGGCGGAGGCTCTTGTAGCTGGCCAGACCGGTTGCGACGCTCTTGTGCCCCCCGTCCATCGCCACCAGGTTGATGTTGACGTAGACCAACAGGTCGCTTTCCGCCGCCCGCTTGTTGATCTCGACATCCTCTCCCTGGTCGGTGAGACCCAGGTGGACCAAGGCATCGGGATCTTCGGCGTCGTGCTGGGTGAGCAGCCCGTTCGGGGCGAAGGCATCGTAGATACGGTCGCCGAGGGCATGGCGGAGCTCGGGCTCGGTCATCCGACGGTGGAGGGCCAGGGCGACAATCAGTTCGACGTCGTCGACCCCGGCTTCGGCCGCCATATCGAGAACCTGTTCGATGACAAGTTGACGGATGTCCGGTCGTTCCATGGGGGGAAGGGGCAGCGAGATGTCATCGAAGGCAATGGTCAGCTTCATGCCGGGGTGCAACAGTGCCGGGAGCGGGTCCTTGTCGCCCAACGGGTGACGCAACGCATGGCGGATAGCCGCCGATGGGTCGGTCAACGGGTCGAGGGGCTCGGGAGCGTAGATAACCCGACTCCCCTCGGGCAGGCGCTCCATCCGGAACCGTTCCCCGTGCCAATACAGGGTGGGTGGCGTGGAGCGGTCGACCTCGAGCACAAATCCGGGCCTGGGGCTCATCGGTTGTGTCCTTTCCGGTTGCGTAGATCAAAAACCACCTTCACCGCGCCGCGACGACCGGCCGCGCCGGCATGGACGAGAGCCTCTTCGTAGCGGTCGAGTGGATAGGCGGCAGAAACGAGGGAGCCGAGGCCGGCCTGGGTCACCAGGTCGATGGCGAGCTCAAAGGTACGTCGAGGTTCGCCACCCGGGCCGGTCGTCGACTCGGTGCCGTAGGCGTAAGCGCCGACCAGGGTCAGCTCGCGGTGCCACAACGGGGCCAGGTCCACCGACACCTTGGCCGGCATGCCGACGACTACCACCCGACCTCTGGGTCGCACCATGGCCAATGCCTGGGTCAACGACTCGGACGAGCCCACACAGTCGAAGACCACGTCAGCGCCACCGGTGAGCCGGCCGGCCAGTACCAGTGACCCGGCTTGTCGGCGCACCGCCCGGGCCAGCTGATCGGGAGGGACGACTGTGTCCGCGCCCATTGCCTCGGCTACCCGTCGTTGATGGGGGTGCTTGGCACCGGCCAGCACCGTGCACGAGGTGGCGGGTCGTATCAGATGATGCAGAGCGGCGATGGTGGCGAGCCCGAGCGTCCCCGCACCGACGACGGCCACGGTGTCACCGGGTTGGATGTCACCGGACAGGGCGGCGTGCACCGCGCAGGCGGTCGGCTCGACGATCACCGCGTCCTCGTCGGAGAACCCGTCGGGGACGGCGTGGAGTTGGGAGCGGTGGGCGACCAGGCCGGCCGCCGACCATCCGCCTCCGGTACCGGCGCAGAAGCCCGTCTGCAGCCCCGGCGAGATCTCTCCGAAGGCGATGTTCCCGCACAGCCCGTAGTGACCGGACCCGCATTGAGGGCAGGGCGGCACGATGTGGCGGGGTGCACACCCGAGGACAGGTTCGATGATGGCCCGTGTTCCGGGGGCGAGCACTGTCCCCGCGTAGTCCACGCCTCCGTCGTCGAGGACCCCCACCACCTCGTGGCCGGGGACGAAGGGGAAGCTCACGATGTCCTCGAAGTACCGGGAGCTCCGGCCATCGAGGGTGGCGAGATCAGACCCGCAGATACCCGAGAGCAGGGGCCGGAGGTGGAACCAGTCGGAGCCCGGGACTTCAGGGGGCAATGCGTCCAACAGTTGGAGCGGTCCGATTCCCGCGCCCCGACCCGATCCGAAGACGGAGGCGACCCGGGAGGCGGCGAAGCGGGGAAGATTGCGCTCGAATACCAGGGCTTTCATCGGGCATCCTTGGCGGCCAGTCGGCGGGCGGCTCCGGCCAGGGCGGCCGAGCTGGTACGACCCCGCTTGGCGGCGCCGCGGGTGTCGAGGGGTCCGATGGGAAGCATGGGTTGGGCGCCGCCGTCGGCCTTCTCCCAATGTTCGACGTGCCAACCACGCCGACGGGCGATGGCGGCCAGTTTGGTCTCGGGGTTGACCGCCACCGGGAAGCCCACCGCCTCGAGCATGGGGAGATCGCTGGCCGAATCGGCATACGCCATCGACTCGGACAGCTCGAGACCCTCGGCTTCGGCGTAATCGGCCAGTACCAGGGCCCGGGCTTCACCGATGGGGGGGAGCTCGGCCAGGCGCCCGGTGAAACGGCCGTCCTTTTGGCTCAGGCGGGCGCAGACGATTTCATCGAAGAGCGGACGAAGTGGCTCCACCACGAAATCAAGGGCCCCGGTGATGAGGATGGTGCGATGTCCGAGGGCCCGGTGCTTCCGCACCCGGGCGATGGCCGCCGGAAACGACTTGGCCAGCAGCTGATGATGGAAGAGCTCCCAACCATCGTCGTGGAGCTGGTCCACCGGGGCGTCTTCGTAGCGTCGATAGAACGACCGAAGGAAATCTCCCCGGTCGCGCCGGTCGAGGGCGAGCAGTGACGGAGCTTTGCGAACCAGGCCGGCGATGAACGCCGCCCGTTCACCGGCCGGAAGATGGCGCGAGGCCAGCCACGCGTAGGAGTCGACCACATTGGAGGCAATGAGGGTGTTCTCGAGGTCGAAGGCGGCCAGGTGACGGTCGGGGGAGAGGATGGCCTTGCGGGCTCGATCGGCCCGGGAGGGTTGTATCGATTTACCTGGGGTGGTCCTGACCCGGGCGTGTTCGACGATCGACGGGAGGTGAATCTCGCGGACATAGTGGTCCCAGTCCACCGCGGCCGGGTCGAGACAGAACATCTGGCGGTCGTCCTCGTCCATGCGGTCCCATAGCGCCAGCAGACGGTCGACCCGGTACCGGGCCTCGGTCTCGGTGTAGGCGCCATACAACTCGACGTAGCCGAGGGCCCGATCGGCCAGCAGGTGTTTCTCTTCGAGGGCGGCTATCCACGCGGCCTGGCGGCCGCGGATGGGCAACGACCCGACCACCTTTTCGGCCAGGTCCATGGCCTTGCTGGCCCGGGTCAGCTGATGTTGGACCCGGCCCCGACCCGGAAACGACCACTCGGGTACCACAATGGGTTGGCCGTCGGTGTCGTAGAGGGGATGTTCGGTGAACCATTCCCGGATGAGCTCGACCAAACGACCGTAGTGGAACGGATTTCGGACCCCGGAGGCCACGTGGTAGACGCTCGGCCCTTCGTAGGGCCGTCCCTCGGAGGCGTGGAGGAGACTCTCTCCGCTGACGGCGATGATGGTGGCCACCACCAGGTCCACCGGAATGACGTCGGTCACTCCCTCGGGGACGCCGGGGAATTCCTTCAGCAGGCCGCGGGCGTAGGAGACGATGATCGGCTCCGCCATCCGGAAACCTCGGATCCACCCTGGGCGGGGCTCGGCCAACGCCGACTCGATGATGGACGGACGGACGATGGTGATGGGAATGAGGTCTCCGTACTGGGAGATGAGGGCTCGCTCGCCGAGGGCCTTGGTATAGGGATAGGCGTCGGGCCAACCCAGTGATTGGGCCCGGACCTTCCCGATCTCGACCAGCTGCTTCTTGACCCAGTCTTCGCGAAGTCGTTCGGCGCGCTCGGCCAACAGATGGAGCCCGGCCCCGCCCAACTCGCTGCGGGCCGCCTTCGAGAATGCGTGTAGCCGCTCGGGCCGGCGGGATTCGGCCTCGCTGTCGCCACGTTGGCGCCGGGCCGCGTCCACCTCACTCTTCCACGCCACGTCGAGGCTGAACCGGTTGCCCTCGAGCAGTTCTTCTTTGGCCTCTCCCTGGTGGGTTCCGGCCACGTAAGCGGTGGAGACCGGGATGAAATGGACAGGCCCCACCCGACCTTCGGCCGCGGCCGCCTGCCGGGCAGCCACCATGGCCTCGGCCACCCTCGAGGGCCCGAGCAGGTTGACCTCGACCGCGGCATCGAGGGGGGAGTCGAAACTGACCGACGCCGCCGAATGGATCACGATGTCGCACAGCGACAACTGTCGTCGTCCATCCTCGTCGAGGCCCAGCCCGTCGGTGCCGACATCGCCGGCCACGGCCGTCATGCGGCTGGTCACCAGGGTCTCGAACTGATCGCCACTCTCGTGGCGGAGCCGATCGAAACAATCGTTCTTCAGGATCTCCTTGGCGGCCCGCTGCATCGGTGTCGATCGGCGGGTCGGTCGGATGAGGAGTACGACCTCGCAATCGGGAACACTGCGCAACAATCTCTCCACCAGGGCCGTTCCCAGAAATCCGGTGGCTCCGGTGATAAAGAATCGCTTGCCGGCGAGAGCGCCACGAACACGGGTCACCAGATCTGTCTACCATATGGTAAGTGACCAAGTCGAGCGCCTCATCCCAGAGTGCAACAGGCCGCGACAGGGGTCGGCCCCGCCCCATGCCCACCAGTAACGGGGTGGCCGACGAGACGAGCACCCCGGCCCGTATCCTCGATGCCGCTCTTGTCTCGTTCGCCACCCGTGGATATGAGGCCACCTCGCTCGACTCACTGGCGGCGGGTTTGGAAGTGCGCAAACAGACAATCCTCTACTGGTTTCCATCCAAGGAAGTCCTCCTCGATGCGGTGATCGACCGGAGCGCCATCGAATTGTCCGAGGCATTGGAAGGATCTCTGGCCACCGCCGGCACCGGATGGGTTCAGGTTGAGGCCGTGGTGCGTTCGGTGTTCAGGTTGGCGGCCCGACAGCCTGAGCTGTTGGGGCTGGTCCGGGAGATGGGACGACTGGGTCCGCCGGCGGCGACCCGGTTCGTGGCGGCGCTGGAGCCTCTGGTCAGTCGTGCTTCGGAGTTTCTGGAGGCCGAGATGGATTCGGGTCACATGAGACGTCACGAGCCCCGTCTTCTGCTTTTGGCCATCTACTCCACCGTCATCGGGATGCTCACCGAGGTCGAGTTGCTTCGCGCCCTGGGTGAAGAGCCAACGGCCCGGTCATTGGTCCGTCGGCGGGCGGAGATCCTCGACCTGTTGCGGTCGGCATTGGTCACCAGCACGGCGTAAGCGCTTTCTGGTGCCGGGCGGGGCCGGACGGGGCCGGACTCAGTCGGAAGCGGTGGCTTTGCGTTGGCGCCGCGACGGCTTGGGCGGAGGAAGGGGTGGGCGTTTGGGGGTGTATCGCTTGTTGCCGGTCGGTGCGGGCGGGCCTTTGGACCGGGGCCCCCTGCGGGCGGTAGCTGTGGAGGGACGGGGTGAGGCAGCCGAGCGCGATGCAGACGACTGCCGAGTCCTCGGACCGGCTCCGGCCTCCCGGAGTTTGCCCGCCGTCTCCCGTTGGATTTTGTAGGAGCGGTACAACAACCACACAGCCAGGGCGAAGAACGGCAAACCCAAAAACAGAAACGATCCTCCGAATGCCGCGCCGGTGAACAACGCCACGAATCCGACTGGGGCCCGGCGGCCCAAAATGGTGGCGGCGATCAACAACCCGGCGGCGATGAGCCCGACGATCAGCGTCGTCTGCGGGGTGATCTGTCCCTTGGCCAATCGAAAGTTGTGGTTTTGGGTCTCGGCCAGGTAGATGATGACGCCGAAGAGGGCCGCTCCACCGGCGGCGGCGAACGAGAAGCGCTTCTCCCGTTCGTCCAAGCGGTCGATGGCCCACTTGGTCGAGAAGTTGGATTGACCCGGTTCGATGTTGGCGGACTGGACGCTGGCCCGAACCCGGTCCAGTCGCTTCGCCTTGCCAGTGGGCGCCTCCACCGGGTCGATCCCGTCCTCGTCCTCGAACTCCTCGTGGAGAGGCTCGTCATCTTCCACTTCGTCAGCCGTGGAGTCGTCCAGGTCGCGATCCTTCGGGCTCATCGGGCACAGGATACCGGCTTGTCCGGAGAGGTCCCGACCGACGCGGCTCAGCGTGGGACCACCACCAGCCGCAATCCGAAATTGTCCTCGGGCTCGATCACCCAGGGGCAGCTGCCGGGAGCCGAGCCCCCCAGGCCGGGAAGGTCGGGTGGGGCCGGATCAGCACCGACCAAAGTGTCGGGCTCCTCGGCAGCCAGCAGCAGGTGGTGGACCCGGCCGGTGCGGTCGCCCAGCCACGCGGAGAGCTCCTTGGACTCGGGGCCGTCAGTGGGGGCGACCAGTCGTACGGCCAGAGGTCCGTCCCAGCGGAGATCGATCCACTGTTCACCGGGACCGGTGCCGCGATCTTCGACCTGTCCTCCGAGCAGCCCGCTGAACAGATCGATCCCGGCATCGAGATCGGCCACCGCATGGGTGACCCGCAGAAGCGATGCCGGCGCCACGGGACCGTCGCCGTTCTTTTTCTGGCGCCGCTCGGTCGGATAGCCCTCGGGTGGGGGACTGGCCCAGTCGACGAGGGCTTGAGCCAACTGCACCACGACCCCGGTGGCCTGCTTGGGATGGATGAACGCCTCCTTCCACCCGGGATCGCGGAGATCCACCCCAATCGGATCGAATCCGGCATCACGCACCGCGTCGAGGGCCGCCAGAAGATCGGGGACTTTGAAGGTGAGGTGATGAGGGCCGGGCCCGTTCCGCTCGAGGAAGCGGGCCAGAAAGTCGTTGGTGGTGGTGTCGTGGGGCATCAGCAGCTCAATCCGTGCCCCGTTGGCAAAATGCAGTTGTGCGGGTGAGAACCCGGTACCTTCCCCTCCGGACTTCCATTCGGCGCCAAGGTCAGGCGCGTAGCGTGCCCACGCGTCCTTCCACGCCGGAACGGCGTGCGCTACGTGATCGAGCACTATCTGCTTCAGCGACGGTGGAGTCATGGGCAAACACTGCTTCGGGACAAGCCGAATTGTCGAACCGGCAGGTGAGGTTGGCGGATACCCACCGACTCGGTTGTCGTCCGGGCACCACGGCGGTACCGTCGCTTATGGACTTCCGTACCGATTCAGTTGTCGATCTGGCCGGGCAGGTGAGGCGGGGTGAACTCTCCGCCCGTGAGTTGGTCACCCACGCGCTGGCTCAGATCGATGCCGATAATCCGACCCTCAACGCTTTCGTCGCCGTGGACGGGGAGCGGGCCCTGGACGCGGCGGCGGTGGTCGACGAGACGGTTGCCGCCGGCAAGGACCCGGGGCCACTGGCGGGCATCCCCATCGGGGTCAAGGACCTCGAAGACGCCGCCGGGTACGTGACCACTTTCGGTTCACCGGCGTTTGCCGGCCAAGCACCGGCCACGTCCGACTCGATTCTGGTGATGAGGCTGGTGGCGGCGGGGTGTGTGGTGGTAGGGAAGACCAACACCCCCGAGCTCGGATGGAAGGCCGACACTGTGAACTCGGTGTTTGGGCGCACGTTGAATCCGTGGAACCTCGCCCACAGCACCGGCGGCTCCTCGGGCGGAAGCGCGGCGGCCATCGCCTCGGGCATGGTTCCGCTCGCCACCGGTTCCGACGGTGGCGGCTCCATCCGGATCCCGTCAGCCGGTTGCGGACTCTCGGGAATGAAGACCTCCCTCGGTCGAGTCCCGTCCGGAGGCCGACGTGCTCCCGATTGGCAGAACCTCTCGACCAAGGGTCCCATGGCCCGCAGAATGACCGACGTCGTTGCCGCCCTTGATGTGGCGGTGGGTCCCGACCCAACCGACCTGCGATCTCTGCCCCGTCCGGAGGCATCGTGGACGGCGGCGTTGCACGACCCGAAACCCCCGGCCCGGGTGGCGTGGTCGCCGACACTCGGGTACGCCGACGTAGACGCCGAGGTATTGGCCATGTGTGAGCGGGCGGTTGGGGTGTTGGCATCGTTGGGTGCCGACATCGTGGAGGTCGACGCCGTATTCGACGAAGATCCGCTCAACGACTGGCTGACCCTCACCAGCGCCTACAACCTGCGCACTCACATTGGTTTTATGGGGACTCCGGTATGGGATCGGGTTGATCCGATATTGGCCATGCTCATCGAGGGCGCGGCGGCGAAGAGCGCGCTGGATATTGTGCGGGCCGACGACTCGTGCCACGCGTTGAACCTACGGATGGTGGATCTGTTCCGCGACGTACGTCTGTTGGTCACCCCGACCACGGCGGCGGCTGCCCCGCCCCATGCGCTGGGGGGCTCGGGACTGATCAATGGCACCCCTGACATCAATTGGGTCAAGTTCACCTATCCGTTCAACATGACCCGGTCACCGGCGGCAACCGTGTGTATCGGGTTGACCACCGAAGGGGTCCCTGTCGGTTTGCAGTTGGTCGGACCTCAACACGGCGACCTGGTGGTGCTGCGGTCAGCCGCGGCACTCGAAGAGGCTCTGGGATTCGACACCCTGGCTCCTGAGCTGAGCCTCTCGTGACCTGGTGGATTGCTCGGAGCCTTCATGACGCAGTGCTGGGCTGCCTGGCTGGTCAGCCCCTGTTGTGGACAATGGTGACGAGACCGAACCACCCTTGTCCTTCGCATGGAAGCCGCGGGCTACCATGACAGACCGCAACGGAGTGCCCTTCGGGGTGCAGACGTCATCGGGCGTTTAGCTCAGTTGGTTAGAGCGCAGCCTTCACACGGCTGAGGTCGGAGGTTCGAGTCCTCTAGCGCCCACAGTGTGATGTCGCGAGACATCGCGGACAGACGAACCTATGCAGGCTACGTGACCGCCGCCTTCGGGGCGAGGGGCTGATAGTCCCTCTCCGGGTCGAGGGTGAGGTGACGGAGCAGTTCGCCCTCCTCGCTCAGCACCCGGATGTCGAGGTCGGCCACCAGGACGATCACCCGCCGGCCGCTGTGGGCCCGTCCGACCCCCACGTGGCGGAGCTTGGTCCCGTGGCGCAGGGTGAAGACCCCGGTCTT
>PLZF01000107.1 GCA_003152015.1 Acidimicrobiaceae bacterium | reverse complement strand
ACGCTCTGGACCAACAGCTACTTCGTTGCGACGGTTGGCGGTGCTCCGTTGGAGATGATCAAGCAGTACGTCGCCAACCAGAGAGGGGCATAGATCGGGCCTCCGGCCCGAGTGGGGCTCTGCCTCCCCACGGCCAAAGCCGGGGGCTTCCCGCCTCACACCCCATTTCGGTGAGGGGCATGATCGGGGTCGACGTAGGCATCCAGGGGACCGCGAAAACATCGCAGGCCGGTGTCATGCGAGGAAGAGTCGCATATTTCTGTTATATGAACGCAACTCGATCTACCGGCTCACCTTGGTGATGCTCGGCGACTTCTCGTATGACCGGCACTGCTCGCTCCGGTCGATCCAACCCTCACCTACCGGTTCCCCTGCCCGTATCCGAACGCCGGCGTCAGATGAGCGGGACCAACGTCACCACGTCGGAGCGGTGTTGCGCAAGCCCTGGGTCAAACGTGGCCAGTCGAGCCTGGTGATGGCGGGCGAGGGTGGTGAGGTAGGTGTCGGTGACCTGGCCGCGGCCAAGCACCTTAGTGAGGTCGACGGCGTCATAGCCGATGGTGTCGGGCCAGAAGGTGTGGCGGTCATGATTGGTGAGCAGACTCAGCGCTCGGGCTGCCTCACCACTGCCCAAGCCTTCCCGAATGAGCAGGCGCAGCAGGGCACCTTGGGTGATGGGGCAGGTGGCAAACGACTCAACGGTGGCGGTCCACCATCGAGTGGCGGCCCGGTGGTGGACGTGGTCTCCTACCACCAGGGCGACCAGGACGTTGCTGTCCAGAAGAAACGTCATTCCTCGTCGACCGCAGCGCGGACCATCTCGGTGGTGACCGGAGTCCCGAGAAACACCACGGGCAGCCCGGCGTCGGCGTCGATGACGAACCGGTGAGGGACGGTGATGTCGGGGCGTAGGGCTCGCCGCATCAGATCACTCACCGTCTGGCTCAAACTCTGGCCCCGGTCACGGGCGAGCGAGGTGGCCGCCCGGTGAAGATCCTCAGGGAGATCAACAGTCGTTCGCATCATCGCACCATACGTCATGATGCGGTGATGCGGCGTTCAGATGGTCAGTCCCCCGTCCACCGAAAGCACCGCTCCCGTCGTGTACGACGACTCGTCGGAGGCCAGAAAGGCCACCGATCCGGCCATCTCAGCCGGGGTGGCGAAACCCAGGGGCGACATGACCTTCTTCAACTCGTTGAAGTCGCCCCCTTCGGGGAGTTGGAAGGCTCCGACCAACGGGGTGTCCACCCCACCGGGGGCGATCACGTTCACCCGTACGCCCCGGCTCAGGTACTCGGCGGCGAGCGCCTTGGAGAACATCAATACCCCGGCCTTCGAAGCGCAGTAGGCCGCCGAGTACGCCTGACCCATCAGGGCGGTGTTGGAGGCCACGTTGACGATGCACCCACCGTGCTCGAGAAGATGGGGCAGGGTGGCCTTGCAGACCAGAAACGTCCCGGTCAGGTTCACCGCCAGGATCTTCTCCCACCGTTCGAGCGGCATGTCGACCGTGTTGAAGAAACCGCCGATGCCGGCCACGTTGCACACCACGGTGGGCGGCCCCAGGGCCTCGACGGTGGCGGCCACCGCGGCGATCACCGACTCCTCGGAGGTCACGTCGCAGGTGATGGCCGTGCCCCGACCGCCGGCGGCGGTGATCTGTTCGACAGTCGAACCCAGCCCCTCTTCGGCGATGTCGAGAGCGGCCACCGACGCACCCTCGGCAGCCAGCCGAAGAGCCACTGCTTGGCCGATACCCGAACCCGCCCCGGTGACCACCGCCACCTTGCCGATGAACCGACGACCGACCAAGGCACTGATGGAGGCGTCGGCGGCATCGTGTTCACTGCCGCCCTGTCCGAGGGTGACCCTCTTGATCGGGCTCATGTGGTTCTCCCTGTGTTCGAAGACGGCGCGAACTCTTCGCGCAGTTTGTGCTTGAGGATCTTTCCGGCCGGGTTCCGGGGCACGGCGGGAACCAGCTCGAGCTGTTCGGGGATGGCTTGGACCCGCAAGTCCCTCTCCTTCAAGAACTTCACCATCTCCTCGAGCGAGAACAACTCACCATCCTTGACCGCCACCACCGCACAGGCCCGCTCCCCCGTTTTGGCATCGGGCAGGCCGATGATGGCCACGTCGGCCACCGCCGGGTGGGTATAGAGGAGGTCTTCCACCTCCTTGGCCGAGATGTTCTCGCCGTTGCGGATGATGATGTCCTTCAACCGCCCGGTGATGGTGACGAACCCTTCGGCGTCCACGATCCCGAGGTCGCCGCTGCAGAAGAACCCTTCGTCGTCGAAGGCGTCGGCGTCGAGGGACGGATCGAGATAGCCGCTGATCACCTGGGGTCCCTTCAACCGGATCTCGCCCTCCACCCCGGGAGGAGCCAAACTCCCGTCGAGGGCCACCACCTTGATGGTGACCCCGGGGGTGGCCGGGCCCTCGGTGTCGGCCAGCTTCTGGTCGGGATCGAAGGTCCGGGCCATGACCACGATGGGGGCTTCGGTGAGGCCGTACCCCGAAACGATGCCGATACCGCCGATTTCGGCTTTCAGGTCGTAGTGGAGCTGGGGTGGCTTGGGTGCACCACCTCCGGGATAGGAGCGGACGTGGGGGAAGATCGATGCCCCACCCGACTTCCGTTGTGCCGCCAGGTAGGCCAGGTGGAATGGGGTGCCCGACCCGGCCAGGGTGACGTCGTGGGCGGCCAGAAACGCCGGCGTGGTCGTCGGGTCGAACGCCTCGGTGACCAACAGGGTGCACCCGGTGAACAGGGCCGCCATCAGCCAGCCGATGCCCCCGATGTGAGTAAACGGGAAGACCAGGGCCGACACGTCGTCGGCGTTCATGTCGAGGCACTCGGCCATGGCCAAGGCGGAAGCCATCACCGTGAGGTCGGTGTGCTGGGCACCCTTGGGATCGGCGGTGGTGCCCGAGGTATAGAAGAGCCATCGAACCGGGGCATCGGCGGCAAACTCCGGCAACGGCCGTACCTTGGGGAGATCGGCCGGATCGCCCTTGGGGAGCAAACGGTCGACCACCAGCACAGCCATCTTCGGGCGCCCCATCGCGACATGGTGGGCCATGGAAGCAAAGTCGAAGCCGCGGTAGACGGAGGGAACGATGAGCAACGATGCGTGGCTCTGCCCGGTGATGAAGGCGACCTCCCGACCCCGGTAGATGGGGATGAGCGGGTTCTGGCGAGCCCCCAGGCGGGCCAGGGCGCCGACCAATACCAGGGACTCGATCCACGTAGGGAGCTCCCAACTGACCGAGGTGCCTTCCCCGACCGAGTAGTCGGTCGAAAGACCGGCGGCCGCCACCAGGCAGGCCTGGCGGTAGTCGGCAAAGGTCAACTGGCGTCCGGTGTCCTCGCGGGCCAGGACCGCATCGGGAGTCCGCGCCGCCCGGCGCTCGATCAGCTCCCACAGAGAAGGCGCGCCCACCCAACCACGGCCGGTGGTCCGCTCGGCCAACTCCTCGATGAAATCGGTCATTACCCCTCCTCGGACCACAACTGATCGGTGCAGGTGTCGAGAACGTACAGCAGCGGACCGGAGGCCGGCGCGGTGGCAGAGAAGCGTAACTCGTGCGCGCCCGTTCGGAGCTCCGCTTCAATCTGACGCACCGTCATATTGGCGACGACTGTAACAGGCGAGTTCACTGCGATAGCGGGTTCGAGCGCCTCGTCGAGTTCCCACACCACTCGGATCGGAGGAACTCCGCTCTCCTCGGTCGTCACCGACACTCCGGTGCGGAGCCAGCGCACCGTGGTGAAACAGCTCTGTAACAGTCGTGAAATCGTAGAGCAGTGGTCCGGTTCTAGCGGAACCGGGCCACCGTGGGACGGTGTGCAAATCGGACCCACCCGCTCCCTGCCGCGCATGCGGTCCCACTCGACAGGGCGAATGCTGCTGAAGCTGCCTCTGGCAAGCACTCGCGATCGCACATGCCGACTCGGAGTGCACCCGATCTACTGGTGTGGTCTCTCGGGGAAGCGCCGGGACTCTTCGCGTCAGCGGCCCCGAGGTTCAACCCATTCGACGGTCCCGATCCGGTCGATGGTCTTGTCGAACGAAGCGATCTTGCTCACTCCTGTGCTTTCAGCGCATGCCACGAGGTACGCCTCAGCGAAGTCCAACCGGTCGGTCTCGTACACCTCGACGGCGCATAGCAGAAGCGCCGTGTCGACGCTTACCACCGACGCCAGCGCGAGGAGAGACCGGATCGCTTCGGCGACCTGCTCCCGCGACACGCGGTAGAACGACTCCAGCACATAGACGGTCTCAGCCGCCACGAGATCGGTAAGCAGCAGCTCAGATTCTCGGCGTAGGTACGCGGTCGCCCGAGCGGCCATCTCGGGCGGGTCGCCGGTGAGATGCCGGACGAGGACATTCGTGTCGACGAACGCGCTCAATGGCGCTTGGCGGCGCGGGCCGCTCGAGTCTTGCGAATGACGTCGTCCCACGCGGCATTGCGCCTGGCGGCCGGGACCCTGACCGTGTCGGCCAGGCTCAAGAAGTCCGGCGTGCGAGCCAAGACGGCGCGGTTCCCCTCGACCCGGAAGACGACTTGGTCCCCTTGCTTGATACCCAAGGCGTCGCGCACAGCCTTCGGAACGGTCACTTGCCCCTTGGAGGTGACCCTCGCCGCAGCATCCATCATGCCTCCTTACATCTACCTATTCAGTAAGGATAGTGCAACTCCGGCGGTGCTCGCCTGGACGGCGCCCAGCTTGGGCCAACGGCTGTGCCCTACCGTTGGACGCGGACCGCACGTAGGGAAATCATCGGGGCCCGCCCATCACCTACGACCACAACTGATCGGTGTAGGTGTCAGTCCCGGGGATGGTTCCGATGAACGGTGACGCCCACAGCAGTCGGCCCAACCCCGACGAGGCCAGCGCCTCCCCCTGCCCGGCGAAGACCGCCTCCCACGAGCCGGCCGGTACGTCATCGAGGAACCACTGCAACAGCAGACGCCGATCGGCCGCCGCGTCGCGGGGGACGTCGCCGGGGGCATCGGCCAGTAGCGGCAGCGGTGAGAAGGCCAGCACGGTGGCCACCGACGAGCCGGGGAGCACCGAGGGGAGATAGACGTCGCGGTACCAGGCCGCCAGCTGGTCCGGCTCCACCCCGTCCACCGGCTCGGTGAACACCGAAACCATGCCGGCAAACCGGTGGTCGAGGGTCAACTCGGCGGGAACCCCGTCGTCGTCACGACGGTGTTCCCATTCGAACAGGTAGAGGCCTGTGTGGATGTGATCGCGCTGATCGAACATGCGCCCGGCGGCGTGGAGCACGTTGACCTGGTCTACCGCCCACCGGTTCCACTCGGCGTGATGGCCGTCGAGGACGTAGTAGACGCCCAGATAGGTACCGACCTGGGGGTCGGCCGAGATCGGAGACGGACCTTCGGGAAGTCGCAACTCCTTCAGGTCGGAGGTGGCCACGAAGCGGGCACCGGAGAAGTTGTAGGCGCCGATTTGGCAACCGGCATAGAAATGATCCCGCTCGTACCAACGGTTGTAGGCCACCTGGTGGCCCTTGTGCGGCTCCACCAGGGTGTAGAGCATGGTGCCCAACCGGATCGGGTCGTCGGTGACCCCTCCGGTGGCAGGTATGGATCGCTCGGTCATGGGGTCCTCACTGTTTTCGCACTTGAACTGCATGAACGGGTTGTGCCTGGTCGACCCGGTCGGCCAGGGCTCGCTTGTCCACCTTCATCATCGAGGTGAGCGGAAGGGACTCGACCACCGCCAGCCGATCGGGCGCCTTGTAGTCGGCCAGCGACCCGGTGGCCCAGCACCGGAGGTCGCCGAGAGAGACACCGCCACCTTCGGTCGGCACCACGAAGGCCACCCCGATCTCGCCGAGCACCGGGTCGGGAGCACCCACCACCGCCACCTGGGCGACCCCCGGATGGGCGGAGAGCACCGACTCCACCTCGGCCGGGTAGACGTTGTACCCCCCGCGGATGTACATCTCGTTGGCCCGCCCGACCAGGTGGAGATTGCCGCCACTGTCGACGAAGCCGAAGTCGCCGGTGGTCAGCCAACCGTGGTCGTCGAGCACCGACCCGGTGGCCGCCACATCGAACACCACCCCTTCGATACCGGGCCCTGTGGGGGGTCCACCCCAGTAGCCGAGCATCACCGCCCCGGAATGGATCCGTACCCGGCCGACTTCCCCGCCACCCAACTCCGATCCGCTCTCGTCGACGATGGCCAGCGACACGCCGGGCACCGGACGTCCGACGGTGGTGGCCACCACCTCGTCGAGGTCCCCGGGGACGGTGCCGGTGCCGAGGGAGGCCTCGGTGGAGGTATAGCGAACGATGACCGGAACCCCGAACCGTTCACGCATGGCCGCCACCAGTTCGGCCGGCACCCGCGAGGCGCCGGTGCCCACCACCCGCAGCGACGACAGGTCGGCCGAGTCGAGATCGGGATGGGCCATCACCAGGGCCCACTGGGTAGGGACGCCCTGGGCCACGGTGATCCGTTCATCAACCATCACCGAGATGGCCGAGGCGGCCTTCCAGGGGGTGGGGGTGATCACCGTGGTCACGGCGTGGACGACCTCGTCCCAGGTACGGGTCATCGATCCGACGTGGGCGAACGGCAGTGGGGAGAGACGACGGTCACCCGGCTCCGACAAGGTGTCGGTGCCGGCCGCCACCGCGGCCAAGCGGCGATGGTCGAAGACCGCGCCTTTCGGGAGCCCGGTGGTCCCGCTGGTCCACACCACGACCACCGGATCGGTCGGCTCCAGTTCCGGCCATGCCCCAGGAGGATCGCCGTCGAAGGCACCGACAACTTCCGCCCGGTTCATCACCGTGCCTGCCGGTCCATCGGGGAGAGTCGCTCCGTCGTCGATCACTGTCACCGCCGGTCGGATGCGCTCGAGAATGGAACGGACCTCGTGGCTACCGAGCCGAGGGTTGATCCCCGAGGTGATCGCTCCCAAGCGGGTGGCGGCAGCGTAGGCGACCATGTAGTCGATGGAGGATGGCAGCATCAGGCAGACCACGGTGCCTCGGGTCACCCCACCCTCGGCAAACAGACCGGCCACGCCATCGGCAGCCCGGTCCCACTGGCTGAAGGTCATCGCACGCCTCGGGGTTGCCCCAACCGCCGGTTCCACGTACGCCTCGACGTCAGTATTGACCGAGGCGGCGGCCCGCAACACCTCCACAACCGTCTCGAACTCGCCCTCAATCTGACGCACCGTCATATCGACGCTGACTGTAACAGGGGCAGTAGTTGGCGACCTTCTGGTCGAGTTCGGCTCACCGATCTGACAAAGATGCTGTGGCTCGATTCTCGTCAAGAGCATCTGCCGGGATCGGTGCGACTCCGTCGACCGTGATGATCAGGTTCTTCGGTCGTAGACCGGTCGGAGTCGATCCATCGTCGGCATATTGGGCCGACGGGATGCTTCGGTGGCTCGGAGCAGTTCAGTTGGCGCCAGCGCCTCCCTGATCCTCACATTGCCGGTCAGGGATCAAGGCGACAGATCACGTTGTGTGACGGAGACTACGGACGTGAGATGGGCCGGTCGCAAGCGACCGGCCCATCTCTCAAACCTGTGGTCTGCCGACGCAGACCCCGACGCTTACGACGCCGCCATACCCACCATCGGCTTGTTCAGGAACGAGCCACCCATGGAGCCGTGGAAGTTTGCATGGAAGGAGAAGACGCCGCCGTCGGAGGCCACCGTCCAGTAGCCGCCGGTTAACGGAGCTTCAGCCATGCCCACCATCGGCTTGTTCAGGAACGAGCCGCCCATGGAGCCAAAGAACGGAGAGTTGAAGGAGAAGATGCCTCCGTCAGAAGCTACCGTCCAGTAGCCGTTCGAGCCCGGGTTTGAGGCCATGCCCACCATCGGCTTGTTCAGGTGCGTGCCACCCATGGAGCCTTGGAACGGAGCGTTGAAGGAGAAGATGCCTCCGTCAGAAGCTACCGTCCAGTAGCCACCCGTGTTCGCATCACCAGCCATGCCCACCATCGGCATGTTCAGGTGCGAGCCGCCCATGGAGCCGAAGAAGTGGGCATCGCCGAAGGAGAAGATGCCGCCGTCGGAGGCCACCGTCCAGTAACCGCCGCCGTCGGGGGTTGAGGCTATGCCCACCATCGGCTTGTTCAGGTGCGAGCCGCCCATGGAGCCGAAGAAGTGGGCATTACCGAAGGAGAAGATGCCACCGTCGGAGGCCACCAGCCAGTACCCGCCAGCGTTGGGGGTTGCGGCCATGCCCACCACCGGCTGGTTCAGGTGCGAGCCGCCCATGGAACCGAAGAAGGCGGCATTACCGAAGGAGAAGATGCCGCCGTCGGAGGCGTCCGTCCAGTAGCCATCAGTCGCCGGCGGGGGACATGGACCGTAGCCGTAGCCACAGGAAGCGATGGAGCTGTTGCTCGCAGGCGCATTGCTCATCAGGGCGGTTGCAGTACCGGCGACCAGCACCAGCAACACGACGACAGATTGAACAAGGTGCCCTCTGACCAACCGCACTACCCGCCGAACTTCACTCTTAGCTGCAGTCATCGCACTCTCATTTCTGTATCTCGTGACTCGCCATCTCCACGGGAGGATGACATCAAATGCCATGTCCTCACTTCGAAACTAACCCTGATCCGAGGGATAGTCAAGCCATTACGTAGACGATGAGTTTGGCGGTTCGGTTTCCCTAACCCCTTGATTTCTTCGGGCGTTGCCGATGACCAAGGCAACGGCCAGAATCAGCACCAGGACAAGGGAGATCACGTCACCGGCCCAGGCGAAGGTCCAGGGGCGGTAACGCAACACGCCACCCGAGGCGCCAGCCCATACCGACACAACGCCATCGGGTGTGGAGCGGGCTGGATGACCATTGAGGGACCAACCCGGTTGATAGGGCACGGCCACGCTCACCCACCCCGGCTGACCTGGAGGAATGCGATATGCCACCGGTGACAGACGAACGACCGATTCTCCCCCGCGATGTCCCAGGTCGAGGTATGCAGTGTTCTCCCACAACTCCAAACTGGGCGTGTCGAGAACGAGATGCAGGTCCGATTGTCGCGAGAGCCATTGATAACTCCGCCAATCGACGGTCTTGGCCAGCGCCACGTACTGCACCCCAAGCGGCGCTATCTGTTGTCCAAAAGTTCCTCCGTCTCCGCCCTCGGTAATCAGTCGCTGGATGAAGGCTGAACGTGACGAAGTACTGTCCGAGTAGAGAGCCCCGAGCTCGAGGTTGTTTCCCGAAATGACCTCACCGGTGAACGATGACGGTGCCGGATTAGCGATCACCCGGCCCTCTGCGAAGGGAAAGGCCAGATAGAGGTGCCATGGGAAGAACAACAGATCACCCGTTCTCGAGCCGGTGATCTGTTCTGCTTGGGTCCATGACGCCGGCAGGTGGCTGGTTGCGATCTGGCCGTCGAGCCCGTCGAAGATGGTCGGTGTATAGGCAAGCGGAAGCCCGAGCGCCACGACAAACACTGCCACCACACCGAGGATCCGCCGGCCCGGAGCAAAACTGCTTGCCCACCGGTCGATCCCCCAGCCGAAACAGGCGGCATAGCCAAGGGCGAGCAGCATCGAGAACTTTTCCGGCTCGCGCATGATGTTGAAGAACGGAACGTGCACATAGGCCCAGCGGAAAACCGGCCCGGTTGGCCCTTGGGAGCCAAGGGCGAGAAAGAAACCGACAACGGCACCGATGACGACCACCGAGGCAACCATTCGGCGGTCGAGCCGGACGCCGCCCCGACGCCGAGTGTCGCGGTCAGAGGAAGCCGTGCTTGTGGTTTGGACACCCCTCAGCGCAGTGACTGCCCCTACCGCCACCACCACCAGCACCGCCAGCAGCAGAACAAACCATCCCGAAACGTCATTTTTCGGAAGGACAGGCCCGGGCACTGTTCGCCAAAACCCGTAGAGGCCGGCAACATTGCCGAACAAACCGACTTGAGGATCTCCCATCGTCTGGAAGGCTGACAAATCGTAACTTCCGACCGTGACCGGCAATGACGTGGCGCTTTGGGGAAGGAAAATATACGCCAGGGTGGGGGAAAAACACAGACCGACGGCCGCCGCCCAACCCAGTGCCGCCAAGCGGCGTCGATGAGCGAGGACAACCGCGAGGAGCAGTACCCCGCACACCCACGCAAAGTGAGGGCTCATGCCGGTCAGAAGTGCCATCCACAGGACCGGAGTCAGCCTGGCGACTCCCCGGTTGTCCACGGCTCGCACCATGGAACGGACGACCAGGGGCAACAACGCATACCCGAGCAACAGGGCGATATGCCCGACGTAGAGCCGTTGGAAGACAAACGGGTTGACGGCGAACAGGGTGGCGGCACCCAGGCGTGCCCACTGACGGCCGCCCACCAGCCTGCCCATAGACACGGTGGCGATGGGGAAGAAGACGGCGATCGGTAACCAGGTGGCTGCCGACCCGATCAGATGGAAGAGGAGACCCACCACGATTGACAGGGGCAGGCCGGACGTCACCCCACCGTTCAGACCGTAGAACGATGACGGGAGGAGGGCGTTGTGAGGTCCGATCACCCAATCGAGAAGAAATACCTGGCCTCCCCCTACGAGCGGCCAACAGATCCCCAGGGCAAAGACCAGACCAAGAATCAGCGCAGGGAGGTCGGGGTGCGCTACCCACAGTGATATCTCTTCTGATTCCTCTTCTTGTGGTTGCAGTGCGGTACTCACCACGGGCAGATCGCCAGAAGAGCTATCGATCCCACGTGTGTCCGATCAGGACATTTCTATTGCTGGCCGGATCCACGGTCGACTATTCTATGCGGCCTATGCATGACCTCTATGGCGGAAGGCGTGGCATGCGAACCTGCCGGATCGAAGTGTCGTCGTTCTGTGGACATTCTCCACCGACGGGCCCGACTAGCGTTTTCGTGTGAGCCTTCGAGACAAACTGAGCCGCCTACCCCTGCGCGAACTCGCCAAGGGTGGTGGGCTGTCATTTCTCCTCGCCACCGGAACGGTTGGGCTCTCCGCCTTCGTCTTCCACGTAGTCATCAGCCGCCTGCTCGGGCCCGATCAGTATGGCGCCCTCGGGGCATTGCTCAACGTTGTGCTGGTTCTGGCGGTACCGCTCGGAGCGGTGCAGGCCGCGGTTACCCGCACGGTGGCGCTGAGAGGGAAGGCACCCATCCACCTTCGCACCATTGCCAACCGCTCGATCGTAGCGGGCGTCATCGGGATGGTAGTGCTGGCGGGCCTCAGTCCGGTCATCGCCGGATTTCTCCATCTCAGCTCGGTCACACCTGTATTGATGTTGGCCCTGTTGCTAGTCCCCTCGGTGATCGGCGCCGTGCTGCAGGGGGTGCTGATCGGGAAGCTGCAGTTCACGCCGTTCGCCATCGCCATGGTGGTAGGCCTGGGTGTCAGCCGACTGCTCTTCGGCGTGGTGCTCGTCGAGGCCGGTTTGGGAGTCACGGGCGCCATGCTGGCTACGGTGGCCTCCCAAGTGGTGACAGTGGGAATCGTGGCGTGGCCATTGCGCCGCGAACTGCGTACTCACCCACCGGGGCCGGCGGAACACATCAAACTCGAGCACGGCACGGCCATACTCTTTGGGCTAGGCGGTTTTTGGGTGTTTGTCGGCATCGACACGTTCCTCGCTCGCCACCTGATGGCTCCGCAGGCGGCAGGGCTCTACGCCGCGGCAGCAACAGGTAGCCGCATCGCTCTTTTCGGACCCGCGGCCTTGGTGACCCTGGCCTTTCCGAGGTTCGCCGCCAACCACGGCCGGGGACCCGAAGCCAAGCGTCTTCTGGTGCAGACAATGATCGCGGTCAGCTGTTTGGGGGTGGTGATAGCAGGCCTGATCGTCGCACTGCCCGGCCCGTTAGTGCAGACCCTGTTCGGAAAGAGCTTCACCGGGTCAGCAGGGACAGTAGGAACCCTGGCGGTGGAGGCGGCCATCCTCGGTTTGATAAGCCTGCTGGTGTACTACCACCTCGCTCGCAACTCTCTCTTCGCACAACTGGGTTGGTTGGGAGCAGTTGTAGCTGCTGTCGGAATTTCACTGTTCCATCGGAATCTGGGACAAGTAGCGTACGTGATGCTGGGAACCAGCGCACTCGTGCTTATGCTTTCCATGGTGGACGTCTTCCGACCGGATCGGATCCGAGCCAAGCCGGTGGAGGTGAGCGGAGAACTCGCCACAGATACCCTCGACTTCAGCATCGTCGTTCCCTTCTACAACCCCGGTCCACGTTTTGGACCCCACCTGGCCAACATCATCGAGGTCCTCGAAGCCTCGGGATCGACGTTTGAGGTGATCGCTGTCTCCGACGGCTCGACCGACGGGAGTGAACACGTCGTAAGCGAACTCGACCGTCACGGAGTCCGATTGATCGCGATGCCACACGGAGGCAAAGGCTCTGCGCTTCACGCGGGGATGACAGAAGCACGGGGAAGGTATGTGGGGTTCATCGACGCCGACGGCGACCTGCCGGCCCTCCTTATCTCGAACTTCATCGAACTCACCCGCGTTGACAATGCTCCTGACGTCATACTCGGGAGCAAGCGTCATCCAGACTCCGACGTCGTCTATCCCATATTGAGACGCTTGTACTCGTCGGGCTACCACACACTGATCGGAATCCTCTTCCACCTGCCAGTGCGGGACACCCAAACGGGTCTGAAATTTGTCCGACGCGAAGTCCTCTCCGCGGTTGTGCCGAGGATGGTCGAGAAGCGTTTCGCCTTTGACCTGGAGTTGCTGGTCGTGGCGCGGCGCCTGGGGTACCGACAATTCGTCGAAGCTCCCGTACAGATCGGTGAGCGGTTTTCGAGCACCATCTCTATGAGGGCAGTGTGGAACATGATCCTCGACACGTTGGCCATCTTCTATCGGCTCCATATCCTCAGGTATTACGACCGGACTCCTTCTGATGCCCCTGTACCCAGCTACTCGAAGCCAACGAGTCAACAACAATTGTCGACGGCATCCGGCTCAGCGCCGCTGGACCTCGAAGAGGGTGCGATAGAGGTTTCCCACTAACTTCGATCCATCACGAGAATCCGTGAGGCGCTCGTGACGGCATGTAATCGATGGCAGAAGGTTCCCTTCGATTCATTTCGGCCGGTGGAATGTGCCGGCGCCGCCATGCAGTCGATTTGTGGTGGTGGTTTGAGACCTGATTGAAGGCTTCAGGGTGTGACAGATCAACCTGGCGCCGAATCAGCGCAGCTGAGATCGGTCAGGCGATGAGACCAAGTCTTCGATATGCGGCGAGAGCATGGAGTCCGACATGGCCGGCCACCTGGTCGCCAACGGATGCTGTCAACGACGGGACGGGCGCTGTTACCGTGCATTTCGTAAGCGCCCTTCTGCGTGGGGACTTGCCGGTCTCGACAACCTCAGTTTCCCCTGCCAGGAGGGCAGTTACACGGATGCGCGCCGTTAAGATCATGCGGTTTCGTGAAGGATTGATGTTAGTGAGGATTGGGGGTCTGCGGACATGGTCACACGGCCCGAGAGGGCTCGAAATCCCAGCGATTCCACCTAGGGGTCGTCTCACAGAACACGCCTTCGATAATGGCGATCTCCGTCAACAACAAGTCCGCCCACTCCAAGGATTGCCGAATGGCATTCCGCCGCTTCATCTGGTGTCTGGACATGGTCGAATCCTTGATTGCATCCCACACGGCCGACGAAAGGGCTTTCTCATTCTCGGGATCTACAAGGCACACGGCATCGCCCAAAGCCCACTCAAGCGCCTCACTTCGGGTGGCGACGATCGGAACGTCGACAGTCAAATACTCTAGGACTTTGTTCTGGATGGCCGTCATCGAGGTGTCCCGTAGACGAAACGGCGCGACACATACGTCACATTGACTCAACAGAAGGGGCAGTTCGTCGTTCCTTACTTCTCGGATTTGAAAATAGTTCTGGCGTAAACCGCATCGCTCTACGATTTTCTCGAGCTCGCGCATATAACGCGGTGTTCCGTCGCCGATAACGAGCAACGACACCGGCTTGCCCTCCCTCCGTAGCGCACCGAGGGCCCCGACCAAGATATCTACGCCGTCCATTTCGCCCACGTCACCCAGGTGGACGGCGAGCTTCTCGTCAGGCGCGAGCCTCAAGCTCAGTCGAAGGTCGGTGAGACACCCGGGCGATGGCCGCACCACGGCTGGTGTTGTTCTGGGCAGGCCGTGGGGGAGGACGACGCATCGATCCTGGACAACACCGCGCTTTCCCCACCGCGCTCGTTGGAAGGGCGAGTCAACGATTACGACGTCCGCTCGGCTGCACAAACGCTCGACAATTGCGATCAAGTGAACCGCTATCCAAGCAAGCGGCAGTCTGCTACCGGTATAGAGATCACCGTAGAAGTCGCTCAAGTTGGCGACAATCGGAATCTGGCGACGGCCCCGGGCAAGCACCGCCGCCACTGTTGGCGCACTAGAGATCGTTCGGATGCAATCAACGCGACCCGAATTCAGGATCCGCCGGATGTGTGCAACCGTCGATCCGACCGTGACCATCCGGCGCACTGCGCTCACGAAGCCCGAAACGGGATCGGACGAAGGTAGATATGAGAAGCGAACGTCGGGGTACCCCTCAGCAAGGTCCAGGTCACTACGACGTTGAGTCGGCGGGGGACAAAGGATCTCTACGGTGTGCTTGGTCCTGAGCGCCAAGTACCGGACCAGCACGTCCGCCCGGTAATTCATGTAATCGTGAGGCACAGGCCCGTCGCCGACAACGAGAATGCTCTTCGACGTCACGTGGTCCTCGGGGCGATGTTTGCAACAGCCACGTTGAACGGAGGTGCCCATCGTGGCTTGTCTAGGAGATCTCCCAGAACGACCGCCAGGTGCTGGGAGCGGCCGAGCTTGAACGCCAGAAGCATGAGGCCAGTAAGGGGCCATACCCACAACGCCGAGATGCTTCGCACAGGCGGAAGATAGAACGGATACGCGGTCACAGAGTCGAGTTCCCACTCAAGATCCGGCGCCACTTCGCTGAGCAGCTTCTTGAACGAAGAGGCTGAGAGATGCCGGTCACCGTTGTGACGAGTGTAGAAAGCCATTATTGGGTTGTCGAGGTTTGCTTCGACAATGACTACACGCAACCGTGCCAGTCGCACAATGGCGGCGATCCCCTCCTTTGGATCGTCCATATGGTGGAGAAGGTCTTTGGTGATGACCACGTCGAAGGAATGAGATCCGAACGGGGGTGAGCTGGCGTCTCCTACGACATAATCCATCTGGTCCGTCGGGCGCCCCCAGGTCGCCTCCTCGGCCAAGTCCATGCCTACGAGGAGTTTGACGTCTGGAATGTCCTTCCGGATCAACGATGAGAACAGCCCTTCACCACATCCCATGTCGAGAACGCGCCTGGCATCCATCAAATGAGTGGTAACCGTGTGCGCAAGCCGCTCGTATTGACTCACCTTCCATGGGTCGTCAAACGGAGACCGCTTCAGCCAAAGAATTATCCTAGTTAACATCGGTCTCCCTTTACTTCAGGTCTTCGCTATGGGTTCGTCGACGCCGCAAATATATGAGCCCCAACAGGGCCATCAGTCCAGCCAAGAACACCGCCGATGCATACCGGCCGACTACAAGCCAGTAGTTAGGCCCAAACGTCTCGGCGCCCACTCTTGCGCTAGAGGACAGGTAGCCGTTTACGAATCCGTTCATCTGTAAGTGAGCGGAGGACGGAGTACCCGCCATTGCCCATTGTGGACTAAACGGTGTGGTCGTCAAGAAGATCGTCCTGGCTGGTCCTAAAGTTCGGCCGGAACTATGAGTCTCGAAACGATGTGCACCTACACCCCACCATGTGTCTTCGCCAACGCCGCTGAAGAGCTCGACGATGTCACGGTTGCCGAGCGGCTGCGAAGTCGAGATGGTCACGTTTCCCGCCTGGAGCCGCAGTGGTGGCGATGTCTCCCACCCGTCCGACGGGGTCAAGCGGACGCCAACCCCTTGCACCGATGCAGTTTCGGACCGAGGACTTGCCCGCCCGACGACGAGTCGATACGTGCCGCTTCGAGGCACTGAGATCGTCTTGGTGGGTATCTTCCCCATTAGATCAATCCTGCTCAGGGTGAAGCGAAGGTCAGTGCTGGTG
The DNA here is from genome assembly GCA_003152015.1 of Acidimicrobiaceae bacterium. GTDB lineage: Bacteria > Actinomycetota > Acidimicrobiia > Acidimicrobiales > RAAP-2 > DASZIT01. The sequence continues at coordinate 36,000 of PLZF01000107.1, read as the reverse complement.
GGGACATTGCTGCGAGATTGAATCTTGATCTGATCTATCGCGCCGAGATCGATCGGTGGAGCGATCTCGCCAGCTTTGCCAACGGTTGAGTTTGGAGACCCTAGCCTTAAAGAGAGCACGTGAGAACCTGCAGGCACGATCGGCTGATATGTCGAGGTCGTACCGTGGGTATCGGTCAGGAACACTGTCAGGTCGGTGAGTGGATATGTCATGTGCGTGTCCACATTCAAATCCAGCAGTTCGCCGCCACTAAAGTTCGAAGGCGAAAACGTCAGCTCGGCGGAGAAGAAGTGACTGACCGGATGAGCGTGACCGTCGATCGTAACTGGGAGTGCTCGATTCGATCGGTTCAACCCAGAATCAAGTGGACCCGTAACTGGGAGTGCTCGATTCGATCGGTCCAACCCGGGATCAAGCGAACCGCTTGTCGCAGATAGGGTCATGGGCAACTGCGCGAACGATCGTATAACAACCGATGACGATGTCAGTTCATCCCAGTAGCCGCCGGAGCTGACGTCGGAAGCCGCAAGTAGAGTCTGCTCTTGGGTCACGGCCTTGGCCACTGCACCCGTGGGCACAACGGCCATTTGATCGAGGCCGCTAAGGCCCCCGTCGACGTGAATTCCGATCGTGTGGCACCCGCTCAGCGGCTGGAGGGTGGCAATCTTTCCCCAGACCCAACCACCTACGCTCATAGCTGTACTGGTCAACGATCCGGCACTATTCCCGTCCACTGAGCCACGGATATCTCCCCCCAAAGGGGACACGAAGTGACGAATCCACACCTCATCGCCGGTCGAGGAGGAGCAGACATTCTCTGTCGTTGACGCCGGGCCATTCGCAGACAAGAACGTCGGCGAAACACTCGGCGAAAACAACTGTCCCTCAAGGCCAGCCAACTGGGATGGAACCCAATCACTGCTGTCCAATGCGCTCTTCTGCCACGCAGTCAGTGGCACCGTCTCGCTTACGCTGTTGGCGAGATCTAATACTGTACCGGGCCCTGACCATGCATCGAGTGCTAGGTCATTCCACCCCTGGCCGGGGCTGAAGCTAACCTCACTTGCCTGGTCAAGGACCTCTTGACGCGTCCTCGTGGAGCTGGGAAGGTCGGTTGCAAACACGATGGGACGTGACGAGGGGCTCGATGATCCACGTCCCGAGGCGATGACCAATTGGTCCAGACCGCCGACACCGACATCGACAGACTGGGGTGTTGCGACGGTGTTCGATGATGCCTTGTACGCATCGAGCCACGGATTGGCGTCAATTCTTGTGAGTCCCAACGTTGTTGAAAGCAGTTTGGCGTCCGCTGCCACCCCCGCCCCGGCGTCGAGCCTCACCGCCACGTAGCGCCGCCCGCCCGCAGTGAGCAACTCTCCCAGGTTGGATTCGGGCACGTTTTCGAGCGCGTCGGAGAGGAGTTCGTCGTAGAGACGACCGGATGCAGGCCCTGCCCAGGTCACGCTTCTGGAGGATACCGGGGGGGGCGCCAACCAGGCTGTCTCGGGCGGGAGTTGTCCACCGATAAGGGGCAGTTGTGCACGTCGAGGTCCCCAGTCGGGTGGCGCTCCGTCGCCGGAAGAGTCAAGCGGAAGCCACACAGTCGAACCAGGCTGACGGCTCTGGATCTGTCCAAGCTGATCTAGGGCCGCTACGTACTGCTTCGGAGGCTGAACGGGTGTCATGTACCCGTCTAGATTTCCCGTCAGCAATGGGCTTCCGACAAGAAAACATCCAGCGACCAGAGCGACCACCGAGACACCCTTGAGCACCCGGACTGATCCGGACGAGGTCCGCTGGAGTCCCGCCAAAGCCGCAAATGCGAGCAAGAAGAGACAGAAAATGGTCTCTGGAACCAGTTTGTACGGACCCTTGAAGAGCACATACGCCAGTTGCCTTAGCCCTGGCGCGCTCGCGATTCGCGCATAGGTGCTACCCAACGGGACGTTCGTGCCGTTGGCAATGAAAAGGAAGACCAAGCCAGCAGTTGCCACACCCGTTATCGTCCAGTCACGTCCATCCAGGAATAGACTTGTCATAGCAAGCGCGACGAGCATGAACATGAGGCTCGAACCGATTATCCAACCAATGTGTCCCACTGCGAGCGTCGCCAAAATGCCACTCACTTGGTCGTACATCCCTCGAATGGTGTCGTAAATAGGCGTGAACGGACTGAGAATGAACATGGACTGCGTGTTGAAGATTGCCCACGATGTGCCGTTCGCATAGTTCGAATGGAACCCGAACAAGGTGGGAAGTAGCCAGTACATCCCGCTGGCGCAGACGCCCGCGACAAAGGTTGCCAGCACCCAAATGGCCCGCCTTAGCCGTTGGGCCCAGCGATGAGGCGGGGAGAGCAGCCACACCACAACAAGAATGCCGACAAGTATGGAGTGGAAAGCGATCCCGAACGCGGTGAAGGTCGCTATGGCAATGGTGCCCGCAAGCATGCTCCACAAAGCACATGTAAGCCATTCATCCGCTTCGAGGCTCTTGATGGCAAGGCGGAATGTCAGCGGCAACAGGGCGTACATCCAGAGGTAGTACCAGTGGAGGGTTTCGACTGCCACCCAGCCGTTGATGGTAAAGACGGCGCTTGCCAGTAACGGCCAGACGATCGGAACCTCTGTTCCCCGTAAACGCCGCAACCACCATCGCATGGTCGAAAACATGGTCGATCCCATGGTGAAATAGGCGAGGCCCAACATGACCTTCTGGGCCACAGCGGTGCTGAATAGACTGAAAAACAATAGATTGGGCGGTGCTGCGCTTAGGGTCGCGCTGTTGTCCATGCCGAGTGCCGAGTTCCACGCGGTTGCCCAGTTCTGCCACTCGGCGGCATGCTGGATGTTCGCGGTGAAGTCAGCCGAGTATTCGATCCAACCCTTGTGGAAGAGGACACCACGGAGAACGACGAGCGTTAGCGCCGCTGGGAGCCACAGCACTCCAACCGCCGTGCCTGAGCAAAGCGCTTGCCACAACCGAGATGGAAATGCTTGGCGGCGACTAGAACTCCCAGGATTGGGAGGAAACGACGGGACCGGGATCGGAGGGACAGCCTCATGCATGGTTGTCATCACACAATCTCGCGTTCCTGCAATACGCGAACGACCTTGAGGTACGCGTTAACGCTCCGGTCCACCACCGACGCCCAGGACGACTCGAGCGCAAGGGCGGCGAGCCGTGCGCGTAGCCCGGCGCGGACATCATCGTCCTTCAGAACCCGCAGGACCGTCTCCGCAAGCGCCTGGGAGTCACCTACCGGGAAGGTCGCCGGCGAGAAATCCAGCATCTCGGCAAGCGAGGGCACATCGGAGATCACGACCGGTGTCCCATAGCTGGCAGCCGACGCAAGCGGTCCACTCGTCGCCATTCCAACTCGATACGGCAGTACCAGAACATCGGCCACTGCGAAGAGATTGGGAATGTCCCCTTCTTCGATGAACCCAAGCTGTCGGGTCGCGTTGCCCTGTGTCATCCTATGGCGAGAGGAGCCCGTGGGGTCGGCATCGTCGGCCGAACCACCCGCAACGAGAACCTCGATCCCGTGGTCGGAGAGCAATGGTGCAGCTGCCTCCAGGGTCTCAATGCCCTTATAGGGCAACCGGTAGCCAAAGAACACGGCGCGGGGGACATCCGCCAGCCCGAACCTCCTCAGCGCAGCGCCCCGGTCGGGAAGCGTCATGGGCGATTCGATGCCGTGCGGAATTACCAATGACAGTGACGGGCGAGCGTAAGCATGAACTGACGCAAGGATCGACCAACCGTGCGCGATGACAAGATCACTCTGCTGGACAACAGATTTGGTCACCGAGTCGTAGACTCGGCGAATCGCCCAGCTTGGTACGCCGGTTACGTAGGCAGATGTGAAGTCTCTATCGAGAGGCCCGCGAGGCAGGACGCCATGCATGGTGGTGGCAACCGGAAGCCCTGACATCCGACGAATATTGCGAAGCAAAGTTGGTACCTGCCTCGCACCTTTGAGACCTGCCCCGAACATGAATAGTTCGTACTGCAGGTGAACGAGGGAAGCACCGATTCCTTCAAGGCTGTTGATGATGCTTCCACTGACGTCTGACCCATGGCGCCAGACGCGGTGCACCAAGACTGAATTGTCGACGTAGTGCTCCTCGTCCGAACCCGACTGTTCGGCAAGAACGTGGGTCGTTACTCCGCTCGCCGCTAAATGTTCGGCCAGGTTGCGTGTGTAGGCGGCGATCCCTCGTCCCACATGAGTCTGGCCAAATGGTGGATACCTGCTTACGATGGCCACACTGAGGTTGACCGGCAAAGACGAAGTTGCTTTCACCCTATCTATTGGCCGTCTCGAGGCAGGTGAGGAGAACACACCGGTTTTGTTGATGGCAACCGATGGTCCGTATCTGGGCACATATCCAATTCGAGGCAACTACAACATGTTGAACCGGCTCGCATGTGATGTACTTCATCGTGTTGGCCCAGGTACCGAGCATGCAGATCAAGACGTGTGAGCGCACGCGAGCTTCGAGGCGCTGACGGATCGGACGGAGGTCAATGTCGTCAACCTTGATATGGTGGAAGTTACGTTCGCCATGTGACAGTGCCTTATAGGCGTCGACGAAGGAGTGCTCAGCTTCATCGTACTGGCGGAGCCATGCCAGCGCCCGCTGCTCTGCCTCCTCGCTCAAACGCACGATTGTGACCCGCGGGGACTGGTCGACAACATCGAGGAAGCCTACGGCCGCCCCATGTCCGCCGCGACGCCAAAGGCGGGTCCACGTCTCCCCTCGGACGTGGTTCGTCGTGGTCAGCTGGGCACCTGCATGTTGGGCAAGCAGACGCGTGCCCTCGACGGGATGGCCGTCACGCTGGTTGCGGGGTGCGACCCAGAACCACTTGTCAACGAATATCACCCGTTGGCGACATCGTCGATCAAAGCCGACTCGCAGTCGTCCACGCCCACCATCGAGGAAAGAGGACCATTGTCGAGGGAAGGCAGCGGATGCAACTCGTTACGCACGAAGCGGCGAATGAGCGCCGGCTTCGACACACCCTCCTCAGCCGAACACCTGTCCAACGCCTCCTCGAGGCCATTGCCGATCATGATCTGCAGCCGTTTCACACCCGTGACTTTACGTCACTTTGAGAAGTGACGAAATTATCTGGGCTTCCCCCGAATTGATGGAGATCCACCATCATGGGCACAGCCCCGGAAGGGAGGTCCAAAATGGAGACCAAGGAACGGAAAAAGCCCCGTCCTATCCCGACCCGGCCAGGGCCGGCACCACTGGTTACACCTACCCTGGTGAGCATGGCGACCTCGCCCTACGTCATGGAGTACGAAGGAGCGTTCTAACTCGATCTCCCACGACACGGTCTTTGCTGAGCGGTACCGCACCCGGCTCCAGAACGCAGGGTTAGTGTCCATGGAAACGGCGGCTTGACGAACATAGGAGCATCAGTGACGCGTGAAAGGTGCTCGACCCGCTGTTGGTCGGCGTCGGCCCGTGGTCACGCGGGTAGCAACCGGCCACAAGGTGAGGCACCCGCCCGCGCCCGGCACTTCCAATGACGAGAATCAATTGGCTCGGCCGAGCATTTCCCCGCATCGCGCCACGGCCGTCAACACTGACTCAAGACCGGGGCAAACCGGCCCGGGCACCGGACCGCAGGGGGTCTGTAGCTCACTCGCGGATTTGGGTCAGAGCTGCACCGCCCGGCCCGGCGTTGTGCCGTGCCGGGAAGCGATAGCCTCCTGCAGGGACAGGTCGAACAGCACGTCCTGGCTCACCGGACGATCATTCGGTCCGAGTGGGCGTCCGCACCGAATCAGTCGGGCGTGCGGGACCATCTGGGACACGGCATTGAATAGGTCAAGGTTTGGGTCGTCCTCCGGCGAGGAGCAGAGCCGGATCTCGACGAGGAGCAGTCGCGTGGAAGATAGGACCCTCGTTCCGCCATTGACAACCTCCAGCTCGTAGCCCTCCACGTCGATCTTCACCAGGTCGGGAGCGGTCCCCTCCTCCACGACATCGTCCAGGCAACGCGTGGTCAGTGTGATCTCCTTACCGGCGCCGGCGTAGGAGTGGCCCGGGTAGGGGTGGAACGACGACATTCCTGACAGGGTGTGACGGAAGAAAGTGCGGTCTTCGTCCCGAGACGCCAGCGCGATGTTATGGAGGGTCACGCCGGGAATGTTGCCGACGTTCTGGCGGAGCATTTCGAAGGTTTCGGGATCGGCCTCGAACGACTGCACCGTCGCCGAAGGGTAGAACAGTTTTGCTGCCAGGCAGAACTGCCCCACGTTCGCCCCGACGTCCAAGATCGTAGGCCGGTCGCCGCGCAGGAGCCCTGTTCGGACGATCTCTCGGTGGAAATCGACGATGTTTGACTGGAGAGTCCCCAGTGACGAGATCGAGTCCACATGAAGGCGGAGGGCCCCGATGGAGAGTTCGGGGTGGCTGCCCCGTGCGAATCTGCAGAGCGCGACGTACTTCTCGAACAGGAATCGAATACGCCAACGAAGCGGTAGGTCGGCGATCCGCAGGGTCGCGGCGTCGAACCCGAGTGACTGCCTCGCGAGGAGAACGAAGGTTCGAAGGTCCCATCGACCTGCTGAGTTATCCCGCACGATACCTGCCATGAAGGCTGATCGGTATGGTTTTGCCATTTTCTTGGAAGGCGGGAGGATCCATATCGGCAGTCCCTTTGTGCGCTCGAAACGAACACCACGCTGTTTGTCCATGGCGACGGAAGTGTTGACTTTTCTGGGGAAACGAGCGCCTACGAGTCAACCTTCCAGCTCAAACGATAAGCGCAACGATGGCTTCACGGTAGCAGCCGGCGTCGCATCGCCTGGGTGGACAAACGATCGGGGTGAGGTGACAACGGAGTAGTTTGCCCGGGACTCCCGCCTCACCGTTGCTGGTGGCCAAGATCATCACCGTGGTACGGCGACCTTTGACCGGCTTGGTGGCTGAGCCTGCGATCTCGGGAAGTTCAGCTCTCGGTACTCAGCGCAGCCCAGGTGGGCGAGTCCCCACGGCACGAATTCGCTCTTCGAAAGACTACAGAACAGGAGCCCGCGATATTGGTGACTATTCCGTCGCAACATTGGTGACTAACTTACCGCGATATTGGTGAACTATGGGTTGCACGAGCGGATGCCGGATTACCCAACAATTGAACGGCGCGTCCTCGAGGTCGTTCTCCGGCGGTTGGCCGAGGGTCCGGCCGTCCACAAAACGTTCATTGGGCCCGACGACTGGTCCACTTTTTATATTCACGATGACCCCACTTATCCCATGCCGACCTCGCAATGTCCCGTATCGCCGGTAGTCGTTACTCCATCGCACACCGCTTATTCGACTATTCGACTGTTCTGCCATATCGCTGACCCGATCTCGCTCCAGGTGCAATTCAGAATATTCACTGAGCGGTGCACTGTCACTGACCGGGTAACCATGTGCCGGAGCTACGAGTAATCAGCGCCACCAATGATCCCGACTGTTGACGATTAGCCGGAATAGTACCCGACATGCGACGGTACAATGCATACAACAAAGGGGCCACAGTTGATGACAACAGCCACTCGCGTACGCGGCTACAGGGATTGATTGGTTGTAGATCTGCCGACAAACGCGACGGCAAAACGCTACTCGTCCTAGACTCATTTTCCGTACTACGCGCCCACCGGTTGTATCGGCTGAAATCGATGAATTCGATGCTGCAATTAGCACGGAGAGCCGCGGCAGCAAGCCCCGCTCCGCTGATCCAGTGGAGGTGCACCGGGGGAAGATCGGACTGCCAAACGGCTGCGGACGAGCATATCGTGCGGTTCGGAGTCGACAGCACCAATTGGCCGTGGGCGGGCAGCTTGGCAGTCAGCTTTTCGATCAGCGCCACGGGGTCGGCAACGTGTTCGATGAGTTCAAGGGCGACGATCACATCAGGTTCGGGAACCTGCCACTCGTCCGGCGAAAACGCGTCCGCCACCGAGTACCATGGCCCGAAGGTATCGGTGGCACGTTTCACGGCAACGCCCGAGACATCGACCCCATATGCCTCCATTCCGGCAATGCGCAAGGCAGCGGTCAAGTACCCGAGCCCGCTTGCCACCTCGACCACTCGGAGCGGCGTGCGGGCTGCTTGTCTCCTCATCACCTCCGAAACTGCCCAGTACGTGTCTTCGCATCGGCTGAGGCGCGCCAACGGCCGGCGGGACGTCTTTACCAAATGAGCAAACCCGTAGTACCGGCTGTAGCCCGGCAACCGTTGACCGCGGGCATAGATCGCATCATAGATGTCGGCGAAAGGTGGCAATCCCACAGCAGATTGCGACTGACAGCTTGGGCACTCCCATACTTTGTAGTTCAGACCCTGTACGTACCCGGGCACTTCCCCTCGGAGAGTCAGCCCTGGCATCCCACAAAGTGCACACGGTACGCTTGCCTGATCGGTCGCAGCATCCGTCACTTCTATATCGTTAGCGAGTTTCACAGCAAAGGCAAGTCGGTGACCCCAACTGCACCGATGCTCAGTTCGATGACCCCGTCGCTCAACTCCGATCAACACCTCCAGCCGTTCCAACGGCCCGGCGATCAGCGGCACCTCCCGGGCCCGGCCGGACAGAGGGGTAACGGTCGATGAATCCTCAGCCAACTCGGCCCGCCGTTGGGCTCGCAGTTCGGCGGGGATGTTGCTGACCCGGACAGCCACCTCGCCCAGCGCTGTCTTCCCGACCCGGGATGAATAAGGGGCACTTCGGATCTGAAGGGGGTTTCTCCCCCATTGAGCTCAGGTTGTGGGCGCCGGAGTAATTCCCTAGCTGCACGCCGCCGTAATTCCCTAGTCTGCCGTCGGGACGAGGGATCCCCCCATCGGGCTCCTTGCACAGATAAACGCTTCGCATCCGACAAGGAATCGAGGCCTCATGGCAAGGAGACAGTTCAAAATGATTGACGTAGTTGAAGTACTCCAGCATTGGCACGCCGGCCGNNTGATGATGATGATGATGATGGCCATCCGCAGCCCGAGGGCGTAGGACGGGCGACCCGGTTCGAGCCGGACCAGGGTTGCGATCAGATTCGGTCGCAGCTGGCGGAACAGCGACGCCTGACCGGCGGTGGTGTCGGTGACGGTGGTTTCGGCCGCGTGGGGCGGAGACCGCACGTCCGAGCTTGGCACACCCTTTGCTCGTGGCGCGGGTGGACCCGAGCAATACGCCGGTTCCCCACCTACCCTGGTGAGCATGGCGACCTCGCCCTACATCATCGAGTACGAAGGAGCCTTCCACCTCGATCTCCCGCCGAACGAGGTGTGGGCGATCATCTCCCGCACCGACCGCTTCGAGGATTGGTGGAGCTGGCTGCGTGAACTGGAGGTCGAAGGCAAGGCCTTGCAGTCAGGGTCGGCGCTCCGAGGGGTGGTGGTCCCTCCCCTCCCCTACCGGATGCGTCTCGAAGTTGTGTTGGAAGAGTGTGTGATGCCCCGTCGCATAGACGCGGTGGTCAGCGGCGACCTCGAAGGGAACGCCAGCCTCACCTTCACCCCCGACGGGGACGGCACCCAAGCGACAGTCGGCTGGACCATCGAAATGATGCAGAAGCCGATGCGACTGGCGGCCCGGCTGGCCCATCCGTTGCTGCGGTGGGGCCACGACCTGGTGGTGCACGCCACCGTCGAGGGATTCCGGCGGACCCTGGCTGCCGAGTCGGGGCCAGCGGGCTCCGAGATCAGTGGGTCAGGCGGGCCAACACCAAGCTGAGGGCCAACGCCACCGTCGCCCAGGACAGCGCCCGCAGGGTCTTCTCGATAGGGGCGAGAAGGGCGGAGCTGTCGAGAACCTCGACCCGGCCGTCATCGAGCACCATCCGTCCCTCAATCGAGATCGCATGGCGTCGGATCTGACGAGCCGGGGTGGAGAGGTGCCGCTGGGCGGCGGAGAGCAGGGTGGCCGCGGCAGCCAGGACGATGGCCGATGCCGGCAGTGACCGGTCCTGGGCGAAGGCAGCGGTGAGCACCGGGAACGCTCCCCACCCCAGGGCGAAGCCGAGGTCGGTATGTATCCGCCCCCCGAACAGCTCGAGGTTGTAGGCAAGGACGAGGAAGGCGCCGGCGACGATGAACACCCCGAGCCACGGTCCCACCCGGTACATGCCGACGATGCCGATGGCCACCGCACCGCCCAGGCTGATGGCGGAGGCAGATTTCAAGAGGCGGGCCGAAAGGGCGGTGCCGAGCGGTCGACCCCGAAGTTCGTCGAGGCAGTGGGCGGCCACCCCCACGGCCAAAAAGAAAGCCAGGACGGCGGCGCCGAGGGTGCTCCAGTTGACAGTCGTGCCGATGAGAGAACCGATCACCACGTAGGAGAGGTGCCAGGCGGTATACGGCGGATGGAGGACAGCTCGCACGTCGCGCCACCGGGTGTGCGCACCGGAGGCGTAATAGGCAGGCCCTTGGGGTGGTACGCCGGCGCCGGTTCCGGTGTCGGCGGGCTCAGGGCCGGTGTCAGTGGGCTCAGCTGCCACCGGGCTTGGTCCCCCACATGACGAGTCCCCCGCCGAGCGACATGAGGCGGCTCCCGACGCCCTCGATGCCGGCTTGCTTCCAGGCATCCACCGTCCACGACAACGGGTAGCGGCGGTAGTGACGCGAGATGCTCGGCCCCAGAAAGCGGCCGACCTCGAACCACTCGCGTCCGCCGGTCAGCCACCCGGCCACCGGCAGCACCAAACGGGTGTAGCCCCACCACAAACCACGCCACCAGGGTGCCGGGGGGAGGTGGAACTCGAGGCTGGCCAGGATGCCGCCGGGCCGCACCACCCGGGCCAGCTCGGCGACGGTGGCCGCCGGGTCGGCCACGTAGCGCAGGAGGTAGGTGAAGGTGACGGCGTCGAAGGCTCCGTCGGCGAACGGGAGCTCCTCGCCCCTCCCCTGGATGAGATGCACGCCGTGCTCGTTTTGGGTGAGGAGGTTCTGGCGGGCCCGCTCCAACATGGGGCCGGTGAGGTCGAGACCGACCACCTGGGCTCCGGTAGCCGAGCGAATGGCCAGAGCCACACCGGCCGGGCCGGTGGCCACGTCGAGCACCCGACCCGTGGGGGCGGCCCGAACGTGGCGGACCATCTCCTTCCGCCAGCGCCGGTCCTGACCGAGGGACAACAGCGCGCCGAGCCGGTCGTAGCGAGCGGGCAGGCCGTCGAAGAGCTCGGTGGCCTGGCGGTTCGGGGCTGTGTCGATTCTTCCCATCATTGCCGGTCAGCGTAGGTCGCAGGCGTTGTCGTTGCTGGCAAATACTGAGGCCAACCACTAGAACTGGCGGATGGCCGCCGCACTGAGTTCATTTGACGCGGTGGTGGCCGGTGCCGGCCCCGGCGGGAGCGTGGCCGCCTTCGAGCTCGCCCGCAGTGGGGCGCATGTCGCCCTGGTGGACAAGGCGCGCTTCCCCCGGGACAAGGCCTGTGGTGACCTGGTCGGGCCGAGGGGGGTGGAATTACTCGGCGAGTTGGGGATCGCCCCGGAGGGGGTGGTGTCCCTCGGCGACATGGCGGTGATCGGACCGTCGGGGGGACGGGTCATCCTTCCCGCCGTCCCCGGGCTCACCTACCCGGGGTGTGCCTGGGCGCTGCCCCGCAAGGTGTTCGACGACGTGCTGTACCGGGCGGCGATGGAGGCGGGAGCCGTCGCCATCACCGCAAGGGTGGCGGCGGTCGAGGTCGAAGATGGCGGCGGTGATGGCGTCGGCGGCGCGGCGGTGGTGCATCTGGACGACGGAGGTCGTCTGCGGGCCGGGGCTCTCATCGGGGCCGACGGCGCCACCAGCGCGGTGGCCGGATCGGTCGGCATGGTCCGGGCCGATCGGGTGCAGTGGGGCTTCGCTGTCCGTACTTACATCGATGCTGAAGTGGAGCTACCTGTCATCGTCTTATTCGACGAAGAGCCGGGGGTGGGATTCCCCGGCTACGGCTGGCTCTTCCCGGGCCCGGACGGACAGGCAAATGCCGGAGTGGGAGTAGGTGCCGGTTCCGATCGTCGGGCCGGGGCCCGGGCCACCAGGTATCTCGACACTTTCCTCGAGCACTTGAGGCGGCTGGGCCTGCTCCCTGTAGATGCGGTGGCCGGCCCGCGCCTGGGTGGATGGCTGAAGATGGGGATGCTCGGGACGTCCCCGGTGTCGGGGCCGGTGCTGCTGGTGGGCGATGCGGCCGGACTGGTCAATCCGCTGCAAGGCGAAGGGATCGCCCAGGCCATGTCGAGTGGGAGGGCGGCGGCATCAGCCGTGTTGGGCGTGGGTGGCGGGGGCGATGCGGGAGCTGTCTACGCGCAGTGGCTCCGCCAACACCAGAGTGCCTACCAGGGGTCGACCGCCGCACTCCAGGGGCTGCTGCTGGCCAATCCCCGGATGGTGTCACGCCTCGGGAGGGCGCTCACCTGGCCGCCGATCGGCCGCCGCCTAGCTGGGGGTTGGGCGATCTACTGGAACGACCTGGTCACCGGGGCGGCTCCGGGCCGCGCCCGGTCCCTGGCTCGGGTGGCCAGTGGTGCGATCCGAGGGGCGACAGCGGCTTCGCCTTCACGCCGTGAACTCGGCCGGGCGTTGGGGCGACCTCGGCCCAGTGCCGGACCCGGAGAAGGTCTGCGTGCGATCGTGCGCCTCCATGCTGACCCGTCGGCCCGGGACCACCGGGTCAGCGACCAGCTCATCGCCGATCGACGAGCCGATGCAGAGGAAGGGTAATGGCCGCTCGCCATGCCTGACAGCGGTACTGAATACCTCGGCACTGGTGCGATGGACCCGAGGGTCCCTGGTTCAGTTCCAAGACAAAAGCGACTCACCATGTCGGGCGACGACAGGATCCTCGACGTAGTGCTGAAGACCCGGGCGATCATTGGGTCGCCCAAATGATCGGCGAATGTTGCCAGTCCCGTGTGACGAGACTGGTGGAGACGCATATCCCCACGGTGGGAGCACTCCTCGTTTCCTTTCGCAAAAGCCCTGGCCGCCATCGGATGCCATGCTGATGGCGCTCACCGAGACGGGTAGGTGTTCGGGGGACATTCTGTGCGTGCGGTATCTCTTCGAGGATGCCCCGGCACTTCGGGGATGGTCGAAGACACGGATTTCCTAGGGTCACACGTCAAGAGTCAGCAGATCGGTGGCCAACACCACTTCTCCCTTGAAGTGGGCGATGGCCTGGTCCAGCCACTCCTGCTCAGTGCCGGGTGCGGGTGCGGGTACCAGATGCGTCAGTATGAGCGTGCGGACGCCATTTCGTTCCGCAGTCTTAGCTGCCTCGGGTACTGATGAGTGGTAGTCGAGCACATCGACGAGCCGTGGCAGGCCAATCTGTTCGATGAGATCGCGCCGGACGACCGTATGTACGAGAACATCAGCCCCAGCGCACAATACGTCGAGCCCAGCACATGGCACCGTGTCACCGGCAATGACCACCGAGCGTTCCCCATCGTCAATGCGATAGCCCACAGTCGGCCGGACTGGCGCATGATCGGTAGGGGCGGCCGTGACTCGTACCGTGCCCCGGTCAAGGATTACGCCTGACTCAACCTCCGTCACCGCTGCAGATGGTCGCCATTGGAGGTCGTCGTGGTGGGCAAGGCGGTAGCCGATGTCCGGCTCCAGCATTGCCGCAGTGGCTTGCAGGAGGGCGGCTGTACCACTCGGGCCGAACACAGGCAACGGGTTGGGTGAGAATGACATCACCCACCTCATCGTGAAGAGGTCATTGAGGTCAGTGATGTGGTCGCTATGCAGGTGCGTCAGCAACAGCGCCTGGAACGCCCCGGCACCCGACGCCACGGCAGCGGCACGCATCAGCACACCGCGCCCGCAGTCGAAGAGCAGGTCCCCGATCGCTGTGCGAACCAACGTCGACGGTCCAGCCCGCTGAGGGTCAGGAAGCGGGCTTCCACTACCCAGAATGATCACCTGCATAGTGCACCTCGGATCGAGCGCTGTCCGTGTCGCCGCAGCCTAGGACGCCAGGAACGCCATCACACGAACGAACGTCACCTTGCCGCTGCGGCGCTTGTTCGGTACCGGTGCTGCCTCAGCAACGCAAGCGATTGCATCCCCTACCGGATCGGCTTCGAGGTGTTTGCTGGCTTCCTAGCTACAGGAGGAAGGCCATAGATTGGATTCGAATCGACCACGGCAATGCTTGAGACGACCGGAGAGGAGCCTCTCTTCGACGAAGCACAGCTTGCCGTCGCAGCCTTTCTGGCCCGCTACAGCGGCCGGACCCTCGACCCCTACCGCTTCGACCTTCGAGCCGGCACGACACTGCGGCGGTTTGGGATCTCCGCCTGCACGCCGAACCCGGAGGGTCTACCTCCATCACGCGCATAGCAAGGTTCGTTCTGGCCTCGAAGTCGCGGTCAACCTCATCGAACTCGCAGGTCTGGCCAGCCGCAGCGGCCCCAACGCAGCCGGCTACGCCGCCGGCATCGGCCCACTCCTCTGGTCGCTCTCGGTCGCGGCGACAGCCATCTCGCTCGCCCGTCACCTAAAGGGTCGCGGCTCAGCAGCTGGGTGCGGGTGCGGGCTGGACCGCCTTGGATAACCTCCGACGGCTCGGGATGACCCGGTACCCGGTGTTCTCACTCCTGGATCGGGTGTGGGAACTCGGGGACAACCTGTCGGCCTCCGACGCCTCGTACGTCGCGCTGGCAGAACTACTGGACTGCAATCTGCTCACCGCCGACGCGCGACTGAGCCGGGCGCCTGGTATCCGCTGTCCAATCACAGTGGTACCCCGTTAGCGGATCCTGACCGGCCCACTCCACACTTCATCTGGTCCTGCCTTTACGCTGTGCGCCCATGGACCCAATGATCACCGAGATTTCGGCCGGCGACACCACGTGGCGCTTCGACCGCTCGTTCCTCAATTCGAACTGGACCTGCATTTGGGGTCGCGGTTGCCTGGGGATCCTGCCGCAACCGGCGGCCGAACTTGGCCATGGCTGTTGCTCGATCGGTGCCGACCTCGACGGCGACGACGAGGCACGCCGTATCGGCGCGCTGGCGGCCACATTGGAGCCTTCTCGTTTCGAGTACCACGCCATTGCGGCCGAAGGTGGTGTCTTCGGCGACACCACCCGCAGCAGCACCCGGGTGGTTGACGGGGCCTGCATCTTCCTCAACCGGGCCGGATTCGACGGGGGCGCTGGTTGCGCGTTGCACCTGGCGGCCCTCGATTCGGGCGAGTCTCCCATTGACTGGAAGCCGTCGGTCTGCTGGCAGCTGCCGATCAAGGTCGATTGGGAGCCACGCGACGACGGGACCGAAGTGGCCACAGTTCGGGGGTGGACGAGAGGCGACTGGGGCGCCGAGGGCGACACCATGGCGTGGTGCTGCACCGAGGGCACCCAGGCCTACGTTGGTGACCGGCCGGTGATCGAGTCGATGGCCGAGGAACTGGAAGCGATCATGGGTTCCGAAGTGTACGTCGAGCTCCGGCGACGCCTGGACAGCTAACGCCGGCATCTCGGCCCAGCGGGTGATCGCCCTGCCGGTCGATCGGCACAATCCGTTGTTGCAGACGTTCGACATCATCACGAACGTTGACGGGGCCCCCGATCGATGAGCCGTGTGGTTCAGTTCACGGGCACCCCGTCAGGCACAGAGCGCCGTCGGAACTACGCCACGTACCGCTGAAAGTCACAGGCACGCGAGAGAAGCTTCCCCGGACAGGTCTGTCGGAATCGGATCACTGATCCCACGTGTTCTGCGGGTCCCGCTCGGAACGCTGGGATCAATTCGACGCCAAGCGGAATGGAGCAGGCGGTGAGCGCTCTGCTCGGCGTCCCGGTGTGTCAGCTCGAACCGTCATCCGCCCTCTTCAACTGGTGCCTCTGGTGCATCCCCGCCGCGCTCATCGTCGGCCCCCTATGGTTCACCTACTGGTTTCCCAACTATCACCGGCCTGCGGCACACGGGCCGAAGCCGTGACGATAAGCATCGCCTGAACCTGCATACCGACCAGCTGAGGAGCCTCGATGGACGTAGTGCGCACTCCCGACGAACGATTCGCCTCCCTACCCGACTTCCCCTTCGCACCGGGCTACGCCCACACTGCCGACGGGCTGCGGGTGGGCTTCGTTGATGAAGGTCCAAAGGAGGGCCCGGTGGTGCTCCTCCTCCACGGCGAACCGTCGTGGTCGTTCCTCTACCGCAAGATGATCCCTGTCTTCGTCGACGCCGGCTTTCGGGTGGTCGCCCCCGACCTGATCGGCTTCGGACGCTCCGACAAACCGACAGCCCAAACCGACTACACCTACGCCCGCCACGTCGAGTGGATGCGGTCGGTGCTCTTCGACGCCCTCGACCTCACCGGCATCACGCTTGTCTGTCAGGATTGGGGCGGGCTGGTCGGGCTCCGCTTGGTCGCCGAGCATCCCCACCGGTTCGCTCGGGTCTGCGCGGCGAACACCGGGCTGCCCGACGGCACAGTCCGTCTCCCCGACGTGTGGTGGCAGTTCCGCGACTTCGTACAGCGCACTCCCGACCTGCCCATCGGAATGCTGGTCTCCAGTGGGGTGACGGTGCCCATGTCGGAAGATGTCATCGCCGCCTACGACGCTCCGTTCCCCGACCCCTCCTTCAAAGCCGGCGCCCTCTCCTTCCCCGACCTCATACCCCAGAGCCTCGACAACCCGGCCACACCCGACAATCAGAAGGCCTGGTCGGTATTGGAGACATTCACCAAGCCGTTCCTCTGCGCATTCTCCGATCAGGATCCGATCACCCGGGGCGGAGACCGCCCCTTGCTCGAGCGCATCCCCGGGACAAAGGGTCAACCTCACACCACTATCGAAGGTGGCGGCCACTTCCTACAAGAGGACAGGGGTGTCGAGTTGGCCAAGGTGGTGATCGGCTGGGCTCAGGCCGATTGAGTTCGGTCACCCGGCGAGGCCGTCCTGCGGCCGTCCTCATCCCGGTGGACGAGTACGAGCGCGTGGCCTGAGGTGCGGATCGAGTTTTCGGACACTACGGACTCGGCACGTTCAAGGACATGCCTGGCATTGGGATCGAACAAAGGTGAGGCGCCCGGAGACTCAGTTGGCCGGGTGGTCCGGCGCATACTGAGACCAGGTCAATAGACTTGGCGCGTGGCGAGTGCACTGCGTTCGGAAAAATCGGGGTCGGCCGCTCGTGCCGCGCCCCGCCGACGACTGGGAGCTGATGTCCGCCGCGCTCAGCTCGTGGAGCTGGGCCTGGGGCTCATCAAGAGCCGCCCCTTCGATCAGATGCTCGTCGATGAGGTGATCGAGGCGGCAGGTATCTCCAAGGGCCTGCTCTTCCATTACTTCCCGACCAAACGCGACTTCCAGCTTGCAGTTGTCCAAGCTGCGGCGAAGGAGTTGCTCGCCGCATTGGAGCCCGACCGCTCGCTCGACGTCCTCGAACAGCTCCGCCGCGGGCTCGAGGCATATATCGGCTATATCGAGCAGCACCCATCCAGCTACATTGCAATTGTGCGGGGTGCCGGCTCGGACGATGGCCTCCTCGCTATTTTCGAGGAGAACCGCGACGCGGTGGTTCAGCTGATCGCCGAGCCGTTCTCGACAGAACCCAACGACATGCTTCGGCTTGTGATCCGCGGTTGGATCGCCAGCGTCGAGGAATCGACATTCCTCTGGCTTCGTGACCGCCCCTGTGACAGGGAGATGCTGGTCGAGCTCCTCTTGCGCGTCGGCCTGCAGCTTGTATCACTGATCAACGAGTTGGGTCCGGGCTCCCCTATGGCCATTCTCTGACGGGGAGGACATCCCGACTCATTTCCTATTGACTACAGGTCAATAAGGATTTACGTTGTTGAGTCCAGCCTCAATAGTGCTCGCCAGGGCCTCTTGGACCCGCCGGGACATTCAAGGAAGGTGTGCGATGGGTGGTTCTTCGTTCTTCGAATCGGTTCGTCAGTTGGACGTGGGATTCCGTGGTCATCTGATGAAGGTTCCGGCCTTCTACTACGACGGCACCGCAACGACGGCAGTCTTCCCGGCCCGATACGCCGGACTGCGCCGGCTCGTCCCCGACCCCAGGTTCGTGCCGGCGCGGCTGGCGCCTGGCCTGGGGGCCGTCACCGTCAGCGCATTTGAGTACCGAGACAGCGACATTGGTCCCTACAACGAGCTGGCCATCTCGGTGCCGCTCTGTGAGCCATACGCTGGCGCCAACCTGCCCGGCCGGGCGCTGCTCACCGCGCTGAGCCGCCGCCAGTTTCACGCCTGGGTCGAACACCTGCCGGTCACCACGGAGATAGCCAGGCTCGGCGGAGTCGAGTTCTACAACTACCCGAAGTTTCTGGCCTCCATCGACTTCACCGAGCCGGCCGGGCGGAGGACGTGCCGTCTCGCAGAGGATGGCGAGTACATCCTGACCCTGCAGAGCGAGTCGATCCCTGCACTGGGCAGCGGGCGCATCCAACTGTTCAGCCATACCTGGATGGACGGCCAGCCGCAGGGCTCGGAGTTCAAGATCAACGCGTTGGAGGCGGGGCAGAGCTCCCGGCCGGGAATGGCGACGTTGACCCTCGGTGACCGTCACCCGATCGCCCTGAAGTTGGGCCGGCTGCTGGTCTCGCGGCGCGCCATCCACGTCCAGCAGCTGAACCGATTCGAAGGGATCCTTTACGGGCCCGACCACCTCACCCTCCCTACGCTCGCCAAGGCGTTGCGCGGGGAGGCATTCTCCGAGTCGACCGTCGAGGTGGACGCCGCCCCTGCCCCGGTGCGGACCCGTGTTTGAACGCGGGGTCAGTGCCACCGTGCCCCCGGTTCGATCTCTCGAGGAGGCGTTCCCCCGCTTCCGCGCCAGGGACCCGTCGACCGTTCGGGTGCTCGGGGACGTGCGAGAACGAGCCCACGCCTTCGCCCAGCAGCATGTGCGGCCTCTCGCGCTTGACATCGACCAGCGCGCCGCCGCCGATCCACGCTATGTCGACTGGGACCTTGTAAAGGCCGGTTGCGAGCACGGCCTGCTCAGCCTGGCGATTCCCTCCGCTGCGGGCGGGCAGGGTGGCTTGGTGCAGGAGATGTGCGTGACACTGGAGGAGCTGTGTGCAGCGTGCCCTGGGGTGGGCAACATCTTCGGTGCTCACGGACTCGGCATGCTGCCTCTACTCGTCACCGGGGTGACCCACTGGGACGGATTGCTCCACGACATCGCCGTCGCCGAGCGACAAGGCCGGCCGGTGCTGATGGCCTGCGCGGTAACCGAACCTGACGCAGGGACCGACGTCGAGGAGGTCGACCTCATGCGGCGGGGCAAGATCACCAGCCGGGCGGTACTCGTTGCGGGCGGATGGAGGCTCAACGGGACCAAACGGTTCATCTCCAACGGGAGCCTGGCTGACTGGGTAACCGTGTGCATGCCGTCCGATCCAAAACGGCCGGCTGAGACCTGGACGTGCTTCCTCGTAGACGCCCACAGTGAGGGCTTCTCCGTGGGCCGGGTCGAGCACAAGATGGGCCAGCGGGCCTGCCCCGCGGCCGAACTCATCTTCGACGACGTATTCGTGCCCGACGAACGGGTTGTGGGCCGCCCCGGAGACGGAATGCCGTCCACTCTCTTGGTGCTGGCAGCATCCCGTCCGGCGGTGGCCGCCATCGCGACCGGGATCGCCCGCGGCGCCTACGACCGCGTCCTCGGCTGGCTGGAGCAGGAGCCGACCCTGATCGGTCGCCAGCAGGTCCAGCTGGCGCTGGCTCGCATGGAAGAGGAGATCCACCTTGCCCGCCAGGGCTACCTCGATGCAGCCACCGAGGTCGATGCCACGATCAGCCCCGCTCTGCACCACCCCCTCGTCCGAGCCATGCGGATGGTGCCCTCTTCGACGCGACGTCGACCGCTCGTCCGGCGGTGGATCACCTCACCATGGGCGCGCCAGACAACTGTCGCCGTGTTGCGCCACACAGTGACGGATCGGGCGGTCACCCGCTCGCTGGCACTTTCCTCGTTGGCCAAGGCCCACGCGGCCGACGTGGCGGTGAGCGTGACCGGTCTGGCCCTGGAGCTAGTCGGGTTGGACGCCGGCGAGATCCGGGCCGAGCTCGAAAAGCTGTGGCGAGACGCCAAACTGACCCAGATCTACGAGGGCACCAACCAGCTCAACCGCCTGACGGTGTACCGAGGGCTGTCACGGCAAGAGACCATGGTGGCGTTGCCGCCGAGCAGGCTCCGCCTGGTTGGAGGACGGCAATGACGACCGACCTACATGATGAGCTGCTGGGGGTCGTACGCGACCTCACTCAGCGGGAAGTGGCGCCCCGTTCTGCCGATCTCGATGCCGGTGACCGCGATGCGTTCGCTCACTGCTGGACCGCGGCGTGCGCTATCGGCCTCGACCGCGTTCTGCTGGCCGAAGAATTCGGCGGTGCGGGGCTTGGCCCGGCTGACCTCCTGGCAATGATTGAGGAGATGGCGGCGGGAGACGCCGGGCTTGCCGTCGCCGTGCTCCTGCACAACGTTGCGTTGGCGGCGCTTCCCGCTGAGGCCGTGGCCGCAGTGGCCGACGGTGAGCGGTGGTCCGTGACCCTCCCGCCTCTTGCTCCGTCCCTCGCCTTCGGTATCTCGAAAGGCTCCGCGGGTGTGTCCGGCAGAATCCCCTTCGTTCCGGGCGCGCTGGGTGCGGGCGGCTTCGCCATTCTCGATCCCGCTCCCGGTTCGGCCGCTCTCTTCTTCCACTCGACGGCGCCCGGGTTGACGATCCAGCCCTATCCCTTCCAGATGGGGTGGCGCTCTTCGCCGGCGGCGGGGCTTGTGCTCGACGAGGTGACGGCGACCCCCGTCCCTCACTCGGTGGGATCTGACTCAGGGGCTACCCGACTGGTGCGGTTGGGAGTGTCGGCCGTCGCCCGTGGGATCGCCGGGCGTGCGTGGGAGTTGGCTTTCGAGTATGCCCATTCACGCCACCAGGGCGGCGTGTTCATCATCGAGCATGGCGCGGTCCGTAGCCTTCTGGCCGGCATGGCCGTTCAACTCCAAGGAGTCGGGCCTGCTGCTATCTCTAGGGCATGGCTGGATGGAGACGACGGGGGAGCCATCGCCGCCAAAGTGTTGGCCTCTGACGCCGCGGTGGGGGTGACCACCGACGCCGTGCAGGTGTTCGGTGGCGCCGGCTACATGTGTGAAACCGGGGTCGAAAAGCTGATGCGCGACGCCATGTACTGCCGGCTGTACCCGGAGCCGAACTGGCTGGTGAGCGACCAGTTGGTGGCATCCTTCGAGCGGCGGCACTAGTCGTCGTCGTGGTGCCCGGCGGCGACCTCCTTGGGCAACTGGGCAATGGCGGCATCGAGGTGAAGAGCACCAAAATGTCGATCGCTTCCCTGGATCTGGACTTGAAAGTGAATCTCCCTTGATGCGACTTTGGGGTGGCGGACCGACTGCGGACATCGTAGGCAGGTCGGCGGAAGGGAGTGCGATTGTTCCGTCCCTTGGAATTGAGCGGAAAGGTCTCAGCGCAATGTCCACCCCGATGTTTCAATTGCGTGCCGCCAGTGTCGTCTGTGCCGGCGCGTTCTGACCTATGTCCGCGTGGCTTACTCGCGGATGTAGGTCACAACTCATCCGGGAGGCGCTCCGTCGCTTTCTGCGAGCCGGCCAACCGGACAGGCGAGACAGGGCGTGCATGGCGCTACTCGATGGCAGCTCTTCGCTCAGAAGGTGAGCACACCCCGGGCCAGTTTGCCCGCCTCCATGTCCTCGACGATCTCGCGGAAGCCCTCGAGCGGCCGTGACTCGGTCACCAACTCATCGAGCATCAATTTGCCCGACAGATACAACTCGACCATCAACGGGATGTCGTGGTGAGGACGTGACGACCCGTATCGACACCCGAGAAGGCCACGATCGACATAGGCCAAGGCGTTCACGTCCACTGATACTTCGGTGCCCTGGGGAGGAATACCGATGGCCAGTGCGTTTCCACCCCAGTCGAGAACGTCGAGGGCGTTGCGCAGGACGGCGGGGTGTCCCACGCAGTCGAACGACCAGTTGACTCCTCCGGTCCACCCGAGCGCCCCGGTGACCCGGGCCGGCCCGGGCGGGACGATCTCGCGGATGGCAGCAACCGCGTCAGACGACGAGGCGTCGACGAAGTGGGTGGCGCCGAACTGTCGGGCCAGTGTCTCTTTGGAGGCCAACGTGTCCACCGCGATGATCCGACTGGCCCCGGCCAGCCGTAGTCCCTGGATCACGTTGAGGCCCACGCCGCCCACGCCGAATACCGCCGCGGTCTCCCCTGCTTGCACCTTGGCCCGGTTGAGCACGGCACCCACTCCGGTCAGCACCCCACAGCCGATGAGACAGGCCGAGGTCATGGGCACGTCCTTGGAGATCTTGACGGCTTGGACCTCTTTGACAATTGTCGACTCTGCGAATACCGACGTGGCGGCAAAGTTCGATGCCGGCTCACCCTTGTAGGTGAAGGGCTGGGACACGTTCCCCAACGTCTTCACGCACCAGGTGGGACGCCCGGTGGAACAGGCCCGGCACGTCCCACAGCTGGCCAAGGTAGCGATGACCACGTGGTCACCCGGTTTCACCGACCGTACCTCTGACCCCACGGACTCGACCACGCCGGCGCCCTCATGGCCGAGCACCGAGGGTGCCTTCCACGGGATGGTCCCATTGATCACCGACAGGTCACTGTGACAGACCCCGGCAGCGCCGATCCCGATCCGCACCTCGGTCGGCCCCGGGTCACCCACAGTCAACTGGTCGGTGACTTCCACGTCGTCACCGGTGTATACGATGCCGCGCACGGCACTCCCCTCTCTGTCTACTAAGACTCGTCCTGTCTCGTGAAGCTCTGTCTACTGAAGCTGGGTGGCGTTGAACCTTTCACGCAGTTCACGCTTGAGTACCTTGCCGCCGGCATTGGTCGGCAGTAGGTTGACGATCTCCACGAATTTGGGCGCTTTGAAGTTGGCCAGGTGATCCCGTGCCCAGGTGGGCAGAGTGTCCACCATCTCCTCGGTCGATGCCCCGGGAACCGGTACCACGAAGGCGCAACCCACCTCGCCCATGCGGTCATCGGAGACCCCGACCACCGCCACCTGGGCCACACTCGGATGATTCCGGAGCACCGCTTCGATCTCGGCCGGATACACGTTGAACCCACCTGACACGTACATGTCCTTCAGGCGGTCGGTGATGCCGACGTTGCCGTCTACATCCATGACGCCGACATCGCCGGTGTGCAGCCAGCCGTACGTATCGATGGCCGCGTCGGTGGCTTCGGCATCGTTGAAATAGCCCCGCATC
Organism: Acidimicrobiaceae bacterium; assembly: GCA_003152015.1. GTDB lineage: Bacteria > Actinomycetota > Acidimicrobiia > Acidimicrobiales > RAAP-2 > DASZIT01. The sequence continues at coordinate 12,728 of PLZF01000107.1, read as the reverse complement.
ACGTTGTAGCCGCGGACAATGATCTCCCCCGCTTCACCCCGGGCCATCTCAGCCCCGTCGGCATCTACAATGCAGACCTCCACGTCGGGAATGGCCCGACCCGATGTGCCCGAGATGACCTCGGCCGAGTCGCCTTGTCGGCACATGGTGACGGTACCCGTCGCTTCGGTGAGTCCGTAGGCGGTCAGCACCGTCTCGATGTCCAGTTCAGACCAGAGCCGCTTCACAAGTTCGACGGGAATCAGAGCGGCACCGGTCACCACCAGACGCAACGACGACAGATCGAACGTTTTTCGGTCGGGGCGGTCGAGGATCGATTGGAAGATGGTCGGCGGCCCGGGCAACACCGAAATGCGCTCGCCGGCGATACGGCCCAGAAGTACATCGACATCGAAGATCGGCTCGGCGACCATGGTGGCCCCGGTCATCAGGCAGGCCAGGATGCCGGCTTTGTACCCGAAGGTATGGAAGAACGGGTTGACGATCAAGTACCTGTCACCCTGGTGCAACCCGACCACTTCGGCCCAGGTGGCGAAGGTCCGTAGCGTCTGGCCATGGGTGGTCATCGCACCCTTGGGAAAACCGGTGGTGCCCGAGGTGAAGATCAGATCCGACATGTCGCCGCTGGTGATCGAAGCCGTCCGACCGGCGGCGACATCACTTGGGACAGAGGCTCCCTCGTGTAGAAACACATGCCAGGGAACCACCTGGTCGCCCTTCTTGGGCCCGGGCGGCGGATTGTTGCCTCCAGTCCCTCCGGGCTCCCCAGTCTCGCCCGACTTCCCTGTCTCTCCGGTCCTCAGCACCACCACCCGCTCGAGGTCGGGAAGGGCTGTTCCGGCCTTCACCGCATCGGCCAGCATGGCGGGGTAGTCGGTGCCCAGAAAGCCCTGCACGGTGAAGAGGAGTCTCGCCCCCGACTCTCTGAGAATGTATGCCGCCTCGGCGCCTTTGTATCGTGTGTTGAGCGGTACCAGCAATGCTCCTGCCCCCACCGAGCCCAGCGCCGCGATCACCCACTCAGCACAGTTCGGCGCCCATATCGCCACCCGGTCCCCACGTTCGATGCCATTGGCCAGCACCGCACGGGTGGCAGCCGCCACTTCTTCCGCCAACTGGTCAAAGGTGAGCCGGGTGGTCGTCCCACCAGGTCCATGGGCGTCGACCAATGCTTCGGATTCGCCGAACCGTGCGGCGGCATCCTCCACCAAACCGGGGATGGTCCCCCACTGGAGATCCCCGCGGGGATCCGCAATATCTGACACACCGTGAGGGTAGTGCATCGATCCGGGTGGCCTTCAGAACGCCTTCAGAACGCCTTCAGAACGCCGCCGGTAGATGTCACTGCGATCCTATGGGTGTTGGCTACTGACCGACACCACCTCACCGGTCATGAACGTGGCGTAGTCACTGGCCAAAAACACGATGACGTTGGCCACCTCCCACACCTCGGCCCCTCGCCCGAAGACCTCCTTTTTGGTGAGCTCGGCCAGCTCCTCGTCAGGTATCACCTTGTTGAGGAACGGGTGGACAGCCAAGCTCGGCGAGACCGCGTTGATTCTCACGTTGTGGGGAACCGCCTCCACAGCCGCGCAGCGGGTCAGCGCCATCACCCCGGCCTTGGCCGCGGCGTAGTGGGATTGACCAGCCTGGGCCCTCCATCCCAGGACCGAGGCGTTGTTGACGATGACTCCCCCCCTGCCCTGGGCGTAGAGGTGACGAAGGGCGGCACGAGTACACCGGAACGTGCCGGTCAGCGTGACGTCGAGCACCAGCGACCACTGCTCGTCGGTCATGTCGACGACGTCCACCTGTCCACCCAACCCGGCGTTGTTGACGGCCACGTCGAAGTGACCGTGGTGGTCGACGGTGGCGTCGTAGAGGTGTTTCACCTGGTCCTCGTCGGTGACGTTGCACGGAATGGCCAATGGCCGTTGCCCCGAGAGCTCCGGCAGTTGGGCCAGCGCATCGGCCGCCTCGTTGAGTCGGCGTTCGTGGGCGTCGGAGATGACTACGGTGGCACCCTCCTCCACGCACCGTTTGGCGGTGGCAAACCCGATACCGGTGCCGGCTGCCGCGGTGACCACCACGATCTTGCCGGTAAGCAGCCCGTGACCGGGTGGTGGGGTGGGCGCCTGGGGAATCGGTGATGGCTGGGTGGTGGTGGTGTCGGTCATCGGGTTGCTCCCTTGGGTTCGGGCGGCAGGCCAAGGACCCGTTCGCCGATGATGTTCTTCTGGATTTCGTTGGAACCGCCGTAGATCGTCTCGGAACGGCTGAAGAGGAACGTTCGCTGAAACTCGTCGAGCTCATAGGGGAAACCCTCAGCCACCAGACCGGCGGGCCCCAACACGTCAATGGCCAGTTCACCCAGGTCGCGATGCCAACTTGCCCAATACAGCTTGATGATCGATGCCTCGGGAGGAGCCACCGGACCGTCGATGTTGGACAGGCTGCGCAGGGTGTTGAAACGGAGGATTTCGAGCTCTGCGTAGGCGCGGGCGAGCCTCTGACGCACCACTGGTTCCGAGGAGCGCCCATTGGCCCGGGCCTCTTCCATCAGGTGATCCAACTCACGCCGGAACGAGACCTGATGGCCCAACAGCGCCACCCCACGCTCGAAGGCCAGGGTGGCGAGAGCGACTCTCCAGCCATCACCCACCTCTCCGAGCACATTGTCCTTCGCCGTCCGGGCCCCGTCGAAGAACACTTCGTTGAACTCGGACGTCTTGGTCAACTGGGTGATGGGTCGAACGTCGACCCCGGGCTGATCCATCGGCACCAATAGATAGGACAACCCGTTGTGACGGACCGATCCCGCTTCGGTGCGACAGACCACGAAGCACCAGTCGGATTGGTGGGCCAGCGATGTCCACACCTTTTGGCCGGTGACCACCCATTCGCCGGTGTCATCGTCGAGAACCGCCTTGGTCTGGACATTGGCCAGGTCGCTCCCGGCGTTGGGCTCCGAGTAGCCCTGACACCACAGCTCGCTCCCGGCCAGTATCGGTGGCAGAAACCGGGCCTTCTGTTCGGGAGTCCCGTAGTGGATGATGGTCGGACCGATGAGACCCTCACCCAGAATGCTGACCCGGCCCGGCGCCTTGGCCTTTACGTATTCCTCGTTGAAGATGACCTGGTGGGCGATGGACGCGCCCCGCCCGCCGTGTTCGGTGGGCCATCCGAGGCACGTCCAACCGTCGGAGGCCAGCACTTTCTCCCACTCGAGTCGGGTGGCGAACCCGTAGGTCTCATCCCCTGATCCCCCCCGTCCGCCCAGGGCGGCGAACTCGCCCACCACATGGTCGGTCAACCACGAGCGCACTTCGCGGCGGAAGGCGTCGTCCTCGGGTCGGTCTCGAAGGTCCATGGAATGGGGTTCGTCCTGGTGAGGTTGGTTGGCCCGCAGGTCAACAGGGGTCCGGCCAAATCTGACGCGACGTTAGCAAACGGCCTTCCCCTAATTTCGGGGGCCCACGGGGAACACCATCGGCCAAGCCGGGGTTCTACTGTTTGTTGGATGCCGGAGTCCGTGGCAGGTGCAGCCGCGACCATCCGGCCCAAGGAGGCCCAGATATGACTGACACCACAAAGACCGAAGCTGCAGGACCGGTGGAGCTGAGCGACGAGGAGTGGAAAGCGAAGCTGTCACCCGAGCGCTACGCGGTGCTGCGACAGAAGGGCACCGAGCCGGCTTGGTCGGGTGAGCTGCTCCACGTCGATGGCAGTGGCATGTTCACCTGTGCCGGTTGTGGTGCCGATCTGTTCCAGAGCGATACGAAGTTCGAATCGGGTTCGGGATGGCCGAGCTTCTACCGCGCCCTCGATGAGGGAACCGTGAACGAGCACGTGGACAAGAGCTTCGGTAGCACCCGGACCGAGATCACCTGTGCCCGCTGTGGCGGTCACCTCGGTCACGTGTTCCCTGACGGACCTGCACCCACCGGACTCCGTTACTGCGTGAACTCACTGTCCATCGAGTACAAACCCGGTTGAGCGGCCCGTTTCATCGGTGCAGTAGTTCGTCGATCCGGGGCTGCACTCGGTTTCGGGCTTCGGATCTGAGCGGGGTGTGAAGGCGCTAGCTGTAGCCCCCCTGTGATTGAGGGGAGAAAAACTCCCCCGATCACCGCAGGGACTGCGTCCCAACTGGGTCTCGGATGGCGCCTTGTGCGGTGAGCGGACCGCCGGCGTCGAGGTAGGCCCTGATGCCGGCGGCGTACGCGTCGGCATCGTCGGCAAGATTGATGCGCATGCGCACGAGCTCGAGCATTCGGTTCGTGCGCCCAGCGTTGCGATAACAGAAGGCCCTTGGCTCCATGAACTCGGATCCTGCGCAAAGCGGCGTCCACGGCCCCAGAGGCGTGGTGTGGTGGCAGGGCTGCCCTGTGGGCAGAGTTAGAGATGTCGTCTACGGTTCCTCTCGATGCCACCGCTTCCTCGTGTCACGGGCCGGGAGGTCGTCCAAGCCCTCGGCCGATTAGGTTGGGTGGTGGTGGTCCAGAAGGGCTCTCACGCCCAGCTCAAGCACCCGATGCGCGGCGGACGCGTGACCGTCCCATTGCACGCGGGAGAGACGATCGGGCCAGGTCTGCTCCGGTCGATCCTGTCCCAAGCAGGTCTGACTACCGAGGATTTCCGAGCCGCCTTGTGAGAGGATGAAGCTGTGCGTACCTACACCATCGTGGTCAAACCTGACGAGACTGGTGACTTCGTCGTGTCCGTTCCTGCCCTGCCAGGCTGCTTCACCCACGGAAAGTCCATCGAGGAGTGCAGGGAACGCGCTGCTGAAGCCATCGAGGTTCATATTTCTGGACTGCAGGCCGACGGCGAAGCCGTCCCCGAGGAAGTCGAGACACCGCAGCTATTGACTGTGACGGTCGCTGCCTGACTTTTAGGTCCAAAAGGAAAGGTCGAACTTGTTTTCTTCATGAGTTCTGACCTACAGGTATCGGCTGTCTGAGTCGGAACAATCGGTACACAGCGTCGAATTCGCGTAGCACGTTCGGACGGAGCTGCAGTACGCTTGATACACGGGTGATCCATCGTGTATCAAGCGGTCGGTCGCACTCCACCGGATACCGAACGGCACGACAGAACAACGACTGGCACCCTTGCGGCCCCCGCACAGATCGGCACGTCTCGGAGCGCTTCGCCAGTCAGACGATCGCTTCCGTCGATCATGTCGAACTCGACGTTCGGACCCCCGCTGCGCCCCATCCGGTGATCACGCGCACCTGGTTCGGCGTCCGAGAGTTCTGGGTCCGGTGGGCCTGCTCCATCCTCTCTGGCCTGCCAGAGCTCGTCCGCTCCACTTCGCCGGTGTCCGGCTTGGATGTGCTCGCCAGCCTCTCGACCCGCGGTCCTCCCCGCCTCCGTGAAGGGCAGAGCGCTCGTGGTTACGTACTGACCCGGCCGAACAGTTACCCTGCAGTGTGTTCTTCGTCGGTGTGCTGCTGGTGATTGCCGCCGAGATCGCTGCTTTCTGGGTCGTGGCCGGGCAGATCGGCTTTCTCTGGGCGTTGGCGCTCCTGGTCGTCATGAGCGCCTTCGGCCCCTTCATCGTCCGGCGAGTCGGGTTCGGGGTCCTGGCTCACACCCGGGAGAGGTTGGAACGGGGAGAGGTGCCTACCCGGGAGCTGTTCGACGGGCTGCTCGTGCTCATCGGCGGAGTGATGATCTTCGTACCGGGGTTCATTGGCGATGCACTCGGTCTGCTGCTCATGATCGGTCCGGTGCGCCACCTCGTGATCCGGTTGTTCAGCCACCGGCTGGCCCGGCGACTCCAGCGGACTGGAACGGGCCGCTGGCAGGTGATCGATGCCCGTGCACGACCGAAGCGCGATGACCTTCCACCTCTCTCGGGGCCAGCTGATCGGCCGCCTGGACCTGACGACTCCACTGGAAGCTGAACGTCCTGTCGGTTGCCCTTCGGGGCACATCGCAGCTCCGCTGACCTCAGCGATCGTCATCCGCGAGGCAGCGCAGAACGCCGGCGCAGAAGCTCGGGTCCCCGACGCCAGCAAGCAACACCGAACGAATCAGGCACGTCGGGAGCCGTCGATCCGTCGTCTGGGGCACCATTCCCGGGGTCGCCCAGCCATGGAGTCGGCCACGTCCTCGACAGTTCGGCGCAGGCGATCCTCCATCCGGGCCAGCAAGTGCGCCATACCAAGCGCGCCGTCTACAGATCTTCCAGGAGCATCATCATGGTGAGAGGGTCGATTGGCGATGCGACGAATCCGTAGTGTTCGTAGAATTCCTTGGCGTCTTCGTCTTTGGCGTGCACGAGTAGCAGGCGTACGCCAATGGACACCGAGACTTGCATGGCCTTGAGCATGAAGTGTTTGAGGAGTGCGGCACCAAGACCGTGCCCCCGATGCTTGGAGTCGACCGCCATTCGCCCGAGAAGGATGGCGGGGATCTCGTCGGGCTGATCGCGCCCGAACGGCTTCGGTGCCGACAAACGGATCACCGATGCAGTGGACGACGCGTAGAACGCCACGACTCGACCGGTCTCGGTCCTGGTGACCACCCAGGTGCGACTCGTGCCGGAGGACTGGTTCCCGAGGGCCCGACGAGCGAGCCAACCGTTGAGTGCCGGCGTGCCGCAGTCGAATCCGGCCAGGACGTGTTCGCTGGTGAGCAACTCCGGGCCGGCAAAGCTCACCGGGCAGGTTCCTCCAACACTGTGGGATTGGCAAGGAGTTGGGCCATCGGCAAGGGCAGCGACGCCGGAGCCGAGATCAGTGCCTGAAGCTCTTGCCAGGCTGCGTCGTCGACAACGAACACTCGACGGTCGGCCAGGTCGACCTCGGCGGCTTCGACCGCGTGCCGTAGCACGTATTCGCTCGCCGATTCGCCTCGGGCTTCGGCAGCGCTACGGAGGACGGCGTCTTGAGCGGAGGTCAGACGCAGGTTCAGTCGTTCGGTCTTCGAGGCCATGGATGCAGTGTACACCAAATGCCGTACATCTACCATGGGGAAGGCAGCGCCGTCGGGTACGGTCCCTCGTTGTTCACCTCGACCTTGTGACATCCCAATTCGATCGGAATATGACTCCCCGGCCCCTGGCTTCGATGTTGGCAAGATGAGATTGCGCCTGCAAACGACATCGCTGGCTGCTGTGCACGGGCGAGGCCAATCAGGCACCTCTGGTTTTCGCAGGTGGCTCGGTGACGTACTTGCCGCCGGTCACGGCGTTCTTACGGGATCCAGTAGACCCAATCGTCGTCGACCTGTGGAGGGTCTGCCAGAAAGGTCTTGAGAGCGACGACAAGGTTGGCTGGGTAGGAGCGGCTGCCCCGGTGGTAACGCCGGGGTGACGTGAACACGACACCGGCGTGGTGTTCACCGGTGACCGCCCAACTTCGTGCTATCCGGTCGAAGTCCCGCGCGTTCTCCGTGACGACGGCACGGCCCGCCCGGCTTGCTGCCCGCAGTAACTCTTCGTCGGGCAGGGACGCGAGCACCGGATCGTCGGCGGCCGCTGTCACGTCGTGGCCATCAGCCCGGAGCCGCTCGGCGGCCAGGCGGGAGTGGTGAGTGTCGAGCAGGAGCCTCACCCTGCCAGCAGGTCCTGCTGGCGACGCCACAGTGCCTCTGCTTCTTCGGCCGCTCTGCGGTTGGCGTCGACTTGGGCGTCGATCTCCTCGGTGAACTCGGCGTAGTAGGCGAGCGCGGCCTCGACCTGCTCGCGGCGCAGTCCGAACACGTCGACCGCTCGGGTGACCCGCTTGTCGGGAGCGACGTCCCCGCCCACCAGACCCTCTATGACTTCCCAGATGTCGGGACCGCCACTCACGTAGGCACGGCGACCAGCCGGCCCGTCGCGAAAGCTCACCAGTGGATGGCGACGAGCTCGGAGACCTTCGTCGATTAACTCCTCGGCCAACGCGGAGGTCGAGGCGCTACGAGCAATGGCCTCGGACTTGAGCTGCTCGGCCACCCGAGGATCATGAAAGCGGACGGACACGGGATGCGACATGACTACAATGTAGTCGAACGAACAGACATAGTCCGCACGACATACAGATCGCCAGCACCGAACCACGGTCCCCGGGCGACTGCCGGCAGCGCAGATCGAATCCTCGGGCGTGCTCGCGTACGACAAGCACGCTCGGCGTTGGGCGGCTTGGGGGCACACCGCGAACCGGAAGCGATAGGGGTTACGCCGATGGTGGGCCAGGTGCCGCCGCTCGTCTGCCTCGAAGATTCCGTAGGTCGAGCGCACTTGTGATGACAATGCCGACGATCAGCAGTCCTTGGAGGAGAATCACGGGCCAACTGCGATGGCCGGAGAGTTCGATCGCAAGCAGGACCAACACGCCAATTGCAAAGGCCAGGCGGAGTCGAAACCACTTGGTGGCTGAGATTCTTGACATCCGTGGCACCGGCTTTCCATCTGTTCGCCACCAGGTGAACCTGGTTGCCTCACCACCGTACCTCGGCTACCCGTCTCCGAGATATGCACGACATCTTCTCGGGTAACCCCGATGTGCCGAGCGCATGCAACTTGAGTGAGCGGAGCTCGGCCGCGCCCGCTGCCAAGCACGCAGAACCGCCCTCTTCAATCGGTTGTCCGTGGGTGGAGCCATCACCGCGCTGGACGGCGGTCACGCCCGCCCGATCGGGTACAGAACGCCGCGCCAGAACGAGGCCGTCGCCATGCTGGCCGCAGCGCATATCGGCACGGCCGGTTCGCTCGCTTACGGCAAGCGTTCTTGGCGTCCGGCGGCTCGGGGTCACGCCGCGAATCGGCGTTGTGGGTCACCGACTTTCCTCCTATCAACGAAAGCGTGACCTTTGGCCCTGGTCGCGTCATGTGCCGACGAAGAAGATCAGGAGGTGGGTGAGAGCGAGAGGTCCGAGGCCGATACGGCGTGCCACGCAGGTCGGCGTCGCCAATGGTTGCGAGAGCATCGAGGAGAGGAATCGCCATGAAGATCCGAATTGGAAGCAAGGTCCGCTTGCCCGTAGCGACCGTGGCTGCATTTGTAGTGTTCGTTGCTGTTGGGCTCGTCGTGGGAATACCTTCTCTTGCGGAGGCGACGGTGATGCCGACCCTCTCGGTGAGTCCGAGTTCAGCAGCGGTCGGTGAAGTCGTGGCCGTCCAGTTCGGTCCCGCTGGCAACGGGTGTGGAACACCAGTCTTCGAGAGCTCGGCGGGTTCGAACGGCGGCTATGTGGTCTTGCCTTATGTCGGGGTTGGCGGCAGTGTCACCGGGATCAGCGGCGTCCAAGACTTTGTCATTCCGAGGACTCTCACGAGCCCGTCGACCGCCCCCAATGTGCCGGTTTCCCCGGGGAGCTACAAGTTCTCGCTCACCTGCGACACCTCTAACGCACCTGCAACCGCTCAGACCGTTTCTGTCTCGTTCACCGTCACCGCCCCGAATCCGCAGCGGTTTGTCGGCATCGCACCAAGTGCGACAGGCGGGGGCTATTGGATCGCCCAGGCAGGGGGCGGCGTCCGCAACTTTGGGCAGGCAATCGACGCCGGCAGTCTGCCGAGCCAGGGGATCACGCCCTATGGGTCGGTCGTTGGAATCGCCTCCAACTCGGACGCCAAGGGCTACTGGCTCACAGGCACTGATGGCGGTGTGTTCAGCTTTGGGGANNATGGCGGTGTGTTCAGCTTTGGGGATGCCCACTTCCTCGGCTCGATTGGCGGGGAGACCCTCAACCAGCCTGTAGTCGGGATGGCGTCGACGCCGGACGGGAAGGGCTACTGGTCGGTGGCCTCGGATGGCGGTGTGTTCAGCTTTGGGGACGCCCACTACTTCGGTTCGATGGGCGGGGAGACCCTCAACCAGCCTGTAGTCGGGATGGCGTCGACGCCGGACGGGAAGGGCTATTGGTTGGTGGCCTCGGATGGCGGTGTGTTCAGCTTTGGGGACGCCCACTTCCTCGGCTCGATGGGCGGAATGGCCCTCAATCAGCCGATCGTGGGGATAAGCGGTGATCCCAGCACCGGCGGGTACTGGGAGGTGGCCGCCGACGGCGGTGTCTTTGCCTTTGGAGCACCGTTCTACGGTTCGACAGGGAACGTTCACCTGAACCAGCCCATCGTCGCGATCGCCTGCACTACGAGCGGGCTCGGCTATCGCTTTGCGGCCGCCGACGGGGGCGTCTTTGATTTCGGCGACGCTCAGTTCTTTGGAAGTGCAGCCTGAGGGTGGTGAGTCGTGTAGACCCGATGTTTGGTCGGGTCTACGATTCAACTGAGCGAAAAAGTCGTGCATCCCAGAGGCTTCGTTCCGGGCGCAGCAACAGGGACAAGCACGGAGGCCGCCTGCCCCGACTGCAAAGCATACGGACCCGCGCTCGGCAGCCGATACTGTGGGTGCCGCCGACCACACCCGCTCGGGCGCCGAACGACGCGTCAGACGGCCGGCGCCCTTATGGTTGCGGTGCAGGCACGTCGGGAGCGCTCGCGGAACTCGAACACATGTTGCGTTGGACGGCATGACGCGCGCACCGAACCGGCGGTTCAGTGACACCCTCGTCGTACATCCCGTCCAGGATGTTGGGGCCTCCGTGTCCGCTTGAGCGGATCAACTCCAACCCGAGTCCACCGCCAGGACTGGCGAGACCCGAGCCGATGTTGATGCAGAGCCAGGTCGGCTACTCGCCCGGGGTCGTGTCCCTCGTCGAGCCGTCACGGAGTCGGTAGAGCTCGGGGAGCGCTTCATGGTCCTTGGGGCGCCCCGCATGCTCCTTCGAGGCGATGATGTCCTCCAGGCCGGCCACGTGGACTTGGACACCTGCGACGGTGAGCTCTTCGGCGGCACCTTCGAGGTCCTCGTACTGCTGCCGGTGGCCCTGGCGGTTGACCATGTCGACCAACACGTCCAGCTACCCGGCATCGGTCGCCCACGTCGAGATCTGTGACCGGCTGAGGGTCAGGCCGTCCAGCTGGACCGGCAGGGCGGCTGCCTCGTCATCGCTGAGGCCCTCGACCCGGAGGCGAGCGTTCAGCTCTCGCATCGCGGCAGCCAGTCGGTCGAAGTTCGCGACGCTTCGCCGCACCAGGCAGTCGAAATCGCCGGTGGGCCGTTCGGCCCCGTAGGCCTGGGTGGCTACGCCACCTATCACCAGGTAATCGACACCGTGGCGGTCGAGGACCTCCGTGAGGCGGGCGACGTCCGGAAGGGGATGTTCAGGCAAAGGTGTCGGCGGCCGTTTTGCCGGCTGCACGGTCGGCCTCGATCTCGGCCAGCCAGGCGATCGCCTTCTCCTTGGAGTCGATCCGTCGACCGTCCAGGGTGATGGTCACGTCATCGCGCGTGGGCGGGCGACCGATATCGGCGGCTGCCCACTCATCACCGGTCATGATCGGACGCACTGCGGCCATGTTTCCAGGATACCGGGGCTGAGCAAGAGAAGACGCGGTGGCCGGAGCCGGAGGGCGATCGCGGGATCCTGGGCAGCGGCCGTGGCTCCCACCGCGTCGATCCCCTTGCGAGATGAGACGACGGCGACCTCATGACAAATGGTCACGGGGCTTCTCCTTTGCTCACCCCACGCCATCACCACGATTGTGACCCGCTCGGGCACCGAATGACGCGCCAGAACGACGATCGTCTTCCTCTTGGCCGCAGCGCAGGCACATCGGGAGCGGTCGGCCATCCGCGTCACCGGTCACGTCAAACTTGATTTTCGGGGGTCGACTGCGGGCCCTACGAGGCCTCCAGGTACCTACGTAGTGCACTTCGCACGACGTCGCTATCGGTCACTCCCTGCGCTTGTGCCCGCTCGGCGACAGCCCGGCGTAGGTCGGGATCCAACCGGACGCGGATCGCCTCGGCAGGTCCCGACCCCATGGGTGGCCGACCAGGTCCACGCCGAATTCGGAGCGCCGGCGACTCCCCGCTGTCCAGTTGTTCAGCAAGGCGGTCGAGATCCTCTTCGGTGCGTTCTGCGATCCGGTCGAGTTCCTCATCCCGCAATAGTTTCTTCATGATCCCTCCTCTGATGTGTGATGCGACAGCCAGCGGGTGAACTGGGGGCGCATCTTCATAGCGTGTATTGCGATCGCTTCGTTCTCGTGGTCGAGGACAACGATCTCGAGCATATTGGCCGACCGATCAGGACCAAAGATGAGCAGGCGTTCCTCGGTCCAGCTCGACCTCGGCCATCGCATGCTCGACAGCATGGTGTATGTCGGCATCGTCGACACCGTGGCGGTGAGCTGACCGATGGACTCTCACGGAATATTGTACCCCGAAACCATTCGTGCCAGCGAGCGTTGGCGACCACGCATGGGACGAGACCGAACGACAGCACAGATTGTGCGCACCGAACCACACCATCTGGACGCCAACAATCAGCGCAGGCACATCTCGGAGCGGTTCACCAGCTGAAACAGGGATCAGGCCAAACCTCACGTGCCGGGGCCGGCAGCGACAATCCCGACCGTCGATCCGGAGCCGAAGCCCATCCGATCGAGTCTGGGGTCCGGTGCAGCTCCATCCCCGACGGGCCCTCAATCCCTGGCCGGGACCTCGCAAACATGAGACACCAGAAGGTGTATAGTGGTGCTGTGGGACGAACTCAAATCTACCTCGGCGATGACGAACTGGAGCTACTTGACCGTGTGGCCCGAACGACCGGGGCGTCGCGCTCGGAGCTGGTCCGACGAGCCGTACGGAACACCTTCGGCGAGAAGACCAAGGCCGAGCGGCTCCAAGCCCTTGAAGCGAGCGCCGGGGCATTTCGCGGCCGGC
>PLZF01000044.1 GCA_003152015.1 Acidimicrobiaceae bacterium | reverse complement strand
TCATGATGCGGGTCTGCCACCTCGATACCTGCCCGGTAGGCATCGCCACCCAAAACCCCGAATTGCGAAAGCGATTTACCGGAACCCCCGAGTTCGTGGAGACTTTCTTCGAATACATCGCCAAAGAGGTGCGGGAGTACCTGGCCGCCCTCGGCCTGCGCTCAATCGAGGAGGCCATCGGCCGGGTCGATCTGCTCGATACTGCCGATGCCATCACCCATTGGAAGGCGGCGGGGTTGGATCTGACGCCTGTCCTGATGGAACCGGAACTGCCCGAGGGCGCGGTGCGCCATTGCACTCAGAAACAGGATCACGGACTCGATCGGGCCCTCGATCATTCCTTTATGGACGCATGTCGGTCGGCCATCGAGAGTGGTACGCCGGTCACTGCGGACCTGGTGGTGACCAACGTGGATCGAACCGTCGGGACATTACTCGGGTACGAGATCACTCGTCGGCACGGTGGCACTGGACTGCCTGACGGCACCATTGACCTGACCTTTCGCGGTTCGGCCGGGCAGAGTTTCGGGGCGTTTGTGCCCAGGGGCGTCACCATGCGCTTGTTCGGCGACGCCAATGATTACCTGGGCAAGGGGCTTTCGGGTGGGCGCATCATCGTGCGTCCTCCGGAAGACTCACCCTTCGCCGCCGAGGAAAACATCGTGGCCGGGAATGTGATTCTCTATGGCGCCACCGCCGGAGACGTCTTCCTCCGTGGGCAGGTGGGCGAGCGCTTTTGCGTGCGCAATTCGGGAGCCATCGCCGTGGTGGAAGGTGTCGGTGACCACGGTTGTGAATACATGACAGGTGGGCGGGTAGTGGTTCTCGGTCCCACCGGACGAAATTTCGGTGCCGGGATGTCCGGCGGGGTGGCCTTCGTCTACGACACATCCGATGAGCTGGGGCGGCAGTACAACCCGGACATGGTTGATCTTGAGCCGGTGTCCGCCGATGATCGAACCTGGCTGAAGGACAGGATCACCATGCACGTCGACGAGACAGGGTCGGAGGTGGCTCGCGCCATTCTGGCTGATTGGATGAGCAACTCTGAGCAGTTCGTCAAAGTGATGCCGAGGGACTACCGCCGGGTGCTCGAGGCAACGGAGAAAGCGGTGGCCGAAGGTCGCTCGATAGACGAAGCGGTGATGGAGGTGTCCCGTGGGTGATATCACCGGATTCTTGAAGTTCGACCGGGAGTTGCCCAACCGGCGCCCGGTGCACGTGAGGTTGCGTGACTGGAAAGAGGTCTATGAACCGTTTCCGGTCGAAGATGCTCAACATCAGGGAGCCCGGTGCATGGACTGTGGGATTCCTTTTTGCCACGAGGGCTGCCCGCTTGGGAACCTGATTCCCGAGTGGAACGACCTGGTCTACCGGGGCGACTGGTCGGAGGCGATCCAGCGGCTGCATGCCACCAACAACTTTCCCGACTTCACCGGACGTCTGTGCCCGGCCCCGTGTGAAGGGTCGTGCGTGCTCGGGATCAACGCCGATCCAGTGGCCATCGAGCGGATCGAGTACGAGATTGCCGAGCGGGCATGGTCGGAAGGTTGGGTGAAGCCAGTCAATGCCGTGACCTCCACTGGAAAGCGCGTAGCCATTGTCGGATCCGGACCTTCGGGGATGGCCGCCGCGCAGCAGTTGGCCCGTGCCGGTCACGATGTGGTGGTATTCGAGCGGGCAGAGAAGCCCGGCGGGCTGCTCCGATACGGGATCCCGGAGTTCAAGATGGAAAAGGCGGTGCTCGACCGCCGACTCGGCCAGTTGAAGGCCGAGGGTGTGGAGTTCCGGTGCGGGATCTCGGTCGGCCAGCCGGCTGGCGAGGTTTCCGGGGCGGCGGCCGCCAACGCCTCGGTGGTCAGCGCCCAGTCATTGGTCGATGAATTCGACGCGGTGGTGCTGGCCGGGGGAGCAACGCTGCCCCGCGACCTGCCGGTCCCGGGTCGTGAGCTCGCCGGTATTCACCGGGCTATGGCGTATCTAAAGCCGTCGAACATGGTCCAGGAGGGATTGCTGGACGTCTCACCGATTTCCGCCGCAGGCAAACACGTGGTCATCATCGGCGGCGGGGATACCGGGGCCGACTGCTTGGGCACCGTTCACCGGCAGGGTGCTTTGGCCGTGCATCAGCTCGAGATCATGCCCGAGCCCCCGAGGAACAGGACCGGGAACAATCCGTGGCCGACCTGGCCCCTCATTCTTCGGACCTCGGCTGCCCACGAGGAGGGTGGTGAACGCCTGTTCGCCGTGACCACCGTGGAGTGTCTGTCCGATGAGAACGGAAATGTCCGGGCGCTTCGGGGTGAAGAGGTGGAGCTGGCCTACAACGAGCAAGGACATCCGGCATTCGAACCCGTCCCCGAATCGGGCTTCGAACTTCCTTGCGAGCTGGTGCTGTTGGCAATGGGATTCCTGGGGCCAGAGCAGGGCGGCATGATTGCCGATCTGGGGATTGAGTTGAACCCCCGCGGCAACGTGGTCGCTGATACATCGTGGTCGACCAACGTCGAAGGGGTCTTCGTGTGCGGTGACATGACCCGAGGGCAGAGCCTCATTGTGTGGGCCATCGCCGAAGGACGTTCAGCCGCCTCGGCAGTGGATCGATACCTCATGGGGCAGACATCCTTGCCGGCTCCGATCCTTCCCGGACAGCTGGCCCTGAGGTAGTCGAGACGCAATGGCCGGTTGTCGGCATGGGACGGATGGCAGGCGGACACTCGACCCACTCCCCAAGTCGGAAATTCTTATGCATCACCGAAGTGCCGCGATCCCGATTCCCGGTCTAGCCTTCCGGGCGGGTGGCCCCCGCGAAACCGGACCAGTTGGCATTGTCGAAACGAACCAGCGCCCCGGTGTGGGGAGCATCGATCATCTCGCCCCCTCCGACATAGAGACCGACGTGGTCGACCCCCGAGGGTCCGTCACCGAAGAAGGTGAGGTCCCCGGGCGCTACCGTCGCGCCACCCGAAACGGATGGTCCGGCGTCGAACTGATCTTGAGCCACCCTGGGAAGATTGATTCCGGCAGTCTCGTATGCGGCCTGGGTGAGCCCTGAGCAGTCGAAACCTCCACTCCCGGTGCCACCCCAGAGGTAGGGGGTATTCAGCTGCTGGGCCGCGAAGGAAAGGGCGGCAACCACCGTGCCGGTGATCTGGGGTGCGTCACCGAACGCCAGAGCCAGGGTGAGCACGGTGTCCACGTAGATGTTCGAATGGTTGTAGTCAGCGATTGCGGCACTCAGGGTGGCCGGCGACCCGGCACCGTTTGCACACAGGAGAGCCGAAGCCGTGTACACCGCGTCAGTTCGGTCATAAGGGGACGCCGGCTGCGCTCCGCCTGGTCCGACAATGGCATAGGCGGCGAAGGTAGCCGGTTCAAACTGCATGGGGCCTTCGGCACCGGCGCTGTTGGACCCCGACCAGACGCCGGGAGCTGTCGATTGACCACTGTCTGATTCGACGGTTCCGATGGCGGCCAGTACCGGCCACGACAAACCAGAACAGGTCCCGGCAGCCTGCTGGTAGAGAAGGAGCCAGTCAGGGGGGATGGCCGGTCCCGGGCTGGTACCTCCTGAACCCGGACTTCCACCTGCGGTTGCCACCGCAGCCGTTCCGCCCGAATCGGCGGAACCCTGTACGGAAGTTGAACCTTGGCTCATCACCACAGTGACCACCAAGACCATCCCGACCACTACGGCAGCCAGAAGCGCACCCATGGCCATCAGTGCTTTGCCCATCCCTGAAACCTCAGTGCCGCTCGCCGTATCAGAGTGAGTTGCCGGGCTCAGAGGGTCAGTGCGACTGCTGAAACGATTGGATGGTGGCACCCGAACCGAGCCGTCGGGACGGTCGGAGTACACACTGCAGCTGAGACAAGTAGAACATCGATTGCATTATCAATCAAGGGCCGCACAGGGGGTATCACCGGGCGGGCCATCGGCCCGCTCCGACCACTCCGACCGCAAGGCGTCAGGGTCGGTAGGCTCAATCCTGAGGTTTCGGATCACAACCAGAGGAGGACCAACCGTGCTCAGCACCATGCAGGATGCCCCGTTGCTCGTGAGTGGCATTCTGCGCCACGGACAGCAGGTCTATGGGGACAGTTTGGTGGTGACAATCACCGGGCCGAACGGCGAAGCCTCCGAAGCCTCGTTTGTTGAAGTGGCCGAGCGGTCAGAACGTCTGGCCGCGGCATTGTCCCGGTTGGGGATCGGCGACAGTGACCGGGTGGGTACGTTCCTTTGGAACAATCAGACCCACCTCGAGGCCTACCTGGGCATCCCGGCCATGGGCGCCGTGATGCACACCTTGAACATCCGGCTCTTTCCCGAACAACTGTCCTACATCGTCAATCACGCGGAAGACAAGGCGATCATCGTCGACGCCTCGTTGATTCCCCTGTTGGCACGGGTACGCGACCAGCTCACCACCGTCAAGCACTTCATAGTGGTCGGGAAGGGAGACCCAGATGCGTTGGGGAACACCCTCGACTACGACGAGCTGCTGGCGGCGGAACGGCCGGGGTTCCAGTGGCCGGAACTGGATGAACGTCAAGCTGCCGCCATGTGTTACACCTCGGGCACCACCGGGAACCCGAAAGGTGTCGCCTATAGCCATCGGTCAACCTACTTGCACTCCATGGCGATCACCTCAGCATCGTCGCTGGGTATCAATGAACACGATCGGGTCCTCTCCATCGTTCCGATGTTCCACGCCAATGCCTGGGGTACCCCCTATGGAGCGTTCATGACCGGCGCCGACATGGTGATGCCCCAGCAGTACCTTCAGGCCGGTCCCCTGGCCGCCATGATCGCTCTTCATCGACCCACACTGTCAGCGGGCGTCCCCACCATCTGGAATGACCTGTTGCGGTACGCCGATTCCAATCCGGTCGATCTGTCGTCGCTGCGGGGGGTCACGGCCGGCGGCGCCGCTGTTCCTCGCCATCTCATCGAGCGTTTCGAGGAACAGTTCGGCATCGAAATGATCCAGGGCTGGGGTATGACCGAGACCAGCCCATTGTGTGCAGTCGCCTTTCCGCCCCGGGGTACACCGCCCGAGGAGGAGATGGATTGGCGGGCGAAGACCGGTCGGATCGTCCCCGGAGTCGAGATCCGCGTCTGCGCCGAGGACGGCACCGTGCTACCCCGTGACGGCGAAACGGTTGGAGAATTCGAGGTTCGGGGCCCGTGGATCACCGGCTCGTACTACAGGGAGCCGAGCCCCGAGCGCTTCCACGACGGTTGGCTCCGTACCGGCGATGTCGGTTGGTTGGACCAGAAGGGCTTTATGCAGATCAGCGACCGCACCAAGGACGTCATCAAGTCCGGTGGGGAGTGGATCTCTTCGGTGGAACTGGAGAACGAAGTCATGGCCCATCCCGGAGTGTTCGAGGCGGCCGTCGTCGGCGTTCCCGACCCGAGATGGAGTGAGCGTCCGTTGGTGGCAGTGGTTCGAGGCGAAGGCTCGACGGTCACCGCCGATGACCTGGTGGCCCATCTCCAGGGTCGGGTGTCACGCTGGTGGGTGCCCGAACGGTGGACGTTTATCGACGAACTTCCCAAGACGAGCGTGGGAAAGTTCGACAAGAAGGTGATTCGGGCGCAAAATGCCGACGGGAAGCTCGACATCGTCGAAGTCGATGTTCCATCGGCCGCCCCGGGAAAGTGAGCGACGACACCGAGGCAGTCGCCGATCAATTGGTGGTGATCTCGGACAGGTTGGCTGATCTCGCCCTGGCCCGCCTGCGGATCGCCTCGGAGTCGGTGCGAGCCGGGGAACCTCAGGACCCGGCATTGGCGGCGGAGGAGAAACGGATCACCCGGGCCCGTCGAGCCGTGGAAAAGGCGGCCCAACTGCTGGGTGGACCTTCTCTTACTTCCGCGTCGGGATCAGCGTCGATCGACGGCCCCTAACGGCCCAAGCCGATCTGGCCGTCTCCGCCGATCAGTCCAAAGCATCCCGGCCGGCGACCCCGGCCAGATGCCGGATCAACAACCCCTCGGGCATCATCGAGGCCAGGCGGTGAATGTGCGGAGCGAAGGGGCGTGGGGCCTGAATGAACCGGCCGAGATTGGCCGACTCCCGGACGATCCTGCGGACTCGTCGACGTCGTGCCGACTCGTATCGCTGAAAGGCCTGCGCGGGTGGATCACCAGATGAAAGTTGTCGCGATAGGACCACCGAGTCCTCGAGGGCCTGACACCCACCTTGGCCGAGATGGGGTCTCATGGGATGGGCGGCATCGCCGATGACGGCGACCGGGCCATGGGTCCACTTCCCGGTCAAAGCACGGTCGTAGATGTCGTTCCGAAGTACGTGTCCAGGGCCCGTGGTGTCCGTGGCCGCGAGAATCGCCGGGATCGGGGCGTGCCATTCGCCAAACCTGTCCCGCAGGTAGGTCAATTCTCCTTCAGATGCCCGGCCACCTTCGGCCGTATTTTCGGTGGCGAACCAGTAGGTTCGGTCGGTGCCGAGGGGTAGGAAACCGAACTCGCCACCAACCCCCCATGTCTCGCCGGGTACGTGATCGATTCCCAAACCGAACTGGGCGATGCCCCGCCAGGCGGTATAGCCGGCGAACCGAAGATGCACCTGAGGCCAGAGCTGGCGAGCCACCCCCGAGTGCACGCCATCTGCGCCGATCAGACCCTGGGCTATCTCGGTCGATCCGTCACTGAGCCGAACTTCAATGCCATTGGCGCCAACCTCGAAACCCTCGACTCCGATGCCCAGTCGAAGAGACGAGGGCTCCACCGCGGCTCTGAGGACATCCAAGAGATCGGCGCGATGGATCACGACCAACGGCTCACCCAGGGCAGTTTCGTAGGCATCCCGATCCACACGCTGTATCCAGGTCCCGTTCGGCCGCCGTACTCCTCCCGACGCCACCTGTCCGCCCAGCGACCGGACCTCTGCACCCAGGCCCAACTGGTCGAGAGCGGCCAAGGCATTGGGCCACAACGAGATCCCCGCCCCCACTTCGGCCAGGCTGTTGCGACATTCGAACACCGTCACCGGGAGGCCTTGCTTCCTCAGACCGGCGGCAAGCGCCAATCCGCCGATTCCGGCTCCGGCAATCACAAGAGTCCGATCTGGCGTCGTCAAGGCTCACGACTCCTGGCGCCGGTCACCAGGCCACCTCGTCAACCGCCGCCACCGGTGCACAAGTTGAGCGCATCGATCATTTGACGAAGTCGGCCGTAATGAATTCGATCGAAACGGAGAGCCAGGCGGGGCTGGTCGAGGTGATCGTTGCCGGACCGCTCCGGGGCGAATGGTTTGGTGTGTCGGATAGGGCCGTCGACGATGTCGCCGAACCGGCGGTTGAGGCTGGCCAACTCCGCCTTGTCCAGCGCCACCAGCATGCGGATCACCAGCAGGTTGCCGACCCACCGGCACGACTGGTAATTGCGGTAGAAGCCGAGCAACTCCGAGGTGGCCTCGTCGATGTCGTCGGTGATGATGAACAACGCCCTGTCGTCGGCGGAGACAAGCCCTTTGGGGGCCACTTCCTCTTCGAGAAAACGATCCCATCCTGACCAGTAGGTATCCCCGGGGATATCGAGCAATACCACCGGGGCCGGCATGGTCTTTCCCGTTTGCAGCAAGGTAAGCAGTTCGAAACTCTCATCCAGGGTACCGAATCCGCCGGGCAGAACTACGAAGCCGGCGGACTCCTTCATGAGCATTAACTTTCTCGTGAAGAAGTACCGCATTTGGACCAGCTTTGGGTCTTGGGCAATGAAGGAGTTGGCCCCCTGTTCGAACGGCAGCCGAATGTTGACCCCGATGGAATGTTCACGTCCCGCACCTTCCATACCTGCGGCCATGATCCCGGGCCCGGCTCCGGTGACCACCATCCATCCGAATGCCGCCATGGAGGCGGCGAGGTCCCGGGTGCGGTTGTAGACGGCGTGATCCGGCAGGGTGCGGGCAGAGCCGAAGATGGTGACCTTCCGTTCGTGTCGGAACGGGCGAAAGACCCGGAACGCCTCGGCCATTTCCCCCAGAGCCGCGTCGGCGATCTTCAGGTCGACCACATCGGTGTGTTCCGCGGCCATCCGATGAATGGTGCCCAGCATCGAGTCATAGAGCCGGCGCTGAGATGCGGGTGCCGTGGCGGGTATCAGCGCCTCCAGCATCCGGTCGACCGGCTCTCTACCCGATGGTGTCCCGGCTGGGTCGGCTGGTGTCATGTTGCGGTGTCAGAAAGCGGCGGCGGCGAGTGCATGGGCAGCGGCGGGTGGAACCCGCCCGTACAGGGTGGTGCGCTGGGCCAAGGTGCGGCCCAGCGGGGCAACAATGGACCGGAATCCCTCGGCATCCATCATCTGACCATGACTCGCCCCGGCCGCCCGCGAGATGTTCTCGTCCATCAGTGTGCCCCCGAGGTCGTTGACGCCGGCTCTGAGAAGTTGACGCACCCCTTCGACGCCCATCTTCGCCCAACTGATCTGGATATTCTCAATGGTGTCGCGATAGGCGATCCGTCCCACCGCGTGCATCAACAGGGTCTCCCGAAAGGTGGGCCCGCGTCGTGACTTCTTCTGCAGATAGATGGGCGTGGCCATATGGACAAAGGGGAGGGGCACGAACTCGGTGAACCCGCCCGTCTCCCGTTGGAGCGCCCGGGTCCGGGTGAGATGGCGGGCCCACGAACGGGGGTGTTCGATGGCACCGAACATGATGGTCACGTTCGACCGCAGTCCCACACCGTGGGCGGTCCGGTGAGCGTAGAGCCACTCCTCGGTGTTGATCTTGTCGGGGCAGAGAACGGCCCGGATTTCGTCGTCGAGAATCTCGGCTGCGGTGCCGGGAAGGGTCTTGAGGCCGGCATCGCGCAGAGTCGCAAGATAGGAGGCTAACGAGACACCGTTGCGCTTGGCTCCTTCGGTTACTTCCAGAGCGGAAAAGCCATGAATGTGAATCGTCTCGGACGCTTCTCGGACGGCTTTGATCACCTCGAGGTAGTAGTCACCGTCGAATTTCGGGTGGATACCTCCCTGAAGACAGACTTCAGTGGCACCGCGATCTTCGGCCTCGCGAACCCGATCGGAGATTTCGCTGAGCTCCAACAAATAGGGGGTGCCTCTCAGGTTGAGGGACAGAGGGCCCTTGGAGAACGCGCAGAACTTGCATTTGAAGGTGCATATGTTGGTGTAGTTGATGTTGCGATTGAGGACGAACGTCACTTCGTCGCCGATGATCTCGGCCCGAAGCGCGTCAGCTACGGCGGCGATGGAACGGACCTCAGGACCACGGGCACCGAAGAGCGTCACGATCTGGTCCTCGTCCACCTCCTCGCCGGCCTCCACGGATGCCAGCACTTCGCCAACCGCGCTCCCGGTGGAGGGGAGGGGCACCACCAGTGGTTTCCCATCCACCGCAGCGGTGAAGGGGCCGAGGAGCTCAGGTGGGAGCGACTCTCCTCCTGAACTCCATGGATGGTCTCTGCCCAGGGACTCGGCGTCCGAGGCGTTGAGCACGGGGAATCGCATGGTGTCGGCCAGCCAACGATCGGGATCGAGCGCGAACTCGGGATAGATGGTCAGCCGCGGCGCCAGCGTATGTCCATCGGCCTCGGTGGCGGCTCGCAGAATACTGAGTGCCGGCCAGGCGCGTTCGGGGTTCACGTGATCGGCGGTGACAGGAGACACCCCACCCCAGTCGTCGATTCCCGATGCCAAGAGCGAGGCCAGGTCGTCGGAGAGATTGGGAGGTGCCTGTAGGTGAATGCCGGCTGGAAGCAGTAACCGTGCCACCGCGATGCTCCAGAGGAGCTCATCGGGCGGACAGGGGGGTGCTTGGTGCATCGAGGTGCCCGGTTTCGGCAGGAAGTTCTGGACGATGACCTCTTGGACATGGCCATGGCGCAGGTGGCTGTCGGCAATGGCTTGCAGGGTGGCGATGCGGTCCAGGCGCGATTCTCCGATGCCGACCAGGAGGCCGGTGGTGAAGGGGACAGCCGCCACTCCGGCGGCTTCCAGCGTGGCCAGACGCCGGGCCGGGGTCTTGTCGGGGGCGGATCGGTGCGCGGCCAGGTCAGGATTCAGCGATTCGATCATCATGCCCTGGCTGGCTGACACATCCCGGAGCCGGGCCAACTCTTCGCCCGTCAATGCACCGGCGTTGGCGTGGGGGAGAAGCCCCGTCTCATCGAGGACCACCTTGCACGCGGCCACCAGGTAGTCGACGGTGGAGGAGTAGCCGCGATCGCTGAGCCATTGGCGGGCGTCCGGATACCGGTCTTCGGGACTCTCGCCCAAGGTGAACAGTGCCTCGTGACATCCGGCTGCCCGCCCGGCACGGGCGATGTCGAGCACATCGTCGATGGAGAGGTACGGGGACTCCACCCGGGCCGGTGCTTTGGCGAACGTGCAGTAACCGCAACGATCCCGACACAACATGGTGAGGGGGATGAACACCTTGGGGGAGAAGGTGACACGGTTGCCGTGGATGCCGTCGCGGATCTGGCGAGCCCGCGCTTGGAGCGTCGACAGATCGGCACGGAGAAGGTCATCCATGTCGAGTACCGCAGAGGTCGAGACCTCCGCGAGCGCCGAGAAAGAGCCATGGTCAGCGGGCATCGCCGCCACCTTACCGGAGGTGGTCATGGCCCTGACCGGACTGGCCATGCGGACAGGGCGACGGGGGTGGGCGGGCCGGCCGAGGCCGGGTGGGCATGCTCAGGAAGTAACACTGTCACCCTCACCGTCGGCGTCGACCAGCCATACCCTTCATCCGCAGGCACCCTGGCTGCCGGCAGATCATCTCCGGAGATGATCTGGGAGAAGGCGTGGCGCTTGGATGTTCCGGCCACCGTAAAGACAACCAGGCGAGCGCGGGCGATGGCGGGAAGGGTGAGGGTAATCCGATCGTATGGATTGTTGGCGTCCGGGTCGCGATTGGCAACTACCTGGATGCCGGGGTCCTCGATGTCGAGTGCATCCGAACCCGGGAAGAGGGAGGCGCAGTGCCCGTCGGGGCCCATGCCCAAATGGACCAGGTCGAACGACGATAATTCGCTCAACTGATGTTGGTAGTCGGCGGCGTCGTCAGCAGGCGTTCCCGATCGGTACATCGGATGGTCCGATCGCAACGGCCCCACCTGGTCGAGGAGGTTCTGGTGGGAGAGCCGATGGTTGGAGTCATCGTGGTCGATCGGCACACACCGCTCATCGCCCCAATAAGCGTCGACGCTGGCCCAATCCACTGTCTTCGCCGATCTATGGGCCAGGCGTTGGTAGGCCTCGCCAGCGGTCGACCCCCCGGACAAGAACAGGGAGAACCCACCACGTCGGGGCGAGCCAAGACGCCGCTGACCAGGGTGGCAAAGCCATCGGCCACCGAATCCACAACCTGCACCCCGCCGATCATGGCGATGGGTCTACCGTCATTGCGGAAGTTCAGTCACTCGGCCTCCGGCGAGCTCGAGGTCGATCACCGGGTTACGCCAGGCATTGCCCGATCGTTCCACCAGTATCTCCGCCAGATGAGGCCCCCAGGTCCCGGCAGCGTACGTGTGCAGTGCGCCGCCTGGCTCCGACCACGCCTGCATGTAGGGGTCGACGATCCGCCAGGCTTGCTGTACTTCGTCGGACCGGATGAACAAGGTGGCATCGCCGACCATGGCATCGTGCAGGAGTCGTTCGTAGCCGTCGGCGGCTTCGGTGCCGGCAAACGCTTCAGCGTAGGAGAAGTCCATCGCCACCGAACGGATATGGAACTTCTCGCCGGGGACCTTGGCTCCGAACTCGAGGCTGATCCCCTCGTCGGGCTGAATGCGCAAGATGAGTGCATTGGGACGGAGGTCTCGGCTGGTCCGTTGATCGAACAGGAGAAAGGGCGCCCGCCTGAACTGGAGTACCACTTCGGTGACCCGAGCCGGGAGCCTCTTACCGGTGCGCACATGGATGGGCACGCCCTCCCATCTCCAGTTGTTCACGCTGAGGCGCAGGGCGAGGTACGTCTCGGTCTGACTGTCGGGGGAGACATCCTCCTCTTGGCGGTATCCGATGACATCTTCGCCGTCGATGGTTCCGGCGGTGTACTGGCCCCGTACCGATCTATCGACGGCTTCATCAGGGGTGGGGATGGCAATGGCCTGAAGGAGCTTGACCTTCTCGTCACGCACCCTGTCGGCGTCGGTGCTGGTGGGCGACTCCATGAGGGTGAGGGCCAGCACCTGCATGACGTGGTTTTGAACGATGTCCCGGAGTGCCCCGGCTGTCTCGTAGAACCCACCGCGATGTTCCACGCCAAGACTTTCGGCCACGGTGATCTGCACTTGCTCGACGTAGCGGCGGTTCCAGATCGGCTCGAAGATGGCATTGGCGAAGCGGAGCGCCAGTACGTTCTGGACAGTCTCCTTCCCCATGTAATGGTCGATGCGAAAAACCTGGCTCTCGTCGAATGCGGTATGGACCTGCTCGTCCAGATCCAGGGCACTCTGCAGATCCCGCCCGTATGGCTTCTCCACCACCAAGCGGCAGAAGTTGTCCACGGTTGCCGGCTGCGCGCAACCGTGGGTGGCCAGGGCGCCGGCCACCAGGCCGAACACGTTCGGAATGGTGGCGAGGTAGTAGAGGCGGTTGCCGTCCGTGCCGTCGATCCGGTCGGCTTCGTCGAGGTGGGACTTCAGTTGATCGAACGTATCGGGATGGTCGTACTCACCGGTGACGTACTTGAACCGTTCGGTGACTGCCTTCCACTTGGGCCCACCGTCAGGGGTAGCCTCGGCCACGTAGGCCCGGAACTCCTCGTCGGTCCACTCGGTCCGGGCGACGCCGATGACGGTGAACCCGTCGTCGAGCACCCCCCGGTCGGCCAGCCGCGAGAGCGCCGGAAGTATCTTTCGAGCGGTGAGGTCGCCTGAGGCGCCGAAAATAACCAGGGCCACCGGCGGGGCTTTTGACAGTACCGGAGCCAGAGTCCGCTTCTTTCCCTTGGCTTCGCTTGAAGTACTCTCCGAGTCGCTCACGTGGGTGTGGAAGTTTCGCCGCCCTGGGTCCCGGCGGCGGTAGTGAAGGCGTGGCCACCGAACTGGTTACGGAGGGCGGAGATGAGCCGGAGGCCGAATGCGTCCTTCTTTTGGGACGCGAACCTGGCGAACAAGGCCGAAGAAATCACCGGGGCGGAGACTCCTCGATTGATGGCCTCTTCGACAGTCCATCGCCCTTCTCCGGAGTCAACGACGACGCCTTCGATCTGGTCGAAGCCGGACTCGGGGCGGAGGGCCCGTTCGGCCAGTTCGAGGAGCCAGCTCCGGACGACCGAACCGTACCGCCAGATGGCGGAGATCTCGTGCAGGTCGAGGTCGAATTCGGGTGCCTCCGACATGATCTCGAAACCCTCGGCGTACGCCTGCATGAGGCCGTACTCGATACCGTTGTGCACCATTTTGACGAAATGCCCAGCTCCGGGAGGACCGACGTGGGCGTACCCGCCCTCGGGAGCCAGGGCCACAAACACGGGCTCGGCGATGGCCACAGCTTCCTTGGTGCCTCCGACCATGAGGCAGTAGCCCTCCTTGAGTCCCCAAATTCCCCCGGAGGTCCCGGCGTCGACCAGGGCAATGCCCTGGGCTGCCAACGACTCCACCAGTGGTGCTGTCTCCTTGTAGTTGGAGTTTCCACCATCGATGATCACATCACCCGACTCGAACAGTCCAGCCAACGTGGTGATGGTGGAGTTGGTGGCCTCGCCGGCGGGAACCATGACCCAGGCCACCCGCGGAGTGGGCAGCTTCGACGTCATCTCTTCGAGCGTGGTCGCCGGGTCGGCGCCGAACGCGGCTGCCGCCTCTCTGGCCTTGTCGGAGACATCGAAGGCGACGACTTCGATCCCGTGCTCGATAAGGCGTTGGGTCATGTTGGCGCCCATCTTGCCCAAGCCGACCATGGCGATCTTCATGATCCGTGCCTCACTGTCTTCAGAATGGCGGACATCAGATTGGGGTACATCACGCACCCAGCGCATTCGCCTTGTCCGTCAGGGATTGCATCAACTCGTCGAAGGACTTGGAGAATGATGCGACCCCTTCGGACTCGAGTGTCTGTCCCACGTCCTCCATATCGATTCCGGCATCGGCCAACGCCGACATCACCTGGTCGGCTCCGGTGAAGTCGGCGTCGATGGTCCGGGACACCGTGCCGTGATCAAGAAAGGCCGTGATGGTGGCATCCGGCAATGTGTTGACGGTGTCGGGCCCGATGAGGGTATCGACGTAGGCCAGGTCAGGGTACGCCGGGTTCTTGGTGGAGGTGGACGCCCATAGCGGGCGCTGCACGTGGGCTCCCTTGGCGGCGAGGGCATCCCAACGCTTGCCCGAGAAGCGCTGGGTGAACAACCGGAACGCCTGGCGCGCCTGGGCGACTGCGGCCCGTCCGCGTAGCCCGAGGAGATCACCGTCTTGTCCGGCCACCGCCTCGATCCGCCGGTCCACTTCGGTGTCGACTCTGCTTACGAAGAATGAGCCGACGCTGGCCACCGCCGAGAGGTCAGAGGCGCCCGACGCGGCGTACGCCTCGAGGCCCGAGATATAGGCCTCGATGACCTGGTCGTAGCGCGAGATGCTGAAGATCAACGTGACATTGATGCTCCGTCCCTCGGAGATCATTTTTTGGATGGCCGGGATCCCTTCCGCGGTGGCCGGGATCTTGACCAAAACGTTGGGTTGGTTGATCCGCTCATGGAGACCCCGGGCGGCGTCGATGGTTCCGCCGGTGTCGTGGGCCAGTGATGGGGCCACCTCTACCGAGACATAGCCATCGCCGCCATTCGACGAGTCGTACACCGGCCGGAGGATTGCGAGCGCGTTGTTGATGTCGTCGATGACCAGGTCCCAGTATGCGTCTTCCACTGACGTGGTGGCGATGAGGGACTTGAACCCTTCGTCGTAGGTGTCCTGGCCCGAGATCGCCTTGGCGAAGATGGTCGGATTGGACGTCACCCCGCGGATACCCTCGCTGACCAACTCGGCCAGCTTGCCGTTCTGGAGCCAATCGCGGCGGAGGTTGTCCAACCACGGGCTCTGCCCCTGATGAACATGGAGATCATTGAGCTTGGTCACGGTTGTCCTTTCGACATCTTTGGGATGACCGACCCCTGTTGGTCAAGAAGCAGGTCGGCCGGCAAGGAGTTGGTTGGCCCGTTCGGCAACGTGCTCGGGGGTAAAGCCGAACTCGTGCATGTTGACCTCTCCGGGTGCCGAGGCACCGAAGTGGTCGATGGCCACGAAGGCGTCGGCATAGCGATCCCAGCCGAACGAGGAGGCAGCTTCGACGCTGAGCCGGAGGATACCGGCCGGCAGCACTTCGTTCCGGTAGGTCTCGGTTTGTCGAGCGAAGAGATCCCATGAAGGCAGGGATACCACTTGGGCAGTTACTCCTCCGGCCGCCAACAGGTCTGCCGCGCCGAGACAGACGTGGACTTCGCTTCCGGTTCCGATGAGGACGATATCGGGAGCGCCAGGGTCGGGGTCACGAAGGACATATCCGCCTCGCTCGACGCCCTTCTCGGCGCGTTCGACGGTCTCTGACAGTACGGGGACCTTCTGACGGGTCAGGATCAACGCGGTGGGACCGTCGCTGTTGACGGCGATTTTCCACGCCTGCGACATCTCGTTGGCGTCAGCCGGCCGGATCACCCTGAGCTGGGGCATGGCCCGCATGGCGGCCAGCTGTTCGATCGGTTGGTGGGTCGGCCCGTCCTCGCCCAGACCGATGGAGTCGTGGGTCCACGAGTACACCACGTGGGTTTCCGAGAGTGCTGCGACCCGCACTGCTCCGCGCATGTAGTCGCTGAACACAAAGAAGGTGCCACCGATCGGAAGCATGCCGCCGTGGGAGGCGATGCCTGTCATGACACCGCCCATGCCGTGCTCACGTATCCCGTAGTGGATGAGGCTGCCACCCGGCTCCTCGACCGATTGGGCCAGGCCGCCTTCCATGGCCATGCCTGTATTGCCGGTGAGGTCAGCGCTCCCGGGAATGACGCCGGGGATGACGTCTCCGGTGGCATCGAGGCAAGCCTTCATGGCTTGTCGGGTGGCCATCGGACCATCGTCGGGAGTGAACGAGGGCAGTTTCGATTCCCAGCCGTCGAGGCCGTGCCCCCGTTGAGCCGCGTCCCAGACGGCCTTGTCGCCATCCCACTGCTCCATTCGCTCCTGCCAAGCTCCTCGGAATGCCTGGCCCCGCGGAATGCACCGGCGGTAGAGATCGAGCACCGCATCCGGGACCCAGAATGTCTCGTCGACGTTGAGCCCGAGAATCTCTTTTGTGAGCCGGATCTCTTCCACGCTGAACGGGTCACCGTGGGCCTTGGCGGTATCGGTCAGGTGGGGAGACGGATACCCGATGTGACTGCGGAGGATGATCAAGGTTGGCCGGTCCTCGTCGGCCTTGGCCCGGGTCAGGGCGGCCTCGATGGCATCGACATCATTGGCCACCTCGCCGATGTTGTCCACCCCCCATCCGTAAGCGGAAAATCGCTCGGCCACATTGTCCGAGTAGGAGAGCTCGGTGGGACCGTCGATGGTGATGTGGTTATCGTCGTAGATGTACACCAAGCGTCCGAGAGCGAGATGACCGGCCAGAGAGGCGGCCTCGTGGGAGATACCCTCCTCCAAGCATCCGTCTCCGGCGATGACGTAGGTGTGGTGGTCGACGATCTCGGGAGAGAAGTGGGATCGCAACCACCGCTCGGCGATCCCCATGCCGACACCATTGGCGAATCCCTGGCCGAGAGGACCGGTGGTGACCTCCAACCCCGGAGTCAGGTGGATCTCGGGATGCCCGGGAGTGTGACTTCCGAACTGCCGGAAGGCCCGGAGGTCGTCAAGGGTCAGCCCGTATCCACAGAGATGGAGCATGGAGTACAACAGGATCGAGGCATGACCGTTGGACAGGACAAACCGGTCGCGGTCGGGCCAGAGGGGCTCGGAAGGGTCGTGCCGCATGACCCGGGTGAACAACACGTGGGCCAGCGGTGCCAGTGCCATCGCCGTTCCCGGGTGGCCGGAGCTTGCGGCTCGGGGAGCATCCATGGCCAATCCCCGGATCACGTTGATCCCGAGTTGCTCAAGGTCGGTGTCACGAGGGACGTCGGGCGTCAAGGGGGTGGTCACCGTCATCAAAGGTCACCCTATCGGCCGAAGGCCCGATTGGTGAAGCCGACGGTCAGTGATTCCGGGTGGTGGAACCGATCCGGTCACCTGTCCCGAAACAGGGCGATCGAGGCGGTGAAACTGTGGATAAAATTCCGGCCCCCCACCGGACCTGCCTCTCCGGCTGCGAAGAAGCCACCCACCGGAACAGCCCCGACCTGTCCAGCCAGGACCGAGACGTCGTGGTGAGGCTCATCGAACAGGCGGGTGCCCCGCCCGTTGCAGGTGAACAGCAGTGCCCCATCGGCGCGCCGACCGTCGAGGAGGGCGTGAAGATCGCGATCGGCCGATTCGGCGTCTCGCAGATGAAAACGGACCGTGCTGCCCAGGGGAACCCGATCGTCCACCGCCATCGCCCCGGTACTGCGGTCCACCCCGATCACGGTGCGGACGAGGTAGTCGCCTGGTCCGGGTTGATCGAGATGCTCGTCGATCAGGCGTCCGATGTGGAGGCCGTTGTTCTCCAGAGCGGCGATTTCTACCGGAGAAAGACCATGCTTCATCTGATCGACCATGCATTCGATGGCCGGGGTTCCAGCCACTTCGTACATGATGTTGCGGTCCGACTTGGTCACGGTTAGTGGTTGGCCGTAGGGCCTGCATCCCTGGGATACCACCGCCTCGATCTCCACTCCCGAACCGATGAGCACGCCCACTGCCCCTTCATTGAGCGTCCGGTCACCGGCGATCAACCGGCTTCCCCCGGGCCCGAGCGCGGCCGACGCATTTCCGCCGATGACCGGGAGTCCGGGGTGACGATCGCCTATCCAGCTCAAGAACTGGTCGACCGGAAAGGTGAAGGGATCAGCGACAAGGATGAGGGCGGTCGGCTCGATGGTGATGTTGTCCGGCCAACCGGAGAAATGCCAGGTGTCATCGGCAGACCGGCTTGCCTTCAGTGTGACTGGCATAAGAGGGCCCACCCGACCGGCCCACAGGCTGATGGCCGGCGTTTCCTCGATTTCATGGCCGGTCCCCACTACTGACTCCGCCGCACAGCCGATCATGACCATGGGATGAAGTACCGATGCCACCGTGGAGACGATGTCGTCGAGGGTGCCGGCGTGGGGGCGGGTGACCGAGAGGAACACGATGTCCGGGCGCTCCCCGATGGCTTCGAGGACGGCACCGACCACCTCGCCGGTGGCCAGTGACGGTATGGGGTGCTCGGACAGGGCACTGGCGAAGGGCATCGACGTCAGTGGTGCCCGAATGAGGGTTTCATACCCTCAGTATCGACGCGACGGCGGGAGGTAGCGTCACGGGATGCCCGATCAGCGGATCCAGGTTCCACCCAACTGCGAATTGACCCTCGGTATGACCTGTATCGACAAGTCAGAGCCGGGACGAACCGTCTGGCGAATGTCGGCTGACGAACGGTTTGCCAATCCGGCCGGCATCATCCAGGGGGGGTTTCTCAGCGCCATGGCCGACTCGGCGATGGGAGCCGCGGCGGTCACGTTCGCAGTGGCCTCAGGCCGCAAGGTGTTTTCGTCCAATGTCGAGATGAAAACCAGTTTTCTGGCCCCCACCCGGGTGGGGGCGATCCTCGAGTGCACCGCCCAGGTGGTCTCGGGAGGAAAGAGGGTTGCGTTCGCAGAGGCCGAAGTGGTTGACGATCTCCGCGTCCTGGTCGCCCGGGCCAGCTCGACCTATCTGTTTACGCCGAGGGAATGACGGCTCTGGCGTCGATCGGGTGAAACCGGACGACCATTCGTGTCCCTCTCCCGTCGGCCACGGGCGAATCGGCCTCCACTACCGCTCCCATGGCCGAGGCCAGCTCGGACACGATGGCCAGGCCGAGGCCGGAGCCCTTGCGGCGGCCGTCGGAGTCATCAGAGGTGTAGTGCCTGTCGAATACCCGGCCCAACTTGTCAGGAGAAATCCCCGGTCCATCATCGATCACCCAAATCGCCGGGGCTCGTCCCACCATTCCGGTACCCACCGCAATGTGCTGGTGGGCGAAGGACGAGGCGTTCTCCACCAGATTGGCCACTATCTGTCCCAGGCGGTCGGCGTCGGCTTCCACCCATAGCGGCGTGGCCTCCATCGGGACGATGGCCAGTTCGAGGCCGAGGGCCACAGCCCGTGGCCGGAATCCGTCAACCACCCGTCGGGCCACATCCGTGCAGTCGACCGGTTGGACGTCCAACGAAAACCGGTGGGCGTCCAACCTGGCCAGATCGAGCAGGTCCTGGACCAGTCGCTCGAGTCGCCGGGCCTCTCCACTGATGACCTTGGCGGCGTCGACGGGGTCATCAGTGGCGCCGTCGATGATTGCATCGGCGTACCCTCGGATCGACGTGAGGGGAGTGCGGAGTTCGTGGGAGACGGAGAGGAGAAATTGACGCTCTTGGTTCCGGGCCCTTCCCAGGTTGGATCCCATGGAGTTGATCGACTCAGCCAGTTGGACGAACTCGGGATACAGGTGGGGCTCCACTGTCACGGTTGCTCCCAGATCACCGTCGGCGATGCTGCGGGTGGCCCGTACCGCGGCAAGCAGGGGCCGGGTGAAGCGCCGGGCTAACCTCATCGCGACCGCGGCCGCAATGAGGAGGGCAATCGCACCTACCAACCCGAAATAGCGGAGACCGTCGGCCGGATTGCTGACTCTTCGGGTAATGACCAGCAGCGGGGTATACGCAGTGATCTTGGCTGTAGGAGTGGGGATGGCCGTGAACACCAGGCGACTGCCGGCGTTTCCGGCACTTCCCGCGGTCTGACGACCTGCCATCAGGGTGTGGATGCGGATCATCTGGGGCGTGAGACCCGAGGGCAACGAACCGGTGATGGTTCCGTCGGGGTGGAGTTCGACCACTCGGAGACCGGCGAAGGCGCCGGCGTTGTCGAGAACCTTGAGTTCCTTCTTGAAGCTGAATTGGGTGGAGACGGTCCCATCCGAAATGGTCCGAGAAATAGCCCGGGCTTGACCCACCAGTTGCTGTTGGGCCGTCGAGATGGCGGCCCGCCGGATGAAGTAGTAGCTCCCGATGCTGGTGACGACGAGCGTCGCCGCAACCAGCAGGAGCATGGCGAGGGTCAGTCGGCGCCTCATCCCATTCGGTACCCAACGCCCCACACGGTGACCAGGGGAAGGTCACCTCCCAGTTTCTTGCGAAGTTGGCGGACATGGACATCGACTGTCCGTTCGTCGCCGTACCATTCATCGCCCCAGACACCGTCGAGCAGTTGACGCCTCGACAACGCCAATCCGAGATTGGTCGAGAGGAAGGCCAGCAGGTCGAACTCTCGCGCCGTGAAAGCGACGGGGACGCCGCCGACCCGAACTTCCCGCCGACCCAAGTCTACGTCGATTGGACCAACCTTCACCACGGAGGGGATGTCGGCCGATGGAGCGGTGTCCGTTCGGCGCAGAATGGCATGCACCCTGGCCACCAATTCCCGACCGGAGAAGGGCTTGGTCACGTAGTCGTCTGCCCCGAGCTCGAGCCCGAGGACCCGATCGATCTCGTCATCTCTGGCGCTGAGGATGAGCACGGGGATGTTGACCCTGGTATCCGACCCGGTCTGCGTCCTACCGCCAACGCCGCCGCCACCAACCCGCGATTCGGTTGATCGGAGCCGGCGACAGACATCGAAACCGTCGAGTTCACCGGGGAGCCCGATGTCGAGGATGACCAGCTTGGGGTGCTCCCGCTCGATGATGGCCAGACCTGTCTCCCCATCGTCGGATTGGAGCACTCGGAACCCGTCCCGCCGGAGGTACATGGCCACCAGGTCAGAGATGTGGTGGTCGTCTTCGATGACTACCAGCGTCTCGCCCTCACTGCCCATGTTTGACAGCCTGCCATCCGGATGTCGCCGGGCGGGTGCAAGGTTAGGAAAGTGTGAAGAACCGGCTCCCGGAGATCGCCAGGCAACCGAACAGTCCCCGGTAGTCTTTGGAGGTCATGCGCGCCTACCTCGACACCATTATCGCCGCCCACCGGGCCCGTGCGGCCGATGACCATCGCGACCTTGACGAGTTGATGGCCCGGGCAGATGCAGTTGCGGAGCCCCGGCCTTTCACCGAGGCGTTGGTGGCCGCCGGGTCCTCTACCCGCCTAGCCGTCATCTCCGAGATCAAGCGCCGGTCCCCGTCCAAAGGCGATCTCGACCTGACCCTCGATCCGGCGTCGGTGGCGCACGAGTACGAGTCGGGTGGCGCTGCCTGTCTTTCGATCCTCACCGACCAGGAGTTCTTCGGCGGATCCGCCGAGGATCTGCAAGATGCTCGGGCGGCGTGTTCACTTCCGGTGCTGCGAAAGGACTTCACGGTGTCGGCGGCCGACGTGTGCGATGCGCGGCTGATGGGAGCCGATGCCATTCTGCTGATCGTGGCTGCCTTGAGCAGCCAAGAGCTCTCGGCGTTTCTCGGTCTGGCTGGTCGACTCTCGATGGCGGCTTTGGTCGAAGTTCATGATGGTTCCGAGCTGCGTCAGGCCTTGGACGCGGGTGCGACATTGGTCGGGGTGAATCAGCGGGATCTGCGCACGTTCGAAGTCGATCACGAACTGGCCATGTCCCTCGGATCCACCTTTCCGTCCGATGTGGTGTCTGTGGCTGAATCAGGTATCCGGGGTGCGGACGACGCAGCCCGGTTGGCCGCCGCCGGTTACGACGGTGTGTTGGTGGGGGAGACGCTGGTCCGTTCGGGTGACCGCCGAGCCGCGGTGGCCGAATTGGTCGGGGCCCGTTCATGATCAGTGGCGGGTTTGCAGAGCGTGCCGATGGAGTGTTCGTCAAGATATGCGGCATCACCACCGAAGCCGATGCTCTCTTGGCCGTCGGGATGGGGGCCGCCGCGGTTGGCTTCGTCTTCGCACCCTCTCCGCGGCAGATGCGTCCCGGGGAGGTCGCCGACATTGTCAAGCGCCTACCCCACGAGACCCTCACCGTCGGGGTGTTCAGAGACGAAGCTCCCAAACGGGTGATCGAGATTGTCAACCAGATAGGGCTCCACGCCGCGCAACTCCACGGGGTCGAGTCGATCGAGGATACTCAGTTGATCGGTCAGCGGGTGGGCTGCACCATCAAGGCATTTCCGGCCGGACACCGCAACATCGGCCGATTCGAGGAGTACGGCGCCCAGTTCCTGCTGATTGACGGGGCCAACCCTGGGTCAGGCGAGCTCTTCGACTGGCGGTTGGCCGAAGGAGTGGTCGACCCCGATCGCCTGATCGTCTCGGGTGGCCTGGACGCCAGCAATGTCGGTCAGGCCATTGCCCACCTGCACCCATGGGGGGTCGACGTCTCGAGCGGCGTGGAATCGGCACCCGGCGTCAAGGATCCCGGGAAACTCCGGAACTTTATCTCCGCCGTTCGCCTGGCGGAAACCAGGGTGGCGGATTCGACCGGAGGGCTCGGCGGTGTGGGACCACTATCGACGGGTCGGCCCGATGACCCTGATGGCGGAGCCGGACTGTTCGATTGGCAGGACGAATGAGCGGGCCGCATTCTGATGCTCGCTCCTTGTCCGAGTCCGGACTGATCATGGGCGACCCGGGACCAACCGGGCGCTTCGGCGAGTTCGGCGGTCGGTTCGTCCCCGAGGCGCTGGTGCCCGCGTGCATGGAGCTCGAAGCCTCGTTTCGCCAGGCCTGGATCGATCCGGCATTTCGCCGTGAGCTCGATCACCTTCTCCACTCGTACGGTGGTCGGCCCACCCCGGTCACTGAGTGCCTGCGTCTGTCCGAGGAGCTGGGCGTCCGGGTGCTGTTGAAGCGCGAGGACCTGGCTCATACCGGCTCCCACAAGATCAACAATGTCGTAGGTCAAGCCCTCCTCGCTCGCCGGATGGGCAAGAAGCGCCTGATCGCCGAGACGGGTGCCGGTCAGCACGGCGTGGCCACGGCTACCGCTGCGGCGTTGTTCGGGATGGAATGCGTGGTCTATATGGGGGCGGTGGACATGGAGCGCCAAGCCCTCAATGTGTTCCGGATGGAGCTCTTAGGGGCCGAAGTCCGTTCGGTGGAGAGCGGCAGTCGCACCCTGAAGGATGCGGTCAACGAAGCTCTCCGGGACTGGGTCGCATCGGTGGACACCACCCACTACTGCCTGGGGTCGGTCATGGGCCCCCACCCATATCCATGGATGGTGCGTGAACTGCAGCGGGTGGTGGGGGACGAGTCCCGGGCCCAGTGCCGCCAGATCTTGGATGGCAAGGATCCTGACGTGGTGGTGGCGTGTGCCGGGGGTGGGTCGAATGCCGCCGGCACATTCGCCGGATTCGCCGATGGGACATCGTCGGTGCTGGTCGGTGTGGAGGCAGCTGGGGGAGCGGCGATGCACAACGGGATCCCGGGGGTACTCCACGGCATGCGCTCGGCGCTCATGCAGGATGAATCGGGTCAGATCCTCGAAGCGGAATCCATCTCCGCGGGTCTGGACTACCCGGGGATAGGCCCCGAGCATGCCCACTTGGCGGCCATCGGCCGGGCCCGGTACGAGACGGCCGGCGACACCGAAGTGGTCGAAGCATTCCAACGGCTGTCCAAAACCGAAGGGATCATCCCAGCCCTCGAGTCCGCCCACGCCGTGGCCTGGGTGATTCGCGTGGCCGGGACCGAAGTGCTGCCCACCGGGTCGACTGTGTTGATCACGCTTTCCGGGCGCGGGGACAAAGACGTGGCCCAGGTCCGGGACATCCTTCGGCGGGGCGGGACGACCCCCCGATGATCGTCGAACCGGTTGCACCCGGCCGGGGCGTGCTCGAGACGACCCTGCGGGACCGTCGGGAATCCGGGCACAAACTGCTGGTTCCCTATGTCACCGGGGGTATGGACGATGAGTGGTTGGTGACTGTAGAAGCGGTGGCCGGTGCCGGTGCCGATGCCATTGAGGTCGGCATTCCATTCTCGGATCCGATGATCGACGGCCCCGTCATCCAAGAGGCGTCTCTGCGAGCCCTGGGACGGGGGACGACCCCGGCGGGTATTTTGGCTGATCTCGGACGTCTCCACGTCGGGATTCCGGTGGTGGTCATGACCTATTACAACCTCATCTACCGTGCCGGGCACCAGCGAATCGCCGGGTTGATGGCCGAATCGGGCGTGTCCGGGGCCATCATCCCCGACCTGCCTCTCGAGGAGTTGGAGCCGTGGGCCCAGGCCGCCGACGATGCCGGGATCGCCACTGTGCTGTTAGTAGCCCCTTCCACCCCGCGCGAGCGGATTGCCGCCATCTGCCGGCGCTCACGAGGCTTTGTCTATGGCGTCGGTCGGATGGGCGTCACCGGTGAACAGTCGTCATTGGCGGGTTCGGCCCGTGAGGTGGCCGAGCGGGTCAGGGCGGCCACGGAGTTGCCGGTGTGTATCGGAATCGGCGTTTCGACGCCCGAGCAGGCGGCCACTGTGTGCGAAGTGGCAGACGGCGTGGTGGTGGGATCGGCGTTGGTCAGACGGCTGTTGGAAGGGGCCGGACCGGTGGGGGCCGCCGAGTTCGTGTCGTCGCTACGGGTCGCCCTCGACGGCGGGTAGCCGCAATACTGTTCAGTTAAAAGCTAAGGATGCAAGCAACCGACGGCACTGTCGGTTGGGGCCACTCAGCGTGACCGGCGCGTTTGACATGCCACCTGGGCGGAGCAAGCGTCTCGAGCGGACAGGCTAAACACCGATGACGGCGTCCCGGAAAGCAAATGTGACGAAGATTTGGGATGGCCTGCGGGTCTGGCGATGGATTCTAAGAGCCGCTCCGGCCGGTCGCTCGCTCCCGCTTGGGTCGCAGTGTCCGGAAGATCGCACGCACTCCGGGAGCCCGCTTGTGACTCTCACTGCGAACCTGCAACCTCCGGCTGATGAGCTCGCGGCGTTCTTGCAGATCTCGGAACGTGATTGCCTCTGATTCATCGGTGAACCCCATGGCCGCCCGGTACCCGTCTAGTTCGAGGGGTCTACTGGCCAATTCCATCCCGACGTCACGGGCGATCTGCTCTCCGTGCTGTTCCGTGAAGTAGGAGACGATGGCCACGATCTCGCCCAGGATGTCCACGTCGGGGGCCATGGTGGCCATTGCCCCATTCAGAAACAGCATGTTCTTGACGAAGAGCATCAGTTCCTTCGGGAGCTTTGCCCCGTATCCGAGGAGTGCCTTGGTGACTTCGCGAATTTCACCGACCATTTCATCGGCTGTGAGCGTGGTCGGATCGACCGGGGGCCGGTCGAGGCCCAAGTCCTTGATGACCGCCGCCACATCAGTGCCCATGGGGAGGGCACCGAGGTCCCGCAGCGCTTCGATCTGCGGTTCGAGAGCGTTGGATGTCGCGCCGACCTGAAGCCGCAGGAACGCCAGCCGTTTTCGCTGGTTCAACCGGCCGGTAATTCCGAAGTCGAGCAGGGCGACTGTACCGTCGCGTTGCACGAGCATGTTGCCGCCGTGCAGGTCCCCGTGGAATACGCCGTACAACAAGGCCCCCTCGAGGAAGGAGATCAGGCTGGCCCGGAGTACAGCCGCGGTGTCGATCCCGGCTTCTCGCATGCCGACCGCATCGTTCCACGAGAAGCCCTGAAGATGCTCCATCACCAATACGCGCCGGGTGACCAGGTGTGGGTGGGGTCGGGGCACCACTATCGAGCGCTGACCGGTCCCGATCAGTACTGAAGCGATGTCGAGCATGTTCTGTGCTTCCAGCCGAAAATCGAGTTCCTCGACGATGGTCTCGGCGAACAGCTCCACCAGGGCCGGTGGGTTGGTCAGGGCGGCGATAGGGATGCGACCTACCAACATCGGGGCGATCCACGTCAAGACGGCGATGTCGAGGTGAAACTGTGCTCTCGCCGCTCGGCGCTGCACTTTGACGACGACCCGCTCGCCTGTTCGCAGTGTGGCTGCGTGTACCTGGGCAATCGATGCCGATGCAATCGGTACCCGGTCGAACGACGTGAACACCTCGGCCAGTGGTCTCCCTAGGTCTTCTTCGATGGTGCGTCGGACAGTGGCGAAGGATTCCGCCGGTACCCGGTCACGGAGGAGCCGAAACTCGTTGACCAGTTCCTCGGGAAAAATGCCTTCACCCGACGACAGGAGTTGACCCAATTTTATATAGGTGGGCCCCAGCCGTTCGAAAGCGGTTCGCAACCGGCGGGACAGGCCGGCTCGGGAGTTGTCGGTGCCGCGGTCGTGGGCGGACCAGCCGATGAGGGCCCTGCCCAGTCGGACCCCTACGGTCAGCACCCGCAGACCTGGGGGTAGGCGACGCCGTTCGAGTAGTCGCCGGGCTTCTTTTGCGGAATCGGTTCGGATGACGTCGATGTCGCCGGTGTCCGAGTATCGCCAGGACATCTGTTCGGGTTCGACTGTCCAGGGGCCGTGAGGGGTAAACGCACCGATGGCGAGGTCGGATGAAGTGGTGATCATGGGATACAGACGGTAGCGGGTCGGGAGAGCCCCACCCCTATCGGATTGTTCGCTGGTGACGGTCGTGGGCAGGTGCCAGCAGGCCAGAGCGACAAGCCTGCGATCCCGATTTCACTGGATGATTCGAGCCCCTAGCGCCAATACCGTTCGGTTGGGGTGAGGGGATCGCCGTACGGGGTGGCCCGCCCCTCATTTCGCACTGCAGCTTGGCCGACAAGGCATTGATTCGGAAACCGGATGGCCTTTGACAAGTAATGGTCATGTTGAAACGTGGCTCAATGATAGACTCGATGAAGAAGAGCAGCTGCGCGGCCTGCGTTGGCCCATTTCATGCAGTCGCTCAATGTGAAAGCGGGGTTCATTTCATGAGTTCTCGGACCATCCGGTTTTCCGCCATCACCTTCGCGATGGCCCTCGGATTGGCGATCGCCCTTGTGGGCGTGAGCCGAGCGAGTGCCTCGTCCGCTGCGGCCGTCGACACCGCGCCCGCGATCACTCAGTGCAACCCGCCGGACTTTCCCGGGGACACAGCCGGGTTTCAGGTGACCTGCACCGTCACGGTCGTGAACACCACGACCTCGACAGGCGCCACCAGCTCGACGGTCACCATCAGCGCGTGTTTGGCGGCCGCAGGCGTGCCGTTCCCCTCCTGCCCGCTGAATTCTGGGCCAATTACCAGCACCACCTCATCGACTCAACTCGTCACCTCGGTGAACCAGTGCAACGGCATCGTGACGGGCGGCGGAAGCAACGTGTACTGCAACGTCACAGTCACCAACAACGTTCCTGTCGACACGTCGACCTCGGCCGTCACGGTCAACCAGTGCAACAACGCCGCCACCACAACTGAGCTGTGCGACCCGTATCCGGCGTCGACTAGCGGTGCCACGGTCACTCAGTGCAACGGTTCCGGTGGCAAGGGCACCTACGTCGGGACGTACTCGGTGCAATGCACAGTCACAGGTGCCGCCTCGGCGCTGCCCGTGACCGTCAACCAGTGCAATGGCACCGCCACCGGCGGCGGCAGTAGCGTGACCTGTATGACCACGATGATCAACAACTTCGTGGCCACCACCACCACCACCACCACCACCACCACGCCGGCCACAACCACAACGACAACGACAGCACCGACCACAACGACAACGACGGCACCGACCACAACCACGGCGGCAGCAGGTTCCGGCAGTAGTGGCACCGCGGGTGGGAGCAGTAGTGGCACCGCGGCGACATTGGCCTTTACCGGCGCGCATCTCACCGCCACAATTTTGGCCGGCCTCCTGGCGATCATCCTCGGCGTCATGATGCTCTTGGCCGCTCGCCGCAGGGCTACGGACGAAGACTTCCGCAAATGAAGACGTCTCTGGAGAAACCCCGAGGTGCCCGTCGGACCGGGCCTCTCCGATCAGCTTGAGGAGCGGAGATGAGGTTGCAGGTGGCCGCCCGGGCGGCGACGGAATCGGCTCGCCGGCTCCTGTCGTAGACGACGAGGGTGTGAGTCAGTAATGTCCGGTAGTTGGATTCTTACAACCGAAGTCATTTGCACTTGCTCCCGTCTCTGGGTCTTCCTGGTGCTCCTTGTCGCCCTACCCCTCGTCGCAGTACTCGCAGTGGGCCCTTCGACCGGTGCTGTACCACCAAGTTAGGCACCGGCTGTCAGCGCTGCCCACTCCACGAGTACTACCTCGAAGGTGACGTCTTGCGGAGGGCAGCAAACGCTGGTGGCGGATGGGACCACTTGGGTGTGCACATTCGACTCTGAGTTCACGGGCACGTCTTTTGACACCAGCCAGTGAGTTCCGGTGGAGACGGCGACCAGTGGCTACACATCCGGACTGGTCCCAATACCGTTCAGTGAGGGTTGACGAATGGTTGCCCGGGGTGGTGCGGTCGGCGGTGGCCAATCAGCATGCCAGGAGCTTGACGTGCCACTTGGGCATTTTGCGTTTGATGACATGAGGGTTCGATCGGCGTGGGCACATCGGGTTGAGCCGGGCCCGGGCCTGGAAGATCGCCAACTTCGACGCGCTGACCACGACTCGGACCACCTCGACGACCACGACAAGCCGTCGGTCAGCTGGGCGAGCACGTCCTCGTAGGAGCCTTCCGAGTACAACGCCATCCCGATGGCGAACTACGCCATCACCCTTGCCGGCAACGAGCGGTTCCGCTGCTCGGTTCGCCCCACCCCAGCGATCACTTCGTCCACCAGGGCCGGTGGGAACACCTTGGTCAACAAGCCAACGGACACCAAGTCCGACAGACGGCGGTCCGAGACCGGCTTCACCCATCCAGCACGAGGCAACCACCCGAACTACATCATTGTGATGCCAACTAGACGACAGTGCGACTACGCGGGGGAGATCACCAGGCAACCGTTGTGGCCGCCGAACCCAAATGAGTTGGACAGCACAGCACCCGGCTCCCAGGGCCGGGCCTCGCCGGCCACGATGTCGAGGTGGATGTCAGGGTCTGGCTCTTCGTACCCGCTGGTAGGCGGGATCAGGCGCCGGCCGATACTCAAGACCGCGGCGACGGCTTCGATGGCACCGGCTGCACCCAGGCCGTGACCGGTGAT
Source organism: Acidimicrobiaceae bacterium (assembly GCA_003152015.1). Lineage (GTDB taxonomy): Bacteria > Actinomycetota > Acidimicrobiia > Acidimicrobiales > RAAP-2 > DASZIT01. The sequence goes on along the minus strand of PLZF01000044.1, from coordinate 14,220 downwards.
GCCCTTGGTGGATGTGACGGGCGGGGCATCACCACCGAACACCTTGGTGATGGCGTCAGCCTCCGCCCGGTCGTTGAGGGGGGTCGATGTTCCGTGGGCGTTGATATGGCCGATGTCGCCGAGGGTCACTCCGGCATCCTCCATGGCCAGCACCATGCAGGCGGTGGCGCCCGCCCCTCCGGGAATGGGTGCCGTGATGTGGTGGGCATCGGCGGTGCTGGCCGACCCGGCCAGTTCGCCATAGATCCGGGCTCCCCGCGCCTCCGCGTGGTCCCACGCCTCCAGAACCAGGACCCCGGCCCCTTCGGTGATGACGAAGCCGTCCCGACGGATGTCGAATGGACGGGAGTTCCCCGATGTCGACAGGGCGGTCATGTTGGTAAAGGCGGCGATACCCACCTCGGTCATGGCCGCTTCAGCTCCGCCGCCGATGGCCACATCCAATCGCCCGGACGCCACCAGTCGGGCCGCGTACCCGATGCTGTGGGTGCCGGCCGCGCACGCGGTGGTGATGGATTCCGACGGCCCGTGCCAACCCGTCCGCATCGACACGTTGGCGGCACCGGCGTTGGCCATCATCATCGGTACCAGGCGGGGGGAGACCCGACGGGCCCCCTTCTCCCCGTAGACCAATACCTGGTTCTGCAACGATTCGAAACCACCGACTCCGGTCCCCATGATCACGCCGGCCCGGTCCGGATCGGCTCCCAGGTCGCCGGCGTCCTCGAGCGCCATCTCGGAAGCCGCCACGCTGAACTGGGCGAACCTGTCCACCTGTCGTACCTCTTTGGCGCTGAACCAACGCTCGGGGTCGAAGTCGGGAACCCGGCGCTCCCCTTCCGGGGCCGGACCGTTCAAGCCGGTCCACAGCGCCTCGGGCCCTACGCCGCAGCACGACACCACCCCGATGCCGGTGATGGCCACCCGGCGCCCAGCGATGGGACCGTCAGGACCGAAGCCGAGCAGCATTAGAGCTTGGCGGTGATCAGGTCGAACGCCTGACCAATGGTCTCGATGCCGTCGAGTTCGGTCTCCTCGACGGAAACATCGAAGGACTCTTCGAGGGCCATGACCAACTCGACCAGATCGAGGCTGTCAGCGTCGAGATCTTCGGCGAACCGGGCCTCTTTGGTCACCTTGTCCGCCGGTACCTGCAGGACCTCTACCGCACACTCGCGGAACTTCTCAAATGCCTCTTCGTTGCTCACCGCATCGCTCCTTTATTTCGGGTCTTGTTGTCGATAGATGGGACTTCACATCCCCATGCCTAATCCGCCGTCGACCGGCACCACTGCTCCGGTGATGTATCCGGCTTCCTCGGAGGAGAGGAATCCGACCACCGCAGCGATCTCCTCGGGCCGGGCGATCCGGCCCAGCGGGACTTGTGATGCGAATGCCGTCTTACGCTCTTCTCCGAGTGCGGCGAGCATATCCGTCTCCACCAACCCGGGCGCAATGACATTGACGGTGATTGACCGGCTGGCGACCTCCCGGGCCAGAGATCGGGCCATTCCCACCAGGCCCGCCTTGGCCGCCGCGTAGTTGGCCTGGCCGGCAGATCCGATGAAGGCGCTGACCGACGACACGATGATGATTCGCCCCCGATGCTGTCGCACCATTTTAGCCACCGCCCGTTTGGTCACCCTAAACACCCCAGTCAGGTTGGTGTCGATGACATCGGACCACGATTCCTCGCTCATCCGCAGGACAAGCGTGTCACGGGTGATACCGGCGTTGGCCACCAGTACCTCTACCGGCCCCCATGCCTCTTCGATGGCCACATACGCCGCTTCTACCTGGGCCGGGTCGGTGACGTCGCAGGCCAAGGACAACACCCGGTCGGAGGGGCCGAGATCGTCCTCCACCGCGCCTGAACGTGAGGTGACGGCTACCCGGTCGCCCTGGGACAGGAACCACCGGGCGCAGGCCAAGCCAATCCCGCGTGATCCTCCGGTGATCAGGACGACTCTGCCGTCGGGACTGGCGTCATCGGCAGTCGGGGCCTCTGTCACCGGATCTCCTTGCCATGTCGGTCGCCGATGGATGCCGCCATTACGAAGTACCGCCGGCTGTCCGTATCCATGCCACCGGTTGGCCCTCACTCACCCGTTCGCCCCGCACCGCCAACCATCGCACCAGAATGCCTTCGAATGGCGTGCGCACGTCGGTCACCCCTCCCACGGTGCCCACCCGGTCGCCGACGGCCAGGAGCGATCCCGGCTCGGTACCGGCGCCACTTCCGGGCGCGGCGGTGGCGACCGCCAGAGCTGTCGTCTCCAGTGCGGCAAGTTGCACCTCGGGCTCGAACACTCCGGCTGACGGACTGACGATCACCCGCTCGGAGGTATAGAGATGCTCGCCCTGGTGGACCGGAGATTCGGCATTCCACACTTCGGGGCCGGCCACCGTGTCCATCAACTTGTCGAGATCGTCAGGAACGGCGACGGCGACGGCGCGCACGTCAGGGATGGTCCGGCGCACCAGACCGGTCAGCACCCCACCGGGACCGAGTTCGACGATGGCGGTGGCCCCTCGGCCAGCCAGGGTTTCGAGGCTCTGTCGCCACCTGACCGGGCTGCACAGTTGAGCCGACAGCAGATCCGGCCATTCGGCCGGGTCGGTATGGACACGGGAGTCCACGTTGGCCACGACCTGCACCTCGGGGGAGTGGAACTGAACAGATGCAAGGTTGTCGCGGAGACGGGCCCGGGCCGGAAGCATCATGGGAGTGTGGAATGCTCCCGACACCGGGATGGGGAGTACTTTGCGGGCCCCGAGTTCCTTGGCCCGCTCGCCGCCTTTGGCCACGCCTTCGGTGGTACCGGCGATCACCACCTGCCCGGGAGCGTTGAAATTGGCCACCCAGACATCGTCTTCCGCCCGCTGACAGGCGGATTCGGCGTCACCGTCGGCGATGCCGAGCAGGGCAGCCATGGTGCCCGGACGTTCGTCGGCCGCCAGTTGCATGGCGTTTCCGCGTTCAACCACCAGCCGGGTCCCGTCCGAGAATGAAAGTGCGCCCGACGCCACCAGGGCGCTGTACTCCCCGAGACTGTGACCGGCGCATGCTCCCGGGAACAGGCCCAGACGTTCGACCGCGTCCAGGACCACCATGCTCATCACGAAGGTTGCGAGTTGGGCGTTGGCGGTCAGGGTCAACTCTTCCATCGGGGCATCGAGCAAGAGGGCAGAAATATCCCGCCCGGCCAACTCCGATGCCTCGGTGGCCACTTCCCAGGAAGGGTGGTCGACCCAGGCGCGTCCCATTCCCGAACGCTGCGACCCCTGTCCGGGGAAGGTAAAGGCCAACACCTACGGGCTCCTCTCGGGTGTGTTCGAACCTTTCGACCACAACGGTGGGTCAAGTGTTACATGTCGGGGCCGAGTACTCCCGTGGTCACTGGTCACCACGGACGGTCTCTCGAGATCCCCTCGCGGTTCCTCGGACCCCCCAGCATCGGTGCCCGGGGCGGGACTCGAACCCGCACGCCCTTTCGGACAATGGATTTTGAGTCCATCGCGTCTGCCATTCCGCCACCCGGGCCAATGGCGGACCAGCATATATCGATGTCCGCAGGGCTCCGGGCCGGCGTGGCGGAAGGCTCGGGACGCCACAAAGCGCAAAACCGTAGGCTCCGACCGTGACGACTCGCACGGATAAGGGCACCCGTCCCAACCGGGTGTTCTGATGGAAAGCAGCCACGACCCGGCGTCGGCATGGTCGAGCCTCGGAGACCGGACGGCGATCAGCCTCGATGCGATCGAGATCCGGTGGGTCGAGCTCCAACTCCGGAATCCAGTGCGTACCTCACGCGGGGTGCACGACCGCCGCCCGGTGATTCTGCTTCGCCTGATCGGCACCGACCCGAACGGAGCGGTGGAGGGATGGGGCGAGTGTGCCGCCCTCGCTGACACTACCTATGACGCCGAGGATGCCACCACATCATTCGCCACCCTCGAACAGATCCTCTGCCCGGCGCTCCTTTCGGTGACCGGCTCGGCAGGGAGGATGCCCTCGTTGGGTGAGTTCGCAGCCCTACGAACGGATGTAGCCGCCACCTCGCTGGCCGGTGCTGCCCTGGAGATGGCCGTCGCCGATACCCACCTCCGTTCGGAAGGCACCTCGTTTGCGGAGTTGTGCAGCGTCGGTTCCGATCCGGTCCCGGTCGGTGCGGTGGTGGGCGAGTGCCGCGACACCACCGAGTTGGTCGACCGGGTGGACCGTTTGGTCGACGGGGGCTACCAACGAATCAAGATGAAGATCGGCCGCGGTTGGGACGTTGAACCGATCGCCGCGGTTCGAAGGGCTCATCCAGGGTTGTTCCTTCAGGTGGACGCCAACGAGGACTACACCGAATCGGACATCGACCACCTGGCCGGTTTCGACCGGTTTGAACTGGCCTGCCTCGAGCAGCCATTCCGCCGGGAGGATCTCTCAGGTCATGCCCACCTGGCCCATCGGATGGCTACGCCGATCTGCCTGGACGAGAGTCTGCACTCTGTCGACATGGTGGTGTCGGCCCTGGAGATGGAAGCATGTTCGGTGGTGTGCCTGAAGCCGGCCCGCCTCGGGGGCATCGGCCCGGCCCTCGAGGTGATCCGGGTCTGCTCGGCGGCGTCGGTGCCCCTGTGGATCGGCGGGATGTTCGAAACCGGATTTGCCCGGGCGGTAAACGTGGTGGTGGGTGCGGTGTCCGGAACCCTGTGGCCGGGGGACCTGAGCCCGGCACACTCCTATCTCCGGGAAGACCTGACTGCTCAGGCAGCTCAGGCGGCGGGTCCCCTCCAGGTTGTCCCGAGTCGGACGCCGGGGATGGGCCCGGCCCTTGACCAGGCGATGGTCGATCGTCACACCGTGAACATGGTGCGCCTCGGATCCAAGCCCGGGTCCCATTTTGGCGACGGATGAACGTTTCGGCCCGGCCGTGTCTACAATTGCCGACCCATGCATCGCTCAACCGTCGAACGTCGGCTCAAAGACGCCCACCAACGGCTGGCGCGCGCCCGCGTCGAGCTAGCTGTGCTCGACGAGCAGTTTGCCGTGGTCAGCGATATTGCTGACGACACCCGTCTCAAAGCATTGGTGGCGGAAACGCCGATAGCCTCACGGGAGCACGATGAGGCCAGTCGACACGCCGCCGCCATGGGGCGGACCCGAGAGGCGCTGCGGGCGTCTATCACCGAGCTGGAACAGCGGCAGAATGAGCTACTCGACCGACTGGTGGTCGGGCCCAGTTGAACGAGCCCATCATCGTTCCATTCCGAATGAGCAGTCTCACCGAGCAGGGGATCCCCTCGACAGGCAGGGGGAAAGGAGCAGTTGCACCATGAGCAGACGCGTGGTCATAGCCGAAGATGAAGCCATTATCCGACTCGATCTGAAGGAGATCCTTCAGGCCGAGGGCTATGACGTAGTGGGGGAGACCGGCCGTGGGGATGAGGCCGTGGAGCTGGTGCGCCAACACGTTCCCGATCTGGTGATCCTCGACGTGAAGATGCCCGGGATCGACGGATTGTCGGCAGCGCGGGCGGTCCGGGACCTGGGCCAGAAGGTGGCGGTCCTCGTGCTCACCGCCTTCAGTCAGCGGAACCTGATCGACGAGGCCCGCGATGCCGGCGTGGCCGCGTATCTGGTGAAACCGTTCCAACGCAGCCAGTTGGTCCCGGCCATCGACCAGGCCATGGTCCGGTGCCAACAGGAGTGGGCCATTGACGCCGAGACGCGGCCAGGGGAATCAGCCGACGGTGCCAGCACCGACAGCCCGACGTCCGCCGAGGACAAACTCGAAACCCGACGTATGGTGGACGGGGCCAAAGGGGTGTTGATGGAACAGTTCGGCATGACCGAGTCGGACGCGTTCGGATTCATCCAGAAGACGGCCATGCGGACCCGGGCACGGATGATCGACGTGGCCCGCCAAGTGCTCGAAGGATCGCTCGTCCCGTAGGAAGGGCGATCCCTCAGCTATGGCCAGTGCGAGCTCCACCACCAAGGGCAACGGCAGCCCACTTATCCTCCTGGACGGAATGTCGTTGGCCTTTCGGGCCTACTTTGCCCTCCCGCCCGATCTGGCCACCAGCGCCGGCGTCGTCACCAACGCAGTCCATGGTTTCGCCTCCATGTTGGTCAACCTGGTGCGGGACCACCGCCCATCGGGGCTGGCCGTCGCCTTCGATCTTCCGGGAGGCACCTTCCGAGACGATGTGGTCGACGATTACAAGGGGGGTCGGGCAGAGACTCCCGCAGATCTCGTCGCACAGTTCGACATGATCCGGGCCCTCCTCGGGTCCCTGGCCATCCCTGTCGTCGAAGCCGTCGGGTATGAGGCTGATGACGTCCTGGCCACGCTGGCCACGGAAGCCCGAGACCGATCACAGCCGGTGATCATCGTCACCGGCGATCGCGATGCATACCAGCTCGTCGAGGACCCCTTCATCCGGGTGTTGTACAACCGGCGCGGGGTGAGCGACTACGTCCTCTACGACGAGCTTGGCATCGAGGAGCGGACCGGGGTGAGGCCGCCGAAGTACCCGTTGTTGGCGGCCTTGCGAGGCGATCCGTCCGACAACCTGCCGGGTGTGCCCGGGGTGGGGGAGAAGACGGCGGCGAAACTGGTCAACGAGTACGGCGATCTCGATTCGCTCTATGCCCACCTCGACGCGTTGTCACCCAGGCTGAGGGAGAACCTGGCCGCCTATGTCGACAGGGTCCGGAAGAACGCCGAAGTGATCCCACTGATACGGAACGTCCCGCTGGAGATCAGCGTCGATGAGCTCGAGCTGGGCGGATGGGACACCGAGGTGGCCCGGGCCATGTTCGCCGAACTCGAGTTGCGAACGATATGGACCCGGTTCCAGACGGTCATGAACGACGGCCTCTTGGGTCCACCGCTCACTGGTGGGAGTGCGGGTGCTGAGGTCGTGGGCCAGAAGCCGGGGGGTGGGGCCGGACCGGTCGAGGATCAACCCGCCTGGCTGGTCGCCCCAGACCTGATGGTGCCAGACGATGCCGCCTCCGCCGTGGTCGGGCTCGACGCCATCGTCACCTTGGCCCGGTCGGGAACCGGCAACCTGGCCCTGTTTGCGCAATGGACCGGCGATCCGGGGAGGTCCTCCCTCCGGGACCTCGCCCTGACACCCGAATCGGGACCAACCGAGACCCATCCGGTGCTGTATCTCCGAGGTGGAGGTGGATCCCCGGTGCTCGAAGATCCGACGGTCATGTCGGCCCTGGCCGTCGCGTTCGGCGAAGGGGGATTGGGGGTGGTGGCCCACGATGTCAAAGAGTTGATGCGTTCCCTGCTCCCGTTGGGCGTGGACATCGTGGGACTCGTGATGGACACCGCGGTGGCTGCGTACCTGCTCGATCCTTCCATCTCCAGCTATCGCCTGGTTGATCTGGCCAACCAGCAGTTGGGCGTCACCGTGGACGATGGGCCGGGAGGGCAGGGCTCTTTCGCACTGGGAGATGACGAGACTGGCGAAGTTGCGCCCATGGATGCGCAGGTGCTGAGAGCCACGCAGCTGGTCTCTGTGGTGGCGCGTCTGCGGTTTCCACTCGAGTCGGCACTGGCCGCGGTGGGAGAGACGGCTCTCCACGACGACATCGAGAGGCCCCTGGTGCGGGTATTGGCACGCATGGAGGTCACCGGGATCCCGGTGGACCGGGGTGTGTTGCACGCCATTGCTGCCGGTCTGGCCGATGAGTGTCGTGAGTTGGAGGCAACGATCCAGGATCTGGCCGGTGGACCGTTCAATGTGAATTCGGTTCCCCAACTGCGGTCGGTGCTCTACGAGCGCCTCGGGCTCACCCCCACCCGCAAGACGAAGACCGGATTCTCCACCGATGCCCGGGCCCTCGAGCAACTCCGAGATCAGCACCCGGTGGTCGAGGCCCTACTCCGGTACCGGGAGGTGGAAAAGCTCCGGTCCACCTACGGGGAGAGTCTGGCCGCCGAAGTGGGCAGCGACGGGCGGATTCATGCCACCTTCCGCCAGACCGTGGCTCGGACCGGGCGGCTCTCCTCCGACCGGCCGAATCTGCACAACATCCCGGTCCGCACCGAAGAGGGCCGGCGATTCCGCCAGGCCTTCGTTCCGTCGGCCGGGCGCCGGCTGCTGGTCGCCGACTACGACCAGGTGGAGTTGCGGGCCATTGCTCACCTCTCCGGTGATCCGGGCCTGACGTCTGCCTTCGCCGCCGGAGAGGACATCCATCGCACGGTGGCGTCTCAGGTATTCGGGATCGACAGGGATCGAGTGACCTCGGCGCAGCGCTCCACCGCCAAAATGGTCTCCTATGGCCTGGCCTATGGCATGGAGGCCTACGGCTTGTCCCAACGACTGGTAGTGCCGGTCGAAGAGGCAAAGGGCATCCTCCAGGCGTTCTTCGAGGCATTTCCGGCCGTGCACGACTACATGGAGCGCACGGTGGCCGAGGCCCGGTCCACCGGTTACACGGTTACCGAATTCGGGCGCAGGCGCCTCCTTCCCGAACTGGTCGCCACCAACTACCAGGTCCGACAAGCCGCCGAGCGCCAGGCCATGAACGCCGGGATCCAAGGCCTGGCTGCCGACCTGTTCAAAGTGGCACTCCTCCGCCTCGACACGGCACTCGAAGAGGGAAGCTATGCGTCTGATCTGGTTCTGCAGGTGCACGACGAGGTCATCATCGACGTTGATCCCACCGAGGCCGACGCGGTGGCGGAGCTGACCGAAGTGGCCCTTACCGGGGCGGCGGACCTGTCGGTTCCCCTGAAAGTGGCGATGGCCTGGGGTTCCTCCTGGGCGGAGGCAAAAAGAAGCTGAGCCTTCCATAGGCTAAGATCGCTGTTCGGTCACAACCTCGTGACCTCTGTCTTCATCCGCATCGTCGTCATCGGCGGAGCGGGACCTGTCCGGAAAGCGAGCTACCTACTTCATGTCCGACGTATCGGCAGTACCCGGGGGCCCCGCCCTCCTGTCCTCAGAGTCCATGGGTCATTTCGACGAGGACGGGGTCTATGTCCCCCGCCCGATCACCGAAGATGACCTGGGCGGGGCGTCTCTCGAAGATGCCATGGCCGGCACCATCGTCGAGTTCGAGGACGGCGACCTCGTGCAGGGCACCGTGGTCAAAATCGACCGCGACGAAGTCCTTCTCGACATCGGCTTCAAGTCCGAGGGTGTGGTGCCCGTGCGCGAACTCTCGATCCGCAATGATGTGGATCCGTCCGAAATTGTCTCTCTGGGAGAGTCGATCGAGGCGCTTGTCCTGACCAAGGAGGACAAGGAAGGTCGGCTCATCCTCTCGAAGAAGCGGGCCCAGTACGAGCGGGCGTGGGGCACCATTGAGAAGCTGAAGGAAGCCGACGAGGTCGTCACCGGCCCGGTCATCGAAGTGGTCAAGGGCGGGCTCATCGTGGACATCGGTCTTCGTGGCTTCCTGCCCGCGTCGTTGGTGGAACTCCGTCGTGTGCGCGAGCTTCAGCCGTATGTGGGCCGCACCATCGAGGCGAAGATCATCGAGCTCGACAGAAACCGTAACAACGTGGTGCTGTCCCGGCGGGCCTGGCTCGAAGAGACTCAAAAGGAACAGCGGGGCGAATTCCTCGAGAACCTCAAGCCCGGGGAGCGTCGTCGCGGCACGGTGTCATCGGTGGTCAACTTCGGTGCCTTCGTCGACCTGGGCGGCATGGACGGACTCGTCCACGTGTCGGAATTGTCGTGGAAGCATGTCGATCACCCGTCTTCGGTGGTGGCGGTGGGTGACGAGATCGAAGTCGAGGTGCTCGACGTCGATTTGTCCAAGGAACGGATCAGCCTGTCGCTCAAGGCCACACAGTCCGACCCGTGGCAGGAGTTCGCCAACTCTCACCAGATCGGCGAACTGGTCTACGGGCGCATCACCAAGCTTGTTCCCTTCGGTTCCTTCGTGCAGGTTGGAGACGGCATCGAGGGCCTGGTCCACATCTCCGAGATGGCCGTGCACCATGTCGACCTGCCCGAGCAGGTAGTGGCACCGGGTGAGGAGTTGTGGGTGAAGATCATCGACATCGACCTCCAGCGCCGGCGGATCAGCTTGTCCATCAAGCAGGCAGCCGAGGGTGGCGAGGTGTCCGAGGAGTACCGCGAAGCATTCGGTGAACATGCTTACGACGCCGAGGGCAACTACATCGGTCCGTTCGAGTACACCGAGACCGAGTTCACGCCCGAAACCGAGGCCCAGGCGGCCTGGGCCGATTTTGTGGCCGAGCCCGGGACCGAAGAAGCCGGGACCGAGAGCGCCGAGGGCGAGCCGGCCGCGGTCGAGACCGGGGCCACCGTTGCGGAGACCGAGGCCGCCGTTGCGGGGACCGAGGCGGTGACGGAGACCGAGGCGGTGACGGAGACCGAGGCGGCCGTGACGACCGAGCCCGAGGCGGCTGCATCGGAGCCTGTGACGGAAACCGAGGTTGATTCTGCGGCGGAGCCTGCTGCGCCAGTGGCTGCTGCTGCTGTCGACGAAGCTGTGCCGGCCAAATCCGACTGACGGCACGTCTACATACGACGCCCCGGATGGTCCGGGGGCGTCAACCGGTGGGCTGCGCAGGGTCGCCCTTTTCGGGAATTTCGGATAGAAGCGGGGTGCGGGAACCTCGCCTTGCACAAAGACGCGTGCAGATCGCTTAATACACGGGTGATCCATCGTGTATCCCCGCGTCTTTCACACGCGGCTGACAGGGTGCCGGGATGACCACCTGCCCGTCCCTTGTCCGCTTCGCTTCGCCGTCCGGTGAGGCCCGCTATTCGCTCGGCCATCCGCTGCTTGATCGATACCTGGAGTTCGTCGCCGGCAGGGCCCGGCCGATCACGCTGCGAGCGGTCGCGTTCGACTTGAAGATCTTCTTCACCGGCGTCGAGAAAGACCCGACGGAGGTCGTTGTGGCGGAGATCTTCGACTTCCTGGCATACCAGCGCGGCGACCGCACGGTCGTCCGTCTCGCCGACGGTGAGTCGGGGTTGTCGGACGGCCGGGGTGGAAGTGCGGGGTTCGCGGTCAGTTGGGCGGGACAGGGTCGTCAATCGACTCTCGCGCCAGGCGGGTGAGCAACTCGGCCAGCTCGACGTGGCGCTCGGGGGCCCAGTCGGCCACGAATTCGGAAAGGGTGTCGCGTCGGGCCGCGGCGAGACGCTCGATGTCGAGTTGTCCTTGGTCGGTGAGGCTGAACCGGGGGATTTCCGGCATGGCGTGTTCGACGTTCCCGTTCGATGCGACGAGGCCCCGCTCGACCAGGGCGTCGATGAGGGGCTCGAGGGAGGATGGTGGGACGCGCAGGTGCAGAGCGAGATCTCCCAGGTCGTCGGCAGGACGATCGTGGAGGCGGAGCAGCATCCAGCAGCTGCGAGGGTCGAGGTCGAGCCCGGCCCGGGCGGCGAGGCGCTCGTAGGAGCGTACCCGCCCTTCCCTGCTCATCAGGACGCTGAGGGCCCGAGCGATCTCGTCGAGGGAGGAGCGCACCGCGGGCATGGCAGTGGGGGCCAGGGTGTCGGCAGGGTTGGGTGCCTGGGTCGTCTTGCGGAGCGGAACTTCTTTGAGCAGCCAGGTCATTGCGAAGGCGACCGCGGCGATGGGGACGGCGATGAGGAACACGGTGTGCAGGGATGCCGAGAAGGCGTGGATGTAGCCAGAGTGCACGGCGGCCGGCAGCTTGGCGAGCGTGGCCGGGCTGGCCCCAGCAGAGCTGTGGAAACCGGCGGGGACCGGGGTACCGGCGAGGTAGTGGGTCAGGTTGCCGGTGAGCTGGTTGGCGAAGATGGCGCCGAACACCGCGGTTCCGAACGACCCTCCGATCGAGCGGAAGAAGGTGGCGCCCGCGGTGGCAACACCGAGGTCCTCGTAGGGGACGGCATTTTGCACGGCGATGACCAGGACCTGCATGACGCCACCTATGCCCACGCCGAGCACGAACATGTACAACGAGCTGTCCAGGGTGCCGGTGTCGACCGTAAGGCGCGAGAGCAGGTACATCCCTACGGTCATGAGGGCCGTGCCGAGGATGGGGAAGATCTTGTAGCGGCCCCAGCGGGTGATCAGCAGCCCCGAGGTGATCGAGGTGAGAAGCAAACCGGCCATGAGGGGTAGCAACTCGAGACCAGAGCCGGTGGGGCTCGCACCCCGGACGATCTGCATGTACTGGGGCAGGTAGGTGATGGCGCCGAACATGGCGAAGCCGACGACGAAGCCGACGACACTGGTGACGGAGAACATCCGGTTGGCGAACAATTTGAGTGGGAGTACCGGCTCGGCCGCCCGGTGCTCCACTATGACGAAGATGGCCAGGAGCACGATGCTGGCGACTCCGAGGATGGCGATCGGCGCCGAAACCCAGGCGTAGGCGGTGCCCCCGAGGGTGGCGAGCAGCACCAGACCGGTGGCCGCGCCAGCGAGCAGAATGGTGCCGAGGTAGTCGATGACGTGGTGGACCCGGGTGAGGGCACTCGGCAGCACGATGGTGGTCACCACCAGGGCGACGGCCCCGATCGGCAGGTTGATGTAGAAGATCCACCGCCAGGACAGGTTGGTCACGATGAACCCACCGACCAGGGGGCCGATGACACTGGTCACCCCGAACACGGCGCCGAAGAAGCCCATGTAGCGGCCCCGTTCGCGAGGCGAGACAACATCGCCGACGATCGCCTGGGCTCCGATCATGAGCCCACCTCCTCCAATGCCCTGGAGGGCCCGGAATGCGATCAACTCGAGCATCGAGGTGCTCAGTCCGGCGAGGACGGAGCCAACGAGGAAGATGACGATGGAGGCTTGGAAGAAGCTCTTACGACCGTAGAGGTCCCCGAGCTTGCCCCACAGCGGAGTGGAGGCAGTGGAGGCGAGCAGGTAAGCGGTCACCACCCAGGACAGGTGCGAAAGCCCGTGCAGGTCACCGGCGATGGTCGGCAACGCGGTGGCGACGATGGTCTGGTCCAGCGAGGCCAACACCATTCCCAGCAGGAGGCCGCCGATGATCACCAGCACCCGGCGTTGGCTGATGGCCGGGCGGTCGTCTAGAAGAGGAATGCTGGACACGGGGCTCCCGTCGCTTTCGGTTCGCGACAGGGTTCCACCCGTCGCGTCGGTCGAGGGCGGTGCCAGCCGCGGTCAGCACCAAGATGAACCCGAACACCGCGGCGACAGCTCCGGCAGTGTGCAGGACCCGGGCACCGGGGCCGGGGGAGACCAGCCCGAGAAAGGTCGGGATCGGCCGCCATCACAAGGGCAGTGAGCTCAGCTTCGGCTGAGACAAGGTTCACCGCCCGGTCCGAGCCTGTTGGCCTGGTCGCTTCCGTTGTGGCGCATCGGTGTCAACCGCGGCGAGACGACGGGGTTGGTCACCGCCGGCCCGTTTCGCTGGGTTCGCAACCCCATCTACTCGGCGATGATCGCCACTGCAATCGGGCTCACCGTGCTGGCGCCGGCGGTCGACACGTTCGTGGGGACGTTGGCGATGGTGGCTTTTATCGAGTGGCAGGTTCGGGTGGTGGAGGAGCCATACCTGGTCCACGGGCATGGGCGTGACTACGTCCTGTGGTCGGTGAAGACGGGTCGGTTCGTCCCTTGCGTCGGGTTCTTTCATGAGAACCCCATAATCTGACCGGCCCGTCGAGACGTCGACTTGACACGGATCACATGTATAACGCCGGGTCTGCGACCGCCGCCAGACCACGAAGCCCACAGCGAGATTGAAGGTCGCAGTCCGTTTTGGATGAGTTCGTGGGCGAGACGCGGAGACTAGTCGGTCTGCACAAAAGAGCCGAAAGGCCGGTATGGGCCGTCAGGTGGTCAGCCCTTACGGGTCTGTTCCTTGTCCTTCTTGGCCTGGCGCTTCTCTTTGAGCGTCTTGCCGGACTTTTTGGAGGCGGCCTTGCGGGGAGACTTATCGGTCATGTCAACCCCCTTTCACTTCGTGAAGCGTACTCCCGCCGGCAGTACCGAACTTGCCCCGAAACAATAATGATGTTCTTGTCGCCGGTTAGGCGTGGCGGTTCACACGGGCCGGTTCAAGATGTGCTTGCTGCCGCAATCGAGACCAAACATTTCATCAATGCACCTGAAGCCATTGACGAAGGCCGGCTCCCGACCGCCTGGGTCGGCGGATATCTCAAGCCGTTCGCGTTGGATCTGCTGGCCAACCGAGCCCGTCACGACCCCCACTCACCCCGCTCAATTCCGAGGAGCCGGCGGATTCAAGGGGTGAGCGCAAC
>PLZF01000059.1 GCA_003152015.1 Acidimicrobiaceae bacterium | reverse complement strand
ACGCCACCTACTTTGGATCCATGGGCGGAAACTCGTTGGCCAGTCCGGTGGTCGCCATGGCCGTCAGCCCCGATGGGGTCGGTGGGTGATCCCGTCGATACGGTGGCGATGGCTGGCACCGACCGCCATGGTGATCGCCGCCGGGGCAGCTGCACTTGGTCCAGCCGGCCCGGACGCCCTGGTGCCGTTCAAGGCCTCAACCGTGGCGGCCGCCGACAGCGTGTATGTCGCCCTGGTAGTGGACCTGGGACAGGGGTACGGAGGTTCGCCACGGGTGGTGTCCGGCTGCGTGAGGGTACCGCCGGGAAAGTCCGGGTACGACGCGCTCACGGCCTTCACCCAACAGATGAACTGGGCCCCGCCCAGTTACAACAACGCGGGATTGCTCTGCACCATTGACGACTACCCCCAGAGCGGATGTGGTCAGGTTGTCGCCTCGGGTTATGACTACTGGTCCTACTGGCACGGGGATCCGGGAACGTGGACGTACTCGAGTGAAGGTGCCAGCCGTACCATGCAGACCGGCGACGTGGAGGGGTGGCGATTCGAGAACCCGGGACAGGGCAATCCGACAGATCCACCTCCCGCGGCCGCACCCGACTTTGCCAGCATCTGTGCGAGCAATGTGACATCGACGACTTCGGCGCCCACCACTGTGACACCGACCACGATCGCCACCACGAACACTGCGCCGACGGGGTCGAACCCGGCCGGTCCCACCGGCTCGAGCCCGCCCGGCTCGAACCCTTCGTCGACCACCTCAGGATCGGGCCAGGCGCCGACGAACCCGGGCCAACCTGTTCCGGGATCAGGATCCCGATCGCCCACAACTACCCGACCTACCGGTTCGGGAGGCTCGACGGCTCATACGGGACATTCGGGCTCTCAACCACCCCGGACCGAAGCGTTGGGACGTGGCGTATCCGATCAGCACAAGAGCGGAGGTTCGGTTCCGTTGGTGGTGGGTGGTTTCATCGTGGTGATCCTCGGGTGTGGCGCTCTCTACCGGTGGCGCCGGCATCCCGGGGCGCCGTGACCGCACCCAGCCGCACACTCCACCCGGCGGCATGGTGGCTGTGGGCCGCCACCATGGGTGTGGCCGCCGTCCGAACTACGAACCCGATGCTGTTGGCGTTCATCGCTGTTGTGGTGGTGTTCGTGGTGGCTGCCCGCCGTTCCGCCGCCCCTTGGTCGCGTTCTCTCGCTGTCTTTTTTCGATTGGGTCTGATCGTGATCGTCATCCGGGTGGTTGTCCAGGTGGTGTTCGGCTATCGACTCCCCGGCCACGTGCTCTTCACCTTGCCCCACGTGCCGTTACCGGGGTGGGCAGCGGGTGTGAGCATCGGTGGACCGGTCACCCTTGAGTCGGTACTCCAGGCTGCAGTGGACGGCCTCCGGTTGGCGGTCATCCTCCTCTGTTTCGGCGCCGCCAATTCGCTGGCCAGCCCCTACCGCCTCTTGCGATGTCTCCCTACAGTGCTCTACGAGGCCGGGGTGGCGGTCACGGTGGCGCTGACCTTCGCCCCCGAACTGGTCATCACCATCGGTAGCATCCGCGATGCCCGAAGACTGCGGGGACGTCCGACCCGTGGAATTGCCGGATTGCGGGGTCTGGCGATTCCGGTGCTCGAGGGCGCCCTCGATCGCTCGCTCCAACTGGCGGCTTCCATGGACGCCCGGGGATACGGACGCCGTTTCGCAGCCCCCGCCCATCGTCGCCTGGCCACCGGCGCCACCGCGCTCGGTTTGCTCCTGGTCATGCTGGGAGTGTTTGGCGCCCTCGACCCCGGTTCCGTGCCGTCCGGTGGTATTCCTGTCCTCGCGATCGGCGCCGTGCTCCTGGCCATGGGCATGACCGCTGGTGGGCGGCGATCGCCGCGCACCCGTTACCGTCCGGATGTGTGGCGGCTGCCCGAATGGGGCGTGTCCCTGTCGGGATGCGCGGTGTTGGGAGCGTTTGTCATTGCCGGGGTGGTTGGTGTTCAGGGCCTGCAGTTCACTCCCTACCCCTTACGTGCCCCGACGCTCCCGCTCTTCCTTTGCATCGGCATTCTGGCGGGGCTCCTTCCGGCCGTGATGGCGCCATCTCCCCGTGACCCCGGATACCGAGAGGCTGATGAGGAAATGGTGGATTTGGTGCAGAGTGAGACCAATCCGTCCGCCGGCGTCCCCGGGGTGGCGCGGTGATGATCCGTTTCTCCGATGTGTCGTTCTCCTACTCGGCCGCCGACGAGCCGATCTTGCGCCATGTGGATCTCACCATCGGTGAGGGGGAGTTCTGTTTGGTGGTGGGTGCGACCGGTTCAGGCAAATCCACATTGCTGGGTGCAATTAACGGCCTGGTGCCTCACTTCACCGGGGGACGCCTGTCGGGAACCGTGACCGTGGACGGACGGTCGACCCGAGACAATCCGCCCCGGGAACTGGCCGACCTGGTGGGAATGGTGGGCCAGAATCCCTCCGCCAGCTTTGTCACTGATGTCGTCGAAGATGAGTTGGCTTATGCCATGGAGAACTTGGGTGTATCGCCGGAGGCGATGCGACGACGGGTGGAGGACACGCTCGACCTGCTCGGGCTCCATGAGCTGCGGCACCGACCGCTCCTCTCGCTCTCAGGAGGCCAACAACAACGGGTGGCCATCGGCGCGGTACTCACCGCCTCGCCGCGGGTGTTGGTCCTCGACGAGCCGACATCCGCCCTTGACCCTGCCGCTGCCGAGGAGGTGCTGGCCACCCTGACCCGGCTGGTCCACGACGTGGGCATGACGGTCGTCATCGCGGAGCATCGCCTTGAGCGGGTGGTCCCATTCGCCGATCGCATCATCCTGGTTCCCGGTTCTGGCGATGAGCTGATTGTGGGTAGGCCCCAAGACGTCATGGCCGGATCGCCGGTGGCTCCCCCGCTGGTCGATTTGGCTCGACTGGCCGGGTGGGATCCGATCCCCCTGTCTGTGCGCGACGCCCGCCGCTTGGCTGAGCCTCTTCGCCTTCGCCTGGCCGGCCTCCAGGCGGGCCCACCGACGACGCCCACCCCTGCTTCGACGCCTGAGCCAATCGCCGAGGCCGAACATGTGTCGTCGGTGTACGGGACGGTGATGGCGCTCAACCAGGTTGATCTGAGGATCCGCCGGGGCGAAGTGGTCGCCGTCATGGGTCGGAACGGGTCGGGGAAGTCCACTTTGCTCGGCCTCCTGGCCGGTCTGCGAAGGCCGGCGAAGGGCCGGGTGCGGATCTGTGGGCAGGTGCCCGGTGACCTACCTCCTCGCAAACTCATCAAATTGGTGGGCCTGGTCCCCCAGGACGCCGGCGTGCTCCTCTACTGCTCTTCGGTGGCGGATGAATGCGAAGCTTCGGATGGCGAGTGTGGTCTTCCCCCCGGCACCACCGCGGCGACGCTCGACCGGGTACTTCCCGGCGTGCCGCGCCAGCATCACCCCCGGGATCTGTCCGAGGGCCAGCGACTGGCCGTGGCCCTGGCGGTGATCCTGGCCCCGGCCCCGCCGGTACTGCTTCTCGACGAGCCGACCCGAGGACTCGATTATCCGAGCAAGGATCGGCTGGTGCGGCTGCTTCGCGAGCTGGTGGCCGGCGGGCACAGCGTGGTGATCGCCACCCATGATGTGGAGTTGGTTGCCAGGGTGGCTGATCGAGCGATGGTGTTGGCGGAGGGTGAAGTCGTCTCCGATGGCGCCGCCCGCGAGGTGGTGTGCCATTCGCCGGTGTTCGCGCCCCAGGTGGCCAAGGTGCTGGCCCCTGAGGCATGGCTGACCGTTGATGAGGTCAGAGTGGCACTGGCCGGGAGCTCGAGATGACGATGGCGACCTCCCACCGGGTGACAGCCATCCGTTTACGACCCCGGGCGGCGGTCACCTTGGCGGTGACATCCCTGATCGGCGTGGCGGCGTTCTGTTGGCCTTTGCTCGTACCCCGTCACGCCAACGCCAACCTGGCCCACTCGACCGATGCTCCGTGGATCTTCGTGGCCTTGCTCCCACTGCTGTTGGCGGTGCTTCTCGGTGAGATCGCGGAAGGATCCCTCGACGCTAAGGCCGTGGCACTGCTCGGAATTCTGGCCGCCTGCGGTGCGGCACTGCGGGTTCCGAGCCCGGGTGTCGCCGGTTTCGAGCCGGTGTTCTTTCTGCTCATCCCGGCAGGCCGGGTGCTCGGTCGGGGCTTCGGTTTTGTGTTGGGGGCGATGACCATCCTGGCATCGGCATTGATCACCGGCGGCGTCGGACCGTGGTTGCCGTTCCAGATGCTGGCGGCGGCGTGGATGGGGTTCGGCGCCGGGTGCCTTCCGGAGGCAGGGGGAAAACGGGAGCTGACGATGTTGGCCCTCTACGGGGTCATCTCGGCCCTTGCCTACGGCATGCTGATGAACCTCTGGTTTTGGCCATTCGGGGCCGGGACGTCGACGAACTTCTCTTTCGTCCCAGGGGCAGGGGTGCTCCAGAATCTCCATAGGTTCATCTTTTTCGATCTCACCACCTCGCTCGGCTTCGACATCCCTCGAGCCGTGACCACCGCAGTGCTGGTGCTGGTACTGGGCCACCCGGTGCTCGCCGCCTTGCGCCGTGCCACCCGCCGGGCGGCCTTTGACGCCCCGGTGACGTTCGAAAGCACCGACCAGGTTGGAAGTCACCGCGCAGGCTCGGCGGAGGCTTACCCTGGCGACCGGAGCACCTGGTTAAAACTAGGCTCAGCAGCGTCAAGGGACGGAGGGCCCAGCAATGACTGACAAGGTGGCGAAAGTCGGCGACCCGCCGGCCGGAGAAAAACCACCACCGGTCCAAGAGCCGAATCTCGACCGGATCGTGACTGTCCCGAATCTGATCACCCTGGTTCGCCTCGTCTGTACTCCACTGTTCGTGTGGCTGCTGTTCGTCGCCCACCGCCAAACAGTGGCCGCCATTCTCCTCGCCGCGCTGGGTGCCACCGACTGGATCGACGGCTTCGTCGCCCGGCGTTACCACCAGGTGTCGACGGTGGGCAAGGTCCTCGATCCGCTCGCCGACCGGGTGTTGGTGGCCGCCGCGGTGATCACCCTCATCATCCATGGGGCGGTGCCGCTCTGGTTTGGTGTGGCCACGCTTGCCCGTGAAGCGGTCGTGTCGGCGGCGGTGCTGCTGTTGGCCTCGCTCGGGGCCAGGCGAATCGACGTGTTGTGGGTGGGAAAAGCGGGTACGTTCGCTCTCATGTGCTCCTACCCGGCATTTTTGCTGAGCCATGGCACCGCACGGTGGCAGGTGCCGATTCAGGTTGTCGCCTGGGCAACCGGGCTGATTGGACTGGTGTTGGCGTGGATCGCGGCGGGCTCGTATGTGCCGGTGGCTCGCCGGGCACTGGCCGAGGGCCGGTCGGCTCTCGCCAACCATCCAGTTGGGGATCATGTCCCTGTTGATGGGATGGCCCCATGAAGGCGGTGATCATGGCTGGCGGCGAGGGGACCCGACTCCGGCCCCTTACCTCCAACCAGCCCAAACCTATGTTGCCCATGGCCAACATCCCGATGATGGAGCACGTGGTCAATCTGCTGCGCCAGCATGGGTTCGAGGACATCGTGGTCACGGTGGCCTTCATGGCCAATGCCATCCGTACCTATTTCGGGGATGGTTCCGAGTTCGGCGTCCGGATGGTCTACGCCACCGAATCCACCCCGCTGGGCACGGCCGGGTCGGTGCGGAACGCCAGGGACGAGTTGGATGAGCGATTCTTGGTGATCTCCGGGGATGTGCTCACCGATATTGACCTGAGCGAGGTGGTGGCGTTTCACGAAAAGCGCGGGGCCTTGGCCACCCTGGCGCTCAAAGCAGTGGAGAACCCACTCGAGTTCGGCATCGTGATTACCCGGGAGGACGGCTCGGTGGAGCGGTTCCTCGAGAAACCGACCTGGGGCCAGGTGTTCAGCGACACCATCAATACCGGGATCTACGTGCTCGAGCCCGAAATTTTCGATTTCATCCCCGAAGGTCGACCAGTGGACTTTTCGGGAGAGTCGTTCCCAGCCGTCCTGGAAGCCGGGAAGCCACTCTACGGTTTTGTTGCTGATGGCTACTGGGAAGACGTTGGGACCCTCGAGGCTTATCTGAAAACCCATCAGGACATTCTCGATCAAAGAGTGCAGGTCGATATCGCCGGGTTTGAGCTTCGACCCCGGGTCTGGTTGGGCAAAGGGACCCTCATCGATCCCACCGTCACCATTGTCGGACCGGCGGTCATCGGAGACAACTGTGTGGTGGGACCAGGGGTCAAGCTGGGGGAGTACTGCACGCTGGGGCGTAACGTCCGCATAGGCGACAACGCTGCATTGCAGCGTTCGGTGGTCCACGAAAACTCCTATCTGGGGTCGGCGGTCAGGGTGGACGGGAGCGTGCTCGGTCGGGCATCCGATCTGCGATCCGGCGCCCGCTGCGAGGAGGGCGTGGTGCTCGGAGAACACTGTTTCGTCGGGGCGCAGGCCGAAATCAAGCCTGGCGTCATGGTCTATCCCTTCAAGACTGTAGAAGCCGGAGCCATCGTCAACTCGTCCATCGTGTGGGAGTCACGGGGCGCCAGGTCGCTGTTCGGCCGGGACGGCGTTCAGGGTCTGGCCAATGTGGACATCAGCGCCGAACTCGCAGTTCGCCTCTCGATGGCCTGGGCATCGACGTTGGAGAAGGGTGCCACGGTCACCACCTCCCGGGATACCAGCCGGGCAGCCCGGGTGTTGAAACGGGCGATCATGGTCGGCTGCAATTCGGTCGGGGTGAACGTCGACGACCTGGAGGCGGCCACCGTTCCGGTTACCCGCTTCCAGGTCACCTCATCTTCCAGCCTGGCCGGAATCACCGTCCGGCTGACGCCTGACGATCCTGAGTCGGTGGTGCTCCGGTTCTTCGATGAACGAGGGATCGACATCGACGAGTCCACCCAGCGCAAGATCGAACGCCTCTATTACCGCGAAGATTTCCGCCGGGCGCTGGCTCGTGAGATGGGCGATATCGGGTTTCCAATTCGTGCCGTCGAGCACTACACGGCTGCTCTGATTGACTCGGTCGACCTGGCCGACTCCCGGAACGCCAACCTCAAACTGGTCCTCGACTACTCGTTCGGGACTGCCAGCTTTGTCATGCCCAATCTGCTGGCAAAGTTGGAAGCCGACGTGTTGGTGGTGAACCCGTATGCCAATACGGCCGGTGCCACCACATTCGACCGCCGGGCCAGCGCGGCCCGGGTGGCTGACCTGGTGCGGGCGTCGGGGGCCCACCTGGGTGCGGTGCTCGACCCGGGAGGCGAACAGGTCACGATCGTGGACGACGAAGGCCATATCCTCTCCGATGACGAGGCCGTGCTGGTCCTTTTGACCCTGGTCACCGATGCCCACCCCGGTGCCCGGGTGGCACTACCGGTAGCGGTGAGTCTGGCGGCGGAGGAGATCTGTCGTCGGTCGGACACGGAGATCGTCTGGACCAAGTTGGCTACCTCCCATCTGATGGAGGTAGCCAGTACCGAGGATGTGATTCTGGGCGTCAGTCAGCATGCCGGATTCATCTTCCCCGGATTCATGCCCGCCTTCGACGCGGCGGCGACCCTTGTCAACCTGCTCGCCCTGCTCACCCGCACCGGGCGACCGCTTTCCGACCTGGTAAGGACGCTGCCGAGGGTGCATATCGCCCATCAGTCGGTGCACACTCCGTGGGAGCAGAAAGGGACGGTGATGCGGAACTTGGTGGAGCATTCCGAGGGACGGGACCTGGTACTGGTCGACGGCGTGAAGGTGCTGGAGCCCGACGGCTGGGCGCTGGTCCTGCCTGACCCCGAGGAGCCGGTGACCCACGTGTGGGCCGAGGCCGGGAGCGACGCCCAGGCCGGGGCCCGAGCCCAAGAGTACGCCGTCCGGATTCGCCAACTGCTGCGGTGACGACCCGCTCCTTCAACCGGTGCCCCGACCGATGGGAAGGAACCCAGGCGCCCCTTCTCCCCGTCGGGTATGGTCCGCACCTATGAACGTTCCCGACGACCTCCGATACTCGACGGATCACGAGTGGATTCGCTCGGATGGGGACCGGGTAAGAGTGGGAATTACCGACTACGCCCAGGATGCCCTGGGCGACGTGGTATTTGTCGAGCTTCCCGCCCAAGGTGCCACCGTCGCCGTCGGCGGCACGCTGGGTGAGGTCGAGTCCACCAAGTCGGTTTCCGAGATCTATGCACCGGTGGGCGGCGAGGTGGTGGCGGTGAATCACGCACTGGCCGACGCCCCGGAGCAGGTGAACCAAGACCCGTACGGGGAGGGTTGGATCTGTGAGATTCTTCCCTCCGACCCATCGGCGGTGGATGGGTTGCTCGATGCGGGAGCCTACCGGGAACTCACCGCCGGCTGAGACCAGCGCCCCGGTATTCGGCCAGAAGAAGCGAAGGGTCTAGAGCGACTACCGTGAGTAATGTGTTCTGTCATAACTGCGGCCATCGCAACCCGATGGGAGTCAACTTTTGTTCGTCGTGCGGTTCGGCGCTCGCCACCGCGTCGTCAGATACCACCATGTCGGTTCTACCGGTTGAGGACATCAGCGAGGGAGTCGACGACGCCACCGCCGTAGGCCTGCTCGAGCTGCCACGCGGTGTGGGCATGTTGGTGGTCAAGCGTGGTCCGAACACCGGGATCAGGTACGCGCTCGAGTCCGAAGTGACCCGGGCCGGGCGACATCCCGAAAGCGACATCTTCCTCGATGACATCACCGTCTCGCGTCGCCATGCGGAGTTCATCACCCACGATCACGTGAGCAGTGTCCGGGATGTCGGTTCGCTGAACGGGACCTACGTGAATCGCGAACGGATCGAAGAGGCCCGACTGTCCAGCGGGGACGAAGTCCAGATCGGGAAATTCAAGTTGTTGTATCTGGTGGCGACGGGCGAATGACGGTCATTGCGGGAGCACATCTGAGCGGGAGGGCAAAGTGAGCGGGCGGTCGTACCTTTCGATTGGTGACGTCCTCACCCTGCTCCGTCAGGAGTTCCCCGATGTCACCATCTCGAAGATCCGGTTCCTGGAGAGCCAAGGACTGGTCAATCCCGAGCGGACACCGTCTGGTTACCGGAAGTTCTACGAACAGGACGTGGAACGCCTGCGGTGGGTATTGCGACAG
This sequence comes from Acidimicrobiaceae bacterium, assembly GCA_003152015.1. Classification (GTDB taxonomy): domain Bacteria; phylum Actinomycetota; class Acidimicrobiia; order Acidimicrobiales; family RAAP-2; genus DASZIT01. Next base: position 25,805 of record PLZF01000059.1, on the reverse strand, counting down.
CAACGCGAGCACTTCCTTCCGCTGAAAGTCATCAAGGACCGACTCGGTGATGAGACGGATGGGTCGGAAGTGGCTCCTCACCTGGATGCCGATCACTCCGAACCGGCAGATGTCGACCGTGTATCACCGGCCCAGCCTCGGAGCGCCGATCCGGTGTTGGTGGGGCAGGGTGCCATGACCGTCACCCCGCCGAGGGCCTCATCTGTCTCCGGCTCGGGCGCCCCGGAGCAATCGCCCGCAAGGGATGGGGGACCCAATCGGCTTGGAAGGGACACGGCGGGGTTGGCCTCCCCTCCCAAATCATCGCCGACCCGGGATTCCCCTGCGCCGGCATCGTCGCCTGCTGATTCTCCGGGGGATCGGGCCGATGCGGTGGCGTCCCACCAACCGGCAGCAAAGGTCGCTCCCGGTCCGGCCCCCCGATCTATAAACACAGAAAAAGCGGTACTCGCGCCCACCCGCCCGGTGACCGCGCCAGATACGGCCACCGGTGGATCGTCGGCGGCTGCAACCGGCGCCGCACATGAATCGGCCAATCGTCCGGCGCCCTCGAACCCGTCGTCGGGCCCCGCCTCCCGCGCACCGTCGGCGCCATCGGGATCTGCCGCCACCAAGGTTGGTGCCACCAGAGTGGCGCCTCCGCCCCAGTCGGCTCGGTCACCCAAACTTGCATCGTCAGGTGCTCGCCCGTCTGACCCATCCCCGGCACCCGCCGCCCGTCCCGCCGTCCGTCCCGCCGCCCGTACACCCGCGGGATCGGTCAACGACCCGGGCCAGGCACAGCCGACTTCCGAGGCAGCCGCTTCCAAGACCGTCTCGGTCATGGCGGGCATGGGCGGGGCCAGCCTCACCCTTGACGAGCTGTCGGCCGCCTCTGGACTCGACGTCACAGTGCTCGACGAACTCTGCCAGTACGGATTGTTGACCCCGTCTCAACTGGGCGGGGCCGAGTATTTCGACGAAGAAGCCCTTGCCGTGGCCAATCTGGTGGCCGGATTCGCCCGATTCGGCATCGAACCCCGCCATCTGCGTCTGTACAAGAATGCCGCCGAGCGGGAGGCCGGGTTCGTCGAGCAGATCGTCCTTCCGCTGGTCAGACAGCGAAACCCCGAAGCCCGGGCCAAAGCCAACGAGACTGCCGATGAGCTCGTCCATCTCGGCCAAGCCCTGCGTAGCTCGCTCCTCCGAAATGCCCTCCGCCACCTCCTGGGTGGCTGACAGTTCGTGGAGCAGTAGGGAACCAGCCCGCGGCAACTTTCATTCACCCGCGGCCGCGGTATCGGCCGCCGCCGAGTAAGTTGCAGAACATGGTCGAAGTTCGGCTTCGGGCGGTGCGGGTGGACCTCCAATCGAACACGCCCGTACTCCTACTCCAAGAGTCCGATGGGCTGGGCCGAACCCTCCCCATCTTCATTGGCGCTCCTGAGGCGACGGCAATCGCCTTCGCCTTGCAGGGAATGGATACGCCACGGCCAATGACCCACGACCTCATCCGCGACCTCCTCGATGCACTGGGGACGGACGTGGTCAGAGTGGTCATCACCGAACTGCGATCGTCCACCTATCACGCGGAAATTGTGCTTCGCCACAACAGCCATGAGGTCTCGGTCTCGTCGAGACCTTCGGATGCGGTGGCGGTGGCTGTCAGGACAGGAACTCCCTTGTTTGTTGTCGATGAGCTGATGGATGCCGAGGGGATCATGTTGGCCGTCGACGAAGATGACGAGGGTGACGATGGTGAAGAGGGCGGCAATCCCGACGAACTGGTCGGGGAGTTCCGTCATTTTCTCGACACCATCCGCCCCGAGGACTTCTCCGCCTGAGATCATGGGCAGTCAGCCGGTGGAGATCCGGTGGGGGATGTCAGGCGGTACCGCTAGCGGGTTCATTGTCGCCGATTGGACGCAGAGACCGCGACGAGGAGAAGAGGGAACGAGATGAAGAAACGAGTGATCAGCCTGATTGGCGGGGTGTGCCTGGGAGGCCTGGTCCTCGCCGCGTGTTCATCGGGGAGCTCAACCTCCACTACTGTCACGACGACGACGCCGACGACGGCACCCGCCGCAACCTCGACGACCGCCGGCCATACCACCACCACCACCACCACGGCCGCCGGGACCACTCTGTGCACCACCACCAATCTGGCCGCCTCGATCTATGGCAGCAGTGGAGCGGCAGGGACCATCGAGACAACGGTGGCCCTGAAGAACACGTCGGCATCCAACTGCACCCTCGGCGGTTACCCCGGTCTGGGAATGACCGGATCGAATGGCGCATCACTGACAACCACCGTGGTGCGCAAGGGTAGTTACAACTTTACGGCCATGGCACCGACCACGGTGATCATCTCGAGTGGGCAGTCGGTGTACTTCAACATGGGCTACTCCGACGTACCAACAGGATCAGCCACCTCGTGCCCAGCCGCGGCCAATCTGGTGATCACGCCCCCGAATGCCTATACCAGCGTGACGATTCCGGCCCAGCTCGCGCCGTGCGGCAACGGGACGATCGTCGTGTCACCGGTATTCACGGCGGCCAGTCCCGGGGCGCAGACCACCGCCCCACCTCAGTCATAACGCCGCGGACAGTGAATCCCTAGGGTGACGACACCACCGCGCCCGGGGGACCGAGGAGTGGGCGCGAAGCTTCGTGACCGGGGTCGAGCCGTACCTCCCGCCGCCCTGTGGGTGATGGGAGCCGTCTCGACCGGCCTGGTCGTGGCCTATGCGTTCGCTTTCGCCTGGCACCGCCATGAGGTTGATCTCGACGTCTACCTCATGGGGGGCTCGCACCTGTTTGGGGGCCATCTCTATGACGTGCGGGCGGTCACTACCCACCTCTCGTTCACCTATACGCCCTTCGCCGCGCTGTTGTTCGGGCCTCTGAGTCTGTTTCCTGAGCAGGCGGCAGAGCTGTTGTGGGGAGCGGTAAACGTCGTCGCTCTTGCGGCACTGGTGGCCATCTCACTGAGGGCCGTGCGACCGGATATGGATCGCAGGCAGGTTGTGCGCTGGTCGCTTCTCCTCATGGCACCGGCGTTATGGCTCGACCCGGTGCGACTCACCTTCTCCTTCGGTCAGATCAACGTCGTGCTGGCTGCGTTGATCCTGGCCGACCTCACCGGCGTAGTGAGAGTGGGATCGAAGACGGTGCCCAGAGGGGTCCTGACCGGACTGTCCGCCGCAGTCAAACTGATTCCTCTCATCTTCGCGCCCTACCTGTTCCTCACCCGGCAGTTCCGGGCGGCGTGGGTCACCGTCGTGACCTTTGTGGTCTGCGGTCTCGGGATGGCGGCTTTGGTGCCCGGGACCTCGTGGTTGTTCTGGACGAAATATGTCTCCGATGCCCATCGGGTGGGTGGAAGTGTCTTCGTCTCCAATCAGAGCCTCCGGGCGGTGATGATCCGGCTCCACCACGGAGCCGTCCCCAACTCGGTCATCTCGGTGGCGGTCGTCGGGCTCGGTCTCGCCGGCCTGGGATTGGCCGTGTGGGCCTATCGTTCTTCCTCGCCCCTCCTCGGGATCCTGGTCTGTGCGACGACGGGAATGGTTGTCTCGCCGATCACTTGGGCCCATCACATGGTCTGGGTCATCCCCATCATCTTGTGGTTGGCATTGGCCCACGATCGCCCGGTGGGCGGGCGGATCTGGGCCACCGGCGCTGCCGTGTTGTTCTGGCAGGCGCCCATCTGGTCAGTGCCCTACGGCAGTGGACGGGAGTTGAGCGCCCACGGCTGGCAAATCCTCCTGGGCAACTCGTTCTTCGTGGCCATGATGGTGTTTCAGATAGGCGTGGCGGTCATGTTGGCGATCCGGCGAGCGGGAGGATCGGGCAGAGGACGTCATCCGGACCGGATCACAAAAGGAGACGGCCGCCAAGTGGGCGCCGACCAGATCGGCGCAGACCCGGAGTCGGTGCTTTCCCTACCCGGCTGATGCCGAGTGTCGATGGTCCGCCTAGGTCACGGGCCGGACCAGAATCCGACCTCGGGTGCCGCCGGCGATGATGGTTGACAACGCGGTCGGGAGTTGTTCGTGGCTGATTTCCTCACTTGCCATATTGTCGAGAACACCATCGTCGTAGGCGTTGGCGAGCTCGCTCCACACCGCACGCCGCTCGGCAATCGGGGTCTTTACGGAATCGATCCCGAGAAGGGCCACACTCCGGATGATGAACGGGTACACCGAGGTCTCGGGGGCGTTACCTCCGGTGAGACCGCTGGCCGCTACCCCGGCCCCGTAGTGGAGGGTTCGCAACACGGCGTCGAGGGTGCGACCCCCGACACAGTCGATGGCGCCGGCCCACCGTTCCGGCCCGAGAACCCGGTCTGGGTCGGTCCCCAGGGCTTCCCGCCCGATGACCTGGGCGGGCGGGAAGTCCGATCAGGTAGGGATGCTCGGTGGCCTTTCCGGTGCTGGCCGGCACGTCATATCCTTTGGATGCCAACAGAGCCACCGACATGCTGCCCGCTCCGCCGGATGCCCCGGTGACCAGCACAGGGCCCTTGTCCGGGGTCAGACCGTGGTATTCCAGGCGCCGAAGGGACAACGCTGCGGTGAAACCGGCTGTCCCGATGATGGCGGCACGTCGGGCACTGAGCCCATGGGGCAGGGGCACTACCCGGTTGGCGGGCACCTGGGCGTACTCGGCGAACCCACCATGATGGGCCACTCCGAGTTCGTAGCCGTGCACGATGACCGGTTGACCGATTTCGTACTCATCGGCCGCAACCACCGTTCCCACCAGATCGACGCCGGGCACCAAGGGGGAGATACGAGCGACCCGGTTACCCACTTGTGTGACCATGCCAGTCCGCCAGTATTTGTAATTCACCGCCGACCAGCCGACCCGGATCCGTACCTGCCCGACCGGGAGTTCGTCGAAGGTCAGTGTCGGGACGCCCTGATCCATCGAGCCCCCTTTTCGTTCGACGACGAAGGCGGAAAAAGCCATTGGCGTCCCCTGAGGGGATCTGCCAGCAGGGGTGGGGTCGGGGTGCACAGTGTCCGCAGCCAAGACGGGTACCGTACCGAGTTGATGAGGGGCGAGCAGAACGCGGGCGTAGATCCATCGGGCCACCCGAAGGCGGTTGCCCGGTTCGGGAGGTGGCCGTCACCTTTTTCCGCCGCCGGTGTGGCCTCGGCCAAGGTATCCCGCTCAGGATTGCAGGCCGACGGGACATCGCTGTTCTGGTCGGAGAGCCGCCCGGAAGACGGCGGTCGTCAGGTGGTGGTGAAGGACAATGACGGAGATGCTCCCGTGGAGATCTCCCCTCCCGCTCTCAGCGTGCGGAGCCGGGTCCACGAGTTCGGAGGGGGAGCCGCCACCGTGTCGGGCGGGGTGCTGTTCTTTGTCGACCAGGCGGATCAACGCCTGTATCGGTCAGCGATGGGAGATGTTCCCGCACCACTCCCGCTCACCCCCGAGCCACCGGCCGGGTTCTCTTTGCGGTATGCGGACGGGATCCTCAGCTCTTCGGGGGACTGGTTGATCTGTGTCGAAGAGCGACACGGGAGTTCGGGAACCGGGCACCGGTTGGTGGCCGTGGCCACCGACGGTTCGTTGCGGCTGGTCCCCCTGGTCGACGCGGGCGACTTCGTGGCCGCCCCCCGTCCCTCTCCCGATGGTTCGCACTTGGCCTGGGTCACCTGGAGCCATCCCCACATGTCGTGGGACGGATCAGAGCTGTGGTTGGCAGATTTGGCGGAGTCAGACTCCGGTATCAGGATCGCCAAACCGCACCGGGTGGCGGGAGGGGACAGCATCTCGGTAGGTCAACCGTTCTGGTGTGGCGACGGCAGCCTGGTGGTGATCACCGATCGAACCGGATGGTGGTTGCCCCATCGCATTCGGGCCGAGAGGTTGCATGAGAGCGACGCAGCCACCCCGTTGGTCGACCTCGAGGCCGAGTTCCATGCTCCCGACTGGGCGTTTGGCCAATCCACCATGGCGGAACTGTCCGACGGATCACTCATCTGCCGGATGCATCGAGACGGCCAGGATCATCTGGCCCGGCTCCGACCGCCGAGGGTTGGCGACGATAACGAGCCATCAGCGGCTGCGGCGGCCACCGAGGTCCAAGACCTGAGCGATCAGGGTGGATGGGAAGTCGAGGTGGTGGATCAGCCATGCGTGACCATTACCGGGGTGGCTGTTGCCGATGACGGACGACGGGTCGGAGTCCTGGGAGCCACCCGGACGGCAGGCACAGGCGTCTACGAGGTGAGTGCCGGTGGATCGCGCCCGGTTCGACTGTTGACTCCGGGTCCCGCTGGCGCCATCGCCCCCGTCCCTGCCCCGGCCGATATCGCCTCGGCGGAGCCGTTTGTGGCCATGAGCAAGGTCGGGCCCATCCCCGGGTTCTTCTATGAGCCGACCAATACGTCAACTACCGGACCGGAGGGGGCCAGTCCACCGCTTGTGGTGTTCTGCCATGGAGGCCCGACCGGTGCCGCCGAACCCGGTTTCGATCCGGTCATCCAGTTCTTCACCAGCCGGGGCATTGCGGTGGCGGCTGTCAATTATCGGGGAAGCAGTGGGTACGGTCGTACCTACCGGCGGAGCCTCCAAGGCCTGTGGGGTATCGCTGACGTCGACGACTGCACGGCCTACGCGGTGGCATTGGCCGACGCCGGTCGGATCGATGCCGGCCGGATGGCCATACGGGGGACAAGTGCCGGGGGCCTCACCGCCCTGGGCGCGCTGGTACGTTCGGAACGGTTTGCCGGCGCAGCCTCGTGGTACGGGGTAACGGATCTCGAGGCGCTGGCGCTCGACACCCACGAGTTCGAGTCCCGATATCTGGATGGACTGGTCGGGCCACTCCCGGCTGCCACCGCGGCCTACCGGCAACGGTCACCCCTTTATCACCCGGGGGAGGTATCCGGGGCGGTGTTGCTGCTCCAAGGAGCCGACGATCCGGTGGTGCCGTCCGCCCAGGCCGAACGCTTTGCCGAGGAGTTGTCCGCTCATGGGGTGCGATGCACGATCGAGGTGTTTCCGGGCGAATCGCACGGATTCCGCCGCGCCGCCACCATCGAAGCCTGCCTGAGTGCTGAGCTGGGGTTTTACCAGTCCCTGTTCGATCCGGACGGGACCACCGACCCATCGATCGGTGCCGGTATACGCGGGGGAATCACATGACCCCGGTGGTACCATCGTCCGTGCCCCCCGATCGCCAGCGGAAGCACCGGGCTCGGGATGCGGGCTCGACGCGGAGAGCAAGCGTCGTGTACCGCCGGGTAGCCGCGACAGTCCGGGCTTGGTCGCCTGAGTGGAGGGATTCGCTCCTCTATTCAACGTCGGCCGTTTTCGCCGCGGCCACCGCCATTGCCGCAGGTATTCCGTTGTACCGGCAATGGGGTCAGATGGCGGTGGGACCCTATGCCGCTGCCGCCGTGTTCATGGCGGTTGTCGCCTGGCGAGCCGGCAAGCGGCCGAAGGTGGAGCCAGGCCTCGAGGTGCACCGCCGCCGGTGGAACGTGGCCCGCATCGGTGCGTGCATCGTGGTGTTGGGCGGCGCCACCGTCGTCCCTTTGACCATGGAAGTCGTGTGGCGCGCGCAAGGCGATGCTGCTGCCCACGTGCAGCCTGAAGTCCTGGTTGTGGAACGGGCCGGGGTATTGGCAGACAGGGGCAAGGACCCGTATCAGGTCATCGACAGAAATGGGCATATCCTCATTCACCAGAACAAGGAGCCGGTCTATGAGCTCTACTATCCCTATCTTCCCGGGATGGTCCTGTTCGGATTCTCCAGAGGGAGCAAGGTCGAGGCCCGGCTTACCGATGCCCGGATCCAGTTCCTGATCTTCACGGTGATCATTTCGTTGATTGCCCTGAGCCGGCTTCGCCCTGCCACCGATGCTCGTGTCCGGGCTTTTCAGGTGTTGACGGTCCTGCCCACCGCTGCGCTCCCGTTGGCCACGGGCGGCGACGATATGCCGGTGGTGGCGTTGATGTTGCTCGGTATGGTGGCCCTCCAACGACGAAGACCGGTGATTGCCGGGCTGGCTCTCGGAGCGGCGTCGTCGCTCAAGTTCACCGCATGGCCGTTGGCGATCCTGGCCGTGTGGGTTGCCCTCGATCGGCGGATGAGGCGAGCCGTCGGTCGTTACGTCCTCGGCTTGCTGGTGGTGGCCGGGCCGGTGGTGCTCCCGGTGGCATATCGCAATCCATCGGCCTTTGTCGACAACGTGATCCGGTTCCCACTGGGGCTGGCCGGAGTGTCATCGCCTGCGGCCAGCCCACTGCCCGGACACCTGTTTGTGACGGCGTTTCCCGGCGCCCACCGTGCCTACGTGCTCGTCCTGGTGGTGGGTGGTCTCGTCCTGCTTGTCCGGCGCCTGATCAGAAAGCCCCCGGTCGACACAGCCGGTGTGGCCCGACTGGCCGGTTGGGTGATGTTGTTCGGCATTGTGTTTGCACCGGCCACCCGGGTCGGATATCTGCTCTACCCGGTGAACCTCTTCGTATGGGCGTGGATGTTGGGCCGGGCGGACGATCCGGCGATGGTCACCGACGGTACCGGCGTACACGAGCCAGAAGTCGGCACGGATTGGATGGAGCCCCAACCGGCGTTGTAGCCGGCGCCGACTCAACCATCCCCGCTGTCATTCCTCGCTGGATTGCTCGAAGAGGACCAGCGTGAACGGCGTGACCCCGGAGTTCGTTGCCGGCGACACCACGGCTCCCACCTCCCAGTAGAACCCGTCCCCGCTTCCTCGGCGGGCCAGTACCTCGGTGCCCGCCACCCCTTTGGTGGTGCCGGGGCCCTGGTAGAGAATCGCCCATCCCAGCCGGGGGAGGAGTGTCCGGTACACGTCGATAACCTGATCGGAGGAGAGCCCCGTAACGAACGAGATGGTGCGGTCGTATTGGCCCTGGCTCTGATCGATGTTGACGAAACCGTGGGACACGCTTCCGGTCGGAACCGCCAGTGCCCCCAGAATGTCGGCGGGGGGCTCACTGCTGATAATGGGTTTCAACGCGGTGACGGCGGGTGTGAGATGCACAACTGTGCCATCGGGAATCTTGATGGAATGAAGTGACAACACGGGGCTGCCTCCTCCGGTCAGGATGGAGGCCGTGATGCCGCCTACCAGGATGAACACCGCGATTCCCACCACAATGGCCGCCGGCCCCCGAAGCGACATCCGTTGGTAGACGCGATGCTCAGGGTCGACGCTGGTCTCCTCGTTCTCTGACGGCGCATCGGGCCGATGGGATGGAGCCTGTGTGGGGATGGTCATGCAGGGATCCATGCTATCTGCGGCCGTGGAGATGGTTTCCACCTCCACCCGGTAGGGGCTGACACCCATTTGTCACCATCGGGCAGGTCGGGTGACGCTTACATTCCTCTGAAACGGCACAATCGGCTATTGGGGAGGCACCGTGGGGGAACCAGAATCGGTTGCGCGGCGATCAGACTTGGCTGATGAGAGAGGAACCCTCACCCGGCGGGCACTGTTGGGTGGAGCGGCAATGGGAGCCGCAGGCGCCGCCCTGGCGGCGTGTGGGGGAGGCTCGTCAACGGGAAGTGGGTCGGCTCCGCAGTCGCCGGCTCCGCCGGGCCGGGTAGGGGTTCCCCCGAACCCGAAGGCACGGATCGGGAGCGATCAACTTCCCGAGGTGGACCACATCGTGGTGGTGATGATGGAGAACCACTCGTTCGACAATATTCTTGGCACGCTGGGCAAAGGGGATGGTCTGGCTCTCGGTTCAGCCGGAATTCCAAAGGCCACCAATCCGGACGGGCATGGAGATCTGGTGCGGTCCTTCCATATGGCGACGGTGTGCCAGCTCAAATCCAAACCGTCCCAGGCGTGGAATGCCTCCCACACCCAGTACTCGAACGGCACCAATCAGGGATTTGTGATCAGCGACTCGGGCCCGGTGGCCATGGGGTATTGGACAGATACGGATATGCCGTTTACCAACGGCTTGGCCCGAACCTTTCCCCTGGCCGACCGGTACTTCGGCTCAGTTCTGGCCCAGACCTACCCGAACCGCCGGTATCTGATGGCCGGTACGTCGATCGGACTGATCAACGACACGTTCCCGACGCCGCTTCCCCCTAACGGCACCATCTTTGACATGCTCAATACCCACGACATCTCGTGGAAGAACTACTACTCGACGCTGCCCATGTTGGGAATCTACATTTCCCTCCTGGCCAAGCCGGCCATGTCCTCCAACCTGGCCAAGATCGACAAGTTCTACGCCGACTGCGCATCGGGGAGCCTCCCTTCATTTTGTATCGTCGATCCCGATTTCGACAAGCAGTCGGAGGAAGACCCTCAGGACATCCAGTATGGAGATGCATTTTTGGCCCAGGTGGTCAACGCGGTGATGTCCGGTCCGAAGTGGTCGAAGACCATGTTGATCTGGAACTACGACGAGCATGGCGGGTACTACGATCACGTGGCTCCTCCCGCGGCTGCCACCCCTGACGACATCCCGCCCGATCTGGCCCCCGGTGATGTCCCGGGGAGGTTCGATCGGCTCGGCTTCAGGGTTCCGGCCGGTCTGGTCAGCCCCTATGCCAGAAAGAACCACGTTTCACACACGGTGTATGACCACACGTCGGTGTTGAAACTGCTGGAGACGAAGTGGAATCTGCCCCCGTTGACCCGGCGGGACGCGGCGGCCAATGACCTGCTCGACATGGTCGACTTCAAGTCGTCTCCGGGATTCCTCCATCCTCCCGCCCTTCCGGCGGCGGCCAACCCGGATGTCGACGCCGGTTGTCTGACCACCGGAGCGGGCGTGATCCCACCACCGTCGGCGATCACACCGGCCAGCAGCTAGACACCCCTCACCGCGAGCGCTTGCGCAACGCCTTCTTCAGCACCGCGTCGTAGGCATCGAGACCCTCGCGGTAGAGCTTCGATTCCGGGCCGGAGGCGATCCCCACCCGCTCGGGGATCACACCCCAAATCGGGACACGTTCGGCGGTCCACCACTCGATGGTTTCGGCCAGGTCATTGGTCCCGAGCCGAGCGGCACAGATCACCACGCCGTGAGGCGTGCCGTTCGGAATGATCTCCAGGGTCGCCGTCACCCGGGTGAACTCCACCCCGCCGGCCCGTGTCGGGACCACCACGGCATCAGCCCCGCCGATGGCAGCCCGAACGATCCTCTCGTCCCCTGGTGGGGTGTCAACCACCGCCAAACCCTCGTGCTTCGTCATGGCGCGTATCACCGTCCGCTCAGAGGGCCCCTCCACCAGCTCCACACCCTCGATCGGACTCGCCTCCAACCATTCGGCCGATGACGCCTGACGGTCCGCGTCGACCAGCACGACGGGGTCATACCCTCGGGCCACGGCGGCGGATGCCAGATAGATGGCCGTGGTGGTCTTCCCCACGCCACCTTTCACATTGCTCACGACGATGTTCATAAGTGGTGCCATGATCGCACATCCGTCCCCCCCCGGTTCTGCGCCCGCTCGACCTACCGGGTCGATGAGTCAAGAGCGATGGCGGCGCGGGTGGAGGCGACCGCCGCGCCCAGGGTGAGAGCCAGAATTCCCAACCGGGTACGCCGTGGCAGGTGGCTGAAGGCAACGATGCTGGCCACAGCATCGACGGTGTCGGCTATACCGCTGAGGGCGACCCATGACCGCCCCTCCGCGTCGGATACCGATAGGGCCCGAAGGGTGCCCAGACCGAGCACGAGGTCCCGGCCACCCATGGTGCGGGCGAGCATCCGCGCCGGAACGTCGTCGCCCACTTCGCCCACCCAGGGGCGGAGGACCAGGGACGGAGTGGTGACGGCCACTATCCCGATGCCCACCCGACCCCAGGCGATGAGTCGAGCGAGTTTCCGGAACATTTCATTATCCATGTGCCCACGCTACGTCGGGGGGCGCCGGTGGTGTCCACAATCCGGACTCTCAGAAAGCTTGATTGACCACAGCGCGCGGTCATCGATCACGACAGACTACGAAAGCCCCTCATTGTAAACGGTTTACATTTCGGTGACTATCCATCACAATGTGGTGAGCGACGACGTCTGCTCCGGCAGCGTCGACAGGAGGAGGTACCCGGCGTAGTCGGATACTGGTTCCTGTGAGACAAGGGGGGAGCGGCCTGGTCATTGCGACCCGGCCGTTGTCATTCAGTGGGACGTGGCTGTTTCATCGGATGAAGCTGTGTCCCTGCAACCCTCGGCATAGGACCAACCGAAGTGGTCGAGGGGACCGTGACCCTTCCCCAGGTGCCAGCCCGCCCCTCCGACCAGCGCCAGGTGGACGAACTGCTTGGCATCGGTGACGGCGGTGACCACGTCGGCTCCATCCGCCAATCTGGCGGCGATGGCCGCCGACAGGGAGCACCCGGTGCCATGGGTATTGAGGGTGTCCACCCGATCGGTGGTCAACACCGTCACGGTGGCCCCGTCGTAGAGCACGTCCGGCACCGAAGGCCGTGGCCCCGAGCCCGATGACGACTCGACTCCGGCCAGGTGACCTCCTTTGACAAGTACCCACCGAGCTCCCATGTCGTGGATGCTCCGAGCCACACTGACCATGCTGTCCAGGTCGGTCAACTCGGCGGGATCGGTGCCGCACAATAAGGCTGCCTCCCACAGGTTGGGCGTGACCACGAGGGCGGATGGAAGCAAGAGTTCCCGGTAGGCGATCACCCCACCGCCATCGAGCAACTGCTGACCCGACGATGAGACCATGACCGGGTCCACCACCAGATTCGGGAGATGGCCGGATTCCGCACACTTACCCACCACCTCGATAGTCTCGACGCTACCCAGCATCCCGGTCTTGGTTGCGGCTACCGGGAGGTCGGCAAGGACAGTGGAGATCTGGTCGTGAACGAACGAGGCCGGGATCGCATGCACGCCGTCCACGATGCTCGTGTTCTGGGCCGTCACCGCGGTAATGGCAGTGACGGCAAACACACCGAGCGCCCCCATCGTCTTGATGTCAGCCTGGATTCCGGCGCCCGCGCCTGAATCTGACCCGGCGATGGTCAGCGCCACCGGCGGTTGGTTGCTCATCCCTCGATCATGCCGTCAAAGGGACTCGACGCCTCGGCATGCAACCGGCGGGGGATCCTTCCGGCAGAACGAGCCCGGTGTCCGGCGTTCACTGCATCACGTAGGGCGGTTGCCATCTCTGCCGGCTGGTGGGCCCGGGTGATCGCCGAAGCCACCAGCACCGCATCACAACCCAGTTCCATGGCCACGCAGGCATCCGATGCCGTGCCGATTCCGGCATCGAGGATCACCGGAACGCCTGCCTGCTCGACAATCAGTGCGATGTTGTGGGCGTTCCGAATTCCCAGCCCACTGCCGATGGGAGAGCCCAGCGGCATCACCGCGGCGCAGCCCAGCTGTTCGAGGCGTCGAGCCACAATGGGATCGTCGTTGGTATAGGGAAGGACAACGAACCCTTCGTCGACCAACTCTTCGGCCGCGCCCAGAAGTTCCACCGGGTCGGGAAGCAGGGTGCGATCATCCCCGATGACCTCGAGCTTCACCCAGTCCGTTTCAAACGCCTCCCGGGCCAACTTTGCGGTGAGGACCGCGTCCGATGCGGTGAAACAACCAGCGGTGTTGGGTAGGACCCTGACGCCGTGCTCACCCAGCAAGTCGATCAGTGAATGCCGGGTGGTGGGATCGACCCTTCGCACGGCCACGGTGGCGATGGATGTCCCTGATGCCGACAGGGCTTCGGCGAACGACTCGGGACTCGACATGCCGCCGGTCCCGAGGATGAGGCGCGAGGGAATGATCTCGCCGGCAATGACGAAATGGCCATCCAACGTCTCGGTCACCGAGTTCTCACGTGCGTCCACTTCCTTCCACGGTACCGGGACGGCTCACCCTCCGGCCACGGCGGTGACGATCTCGATGCGATCGCCGGGTACGAGATGGGTATCGCCCCAGCGGCTTTTCGGCACCACTTCACCGTTGCGGGCCACCGCCACCCCTTTCGGTGAGGGGCACCATTGACCCACCACATCGGCCACGGTTGAAACGGGTGCCCCGTCCCAATCGGATCCGTTGACCCGTATGACCTTCATGTCCCGACCCCTGCGGGTCGCGACGGTGGGTCACCCTGCAGACCATCGAACCGGTCGGGGCCGAAAGACCCGATCACGTCGCTCACCCCCTTGCCATCGAGCAGGGACACCACTGCGTCGGCGGTCACCGGCGCCAACAGGATGCCATTGCGGTAGTGCCCGGTAGCCATGAACAGCCCCTCCATGGATGTGCGCCCGATCAACGGGGCATTATCCGGAGACCCCGGTCGGAGACCGGTGGTTGTCTCGATCAACTCGTACTCATCGATGGCCGGGATGACGGCCCGGGCATCCCGGAGTAGGTCGTGTACGGAACCGACCTGCACGGTGAGGTCGAACCCCTTCTCCTCCATGGTGGCCCCGATCACCACTGTGCGGTCTTGACGCGGAACCAGATAGCAGCTTTTCCCGTGGACCAAACCCCGGACGATGCGGGTCAATACCGGAGTGCCCTTGGACGCCCGGACCCGGAGAGTGAGGCCCTTCACCGGCCGCACCGGCGGAATCACCTGGTGGGGGAGGCCACCCAGTCCTCCCGACCAGCAACCGGCGGCGACCACCACCGCGCCGGAGTCGAGCGTGCCGCCGTTGCGCAGTGTTACCCCGGTGACTCTTCCGTCCTTCGAGTTCACCGCGGAGACTTCGTCGGTGATCACGGTGACGCCCGATCGGTCGCTGGCAGCAAGCAAGGCGTCAACAATCAGCCGGTTGTCGACCTGGTGGTCGTCGGGGAATTCGGCTCCACCGACGACCCCGGGGGATAGGAGCGGTTCGAGTTCCCGGCACTCCCGGGATGAGAGCCTTCGGGGGGAAAGTCCCAGATCCGTCTGGAACGTGAGCACGTCGTCGATGACACGGCGGTCAGAAGCATCCATTGCCGCCAACACCGTCCCCGAAGCGACATATCCGACGGCCCGGTTCGAAGCCTCCTCGAGATCCCGAGCGAATGCCGGCCACTGTCGGGCCGCGGCCACATTGAGGAGGGCCAGACGATCCTCGCCGAAATGAGCTTCTCCCACCGGGCCCAACATGCCGGCGGCGGCCCAGGTGGAACCGTGACCAGGAGTGGGATCAATCACCGCCACAGCCAAACCTGAACAAGCCGCGCGCCAGCCGATGGACAGACCGATCACCCCACCCCCGACCACGACGGCGTCAAGAGGGTCGCGGGCTGACATGTCCCCATGTTATGGGGATTATCGCCCAGACCCACGACATCGATCAGCTTGTTCTCGAAGTTCGGGTCGTTCGAAACTTTGAAGGTCTTGACCAGGTGCGGTTTGAGCCCACGCGCCTTCCACTCCCTCTGGACGGTGGTCCGTGACAGCCCGCAGTGCTCGGCCATGGTCCGGTTCGACCAGTGGGTGGCATAAGGCGGAGTCGTGTGCAGCGTGTCGTCAATCATCTGGTCAATCCGTTTTAGATGTCACGCACTAGCGAGGAGCCCAAAAAGGGGTCGGTCGCACCCAGGGTCAGACCCGAGCAGATGGGGCACCTGATTATCACCACATCGCCGATTGCGACAGGTGGATCTTGGGGGAAGTGTCACACCCCATCGGCGCGCTCCCGCGAAGGATGCGGCCGCTTAGCTCACTTTGGGACCGTGACCGAAGTTCCACACCGAGTGGGACATCCTGATGCCGCACGCCACCTCCGTATTGACAAGCCGCGCCTATGGCATGAATGCAGATTGGCGGCGCCAGTGCCCTGAACGTCCCCCGAGCTTCTCCCACAATGTGAGGTCCTCGATCGCCGGTGGCGGATCGCTCTGTCGGCACGCACCGACGATGGTGAGCGCGGCCATCGTGCAGGCGGTGAGTGCCTCCATCTCGACCCCGGTACGTTCGACGGTCTCCGCTGTGGCGGACACGGCAACCTCACCGCTCGGTGATCGCCTCTCGGCTGACTCGGGCGGCGGCAGTGCCGACCGTGACCAACGTCGATGAGGCCGACTTCGGGGCGGTGCAAGCTTCAGGAGTCTCGCCGTTGACCGTGCTGGCTTTCGTGGTGAGCCGGTCGCTGTTGAAGCATCCCCGATGCAACATGCTGGCCCCGGAGGGGCGTCCGGTTCCCCAGGACTCGGTGCACCTGGGGATCGCCACCCAGACCGATACCGGGTTGGTGGTGCCGGTGGTCCGCCACGCCGAGTCCCTGGGAGTGGCTCAGTTGGGGGCAGCCATCAATGACGTGAGCGGGCGAGCCCGCACCGGCCACTTGCGGCCCGATGAGCTGGCCGGATCGACCTTCACCGTCACCAGCGCCGGGCGGATGGCCGGCCAATGGTCAACGCCGCTGCTCAACCTGCCCGAAGTGGTGATTCTCGGGCTCTACCGCATCGCCGAACGCCCGGTGGTGCGCGAGGGCGCAGTGGTGGTCCGCCCGATGGGCAACCTGTCGATCACCTTCGACCACCGCTACCTTGACGGCATGATCGCAGCAGCCTTTCTCCAGGAGGTCATCACCCAGCTCGAGTCGTGGGGGGAATGGTCGTGATCAGCGAGCCGGAGACCTGAGGAGGAAGCAGGCCATGATCCGCGTCCGGACAGCAATGGAGGCGGTTCCGGCCTATGTCGCCGGCCGCCAGGGTTCGGTTGCCGACGTCACCAACCAGGATCTCGCGCAGCTGGCCTCCAACGAGTCCCCGTTTCCACCGCTGCCATCGGTCCGAGCGGCCATGGCCCGGGCAGCAGCAGGAGTGAATCGTTACCCAGACATTGACGGGTTGCTCCTGCGTACACGCCTCGCCGATATGCACGGTGTGCACGTAGACCAGGTCGTTCTAGGGTGCGGCTCCATCGAGGTGTGCCGCCAGGCTGTGACCATTGCCGCCGAGCCGGGCAGCGAGGTAGTCCAGGCCTGGCCGACCTTCCCCGAGTACGCCACCATCACGGCGCTGGCTGGCGCCCGAGCGCGTCGGGTTCCCCTGACCGGAGCGCGTCACGACGTAGCCGCCATGGCAGAAGCGGTCACGGAGCAAACCCGGGTGGTCTTCGTCTGCAATCCGAATAATCCGACGGGCACCGCCCTTACGCGGGCCGAGTTGGCCTTCCTGCTCGACACCATTCCGTCGTGGTGCCTTGTCGTGGTCGATGAGGCCTACGCAGAGTTCGCGGATCCTCCGGAGTTTGGCTCCGCGCTGGAGCTGCTTGGGGTACACGAGAACCTCCTCGTGCTGAGAACGTTCTCCAAGGCCTACGGCCTGGCCGGGCTGAGGGTGGGCTATGGCGTCACCGATGTTGAGGTGGCCTCGCTGCTTCGTCTGGTGAGAATCCCCTTCGGCGTCGGAAGCATCGCCCTGGCTGCAGCAGTCGCCTCCATCGACGCCGGTCCCGAGCTGGCCGCCCGGGTGGCGATGGTACAAGCGGAGCGCGATAGGGTCGCGACTCAGCTCACCGGGCTAGGATGGGAGATCCCTTCATCGCAGGCCAACTTCCTTTGGATCGCCGCGGGAGAGGCTCAAGCGACCGCAGCAGCGTGCCTCTGTGCCGAGAGCAAGGTCCTCGTCCGCCAGTTACCGGGCGGGTTGCGGGTCACCATTGGCACCGAGAAAGAGAACGCCCGGCTGCTCGATGCCCTGGGCTCTCCTGTTGATCTGCCGCCGACGCGCTCGGCGGCAGGGGGGTCGGCCAGCCGAGCTGACCCGTGTTCGAGCAGTCCGTTGATCAGTAGTTGACCACCGCCAGCAGTCCCGTCCCATCGAAGATATCAAAGGAGCACGACCATGAGGTGGAACCTCACATCTGACCGAGTGCCGCAGGCGTGGTTCAACGTCGCGCCACACCTTCCCGAGCCGCTGCAGCCGCCCCTCCACCCGGGGACGCGCGAGCCGATCGGGCCGGACGACCTCACGCCGCTGTTCCCGATGGCGCTCATCGGCCAGGAGATGTCGGCAGAGCCCTGGATCGACATCCCGGGTGAGGTGATGGATATCCTCCGGCTCTGGCGCCCAACGCCGCTCGTGCGGGCGCGCCGGCTCGAGGAGGCGCTCGACACGCCCGCCCGGATCTACTACAAGGACGAGTCGGTCTCCCCGGCGGGCTCTCACAAGCCCAACACCGCGGTGCCACAGGCGTTCTACAACAAGGCGGAAGGGATCGGGCGCCTCACCACCGAGACAGGTGCCGGACAGTGGGGGAGCGCGCTCTCGTTCGCGAGCGCGCTCTTCGGGCTCGAGTGCAAGGTCTACATGGTCCGTGCCTCTTACCAGCAAAAGCCCTACCGCCGGGTGATGATGGAGACCTGGGGCGGCAGCGTTGAACCCTCTCCGGTGGATGATCCGGACCAACCTGGCTCGCTCGGGTCCGCCATCAGTGACGCCGTCCGGGATGCCGTCTCCCGGGATGACTCCCACTATTCGCTCGGGTCTGTGCTCAATCACGTGCTGCTGCACCAGACTGTGATCGGCCTCGAGGCAAAGGAGCAACTAGCACTGGCTGGGGAGGAACGTCCCGACATCGTCATCGCGTGCTGTGGTGGAGGCTCGAACCTCGGGGGCCTCGCGTTCCCCTTCGTGCCCGACGCTGACGTCGAACTCCTCGCAGTCGAGCCGTCGTCGTGCCCAACGCTCACAGAGGGCCGGTTCGAGTACGACTTCGGCGACACGGCAGGCCTGACCCCGCTCCTTGCCATGTATACCCTCGGTCACGACTTCATCCCGCCGAGCATCCACGCCGGGGGCCTCCGTTACCACGGCGTCTCCCCGATCATCTCCAACCTCGTGAAGGCAGGCCGCATGCGTGCCGTCGCCTATCCCCAGGGCAAGGTGTTCGACGCCGCGGTCCAGTTCGCCCGCACCCAGGGCACGATCCCGGCCCCGGAGACGAGCCACGCGATCCGGGCGACCATCGACGAAGCCCTGCGGGCGAAGGAGGAGGGGGTGGAGCGGGTGATCCTCTTCGGCTATTCCGGCCACGGGCTGCTCGATCTCAGCGCATACGATGACTACTTCCACGGCAGGCTGATCGAGTGACGGCGACCCATCAGTACGACGCGCTGCCTCCGCGTCCCGCCGGTGTCGCCGCCGGTCAGGAGGATCGCCGCCATTGCTGACGTAGTCGCCGACGCACCTGGGCACGCCGTGCCCGCGGCCAGCCAACGGGCCGGCCTCGCCTGCGAAAACCAGCCCTGCCCCGTGTTGGTCGGGTCAGCTTGTCGGGGCCTTGAGAGCCGTGCTGTCTGGTACAGGGGTACGTCTTTCCTGCTCGGCGCGTTGTGACCGGTCAGGGCAGGCATTCGAGCGGACGGGGGCCGATCGGGACCCGGTAGATGAGATACCCCGAAAATATCCCCGAAAGTTCCACCGCCCTCTGGCGGTGGCTATCCGTCGTGCGCGGGATACGTGTCGATCTGCGTGGCTTTCACCGAGGCCCACACCGGTGACCCTTCGGTCAGACCGAGCTCCGCCAGCGAGACGGCGGTGATCTCGGCGGTCACGGGGACCGGTTCGTCGACAAGCACCCATACCCGATCGCCCATGAGGTGGATTTCGCTCACCCGAGTAGGCCACGTGTTCCGAGGGCTCCCCGCGGGTCGCCCCGGGTACAAGGCGATGCTCTGGGGTGCGATGACCACGAAGACCTCGCCGGTCGTCGGACTGGCCGCTTCCAGGGTGGCGCCGTTGGCCAGGGTGAGGGTCGTCCCACGTGCGCGGGCGCTGAGCAGGTTGAGGCCCATCAGAACAGCGATGTACGTGGTGCGGGAGCGGGTCGTGACCTCCTTCAGGGTCCCTTGTTGGGCCAGCCTCCCGGCCTCGATGATGACGAGCCGATCGGCGATGGCGGCGGCGTCGAGGGGATCGTGGGTCACCAGCACGCACGACCCGGTGAACTCGGCGAGGTGGCGCCGCAGATGGTGGCGGACCGATCCGCGGGTGCCCAGGTCCAGGGCAGCCATGGGCTCGTCGAGCAGGAGGAGCCGGGCAGGGCTCACGGCCCCGGCACCATGAGTCCGATACAGCGGCGCACCGGGCATTGGGGACCGATTGCGAAGCTGGATTCGCGCCTCGTACGTTGGGCAATGGTGGAGGCGGTCCACGCTCTGTGTCACTCTCGTTGAAAGCATCGACGTAAAGGCCTGCCCTCTACGTATAGTGGTAGAGACGACTAGTCTCTCGCATGTGGATCGACCTGCTTCGGGCATGCAAGTCAGTGACGGCCACTTCAAGCTCCGAGGTGGGCACAAAGTGCATGGAACTCCGACCGAGGATCGACGGTGAGGGGTCCGCGGGCGGGGCGTGACTGGCCGGCGATAATCCAGGGCGGCATGGGCGTCGGCGTCTCGGGTTGGGGCTTGGCACGAGCAGTCGCGATCGCAGGCCAGCTCGGGGTGGTCTCGGGAGTGGCACTGGACACCCTCATCGCCCGCCGCCTCCAGCTGGGCGACCCGGGAGGTCATACCCGCCGGGCGCTCACCAGCTTCCCGTACGCCGACGTCTCGGAGCAGATCGTGGAGCGCTACTTCGTCGCAGGTGGCATCGGCCCCGAGGAGCCGTTCCGCTCGGTACCGCGACTGTCGCTGCATCCGAGTCGGCGGGCCACCGATCTCGTCATCGCGGCCAACTTCGTGGAGGTGTTCCTCGCCAAGGAGGGCCACGACGGCCTGGTAGGGGTCAACTACCTGGAGAAGCTCCAGATGGCCACCCCGGCGGCGACGTACGGCGCCATGCTCGCCGGCGTCGACGTCGTGCTGGTAGGTGCCGGCATCCCCGACGAGCTCCCCGGTCTCCTCGACGCGCTGGCGGCCGGGCGCGCCGGTGAGGTCGCCGTTGACGTGCATGGCGCCGGGGGGACTCGCTTCGCGGTTGCAGTGCGCCCAGAGCCAATCTCCGGTGCGAACGTGGAGCTGCGGCGCCCCAAGTTTCTCGCCATCGTCGCCTCGCACGTGCTGGCCTCCTACCTCGCCCGCGACATCCGCACGCGCCCGGACGGGTTCGTGGTCGAAGGGCCCGTGGCAGGCGGCCACAACGCCCCGCCCCGGGGTCCGCTTACCTTGGACGAGGAGCGACAGCCGGTCTACGGGCCTCGTGACGTGGCCGATCTGGAGAAGATGGCAGTGCTCGGGCTGCCCTACTGGCTTGCCGGCGCCTACGCGAGCCCGGAGTTGCTCCGGGAGGCCCGCGAGGTCGGGGCGGCCGGCATCCAGGTCGGCTCGGCGTTCGCCCTGTGCGAGGAGTCGGGTCTCCACGCCTCGTTGAAGCGGGCTCTCATCGAGCGCGCGTTCTCCGGCACCCTGCACGTCCGCACTGATCCCTTGGCGTCACCCACGGGCTTTCCCTTGAAGGTGGCCGACCTTCCGGGGACCGTCGCCGAGCCAGAGGTGTACGCCCAGCGGCAAAGGATCTGCGACGCCGACTATCTGCGGGTCCCGTACCGCAAGCCCGGCGGTGAGATCGGGTACCGCTGCCCCGCCGAGCCGCTGCCGGCCTACGTGCGCAAGGGCGGGAAGATGGAGGACACGGTCGGGCGCTGTTGCGTGTGCAACGGGTTGATCGCGGCGATCGGGCTCGGCCAGCGCCGGCGCGACGGAACCGTAGAACCCCCGCTCGTGACCATCGGACAGGATCTGTCGTTCCTCCCGAGGCTGGCGTCGGCGCCGGTCGAGACAGCTAGCTACAGGGCAACTGACGTCGTGGCCTACCTCCTCCAAGGCGCGGGTCGCGACCGGTCCCGTCTTGCGGCCGGGCATGCCGGCACGACACCCTCGCGTACGACGATCACGCGACCTCGCAGCGGCACCGGCCTGCTTGAGGCCGGGTGCGAAGAGACCCCCGAGTACACAGCCCGAAAGGAGACGACGTGACGAGCAACGCGACCGCAGTTGCCGAGGCTACCCTGGCCGACCTCGTCCGCAGCCAGCCGAGCCTGCCCGGAAGCGTCCTGCAGGACCGGTTAGTATCACGCGACATGAAGAAACTGTTGATCCTCGCAGTTCTCGTGGCCCTCGGCGTCGTCGTCGCCAAGCGGCTGCGTAGCGTCTGAACAACCACCTCATCGGGCGGGTTACCACAGGGGTCGCTGTGCGGGTTCGTGCCCGGGTGCTGACCGAACCGGAGTCGCTACCGCGGTGACGCCGGCGATGGCGGCCGTCAGGGGAAGGCCGCCCCTCTCGTGGATGTCGATGCCCGGCGCCACCGTCGTGGTTAGGTCGAGAAGCAGTTCATTTGTGCGACATCGCCCATCTGGCCGGGTTGGGTCGCCCACCGTGTACGATGTCTTGACCGCATATGGGCCAGCGTCGTCCCGAGCGAACAGATTTCACCGCCTCCATGGAGCGACCCGATGACGACCTTGCCCGGCGATTTCGCCGACCACATTTCTAGTAGTGCGGTTCCACCTGTGGGAGCCTCGCGCCCTCAAGCGGCAACGCCCAGAGTCCCGACCAGCGGTCTCTACGATCCGCGCTTCGAGCATGACGCCTGCGGTATCGCCTTGGTCGCCGACCTCCATGGTCGGCCCACCCATGCCCTGGTACGCCGGGCAATCACTGCCCTGGAGCATCTCGCTCACCGAGGCGCCACCGGCAGCGAAGAAGACAGCGGGGATGGAGCCGGCATCCTGCTCCAGATTCCACACCAATTCTATCGGGAAGTGGTCGAGTTCGATCTCCCTGATGGCGGGCGATATGCGACAGGTATCGCCTTCTTGTCTCGGGACCCCTCGGAGGCGGCGAAGGCCCGCACCGGCATCGAACAACTGGCCGAAGAAGAAGGCCTGGTGGTCCTGGGATGGCGCGACGTTCCCTTCAACGATCAGACCCTTGGTTCGGTGGCGCGGGGCGACATGCCTTCGTTGCACCAGGTATTTGTGGCTGCAGGCCCCACGACAGTATTGAGTGGGGACGACCCGGCCCTGGCCCTCGATCGGGTGTCGTTCGTGCTCCGCAAACGGGCGGAGCACCAAATTGCCGACTGCTACCTGGCGTCCTTGTCCGCTCGGACCATCACCTACAAGGGGATGCTCACCTCCCACCAGTTGGCTGAGTTCTACCCCGACCTGTCCGATCCACGGGTGGAGAGTGGGTTGGCGCTGGTGCACTCGCGTTTCTCCACCAACACATTCCCGTCATGGGCGCTGGCCCATCCCTACCGGTACCTGGCCCACAACGGCGAGATCAACACCCTGGCCGGGAACCGCAATTGGATGCGGGCCCGGGAGGCGCTGTGTGCCACCGATCTCATCCCCGGCCTCGAACGTGCCTTCCCGATCCTCACCCCGGGGGCGAGCGACTCGGCCTCCTTTGACGAGGTGCTCGAGCTACTCCATCTTGGAGGGCGGCCGCTGCATCACGCGGTGTTGATGATGATTCCCGAGGCATGGGAGAACCATCGCACCATGGATCCGGCCCGACGGGCCTTTTACAGGTATCACTCCTCGTTGATGGAGCCGTGGGACGGTCCGGCCTCGGTGGCATTCACCGATGGGACGATGATTGGCGCCGTGCTCGACAGGAACGGTCTCCGACCGGCTCGGTACTGGGTCACCGATGACGATCTGGTGGTACTGGCCAGCGAGGTCGGGGTACTCGACGTGCCGTCCTCCACGGTGGTCCGCAAGGGTCGGCTCCAACCGGGCCGGATGTTCCTGGTGGATACCGCGGCCGGAAGGATCATCGATGACGAAGAGATCAAGTCGTCGCTTTCGGCCGAACAGCCGTATGCCCACTGGCTCGAGATCGGCCAAATTGATCTCGACGACCTACCGCCCAAGACCATGCTCACTCCGCAGCATGCCTCGGTCATCGGACGCCAGCGCGAGTTCGGATACACGAACGAGGAACTCCGCCTCATCATCGGCCCCATGGCGAAGGCGGGTATCGAACCCATCGGATCGATGGGTCATGACGCGGCCATCGCAGTGCTCTCCGAGCTCCCCCGACTGTTGTATGACTACTTCACCCAACTGTTCGCTCAGGTCACCAATCCGCCGCTCGATGCCATCCGCGAAGAGTTGGTCACGTCGCTGGCGTCCACGCTCGGACCGGAGTCGAACCTGCTCGACCCGACGGCGGCCTCGTGCCGGCAGATTGTGTTGCCGATGCCGGTCATCGACAACGACGACTTGGCCAAGTTGCTCTACATCAACGAAGACGGTCAGACCCCGGGATACCGGGCCTTCGCCGTGGACGGCCTCTTCGAAGTATCCCGAGGTGGCGAAGGGCTCAAGGACGCCATTGAGGGTGTGCGGTCCCAGGTCAGCGCAGCGATCGCCGAGGGCGCCGACATCATTGTGCTGTCCGACCGCAATTCGACCGCCCAGTACGCCTCCATCCCGTCGCTTCTGCTGGTGTCTGCCGTCCATCATCACCTGGTGCGTAAGAAGACCCGCACCCAGGTCGGCCTGGTGGTCGAGTCCGGGGATGCCCGTGAGGTCCATCACATGGCCCTCCTGAAGGGATTCGGGGCCGCCGCCATCAACCCGTACCTGGCCTTCGAGACCATCGACGACATGATCGCCTCCGGTTTGTTGGCCGGGGTCACACCCCGCCAGGCGCAACGCAACTACATCAAGGCGGCGTCAAAGGGAATCGTCAAGGTGATGTCGAAAATGGGCATCTCGACAGTGGCGTCGTATACGGGCGCACAGGCGTTCGAGGCGGTGGGACTGGCCCACGATGTCATCGACGAGTACTTCACCGGGACGGTGTCCCGGATCGGTGGGGTGGGGCTCGATGTGATTGCGGAGGAAGTGGCGGCCCGGCACCGCATGCTGCATATGGCCCAACCCACCGAATTGGCTCACCGGGACCGTGAGGGCGGTGGGGAATACCAGTGGCGCCGCGAGGGCGAAGTCCATCTCTTCAACCCGAAGACCGTGTTCAAACTGCAGCATGCCACCCGTTCGAAACGGTACGAGGTCTTCAAGGAGTACACCAAGGCGGTCGACGATCAGTCGACCGAGCTTGCCACCCTGCGCGGGCTCCTTCGGTTGAAGACCGGCGGGGAAGGCGGGAGAACAGCCATTCCCATCGAGGAGGTGGAGCCGATCTCGGCCATCCTGGCCCGATTCTCCACCGGCGCCATGTCCTACGGATCGATTTCGGCCGAGGCTCACGAGACACTGGCCATCGCCATGAACCGACTGGGCGGCAGGTCCAATACCGGTGAAGGCGGAGAGGATGCCGACCGCTTCACCGCTGATGCCAATGGGGATCTACGGCGAAGCGCCATCAAGCAGGTGGCCTCGGGTCGATTCGGCGTGACCTCCGAGTATCTGGTCAACGCTGATGACATCCAGATCAAGATTGCCCAGGGAGCCAAACCCGGGGAGGGAGGTCAACTCCCCGGGCACAAGGTCTACCCATGGATCGCCAAGACCCGTTTTTCGACCCCGGGCGTGGGGCTCATCTCTCCACCTCCTCACCACGACATCTACTCCATCGAGGACATTGCCCAACTCATTCACGATCTGAAGTCTGCAAATCCGCGGGCCCGCATCCACGTGAAACTGGTGGCCGAGGTGGGCGTGGGTACGGTGGCGGCCGGGGTGGCCAAGGCGCACTCCGATGTGGTGTTGATCTCGGGCCACGACGGAGGCACCGGAGCGACTCCGCTCACGTCACAGAAACATGCCGGGATCCCGTGGGAGCTCGGCTTGGCTGAGACCCAGCAGACCCTGTTGGCCAACGGTCTTCGTGATCGCATAGTGGTGCAGGTGGATGGGCAAATGAAAACCGGCAGGGACGTCGTTGTCGGGGCTCTCCTCGGCGCTGAGGAGTTTGGATTCGCCACCGCCCCATTGGTGGTTTCCGGCTGCATCATGATGCGGGTCT
>PLZF01000018.1:2715-4023 GCA_003152015.1 Acidimicrobiaceae bacterium | reverse complement strand
GGACTGTCCCAGAACGCGCGCCTTCAAGCCCGCTCGCGCACGCCCGCATGTGCCGTTCGTGGACGGCAACTACCTCGACCACGGCCGAGGGCGGGACCACGCCCCGCTCAGATCCGAAGTGCCGACCATCGCCGGGGCTCGCTTCCACCCCTTCCATGCATCTTGAACAAGAAGAACGCGGCAAGGGTCAGATTGCGACCGCGGAACGTTTGGCCTGCCAGTGGCTGCTCGGCAAGCACAACGGTCTGCGAGTCCCCAAGTCCGAGGCCGCCCTCGGATGTCACTCCGAGCCGTTGGACCCAGAGGCGGGCCCCGTTGGCGCACTGTCGTTCCCCGGAGCACCGTTGTTGATCGTGGCCTCGAGTACGCCCACGCGGTCCATCACCCAATCGAAATCCGGTGGCTCAGCCCGGAACATCCCCGAGCGCGCCATCTCGGCGTAGTCGGCCCGCAGCGCATCAACTCCGATCTGGTCGGGAACCAGCCGGATTCTTCCGGTCGCGCAGTCTTCGTAGCGCGAGGTGCTCCGATGGAAATGGACGTTCTTCACGGCCACAACGTCAGCGAGGAGTCCGCGGTCCCTGAGCGCAGCTTCCCCGACCTCGTGCCCGGACAGCCGGGCCAGGTCGTACCAGTGACGGGAGATCCGATCGGCGCCCCGGTCCCACTGCCCGCGGTTGCACTCATCATGGGCCAGGGTCGCCTTCTCCCAGAAGGTCCGTGCAGCCGAGAGCACGTCGACGGTGGCATGGGGGAGCTCTACTTCCTCGGCACTGAGGAAGTCGGTCACGTACGGAGTGATCAGGCAGGACTCGCTTGGAACTACACGGTTGCGGGCCCCGAACTCCATTCTGACCCGCTCGGCGAGATAGCCGCCTTCCTTGTCAAAACAGCTCGGGTAGTCGAGGACGACGGTCTCGTCGTCGAGCATGCTCATGCATTTGCTCGGGTCGTCGACGTACGGAACGAGGGCAGATCTGACGAGGGGTACCACCACCTCTTCGAGGTAGCTCTTCAGCTGGGCGCCGAGCTGTTCCCGGACCTTCTTTGCTGCACTCCTCGATGCGGGGAGCCCGGCGTTCGCGTCAGGATCGAGAGCGACCGTGAGGTCGATGTCTTCGGAGAACCGGTCGATGACCCCGTAGACCTTCGAGAGCGAGGTACCGCCCTTGAAGGCCATTTGCGGACGGCCGTCCTGGCTGAAGAGCACGTCGAGGGTCCAGCAGAGCCAGACGTCCTTCTCGAGGATTTTGGGCGGTAGACCGGTGCCAGCGGCAGCCACGGCGTACACGGCGCGGCGCTCGTCGG
>PLZF01000018.1:1667-2649 GCA_003152015.1 Acidimicrobiaceae bacterium | reverse complement strand
GGCCTCGCCGGCCGGTGTGCCCGCCAGCACCAGCTCCTTGGGGGCTGCGTGCCGGAGCTGCACCCTGAGCTGACCCGACTGGACGGTCCGGCTACGGCCAGAGGTGAGGAACACCGGGGACAACGGGGCCTGGGTGCTCAGGCCGAGCCGGCGAGCGGCTTCGGCGCCATGTGCGGCGATCGACTCGCCCCGGCTCTCGGCCAGGGCCTCGGCCAGGGCCTGGGGCTCGGGAGGGACCGGTCCGGCGAGGCGGCTCGACTTCGGCCGGTAGTAGACGCCACGAGCGGCGCGTGTGATCTCCCCAGCACGCCCTAGCCGGCTGAGCGCCTGGTCTACGGCAGTCCTCGTGCCATGGCGAAGCAGCCGGGACGTCGGGATCAGGGCCCCGGGTCCGGCCTGCTCGAACTCCTTTCGGATCGCAGTGATGGTCGACATACTCATGTCAGAAACTCTACTAGATTATCTGACAAGAGCGACCACGCGATCCCAGCCGACCTCGCGCCTTTGGTGCGCTTCAGTGGCGGCTGACCAAATCGAGGCCGGTCGGCTGTGACAAGGCATGGAGGACCTCGTCCGTCGAGCCGAGCCCAATTGGGCCGCACGCTGCCGTGATTCGCCGACAAGCTCCTTGTCTTGGCTTGTGCTGTGGAGGGCGACAAACGGGGAGGGCAAGTCAGGCTGGCGGAGCTCGTTGCCACTGACACTCAGGACGCCACCGTCTCGGAGGCGACGATCTCGTAGGGAATCCCGATCTGGTCGAGCAGTCGGGCCGTGGCGATCCGGTGGTGCGCTCCCGAGCCGCCTGCTCGGGGCAGTGTCGGGATGACGCCTGCCATGCAGTCGTCACGGATGGCATGGTCCGAACGCCCGAGCAGGGGTGCCACCTGCGATGGTGAGCACACCAGGGGCAGGTCGATTCCTCCGGTGGCGCGGACGAACAGGGCGGCGTTCATGCGGCACCCCTGTCGGTCGGGGTTGACGT
>PLZF01000018.1:1455-1613 GCA_003152015.1 Acidimicrobiaceae bacterium | reverse complement strand
GCATGGAACTGGTCGGTCGTGAAGGAGTTCATGTCGGCCACGATGACGGTCGGGGCTCACAGATCCCCTCATCAAATGGCTCACAACCGGAGAAAGTTCGAGAAATCCCGTTCGGCGGCCAAAGTGCCAGGTCGGAGGCCCGCTACTTCCGGTTGACC
>PLZF01000018.1:724-1390 GCA_003152015.1 Acidimicrobiaceae bacterium | reverse complement strand
CCACGCCGACGCCGTTCGGCGCTCGGCGTGAGGGACCTGGTGCGCCAATCCGGTTGCTGGACCCGTTCGACCCTTCGGTTGGTTTCACACCGTCGCCAGCCGTCAAACGTCGCTCCGGAATACGGCTCGACCCCGGAGGTCGCCGGCACGCCGGCGCCGGGGTCGGCCTTTATGTCCTCGCTCGGCCTTTGGCCGCCCCTTGACCGCTGGCTCCGGCGTGGGCAATCGGCTTTCAGCGATTGATGACGGACCAGGCGGGGCGAGAAGCGCCCCACCCGTCACCAATCACAAGGAGAACAGCCATGACCATCACATCCACCACCATCGTGGGCAACCTGACCAGGGACCCCGAAATCCGCTACACCCGGGACGGCCAGGCCACCACGTCCCTGTCGGTGGCCGTCAACCGCAGGTGGCAGGACCGCACCACCAAGGAGTGGGAGGAGTCCACCTCGTTCTTCGACGTCGTCTGCTGGGGTGACCTGGCCGAGAACGTGGCCCTCAGCCTGACCAAGGGCGCACGGGTCGTGGTCGCCGGTCGCCTGGAGCAGCGGAGCTGGGAGAGCGACGAGGGGGAGAAGCGGTCCAAGGTCGAGATCGTGGCCGACGAGATCGGTGCCAGCCTCCGGTTCGCCACCGTGGACATCCACAAGGTCCAGCGCCCGG
>PLZF01000018.1:0-583 GCA_003152015.1 Acidimicrobiaceae bacterium | reverse complement strand
ACAACCATGAACACTGTGACCATCACCGGCCGCTTCACTGCCGATCCGGAGCTGCGGTTCACCTCTGGGACCGGCAAGGCGGTCGCCACCGTCAGGGTGGCCCTCAACGACCAGGGTCGGGACAAGGCGGTCTTCGTCGACCTCGAGTCCTGGGAGAAGACGGCGGAGTTCATCTGCGAGTACGGCACGAAGGGCCGCCTCTTCGAGGCAACCGCCCGCCTGGCCCTCGACCAGTGGACCGACGCCGAAGGAGGCCAGCACTCCAAGCACTACCTCGTGACCGGCCCCTACCAGTTCCGGTTCCTGGACAAGGTCACCGGCACCGACGAGCCCGAGGCCCCGGTCGAAGATGGTTGACCGGACGAGTCCAGACGGCAAGAGGGGGACCCCATCGGGGTCCCCCTCTTCTACGTTCCGGCCAGCGGTGGCCGGCGGGTCAGGCCACCAGCTGGGTGATGGCGGACCGCCGTTGGCGCCGGAGCTGGGAGACGGGCTCCCCGGCGAGCTCGGACAGCTCGGCCATGGTCAGGCCCAAGACGCTCGTGGCGTAGAGCACGGCGGCGTCGGCCGCGGCCAGTCCGTC
>PLZF01000060.1:2289-10448 GCA_003152015.1 Acidimicrobiaceae bacterium | reverse complement strand
ATTCATCCGTGGGGAGGATGTCAACTCCTTGACAAAGTCTATACAGCGTATAAATATGGCGATCAATGTCAAAGACGAGTACGGCAGTCGATTGGCGGGAGTCTCGACGGCAGTTCGCGCGCACCGCGATCGTTGAGGCCGCCTGGGCGGCGGTGCGGGAGGAGGGACTCGGCGCGCTATCGCTCCGTGACTTGGCTAGCCGGGCCGGTATCACCACGCCCACCGTGTACGCCTACTTCGAGTCGAAGAACGCCATCTACGACGCCATGTTCGGCCAGGCCGCCACGGACTTCGCCAACCGTTTGGCCGAGCCCTACGACACCGACGATCCCCGAGAGGTGCTCGTCGGCAGCCTTCGGCGTTTCGTCGGGTTCTGCACCGCCGACGTGGCCCGCTACCAGCTGCTCTTCCAGCGCACGATCCCAGGCTTTGAGCCCTCCCCGGAGTCCTACGAGCCGGCAGTCCAAGCCCTTGGCGGCTCGCGTGACCTGCTGACCCTCAACGGTGTCTCCGATGCGCGCCACCTCGACATGTGGACGGCGCTGGTCACTGGCCTGGTCGATCAGCAGATCTCCAACGACCCGGGCGGGGACCGGTGGGTCTGCCTCGCCGATGAGTTTGTGACCATGTTCCTGACCCACTGCCAGTCCCCGACGCGCCCCGCGCGAAGGTCCTCCCCGCCCCGCAGAACTGGAGACAAGCCATGACAACCAAGCTCGATGAGATCGCCCCGCGCATCTTCCGGCTATCCACCTTCGTGCCCGAGATCGGGCCGAGTGGCTTCACGTTCAACCAGTTCCTTCTCGACGACGACGAGCCGCTGCTGTTCCACACCGGACACCGGTCGATGTTCCCTGCGGTCCGAGAAGCCATTGAGCGGGTCATGCCTATCGATCGTCTGCGATGGATCGCGTTCGGCCACGTCGAATCCGACGAGTGCGGCGCCATGAACGAGCTTCTCGCCGTGGCCCCCCATGCCCAAGTCGGCCACGGCCAGCTCGGGTGCATGGTGTCGATCAACGACATGGCCGACCGGCTGCCCCGGCCCCTCGCCGACGGCGAGACGATCGACCTCGGCGCCAAACGTGTCCGCCACATCGACACACCTCACGTCCCCCACGGATGGGAGGCCCGGGTCTTGTTCGAGGAGACGACCGCCACCTTGCTCTGCGGTGACCTTTTCACCCACTTCGGTGACGGGCCTGCGCTCACCGAAGCCGACATTGTCGGGCCCGCGGTCGAGGCCGAAGACCTTTTCGCCTACAGCTGCCTCGCCCCGACCACGCCCGCGACGATCGACGGGCTGGCCGAGCTGACGCCTCGCACGCTCGCTCTGATGCACGGCTCGTCGTTCACCGGCGACTGTGCTGGCGCGTTACGCGATCTTGCCGCCGAATATCGCAGGCGAATCGCGGCCACCGTCGCCTGACCCATCAACACCGACCAAGGAGAGCCCATGTCCCCCGTCTTCCGTCCTCGCCTCCATCACATCGCGCTCACCGTCACCGACATCGATGCCAGCGTTGCCTGGTACGAGGAGGTGTTCGGGGTCCGCTACCAGGTAGACGTGCCCCACCAAGGCGGAGTAGGCAAGCTCCTGGCCGACGATACGCGAGAGTTGATGATCGTGCTCCACCGGCACGACGCCAACGATGGCGGACTCTTCGGTGAGATCTCCACCGGACTCGACCACGTGGGATTCCTCGTGCCAAGCCGCGCTGACCTCGAGGCCTGGCAGGCCCATCTCGAGAACAAAGGTGTTGTCCGCTGCGAGGGTGCTGACAAGCCGCTCACCCAGTCGCCCATCTCCGACGAGAACTACGGATCGGTGCTGGTGTTCCGCGATCGCGACAACATCCAACTCGAGTTCTTTTCCCCGCCGGGCAGCTGAACCCCGGATCACCCGGATCTCGTTTGCTCCGGACAGCGGGTGCGAGTCGGACGGGATCGCCCGGACCAGCCGATGCACGCAAAGTTCTGCCGATCTCCAGTGTGTAGCCGCCGTCTCCGAGGACCTGTCGTGGCGCACAGGAACGGCTATCCGGGCGCTCACGGGGTCGACAGCCAGTCGCCAGGACGATGACCGTTGGCGGCCTCACAGAGCCGGCAGCATTCTGGGGTTCTCCGCAGGTGTGCACCCGCTGTCGGTAGGGTCCGACTCAGGCCTTCGTGTCCGGGTTGGGGACCACTTTGCCGAAGACATGCTCGGCGAACATCGCGACGGCGGCGTCGATGAGCCGGATGTATCGGTCGCCGCCAGGGTCGTTGGCGAGCTGCTGGCTAGCCAGGCCGGCGACCAGCGCGGTCCACAGGTCGAAGTCGGCGTCGTCGCCGAGCCCGGCAGCGGTGAGGACGGAGCGGCCCCTGGAGAAGACCTCGGTGGCGACAGCATATGACTCGGGCGATGGCTCGAAGTCGGGGATCGTGCGCTGGAAGAGCAGCTCGTAGCGGGCCTGGTCCTCGGCGGCGAAGGTCACGAAGAGGCGGGCGATGGTACAGAGCGCTTGGTGGGGGTCGTCGCTGATCTCGATCTGCTCGAAGCGGGTCAAGAGCTCGTGGTTGCCGTCCGCGAAGAGGTGGTCGTAGACAGCGTGCTTCGAGGCGAAGTACGTGTAGAGCGACTGGGGCTCCATGTCCACGGCCCGTGCAAGCGCCCGCAGGGACAGAGCGTTCAGGCCGTCAGCCCGCACCATCTGCCACGCCGCGTCGAGGATCTCCCGCTTGGTCGCGTCGTGGCGATCGCGGCGGCGATCGCGGCGGCCGGTATCGGCAGGGATAGTCGAAGTCACCCCTTGATCTTAGCCGGTGATACTGCGATAATCCTGACAGCGTTCGGAAAACCGAGGCAGACCTGGAAATGTGAGGGGCGACCGTGATGGAGTCGGCAATGATTGACGCAGGGGTCGCAGCGCCTCTGAGGCATCGCGAGGCGATGAAGCTCGCGGAGGCCGAGTTCGCGCAGACGGTGGCCCAGTTGCGCAGCCTGTCCCCCGAGGACTGGGACCGGCCCACCGTCTGTGAGCTGTGGGACGTACGGTCCATGGCCACCCACGTGCTCGCCATGGCCGAGGCGCAAGCCTCGTTCCGCCAGTTCGCCCACGACTTCCGGGCGGCGAGCAAGAGGACGGGAGGGAAGATGATCGACGCCATGACCGCCACGCAGGTACACGAGCGAGCATCGTTGACCCCCGAGGCGATCATCAGCCGCCTGGTCGCGGTCGCCCCGAAGGCCGTGAAGGCGCGCCGACGCACACCGGCACCCATGCGCTGGGCGGTACGCATGAAACAAGATCCGCCGTTCGACGCCGAAAGATGGCGTTTCGGCTACCTCGTCGACACAGTCTTCACCCGCGACACGTGGATGCACCGCCTCGACGTCAGTCGAGCTACCGGTCATTCCATGGTGCTCACAGCCGACCACGACGGGCACCTGATCGCTGACGTTGTCGCCGAGTGGGCCCGCCGCCACGGCCAGCCCTTCGACCTTACCCTCACCGGTCCGGCCGGCGGCAGGTGGCGGGTCGGCGACGGTGGCGAACGCCTCGAGCTCGATGCTCTCGACTTCTGCTGGTACGTCGGCTCCCGCCAACAGGGCACCGGGCTCCTCGCCACCGAGGTGCCGTTCTGATGAGCATCACGATCGTTACCCACTTCCACGCCGCCCCCGGCCAGGTGGACGTCCTTGTCGAGAGGCTCGCCGAGGGTCGCAAACGCATGCGAGCCGCCGAGGGCTGCGAGTCCTTTGACCTCCTCCGAGACGAGGACGACCCCCGCGCCCTCGCGTTCCTTCAACTTTGGGCTTCCCATGAAGCCCACGACACAGCCTTCGCCGAGCGCATCGTCCAGACCGGCCACCTCGACAAGGTGCTCGCCGTCATCGACGAGCCAATCGTGCAACATACGTACCAAGTCATGTCCTGACCCCGAGGGCGAGGGTGCACGAGCTTCCTTGTCGTCGACTGGCAAAACACCACCAGCCTCATGAGCCAGGCCGACACCGGCCGACACCGGGGTCCGCTAAGGCCATGCGAGCCGGGCATCGGGCAGCTTGGCGAAGATTCAGTAAACCGATGTCTTCCGTCCCCTAGATCGTGTGGTTCGGTCCACCTGGGTTGGCCAGCTGGCACCGACAACATTCCAGGTGGGCGGCTTAGATCGGGTTCTTGGCACCCACAGGTCTGCGCGTTGTCGGTCCCCGCCGAATTCAGGGCACATCAATGCGTAGCCGGTTGGGAATGAGTGGTTGTCACGCAGTAATGGCGACCTGCTCCATGGCTCCATGGCTGCCCGAAGGTAGCGAACCTGACTCACGAAACCGAGGGGTCGTAAGTCAGAAGCAGCTCACGGCGTTCCTCGTCGGTCATGTCGCTTGGCTGGGTGGTAACCATGAAATCAGAGAGGATCTCCACGAACCGGATCGGCTCCTCGACGTGGGGGAAGTGGCCCGCCCCTTCGATGATTTCGAGCTGGCTCCCTGGAATCGCTTCGTGCGCAGCATGGGCGTGGCTGACCGGGATGATGTCGTCCTGGTCGCCCCAGATGATCAGTGTCGGCATGCGGGCGGTGAGGTAGAGCCGATCCATGGCGCTCACGGACTGCCCACCGGGTTCAATAACAGCGTGCAGCGTGCGGACGAACGCCTTTCGGTTCTCCGGGTTGGTCAACGACGCGTAGGCCCGCCACATCTCGAGGGCCCTTGCATTCCTGAATCCTGCACCATGGAGGAGTTGGACGATGTTGTTCCCCAAATCGCTCGCGAAGCTCGGAAAGACAAGCGGCAACGCGTACTCGACACCAGGGGCGGCGAGGAGGCGGAGCATCCAACTCACCTCGCGACCCAAACCGCCGCTATCGACCAAGACGAGCCGATCGCAGTGCTCCGGGAACTGGTAGGCGAACTGCATGGCGACGCCGCCGCCGAAGGACTGGCCGACGATTGTGACCCGACCGATCCCCAAGACACTCAAGAAGTCGCGTAGCACGCTGGCTTGGAGACCCAACGAGTAGTCGCCCGATGGTTTGGCCGATTCACCATGGCCGACGAGATCAGGAGCGATAACGGTGTAGTTACGCGCCAGCAGGGGCATCGCCTGCTCCCAGGTCTTGGAGCTTCCTGCGATCCCGTGAATGAGCAAGATGGCAGGGCCGTCGCCCGCCCGGCGGAAGCTCAGGTCATGGCCGTGGATGGAAACGCGCTCAAGTTTGGGCAGTGCCGAAGGCGTTTCGATCTCTATATCTAACCAGGTTCATGCCCCTCTGTCATCCTCCAGTGAGCCAGATCGATCTGCTGATTCATTGAACTGAGAGGGCGGGGAAACGAGTCTCCAATGACAGCCACGATCAGCCACTCTGACGACGCGCGTCTGCATGCTGGTGCGATGGATGACACCACCGATCCGGACCCCGAGGTCCCCGAACGAGCACGAGGGCCACTCCGGTTCCCGGCTGCCTACAAAGCCAAGATTCTCGCCGAGTACCCCTGAGGACGCAGCAAAGTCTCTCCCCAATCTGCAAGGCGGGGCACTGTCGCGAGCACCGCCATTCAGATTCGACCTCTTTGGCGCACAGATCACTCGCCAGAAGCGACATGAATCGGGGGTGACAACGGAAGATCAGTACCGACGCAAAGGATGGGCCGAGCGCCACTGGAAGAGCTGGTACTTCTGGGCGACCCCCTCACGTCTCGAGCCGGTCATCGAAGTGGCACGCACGCTCAAGCGTCACCTCCCAGGCCGGCTCTCCTACTTCGCCCACCCGATCACGAACGCTGGTGCGGAAAGCCTCGACTCACGCATACAAGCCATCCGGGTTTCCGCTCGCGGCTACCGCAACCGGGAGAACTTCAAGACCGCCATCTTCTTCCACTGCGGCGGGCTCGACCTCTACCCTCAAACCCACTGAATACCCGGAAGCGCCCTATTTTGAGAGACCGGTCGGTACTTCGGTGACTTCGAAAGAGGCACACACCAACCGGGTCTGGTTGCAAAGGCACCATCATGCGATGAGAACCTGCCGAAAGCCTCTATTTCGGGCCCTGTCCACACGGATAACACGGTTGTAGGCACAACTTGGCGGATGCAGAACCTAGTGGAGGAGAACCTCATGTCCAGCACAGAAGAACGCTCCGATGGCGCTGATCGCATCATCGAATCGCTCCAGGCCGCAGAAGACTCGGCGCTTGAGGCAGTGCGGAAGTTCCTTGACACCGTCAATGGCGTTTTTCCTGATGTGGGTGCGGAGGGCGGCCCGCGCAAGAAGATTATAGATTCGGCGTTCAAGATGACGGAGCAACTGGTCGGCACGTCGAACCAACTCGCGCAAAGGATTGTGAAGGTAAGTCAGAACGCGCGGGGCGAGTCCGAGAAGGACGGCTGAACGTCCAAGAAGTAGTCCCTGGCTGGCACCCGCAGCTGGGGGCGCACCCTGGGCGGTCCAAGGGTGGCAGAGGGCCTGCCCGTCCCCCTTCGGAGGTGATCGAGATGGATTTGATGATCCCGAACGGGGGCAGTGGCTCGGCGTGATCATTCAGCTGCTCGACCTTCGCTCTCCTCAGCAACTGCCGAACGGTCGTCGGTGATGAGGGCGACTGAGGCAGGTCGTGTCGACAGAGTTGAGGGCGGCTCAACCGGAGCTGAACTTCGGGTCGTACGACCAATCAGGCGCCAACAGCGTTTTGCCGTCTCGGAACGTCCATCACGGGCCGCCTACTGCAAGATCAGGGTTAGCATCAGCGCCAGCGAAGTAGGGAGGTCATACGGGTGAAAAGCCAGTGGCGTGCGCTTACCCTTGACTACCGCGATCCGGCCATCCCGTTCGAGGAGATCGTCCGTCTCATCGACATGTCCGGTTCAGCGACGGGAGCGGCCTACAGCCGAAGCGACGTGGTGGAAGCCCTCCACGAACATCAACCTGCCGGTGTCGCCGTCTCGTCAGGCGCGCTGGTCGGTGCCATCGTGGCCCGCGTGTGCGGCTCTGACGCACATCTGATGACGTTGGCTCTTCATCCAGACTGGCGCCAAAAGGGAATCGGCTCCGCGCTGCTCCGCGAGTTGGACCGGGAGATCATCCACCGCGGGGCCCGGCGTCTCCTGGCCCTGATCCACCCCGGTCAGGTCGGGGAGCTTGCCTTTTCCAACCAAGGATTCACTCATCTGGACGGGTTGCACCTCTACTTTCGAGATGCGTCGATGGTTCCCGAGGAACTCGCCATCGTCGAGCGGTTCAGTGGCCAAGTCCCCGAGACGGGCCTGTGGGAGTCGATGAAGGGATTTTCATCAGCCAAGCTCATTCTGGAACGGCGCGTGGTCGCCCCCCTCGCCCATACCGAACTTGCCGATCAACTCGGACTCATTCCGCCCGCAGCAGTGCTGCTGTTCGGCCCACCGGGAACCGGCAAGACCTCCTTCGCCCGGGCTATCGCTTCCAGACTCTCCTGGGCATTCGTCGAGCTCCACCCGTCACTCCTTGGCCAGGGAGTGGAGGGGGCTCGCGCCCTTCGGGACGGACTGACAGAGCTCGGCCGGATCGACCGTCTGGTGTGCTTCATCGACGAAGCCGATGAGATCGCCTCGGATCGTTCTGAACGACCCAACGGCCAACCTCTTGTCAACGAACTTCTGAAGGCTATTCCGGTGTTCAAGTCTCGACCGGACCGGCTGATGGTCATGGCCACCAATTCGATAGCCGCCATCGATCAAGCGCTCCTCCGTCCGGGTCGCTTCGATCTCATCATTCCGGTCGGTGCGCCCGATGAGATAGAGCGGGCCGAGCTGGCCGCGGAGTTTCTCCCCGCTGGGGACCCTGGAGAAGTAGCCAAGCGAACCCCGGGATTCACTCCGGCCGACTTCGCGCTGGTGGCCCAACGCAGTGCCCAGTTGGCCTTCGACCGTGCGCTCTCCGGAGATTTGCCACAGATCAGCACCGACGATGTGCTGGCCGCCATCAGTCTCACCCGACCTTCGGTAAGCCCCGATGCGGCTCAACGATTCGAGGTGGAAGCGGGTGTCTACTCACGGCTCTAGGTGGCTGGTGTTGAACAGGGGTTCAATGTGCCTGCCGGGCAGTCGGCAGGACTGAGAACGCCTGTGGGTGCCGCGAACCCCATCCAACCCCTCCACTAGGACTTTCGCCGACGGCGGTCCTCGCCGGCTTGAGTCGGC
>PLZF01000060.1:0-2247 GCA_003152015.1 Acidimicrobiaceae bacterium | reverse complement strand
CCGGAACGCTCTGGTCCGACCTGGTTGGAGATCCTGCGTGCCCAGGCGACGACGGTGCTGGCAGGTGACTTCTTCCCTGTCGACACGGTGCTGATGCGCCGGCTCTACGTGCTCTTCTCCATCGAGATCGACACGAGGAGGGTGTACGTCACCGGCATCACCACCAACCCGGTGGGAGAGTGGGTCACCCAACAGGCTCGCAATCTGAGCTTCGACCTGGCCGAGCAGGGTCGCCAGGCGAAGTTCTTGATCCGGGACCGAGATGCCAAGTTCACCGCCAGCTTCGACGAGGTGTTCGCCCCTGAAGGCATCCGGAACATCGCCACGCCGATCCGGTCCCCTCGTGCGAACGCGTCCGCCGCGCGGTTCATCGGGACCGTCCGCCGGGAGTGCCTCGACCGCTTGCTGGTCTTCCATCGCGCCCAGTTCGAAACGGTCCTCAGCCAATTCTTCGATCACTACAACGGACATCGTCCGCACCGCTCCCTCGGTCAGCAGGTGCCGCGTGCCGTGGGAGGGAAGCCACTGCGGATCAGCCATCCGGACCCGGCCCAGCTACGACGGAGCGACAAGCTCGGCGGTCTCGTTCACGAATATCGACTCGTCGCGTGAGCTGGCCGGATGGGTTTCTCGGCACCCATACCAACAGAATCTCGAGCCGAAACTCCGAGACCGCGCAGCCAACGACACCACGCGCGCCGGGCGACGCCCGCCTTGGAGAGCATTCAGCTAACCCATGTCTCGTAGCCGGCCTCCGAAACGTGGTTTCAGGCCGTGAACCCGCAGCTCAGAGAGTCGGTAGGCCAGATCTGCTCGGGTTCACTGGTTCAGTCAACCGCCGGTGTGGCAAAGCCGACAAGGGTGATTGATAGCAAGCAGACGGTCACTTATGGGCGAGCTACTGCGTCGCGAAACCGGCGTAGGGGGGGCAGGCTGGCCCGGCGCGCCCCGCTCCCTGGGGGTCCTGGTGTACTCGTTTCTTCTGGTGCATCCCCTTCGTGCTTCTAGCCCGCTGTTACCGGCGTGACTCTGTGATGACGCCTGTGGGGTTTGCGGCATGGCCCGCCAACCCGGTGGTCGGGGGCACCTCCCCTTTGCTCGGAACTACACCTGGACCTCGACCTCTTGAACCTCACTGCCGATGACTGGTGGACCTCCTGCCGGTGTCAGCGGGACGATGGCAGCCATGGCATGGTCTTCAGTGTCAAAGACGACGATGCAGGTGCCAGTTCCGCTGCCGTCGTTCATCCACATCCCCTTCTCAAATCCAGGCAGTGCTCTGGCCTCTGGTATCACGAAGTCATTGAGAATCGAATGTCTGTGCTCCCGATCTGAGTCTGGGTCGATCCTCACCTGAATCACAGCGGCATAGGCCACGCAGCATCATCTCCGTAGCGGCTCATCATAAATGATGACATGGTCCCCTGCCCCACTCGTGCCGGTCAGTGGCAGTTCGCGGGTGGCAAGCACACCTCGGTCGATAACGCTCCCCGACCGGTGTTCTGGGGCACTCTGCCAAGTGGTCGTAGGCGACGCCGTTTCCGTAGGGCTCGGTGTCACAGTGGTGTTTCACTTCCACCTACCCGCACGGCCCGGTTTGGCTGAGAAACCGTTGAAGATGGGGGACGAAGATGCTCCAAGACTCGAAGAGAATGAAGGCCGAAGATGGGCGGGCATACTCTCGGACGCGCCGGGCGCAATGGTTCTTGCTCAGCCTCGCTGTGCTCGCATTGCTCGGGGCTGCTTGCAGTAGCTCGACGACCCCATCCTCAACCACGACGACGGTCTCGATCCCATCGGGCTGGAAGACCTACACCTACGGCAAGATGGCCATAGCCGTGCCGAGTAGCTGGGCGGTGAAGCACGATACCAACTGCCCGAACGCTCCCGCTCCTGGCACTCTGCTCCTCGGGCTTCCCGCAGTGCTCAGCTACTGCGCTGCGTTCCAGTACCCCACGAGCGTCGTGACCGTCTCGCAGCTCAGCACCGAGACGAGTACCACGAGCGTTCCAGCCGGGGAGAAGCCCGTGACCATCAACGGTGTCCCGGTCTACATCGGGTTCGGTTCGCCCACCATGCTCCAGTGGACCGTGCCGTCACTCGATGTCCAGATCATCGGCGCCGGTCCCGACTCCAATGAGGTGTTGCACACCCTCCACAAGGCTTAGTACCACTCATCGACCGTTGCCCCCCGACGTGCCCGAGTGTGACACTTTCCCGGTGACGCTCCTATCAATGTCAAGCCCT
>PLZF01000113.1 GCA_003152015.1 Acidimicrobiaceae bacterium | reverse complement strand
CTGCGGCCGGCTGATCACGCGCCAAACCCCGCAACAGATCGTCGACCGGGTGCTGCAGCTCGAGGAAGGCACGCGGTTCCAGGTGCTCGCGCCGGTCGTGCGCGGCCGTAAGGGCGAGTACCACGCCCTGCTCGACGAGCTGTCGGGACAGGGATTCACGCGGGCCCGGGTCGACGGTGAGCTCGTCGACCTTCCGGCCAAGCTGCAACTCGAGCGGTACGAGCAGCACACCATCGAGGTGGTGGTCGACCGGCTCGTCCGCCGCTCGGGCATCGAACGCCGGCTGACCGATTCCCTCGAAACCGCGTTGAAGCTCGCAGAAGGTGTCGCCGAGGTCGAGATCGTCCATAAGGACGAGGGCGAGGGCGAGGGCGGCGAACCCGAGATCCTCACCTTCTCCGAGCATCTCGCGTGCACGCACTGCGGCTTGTCGTTCGAAGAGCTCGCGCCCCGCAACTTCTCGTTCAACTCGCCCTACGGCGCGTGCGAGGAGTGCGACGGGCTCGGTACCCGCTTCCAGGTCGATCCCGAGCTCGTGATCTCCGACGACGACCTCTCGATCGACGATGGCGCGATCAAACCGTGGTCAGGATTCCGGGGCGAGTACTTCAAACGCGTGCTCATCGCCGTGGGGGAGGAGTACGGCTTCTCCACCTCCACGCCGTGGAAGAAGCTGAAGGCCGCGGCCAAGAAGACGATCCTCTACGGGGCCAGCGGCAAGCAGGTCACGGTCAAGTACAAGAACCGCTATGGGCGTCAGCGTTCGTACTCCACCAAGTACGAGGGCGTGATCCCGTGGGTGGAGCGCCGCCACACCGAGTCGGAATCCGACCGGGTGCGCGAGGTCATCGAGGGCTACATGCGCCTCGTGCCGTGTCCGGTGTGCAAGGGCGCCCGATTGCGGCCCGCCTCACTCGCGGTGACGGTGGGCGATAAGAACATTCACGAGGTCGGCGAGCTGTCGATCCGCGACTGCACCGCGTTCTTCCGCACGGTGGTGCTGAGCGAACGCGATCGTATGATCGCCGAGCGCGTGTTCAAGGAGGTCATCGAGCGGTTGCAGTTCCTGCTCGACGTCGGTCTCGACTATCTGTCGCTCAATCGCAACTCGGCGACGCTGGCCGGCGGCGAAGCCCAGCGGATCCGGCTCGCGTCGCAGATCGGCAGCGGCCTCACCGGCGTGCTCTACGTGCTCGACGAGCCGTCGATCGGTCTGCACCAGCGCGACAACCAACGCCTCATCGAGACGCTGGTGCGGCTGCGCAACCTCGGCAACACGGTGATCGTCGTCGAGCACGACGAAGAGACGATCCGGGTCGCCGATCACGTCGTCGACATCGGCCCGGGCGCGGGTGAGCACGGCGGCGAGATCATCGTGTCGGGCACGGTCAAGGACCTCCTGAAGTCGAAGGCGTCGATCACCGGGCAGTACCTGTCGGGGAAGCGCAAGATCGAGGTGCCCAAGCTCCGGCGCGATCCCGGCGAGGCGTGGCTCGGCGTCAAGGGCGCACGCGAGCACAACCTGCAGAACATCGACGTCGAGATCCCGCTCGGGTGTTTCGTGGCGGTCACCGGTGTCAGCGGCAGCGGCAAGAGCTCGCTCGTCGGCGACATCCTGCATCCCGCGTTGATGCAGAAGATCTACAACTCGCGCGAGGTTCCCGGCCGGCACAAGAAGATCGAAGGCGCGGAGCACATCGACAAGGTCATCAACATCGACCAGTCGCCGATCGGGCGCACACCCCGCTCCAACCCGGCCACGTACACGGGGGTCTTCGACAAGATCCGCACGTTGTTCGCCACCACCCAGGAGGCGAAGATCCGCGGGTACCTGCCCGGGCGCTTCTCGTTCAACGTCAAGGGCGGTCGCTGCGAGGCGTGCCAGGGCGACGGCACGATCAAGATCGAGATGCACTTCCTGCCCGACGTGTACGTGCCCTGCGAAGTCTGCAAGGGCGCGCGCTACAACCGCGACACCCTCGACATCACGTGGAAGAACAAGAACATCGCCGAGGTGTTGAACATGCCGGCCGAAGAGGCGTTCGAGTTCTTCACGAACCAGCCGTCGATCGCCCGGCAGATGCAGACCCTCGTCGACGTCGGGCTCGGATACGTGCGGCTCGGTCAGCCCGCGCCGACGTTGTCCGGTGGTGAGGCACAGCGGGTCAAGCTCTCGACCGAGTTGGGCAAGCGCCCGACCGGCCACACGATCTACATCCTCGACGAGCCGACCACGGGTCTCCACTTCGAAGACGTGCGGCGGTTGCTCTACGTGCTGCAACGTCTGGTCGATGCCGGTAACACGATGCTCGTGATCGAGCACAACCTCGACGTGATCAAGTCGGCCGACTGGATCGTCGACCTCGGTCCCGAAGGCGGCTCCGGCGGGGGCTTGATCATTGCGGAGGGCACACCCGAGCAGGTCGCCAAGGTTCCCGAGAGCCACACCGGGCGCTATCTCGCGCCCCTTCTCGGCATCACGCGCTGATCGCACGCCCGTGACCGACGACAAAGATCTTTGGGAGCGGAACGCGGGTTGGTGGCAGGAGGGTTTCACCGACGGCGCCGACGCCGAGTACGAGGAGCAGATCTTGCCGCTGGCGCGGGAGTGTCTCGCGGGCGCGCGGCGGGTGCTCGACGTCGGGACCGGTGAGGGACAGATCGCCCGGCTGGTGGCGCGCGACGGAGCCGACCTCGTGGTCGGCGTCGATCCGACCATCGCCCAGCTGCAGGCGGCGCGGGAGCGGGGCGGGCCGATCGGCTACGCCCGCACGAACGCCGACGCGTTGCCATTTCCCGACAGCACGTTCGACGCGGTTGTCGTCTGCCTCGTGTTCGAGCACATCGCGCAGCACGAACCGGCGATCGCGGAGATCGCCCGGGTACTCGAACCGGGCGGTCGCTTCGCGTTCTTCTTGAACCATCCGTTGCTGCAGGCGCCGAACAGCGGCTGGATCATCGACCACATCCTCGACGAGCAGTATTGGCGGATCGGTCCGTATCTCGTCGAAGACGTGTCGATGGAGGAGCTGGCGCCGGGAGTGGTGCTTCCGTTCGTGCACCGGCCGCTGTCGCAGTACGTCAACGCGATGGCCCGCAACGGGCTGCTCATCGAGCGGATGGAGGAGCCCATGCCGCCCGAGGGGTTCCTCGCCCGGGCGCCGGAGTACCGCGACGCGGCGACGATTCCCCGCTTGCTCTTGCTGGTCGCCCGCAAGCTCGGTTGATCAGCCGCGGACGGCGACGACGATCAGTTCGGGTGAGGTCGTGTGCAAGGGCCGGTGGCCCCAGTCGCCGTAGAGGCCGGTCGATGGCGAAGCCGGCGTCGGCGAGGGTGCCGGTCAGCTCGTCGAGGGTACGAAAGCGCAGCTTGGCCTGCGAGACCACCAGCTCGCCCGTCCCCGCGAAGAAAGAGTCGTTCTTGAACCACACGATGTCGTCGTCGATGCCGAGGAACACGGTCTTCGTGTCGATCCG
Source organism: Acidimicrobiaceae bacterium (assembly GCA_003152015.1). Lineage (GTDB taxonomy): Bacteria > Actinomycetota > Acidimicrobiia > Acidimicrobiales > RAAP-2 > DASZIT01. The sequence continues at coordinate 16,742 of PLZF01000113.1, read as the reverse complement.
TGCGGCCTCGGGGTCGACCCCGATCATGCGGTAGCCGAGCCGTGCGAGCTCGCGCGTGATGAGTCCGGTGCCGCAACCGATATCGACGATCGTCTTTGCGTCGATATCAGTCGCCAGCTCCCGGCAGAAATCGGGCTGCGTGCCGAGCTCGTAGTCGTTGATGGTCTCGTAGACCGCGACGAGTCGCGGCTCGGAGAACTCGTCTATCACGCGCCCCTCGGCGTGTAGCCGCGTCATGTAATGGCGAGCATCCGTTCGAGTGCGGTGCGCGCCCATTCGGTGGTGTCGGGGTCGACGACGATCTGATTCACGACGGTTCCCGAGACGAGGTTCTCGAGCACCCACGCGAGGTGGGGGGCGTCGATGCGGAACATCGTCGAGCACGGGCACACCAAAGGATCGAGGGAGACCACCGTCTTGTCTGGGTTCTCATCGTCGAGCCGTTTGACAAGGTGGATCTCCGTGCCGACCCCGATCACCGACCCGGTGGGAGCGTCGGCCACCGCCCGGATGATGAAGTCGGTCGATCCAACCTGGTCGGCCACCTCCACCACATCGTGTGAACACTCGGGGTGGACCACGACCAGACCACCGGGATATTCGGCCCGGAAGGCGTCGATGTGGGCCGGACGGAACCGCTGGTGGACTGAACAGTGGCCCTGCCACAACAGCAACGAGGCGGATTTAAGGGTGGTGTCGTCGAGACCGCCCCTGTCGAGCCGAGGATTCCACACCGCCATGTCGCTGTGGTCATAGCCGAGTTCGAACCCTGTGTTCCGCCCCAGATGCTGGTCAGGGAAGAAAAGGACCTGGTCACCCTGTCCGGACCCGCCATCGGACCCGCCACCGTCGGGTCCACCACCGAGGGCCCACGTCAACACCGCGCGGGCGTTGGACGAAGTGCACACCACTCCACCGTGACGGCCCACGAACGCCTTCAACGCCGCTGAAGAATTCATATAGGTGACCGGCACCACCCGTTCGATGTCGGTGACCGAGGCCAGCACGTCCCATGCCTCTTCAACCGCGTCGATATTGGCCATATCGGCCATCGAACACCCGGCGTTGACATCAGGAAGGATCACCTGCTGGTGGTCTCCGGTCAAGATGTCGGCCGATTCGGCCATGAAGTGTACGCCGCAGAAGACCACGAACTCGGCCTCCGTCTGGTCGGCGGCGATTCGGGAGAGGCCGAACGAGTCGCCGCGGGCATCGGCCCACTCCATGACCTCGTCTCGTTGATAGTGATGACCCAAGATGAGCAGCCGAGAACCCAGTGTGGCCTTGGCCTCGCCGATCCATTCAGACAACTCATCAGGGCGTGCCGTCGTATAACGCTCGGGGAGCGCCGTCTGGAGCCGAACCATGTCGTGTACTACCTCCTTGGGGAGGCGCTCCGGTAGTGGCCGGCGGGGACAGCCTGGTCGCCCATCCGCGGGGATGTCGGCCCCGGAGCGGTATATGTCACCGGAAACCAGGCCGGTGTCCTCTCATTGTAGGCGGAATCACCCGATTCGCCACGCATTTCGAGGCGACCTGGTCGGGCGGCCGGACACGGCACACTGGGGGAGTGGTGACCAGACCAGTTTCCGGAACGATTCCCGACGCTCCGGGCTCCTATCAATTCGTCGATGTCGACGGGCGCGTCCTCTACGTCGGCAAAGCCAAATCACTCCGACAGCGCCTGAATTCGTACTTCCAGGACCCCCTGGGCCTGGCACCGAGAACGGCACAGATGGTCGGACAAGCTGACCACGTCGAGTGGATGGTGGTGGACACCGAGGCCGAGGCGCTCTTACTCGAGCACAACCTGATCAAAGAGTCCCAGCCCCGGTTCAATGTGCGGCTCAAAGACGACAAGAGCTATCCATGGCTGGCGGTGACCGTGAACGACCAGTGGCCCCGGCCGGCGGTGGTGCGGGGGCGCAAGCGGAAGGGTGTCCGATACTTCGGACCGTATCCAAACGTGGGTGCGATCAGGGAGACCCTCGACCTTCTCTTGCGGACCTACCCGGTCCGTACCTGTTCCGACACCAAATTCGGGCGGCACCAGCGGCTGGGCCGGCCGTGCCTGCTCTTCCACATCGAGCGGTGCTCGGGTCCGTGTGTGGGAGCCGTGGACCATGCCGAGTACGAACAGATGGTTGACGATTTGATGTCGTTCCTTGGTGGGGACACCGGCCCTCTCGAGCGTGGCCTCGAGTCAGCCATGAAGGAAGCTTCAACGTCCCTCGAATTCGAACGGGCGTCTGTGCTGAGGGACAAGCTGGAGGCGGTCCGCGCTGCCGATGCCGTCCGGCAGATGGAGCTTGAGCGGCCCGAGGACTTCGACGTCATCGGCCTGGCTGAAGACGAATTGGAAGCCGCCGTGCAGGTATTTCAGGTCCGGTCGGGCAAGGTGATCGGTCGGCTGGCGCTCTTCGTGGACAAGGTGGAAGACCTCACCCCGGCCCAACTCATAGGTCGGATCCTGGTCGACGTCTACGCCGAGTCTGTCTCCGGCGTGCCCAAGCAGGTGTTGGTGCCGACGTTGCCCGACGACAGGGAGGCGATCGACGCATTTTTAGCTGAGCGCCGGGGTGGTCCTGTCGCTCTGCGGGTCCCGGTGCGGGGCCCGAAACGGGCGTTACAGCAGACGGTCGAACACAATGCCGAAGAGGCCTTTCTCCGGCACCGCCTCCATCGCACCTCGGACCACAACAGCCGGGCCAGGGCCCTCGAGTCTCTTCAGCGCGAGCTTTCGTTGCCCGCCGCCCCCCTGCGCATCGAGTGTTACGACATGAGCCACCTGCAAGGTACTGACTACGTCGGTTCGATGGTTGTGTTCGAAGACGGTCTGGCCAAGAAGAGCGACTATCGCCACTACAGAGTGGCCACGGTCCCAGGTAACGACGACTACGCAGCCATGGAAGAAGTGTTGACCCGGAGGTTGACCGCTCTCCTGGCTGAGGACACCCCATCGCCATCCACTCAGAACGGAGAAGATGGCAAGGACCCGCAAGCCAGCACCGCGGTGCAGGCCAAACGTCGTTTCGCGTATCCGCCACAACTCCTCCTACTCGATGGGGGATTGGGACAGCTCCACGTGGGGGTCCGGGTGCTCGAGCGACTCGGACTTACCGACCGGGTCCCCATCGCGTCTCTGGCCAAGAGCTTCGAAGAGGTCTACCTTCCCGGCAGTTCCGACCCGATCCGACTTCCCCGGCAATCAGAAGGCCTGTATCTCTTGCAACGACTCCGCGATGAAGCACACCGCTTCGCCGTGTCCTACCACCGCACGCTTCGGGGAAAACGGATGGTTGCCGGGGTACTCGACGGCATCGACGGGCTCGGTCCGAAACGTCGGACCCGTCTCCTCGACCAATTCGGAGGTCTCACCTCACTTCGCAAGGCATCGAGAGAGGAATTGCTGGCGGTCTCGTGGCTCCCAGCCACTGTCGGAGCGGCCGTGTTCGAGCGTATACATGCACCCATGTCTCCGAGCGGGCCAACTCCGCTTCGTGCAAAGGTAGATGAATGAGCGAATACCTGGTTGTTACCGGTATGTCCGGCGCCGGTCGCTCCACTGCGGCGGCCGCCCTCGAGGATCTGGGTTGGTTCGTGATCGACAACATGCCCTCGGCGTTGATCTCCAAGGTCTCGGAATTGGTAGATGGCAGTGGATCGGAGATGAAGCGGGTGGCCTTCGTGGTTGGACGCGGCGGCGGAGACCTCGATGATGTACTGCCCGCCGTCGATTCGCTGAAAGCCGGGCGAAACCGGGTTCGGATCCTCTTTCTGGATGCCGCCGATGATGTGCTCATCCGCCGCTTCGAGGGCACCCGGCGTCGCCACCCTCAAGAGGCGCGCGGTGTCGAGGAGTCGATCACCGAGGAGAGGAAGCTCCTGAGCGATATTCGTGATCGGGCCGATCTGGTCGTGGATACCGGCGAGCTGAACGTCAACCAGCTCCGGTCTCGGCTGATGGAGGTATTCAGCGGGGAAGACGAGAGCGGCACCATGCGATCCTCCATTCTCTCGTTCGGATTCAAGTACGGGGTGCCGACCGACGTAGACCTCATGTTCGACTGCCGGTTCCTCCCCAACCCCTATTGGGACGAGACTCTCCGGACCCATAGTGGCCTGGAGGCGTCAGTGCGCGACTACGTGCTCTCGCGCCCAGAGACCACCGACTTCCTCGACCATCTGGATGGTCTCCTGGCCATGCTCATTCCTGCCTATATACGTGAGGGAAAGTCCTATCTCACGGTGGCCATGGGATGTACGGGAGGCCGCCACCGGTCGGTGGTCCTGGCCGAGGAACTGGCCTCTCGGCTCGATGCCCACGGGATGCCCACCACGGTGTTCCACCGGGACATCGAACGGTGAGAGGAACCAGCGACAACCGAGCGGTACGGCCCCAGCCCAAAGTGGTGGCGATCGGCGGGGGGAACGGGCTTGCCGCCACCTTGCGGTCCGTCCGGACCTTTACGGACGACGTCACCGCGGTGGTCTCGGTGGCCGACGACGGGGGATCTTCGGGGCGGCTCCGTGAACTGATGCACATAATGCCCCCCGGCGACCTCCGGGAGTGCCTGGTGGCGTTGGCTGAGCCGGGCTCCATGTTGGCCGCTGCCTTTACCCACCGATTCACCGAAGGGGAGCTCGCCGGTCATTCGCTGGGCAATCTGGTACTCGCCCGCCTGATGGAGGTGGCCAACGACCCGATCCGCGGGCTCGATGAGGCAGGCCGGCTCCTCGGAGTGCGCGGTCGAGTGCTTCCTGCCACCACCGAACTGGTCGTGCTGAAGGCAGAGACAGATGGTGGCGCGGTCACGGGCCAGGTGGCGGTGATGGGAAACAACCGCATTCGGAGGGTCTCCCTCGTCCCGGATGATGCCGTTGCCCCTCAGCCTGTGCTCGCCGCGCTCCGATCGGCCGATTTGATCGTTCTGGGTCCCGGGTCGCTGTTTACCAGTGTGCTGGCCGCGGTGGCGGTTCCCGGGATCACCGATGCCATCAAAGCCTCATCCGGTCGAACCGTCTATGTGTGCAATTTGCGTCCGCAAATCCCCGAAACGGCGGGATTTGACGTCGGCATGCACCTAACCTCCCTGGTGGAACACGGTGTTACCGCCGATGTGGCCATCTACGACCCCAGCGGGATCTCACTTGGAAGTCCGTGCATTCCGGTGATCGAAACCTCTCTTTCCCGTCCCAACGGCATGGCTCATGACCCCAACAAACTGGCGGATGCACTCTCAGGTCTGCTCGGATGAAGCGGCGGCGTATCCTGTTGGCCTAGCTTTGTGAGCCGGACGTCACTCGCCGATCTCGGCGTGCAATCGGAATCGTGAACAAGTGAGGGACTACATCAATGACCGTACGGGTCGGCATCAACGGGTTCGGACGCATCGGCCGGAATTACCTTCGGGCCGCCCGGGCCATCGGGGCCGATATCGAAGTCATTGCCATCAATGACCTGACGTCAGCGGAGACACTGGCCCACCTCCTCAAGTACGACTCCACCCATGGGAGGTTCGGTTCCGAGGTGAAGGTCGACAGTACCCAGATCGTGCTCGACTCAGGACCCATCGCCATTCTGGCCGAACGCGATCCGCTCGCCCTGCCCTGGGGCCAACTGGGTGTCGATGTGGTGGTCGAATCCACCGGACTGTTCACTACTCGTGAAACAGCCGCCGCCCACCTGGTGGGCGGGGCCTCACGGGTGATTGTCTCGGCCCCTGCCTCCGGTGTCGACGCCACCTTTGTGATGGGGGTAAATGACCACGAATTCGACCCCGCGACCCATGTGGTGGTGTCCAACGCCTCGTGTACCACCAACTGCTTCGCGCCCTTGGTGAAGGTGCTCGACGATGCCTTCGGCATCGAAAGCGGGCTGATGACCACGGTCCACGCCTTCACCAACGATCAGAATCTGCTGGACCTCCCCCACAAGGATCTGCGGCGGGCCCGTTCCGCCCCGGTCAATATCGTGCCCTCGTCCACCGGGGCAGCCCGTGCCACCGGTCTCGTGCTTCCCTCCATGAAGGGTCGACTGGACGGCTCAGCCTTCCGTGTACCGGTCGCCGATGGTTCGATTACCGACTTCACCGCGGTGGTTCCCGGGGCGGTAAACATCGAGCAGGTTAATGAGGCATTTGCCACTGCGGCGGGTTCGGGCCCTTTGTCCAAGTATCTGGTGTACACCGAAGACCCGATCGTTTCATCCGACATCGTCGGAAGCCCAGCTTCGTGCACCTTTGATGCCGGGCTGACCATGGTGATGCCGTCGGCCTCGGGGATCACGTTGGTCAAGGTCCAAGGGTGGTACGACAACGAATGGGGTTACGCCAATCGCCTCGTCGATCTGTCACTTGTGGTCGGCGGCGCCGGCGCCTAAAGACGTCGACCGGAACCTGGGGGAACGAAGACAATGACACCGAGCGTTGGCAACCCCTTATTGCAGGGACTCCCACTACTCGGCGATCTTCCCCCACTCGATGGAGCCAGCGTGTTGGTCAGGGTGGACTTCAACGTGCCACTCGACAGCAGTGAAAGCGGAACCCCCACGGTCAGCGACGATTTCCGGATCCGGGCCGCCCTCCCGACACTGCGCTATCTCCTCGATCGGGGCGCACACGTCACCGCCTGCACCCATTTGGGACGCCCCGACGGAGCGCCCGATGTCAGATGGGACTTGACGCCGGTGAGAGACCGGTTGGCCGAGTTGGCTCCTCAGGTGCAACTCCTCGACAACCTCCGATTCGACGCGGGCGAGTGCGCCAACGACCCCGACTTCGTCGACAAGCTCGTCAACAGCCACGACGCCTATGTCAACGACGCCTTCGGGGTGTCCCATCGGGCCCATGCATCGGTGGTCGGACCGCCGAAATATCTCCCCAGCGCCGCCGGTCTCCTTCTTCAACGGGAAGTGGACGTGCTGGGAGGGCTGCTCGGGGAGCCCCAGCGTCCCTTCGTGGCCGTGGTGGGGGGAGCCAAGGTGACCGACAAGCTCGGGGTGCTCACCAAACTGCTCGACCGGGTCGATGCGCTATTGGTCGGGGGCGGTATGGCGTTCACGTTCCTGGCCGCGGCGGGACACGACGTCGGATCCTCCATGGTGGACCACGATCGAATCGAGCAGTGTGCGACGCTGCTGGCGACCGGAGCCCCGATTCTCCTCCCCTCCGACATCGTCGCCCTTGAGCCCGGCGCCACCTTCGGGTGTGGATGCGACCAGGGCGAAGTCCTCATCACCGGCGACGACATTCCCGAAGGGTGGGTGGGACTCGATATCGGGCCCGCCACCATTCAGGCCTACGCCGAGGTGATAGCCAATGCCGGCACGGTGTTGTGGAATGGTCCCATGGGTGTCTTCGAGGACGACCGTTTCTGCGCCGGGACGACCGGGGTGGCACATGCGGTGGCCGACTGCGCCGGATTTACAGTGGTTGGCGGTGGAGACAGTGCCGCCGCCGTCGACTCCCTCGGGATCGAAGACCGGATCGACTTCATCTCTACCGGAGGGGGGGCCTCCCTCGAGCTGTTGGAGCACGGAGATCTCCCCGGATTGGCCGCACTTCGTGGAGCTATCAACGCCCCGGGCCAGAGTCCCGGTCCGGTGCGCGGTAGTCAAACCTCGTGACCGCCCCTGTCCGGCGCCGCCCGTTGATCAGCGGCAACTGGAAGATGAACTTCGACCACTTCGAAGCCATCCACGCCTCGCGGGATCTGGGCTTGCGTTTGACCTCCGCCGACGTGGTTCCGCTCGACGTGACGGTGCATCCGCCTTTCACCGACATCCGATCCGTACAGACGGTGATCGAGGCCGAGGGCGTGCCGGTCGCCCTGGGAGCCCAAAATTGCGCTGTCGAGGACTCTGGTGCGTATACCGGCGAAGTGAGCCCGATGATGCTGGCAAAACTGCACGTCGAGTACGTGATCATCGGGCACTCGGAGCGACGACGGTATTTTGCTGAAACAGACGAACTGGTGGCGGCCAAACTTCATGCCGTCATACGCAACGGCATGACACCCATCTGCTGCGTGGGGGAGACAGAAGACGAGCGGGATGTGGGCCTGACCAAGGACCGGCTCGCCGATCAGGTTGAAGGCGCAATCAGCGGCTTGGCCCCCGAGGCAGTGGCGGGGATGGTGGTGGCCTACGAACCGATCTGGGCCATCGGAACGGGTCAGGCCGCCACCCCCGAGGACGCCCAGGTGGCCGGCGGTTGGATCCGCGAGGTGGTGGGGCACGTGACGGGAGCGGAGGCGGCGACCACTGTGCGGATTCAATATGGTGGATCGGTCAATGCCGAGAACACCGCTGAACTACTCGCCTGCCCCGATATCGATGGAGTGCTGGTCGGTGGCGCGAGCCTCGACGCCGTGGCGTTTGTGGCCATAATTCGGGCCGCGGCCAATGCGAGCCGGTGAGTTTGCTATCGTCTCCGGCGTCCCGGGAAGAAGAAAGGAGACATCATGCTGACAACAGCCATCGTTGTGTTACAGATTCTGACGTCTCTGGCGCTGCTCTTCCTCATTCTCATGCATAGCGGCAAGGGTGGGGGCCTCTCTGACATGTTCGGAGGTTCGGTTGGCTCGGCTGCCGCCGGCTCTACCGTGGTGGAGAAGAACCTCGACCGGATCACGGTCACGGTGGCGGTTCTCTTCGCCTTCACCAATCTGGTCCTCATTCTCCGCCTGCAGTGAGACCGGACGGCGCCGAGACCCGCAGGCGCCGAGGTCGCATAGAAACCTTTTGGGCGGAACGCCGCGCCCGTTGGACGTTGCCATTGGTGATCATTGTGATCATCGTGATTGTGGCCACCGTCGACCATCTCGGCGCTCACCGGATCCGCGAGGTGGACCAGCAGAGCATTTCCGATCTGGTGTCCACAACGGGTGGGACGGCAACCGTAACCCTGGACCGACCGTGGAATGGATTCAATCCGGGGACACCGGGTGGAGCTGACTCGTCCACCCCTACGTTGCTCTCGACGGTGCTGCCAAGCGCCTACAGGGTCACGCCCAACCTCGGAACGGTGCTCAATGGTGATTTGCTGAGCGGCACCAAAGTCACGTCGGTGGACCCACTGACCATCCAATACGTTCTGAATCCTATGGCCGAATGGTCCGACGGGGTGCCGGTGAGCACGGACGACTTCATCTATGCGTGGAAATCCCAGCGGGGAACCGACGCTGATGTCGACAAGCAACCCGACATGGTGGCTTCGACGATCGGGTACCGGGATGTGGCGTCCGTCACCGGCAGTCAAGACGGCAAAATCGTCACTGTGGTGTTCTCCCGGCCATTTACTGACTGGAGGATGCTGTTCAGCGGCATGGTCCCCGCTCACGTGGCCGAAAAGGTCGGTTGGAACCATGGTTTCGATGTCTTCAATCCGGCAGTAGATCTGTCCGCAGGTCCCTACATACTCCAGTCGGTCTCAGCCACGGGAACAGCGGTGTTGGTGCACAATCCCCGCTGGTGGGGCACGCCGGGAACCCTTGATCAAGTGACAGTGTCAGACGCTCCGGGCCCGGGAACATGGTTTTCCGCTCTGAGCAACAACAACCGGACGGTGGTGCAGCCGTCCATTTTCAACCTCGGCACCCTGAATATCGCCTCATCCCTGCCGAATACCCAGAGCACCGTGAAGCCGTCTCTGTCCTTTCTGCAACTCGAGTTCAACGTGGCGTCGCCGACGACCTTCCAGTTGGTGGTGCGCCAGGCCATCGCCCACGACGTCGACCGAACCATGCTGTTGGCTCAGACCTTCAAGTCCATCGATCCGGACCTCGACGTCAACGAGGATCATCTAGCTGTCGCATCTCAGAATGCGTACATGGCATCCTCGGCCGCGTCCGGATATGACAAGGCCGACCCGTCGGCCGCCGACCGGTTGCTGGCCACCGTGGGGTTCCATCGGGCCCTTGACTCCCGGTATGTGGACATTGCCGGGAATCCCTTGACGGTGCGCATGGCGGTGGAGTCCGGGGATCCCTGGATCACTCAGGTGGGTGATGATGTGGCCTCTCAGCTCCGACTGGCCGGCATCTCAGTGATTGTGATTCCTGTGGATGGCGAGGCAGGTCTGGCGGCGGCATCGAAGGAGAATAGCTATGACATGGCCCTGGTGACCAGGACCGCCGGCCCGTTTCTCACTTCGACCGACGGATGGTATTCGGGGGATCTGGGGCCCACCGGGGCGGCCGGTTCGAAGGACTGGAGTAACTTCGACGACCCGGTGGTGGACCAGCAGATCTCGAAGGCGTCCGAGGAGCTGAATCCGGTAACCGGGGCTTCGGTGTATGCCCAAATCGATGCCGTACTCTGGAACCAGATGGTGGCATTGCCCCTGTTCCAAGAGCCGGCGTTGCTGGCCAACGGCGTGCAGTTGGCGGGAATTAAGTACAACGGGTCAGCGAACGGACTCCTGTGGGATCTTCCCACCTGGAAAACTTTGATACCGAAGCCAACCGGTTCGTCCTAACTCCCTGTCGCCGGTGGCGGGCATGGGGGAGGATCGATATGGGAGTGCGTTCACGGCGCGCTACCATGCCTTTCGCCCCGATTGCGAAATCGGAGTCATTCGTCGGAGTGGCGGAATAGGCAGACGCGCCAGCTTGAGGGGCTGGTGCCCGCAAGGGCGTGGGGGTTCAAGTCCCCCCTCCGACACTGCAGGTCAGCCGTGATTAATGCCCAGGAAGGCGTCCGGGTCTCGATCGGTCTTTTGCTCTCTATCGCGCGTTTATCGCGCGGTTTGATCGAGAGCACATCACCTTTGGGCACAAGATCCGCCAGAGCGTCCGCCAGTGCCCGGTCTCGGTCCTCGGTGGCGTGTTGGTACCGAAGTGCGGCAGCGGGGGAGGCATGACCCGCTCGGTGCATGAGCTCGGCCACGGTCGCACCAGTAGCCGCCGACCAAGTAAAATTCGCGTGTCGGAGATCGTGGAGGCGGAGATCAGTTCTGCCGACCTTGTTCCGTGCGTTGTCCCAAGCCGTCCGGAGAGACCGATAGCCGCCGGCAAGAACGAGGGCATCACGTCCCGACGCGACATGATCGGCCAAGTGGTCTTTGAGCGCGGGCAGGATGTTGGACGGAACCGCTACCGTTCGCCGCCCAGCATCGCTCTTCGGGGCCTTGTCGACCATTGCCCCGGCCATCGTCTTGGTTCGGGTGACCACAACGGACACCGTGCCGTGGAGGGTGTCGACGTCCCTTCGACGGAGCCCGAGGAGTTCCGCACGGCGAAGCTGGCACCACGAGGCGAGGAGTACCGCAACCCGCATGTTCTCAGGCATGGCGTCGGCCAACGCCTGAACCTCGGCCATGGAGGCGACGGGTCGCTCAGGTGCCTTCTCGGACGCAGCACCCTTCACCTGGCACGGATTCCGTGCGACCATCTCATCGGAGACAGCGGTTTTCATGATCGTGGAAAGCAGCCGGTAAGCCTTGGCGGCAGTAGTGGGGTGGGCGTCAGCGATGCCCTGGTGCCATTTCCTCACATCGGACGGCGACAGGCTGACCAGGGTCGTCGTCCCAAGGGTCGGGAACACATGCTTGTCGAGCAGATAGCGGTACAGCTCGCGGGTGCGCTCGGCAAGATCGGTCCGCCCGGTCAGCCAGTGGTCAGCAAACTCCCGCACGGTGATCCGACCTCGCCGCCGAGGGTCGATCACCACTCCCCGTAGCTTGTTGACTTGGGTTGGTGCTGCGTAGGCATCGGCATCCCTTCGGCGCTTGAAGGCCTTTGTCACTACGCGCCCACCGATTCGGCTCCGCACGTCATAGACGGTGCGCGTGGATCGCAGGGAGTCTGCGAACGCCCGGGAAGCCTCTCGCCCGTCGTCGGTGTTGCGGAACGTTCAACTCACTCGCTTGCCGTTGCCGTCCTCACCGCTCACTCGGTAGATGATCTGAGCGACGGACTGACCCTACGCGGGGGAGTGACAGCCAGGCTTGATGCCACACCCCCCATGTATCCTGCGCCCAGTCACAAAGCCCTAGATCGACGCTGTACTGGCTGCGGCCTGGCCTGGTCACTTCGACACTGTCGAAGCCGCTCGAGACTGGTGCGAGCAGTTCGTCGATTACTACAACCATGTCCATTGTCACCGCGCCTTGGGACTTCATTCCCCTGCAAGCGTTCATTACGGGACGGCAACCGAGATCCGTGCACAACGGGCAGTGACCCTCGACGCGGCCTACGCCGCCAACCCCGCACGGTTCGCCGGACCACCTACGCCACCGAAGGTTCCGACCGTGGCGTGGATCAACGAGCCGCTCGAACTCGACGAACCTGCACAGAGGCTCGCGTGACCTGGTGTCTCATCCGGCTTGACAGGTTCCGGCCCATGAAGACCCGGAGATGCCAGCTTCAGTCGATCCCAGGCCGGTTTAGTGTGCTGCCTTGGTAGTCGAATGGTCAATCGTGATCGTTCGACCGTCAAGGGGTTCGACCGGTCGGTTGTTGTGATCGTAAGCGTGGACAAAGGCATCAATCTGCTGTTGGCTCACTTGAACCGCTGTGGTGAACACCAGCCAGGAAACGCCTTCGGTGCAAGGGGGAGTTGTGAGACTTCCTCCGTAGCGGAACGTCGACCGGTCGGCGGGAAGCAGACTGGCGAAGTTGATCTTCGCTGACTCTGATAGCGACTTTGGCGTGGCAAGGGTCTTGATGTACGAATCCCATGCTGGGTTGTCAGCTCCACCAGGCGTCAAGAAGACGCCGAGGACGGCGACCTTCCCGTCAGCAGTCGTGTTGACGAAGTGAACTTCAACTGGATACGAGTTGCCATTGACGACGTGTTCGCTCGGTGCGTGGAAGTGAATCTGCGAGAGCGCATAGGTGGTTCCACTGACCGATATCGTGCCGCCACGAGCGGGACTGGCTTGGATCGTGTGTCCGTTGTTGACGACGCTTGCCGCTGAATCTCCGTACTGGATCACGGGATCAGGGGCGTCTGCCAACACAGCGTTGGTCAAGTTGATCGGGGACTGCGCGCTCCCATCAGCACATGTTGCGTAGCTCGAACCCAGGGAACCCCAATGCGATGGCCCATCAGACCCCGAATATTCCCAATGAGGTCCATGGCTAGATGCTGTTGTCGTAGGGCTCGATGAAGTCGCCGAAGAGCACCCAGCGACAAGCAGTCCAGCGGCTGCGAGAGCGACGAACCAACGAGAAGTTGAGTTAAGTGATGATGTCTTCATCCGGAGGGACTCTCCTTGGTGAGCTAAGCGGAATGCGCGAACTTCACTGAATGAGATCTGGTCGATCCAGGTGGTCAAACTAGTCGACTGAACCGGCGTTGTCGCTGCTTCTGTAACAGCGGTAGAAGGCATGTCCGCGGGCCGTGTTGCCCTGGAGCTTCTTCTTGCAGCAGTCACAGACCACCAGACAGTCCACTGGCGCACCAAACTTCGGCCTCGAGCCGGCGTTGGCTGCACCTGGTCAAAGGTCCACGGGGGGCGACACGCCATACTGGTGGCGTGGAGGAGACTGCCGATGGACGCTCGATAGCGTTTTCGCGTCGGGAGCTGATCCAAGGAGCCGGGGTACTGCTGGGTGCAGGTGTCGTCGGAGCAGGGGTGTCCTCCTGCTCTTCGACCTCGGGGTCGACAGCGTCCTCGAAATGGCAGGAGCTCGCCGCGCAGCTCACCGGCACGCTTCTCCGTCCTGGTGACCCGGGATACGGGCGGATGGCTCCCCCCTACAATCGTCGCTACGTCGATGTGGAGCCCCAGGCGATCGCCGAATGCACCACCGAAACCGACATCCAACGGTGTGTGTCGTGGGCACGTCATCATGGGGTGCCTTTCGTGGTGCGCTCGGGCGGCCACAGCTACGCGGGCTACTCGGCCACCGGAGGCCTGTTGATCTCGGTGGCGTCCATGCGGTCCATCGCATTGGACCCGGCGACCAAGCGCGTCACCCTCGGAGCAGGCGTACAGAACCGTCACCTCTTTGCCTCCCTACCCCGTTACGACGTCGGGGTGCCCAACGGGCGTTGCCCGACGGTGGGAATGGGCGGTTTCGTCCTGGGTGGCGGCTTCGGCTTCAACTCCCGAAAGTACGGACTGGCGTCGGACAACCTGGTGCAGACCAGGGTGGTCACGTCCGACGGCCACCTGCTTGTCTGCGACGCCAACCAACACAGTGACCTGTTCTGGGCATGCCGGGGCGGTGGAGGTGGCAACTTCGGCATCAACGTCGACTACGTTCTGCAGTCCCAGCCGGTCGGTGAGCTCTCGTTGTACAAGGTCCGATGGAAATGGAGCGACGCACCGGCAGTCATGGCTGCAGCCCAGGTGCTACAGGCGTCCGCTCCCGATGCGCTCTCGGCTCGTGTGGGATTGGATGTCGCCTCCACCACCCCGCCGGCCGAGGACCCCTCCGGTCTGTCGGTGTCGGCCCTGGGTCAATTCTTCGGACCGGTAGATCAGCTCGAGACCCTGCTGGCCCCGCTCCTGGCGGCTGCTCCGACAACCGAGAAGGTGATCCGGTCGATGGACTACACCGAGGCCCTCGCCTTCTTCGCCCAGAACGTGCCCGTCGGACGGTTCACCGAGAAGTCGGTGTACATCGGCCCTGACGGTTTTGACGCCTCCTTTGTCGAGACAGGCATGACATGGATCGAGAAGTGGCCGGGTAGTGCCAACGTCACCGCGGTGGGACTCACCCTGTTCGCCTGGGGAGGTGCGATGGGCCGCCCGGCTCCTGACGCCACGGCATTCGTCCACCGCGACGCGTCCTGGCTGTCGGTAGTCGGCACGTCATGGGGTCCCGACGACCCACAAGAGCTGATCGAGGAGAACCTGCAGTGGGTCGGTCAGTTCTTCGATGCGCTCGGCCCGTATGTGACCGATCAGTCCTACCAGAACTTCGCGGACCCCGCCCTGGACAACTGGCAGACGGCCTACTACGGAACGAATCTCCCGCGGCTAGTGGATGTGAAGCGGACCTACGACCCGGAGAATGTGTTTACCTTTCCCCAGGGCATCCCACTGCACATCTGATCACCGCAGAATTGGGTCATTCCGCTTCGCAGCCCCCGGTCCAGAAATGCGACGCGACGCTGTTTCTGGGGATCTTTACAGTAGGGAAGGGGTGTCGACGCCAACCGATGGGGACGAACCCGCCTTTCATGCGATCAAGGATAGAGGAGGGAGTATTTGTGACAGCGATCACCATGGTCAGATTCAGTTGATCAGCAACAGACTTACGCTGCGCTAAACAGCTCTGACCAGCCACTTTCCATCACAACAGGGCGTGGACCTAAGTTGCCAGTCGGTCCTCCGACACCACTCAGTGGGTTCCGACCCATAAATCGGTGTCTCAAGTGAAATTTGACGGGACAGGTTCCCCGCCCCCACTTGAACACCCCCACGGCGAGGTGGCCAAGCCAGCGCCCCGGACGGCTCTGTCGCTCCTGTGCGAGCGGGACGGCGGGCGCCACGTGCCCCAATGGCGGCACTGGGTCGTCGGCGCCGAGCCAACCGGACGCATCACGCTCCCGCCCGGAGCCCGCCAGGTGCTCGGCTCGGAGTCGTCTGCTCAGGCCGTCAGCCGAGGCGGCATGCTGGTGCTGCACCACGGTGGCGTGGGTGCCAGCCTTCCCATTGATGGCCGGGGTCGCCTCATCCTGCCCGCCTGGCTCCGAGGGGCGGCCCGATCATCGGGATCGGTGCTGGTCGCCGCTCGTGCGGCATCCACCCCGGCCGTCGTGCTCGCCACGACCGACCTCCTCGAGGACCTGGTGTCCCACGTCGTCACTGAGGTCCTCTGATGGACCGCCTTGTGCGGGCCCGTGTGCTCTTGGCTGAGGCGGCCGCTCTCGGGGTGACCATCGAGGATCTGATCGCCGAGTCCTCAGGTGCCTCAAGCTGCCCCAGCACTGCACCGACCGTCGCGGAGTATGTGGACACCGTGAGGGCGAGTTTCTCGAAGGGCACGGCGGGCACCTACAAGACGTACTGGCGTCTGGCCATCGACCGGCTCGGCGAGCGCACCATCGACTCCATCGGCGTCGATGACTGCGAATCGGTTGTGGCCGGCGCCGTGGAGCGGGCTCGCGGCAATCGACCCGGAACCGACGGTCGATCAGCCCGCGAGAACTGTATCGGCGCACTGCGCGCTCTCTTCGCCCGGGCCGAGCGGGCGGGTCTTCTCACCCGGAGCCCGGCGGCTCAACTGGAGAAGCCACGACGCCTCCCGAATCGCCGTCGTGCCCTCGACGATGGTGAGCTGCGCGAGGTCATCGAGGCTGTCCGGACCACCAGTCAGGATCCCGACCTCGACCTGTTGCTCATCCGGTTCCATCTCGAATCGGGAGCTCGTCGAGAGGGTGCGCTCAACCTGAGGCTCCGTGACCTCGACAATCGACGCTCCACCGTCTGGCTGCGCGAAAAGTTCGGGGCCGAGCGCGAACAACCGGTTTCGCCGTCGCTGCTACGGGCGCTCGAGACACACACCTCGGCCCGAGGGGACATCGCGGCCGACGACCCGATCTTGCGAGGTCGAAGCGGCCGGCCGATCACCCGACGACGCTACAACACCGTCTTCGATCGTGCCCGGCCATGCATCCCGTGGTCCGAGCGCACGCCGGTCTCAGCGCACATCTTGCGCCACACAGCCATCACCGCAGTCGAACGCCATGCCGGTTTCGCGGTGGCGCAGGCGTTCGCCGGCCACAGCGCGTCTTCGGTGACCGGCACCTACACACGCGCCCGGATCGGTGAGGTAGCGGCTGC
>PLZF01000025.1 GCA_003152015.1 Acidimicrobiaceae bacterium | reverse complement strand
TCACCCATGTATTAAGCGATCGGCGTCGTGAGCCGCCCGAACACCGCGACAGAAGATCGGTCCCGCCGGCAATGGCACAAACGCAGATCGGCACCTCTCGGGGCGCGCCCATCTGGAGCGGTGACACCCCAAAAGCGACTCTTGATAATCGGCGATCTGCGTGCTCTCCGACGACCGAGCAGGATGCGTCAAATGGAGCGAACGTTACCGGTCGCGGCACTAGCTGACGGGGGGATGCCGGTCCGACCACGGTGCGGCCGCCTCGAGTTGGGCCGCCACCCGCAACAGCAGTCCTTCTTCCCAGGGTCCCACCACCAACTGCACGCCGACCGGCAGCCCTGAGGCGGCCGTGTGCAGGGGAAGGCTGATGGCCGGCTGACCGGTGATGTTGAACACGACAGTGAAGCCGGCCATGGACAGCACTTCGATCGGCGGTAGTTCGGGGGCGTCGTGCACGGCTTTCAAGACTCCAACCGGTGGGGGCTCGATGGCCATCGTCGGGGTGACCAACAGATCGAACTCATCGCCCCATCGGGCCACTATCTGACGGGTCATGCGGTGCAGCTCGCCCAAATCCCGGGTGAACGTCAAGCTGTCCACCTCTTGGGCCGCGGCATAGGCGGCCCGATTATGCGGCTCGACCTTTGCCCAGTCGATGCCTTCGTGTTCGGCCAGGCCGCCGTTCACGACATGGAGGAACGGCCCGAGGGCGGCAGCGTCGAAGACGTCGGCATCCAGTCGTTCCACCTGATGGCCGGCGGCCTCGAGCAACCGCCCGGTGGCTTCCACCGCCGCCACCGCTTCCTCGTCAACGGGGACACCAAAGGCGCTCACCGTGTTCAGCACTACCCGCAGGCGCCCGGGATCCTTCCCAGGTTCCGTGGCGAAAGGGGCCGCCGGTGACGGCGCATTCCACCAGGCGTTGTGGTCCGGCGTACTCATCGCGTCGAGCAGCGCGGCGGCGTCGGCCACTGTCCGGCAGAGTGCCCCTTCGGTGGACATGCCCTGCCATCCGGGAATCACCGATGTCACCCGCCCCCGGCTCGGCTTGAGGCCGACCAGCCCGCAGCACGATGCCGGGATGCGAATCGAACCACCGCCGTCGCTGGCGTGAGCGACGGAGAACATGCCCGAAGCCACCGCAGCTCCCGCCCCGCCACTCGATCCGCCCGGGGTGTGCTCGGGGTTCCACGGATTGCGGGTGGGACCGTAACGGAGGTTCTCGGTGACGGTGATCGATCCGAACTCAGGAGTGTTGGTGCGGCCGGTGAGGATGAACCCGGCCCGCCGGTAGGCATCGACCACCCGTTCGCTGTGATCGCTCACCCCGTCAGGGGCGCCGAGCGAGCCGTAGGTCACCGGCTGACCCTCCACCGGAGTGAGGTCCTTGATGGGGATGGGCACGCCGGCGAAGGGTGGGAGGTCATCGGCCCCGGCGGCGATCCGCTCACCGAGCACCCGCGCCTCGGCCCGGGCCTCGTCGTCGTTCCGCCAGATCACCGCGTTCAGCTCAGGGTTTCGCTTGTCGACGCGATCGAGGCTGGCGTCGAGCACTTCGAGCGGGCTCACATCCTTGCGACGGATAGCCGCGGCGGTGTCGAGAGCTGAGGCGAAGTCGTTCATGCCCGCACTATAGGGAGATGCTTCGCCGCCGGCCCGGTGAAAGTTGACTGGCTGCTCTGGGTGACATCGCGCCCATAGCGCTCGCCCAGAACGACACCTGCGCGTCTCTTGCGTCTCGGACAGATCAGCACTTCGGAGCGTGGTTGCGGGTCGCAGGCGGGTCCCTGCCTCGCGGCCAAGTCGGCGTTCTGGGCCGCGCGCACCAGAGAAGGCCGACGGCCAGCCTGGTGCACCGCCTGTGTGCAACGGCATTCCGCCCTCACAGGGAGTCGGCAACCTCTCGCACTGCGTGGCACCAGAGGCGATGCGCAAGACGCGATGCGCAAGTTCCAAGGCGCTCGGACGTTACCAGGGCATGTCGACACGCCGCCTTCGCCCTGGCCGCCGCGGCTGCGGGGCCATCGTCATCGCGGTCCTTGCCTGTGCAGCCACCCTGGTGCCCGCAGGTGGAGCTTTGGCGGCCACGCTGGCGTCGCCGCACGCCCAAGCACACTCGGGCTACTCCTCGGGGGGTGATCCTGGAGCGGCAGGCAGTGGACCGGGTTCAGGCGCAGCGGGGCAGCATGCCCGTTTGGCGGGCTTCGTTGCCCCTCCGCCGGCGCAGGTCACCTCGAGCTCACAGGCCGCGGGGGGGACCGGTTACCAGGCATCAATGATGCACTTCGTGGTCCACGTCGGGCCCGGGCACTCGACGGTCTGCACGATCCTCGGCGAGATCTTCGTGCCCACGGCGGCATCGGCGTCGTCGCCGGACCCGGTGATCCTGACCACCAACGGCTTCGGTGGATCGTATGCCGACCAAGTACCCCTGGCCCAGTACGCCGCTCCCCGGGGCTACGTCGTGCTCACCTACTCGGGTCTGGGCTTCGGCGGCAGCGGATGCAACATCGAGCTCGACAGTCCGATCTGGGACGGTGAAGCGGCCTCGCAGCTCATCTCGTGGCTCAGCTACCGGCCCGAGGTCCTGAAGGACGGGCCGGCCGATCCCCGGGTGGGCATGATCGGAGGCTCTTACGGCGGAGGGGTTCAGTTCTCCACTGCCGCGATCGACCCGCGGGTCGACACCATCATCCCGATCATCACCTGGAACGACCTCGCCTACTCCCTGGCTCCGAACAACGGCTCGGCTGCCTTTCACTACACCGACAACCCGCCGGGGGTCCTGAAGTGGCAGTGGACGAGCCTCTTCACCGCCGATGGCTTGAGCGAGGCACCCCAGAACCCCAGCAGCACGCCGGTGCCCCCGTCGAGCTGCCCGGGGTTCGACCCCCGGATCTGCGAAGCCTACGCCGAGTCCGCCGCGTTCGGGTATCCGCCGGATTGGGTGGTGTCCATGCTGCGGTCGGACTCGATGGCGAGCTTCGCCAAGCACGTCCGGATCCCCGTGATGCTCATGCAGGGCGAGGGCGACACACTGTTCAACATCAACGAGGCGGTTGCGAATTACAACGACCTCCGGGCGAACGGTGACCCGGTGAAGCTGGTCATCCAGAGCTGGGGCCACAGCAACTCCACACCTGCGCCCGGAGAGCTGAGCTACACCTCGGCGGCCCACGGCTACGAGACCAGCCTCATCATCGACTGGTTCGCCAAATACTTGAAGCACCAGAACGTCTCGACGGGTCCAGCCGTGGAGTACTTCCGGCCCTGGGTCGCCTACAACACCGGCGGTTCCGCCGAGCCCGCCTACGGCACCGCGTCGAGCTGGCCGGTGGGCGGCACGCTCGATCTCTACCTGTCGGGCGACGGATCGCTGGTGCGCTCGGCTCAGGACGTATCGCCGGGAAGCAAAAACTTCGTCAACCCGCCGGGCGCCCAACCGGGCAGCTACTCGGAGACCTCGGGAGTCCAGAACATGTCGCCGTTCTCGAACATCGGGCCGACCGACCCGCCGGGTACGTACGCTTCGTTCGAGACGCCGCCACTCCCGGCGAGCATCGACTCAGTCGGCATCCCCGTGGTGCGCTTCCGGCTGACAGCGGCCGCCGCGTCGTCGCTGACACCGGCGGACCAGGCGGTGCTGTTCGGCAAAATCTACGACGTGGCTCCTTCGGGAGCGGTCACACTCGTGGAGAACCTCGTTTCTCCGACACGCATAGCCGTATTGCCTGGCCAGCAGCGACTTGTCACGATGACGCTGCCCGGGATCGTCCACCGTTACGTGGTCGGTGACCGTATCGAACTGGTCATCGCGGCCACCGACCAGGCCTACCTCGGCTCGCGGATCCCTGACGCCCTGACCATCTCCGTCGATCCTGTGCACCCGACCGCTCTCAGCCTGCCGGTAGTGAGCCCGCAGGACGAGACCTCCGGCGGCCCCCGGGCCACCAGTGCCACCATCGGCGTGCTGCCACTGGCGAGCAGTAACAACTAGACCTCCTCCGGGTCCGGCGGCCTGCCCTCGGCACCGGGCCTGCCCTCGGCACCGACAGCTCCGGGGCTGCCGTCGGTCCCCGGGACTCGGGCCGGAGCCCCTCCGGCGCCGCCGATCGGCCACGTGTTCGTGATCACCCTCTAGAGCGAGGGGTACGCGGGGACCTTCGGTAACCCGGCCAGCGACCCGTACCTGGCGTCGACGCTGCCGAAGGAGGGCGCCCCTGCTGACCCAGTACTACGGCACCGGCCACGAGAGCAACGACAACGACATCGCCATGATCAGCGGGCAGGCGCCCACTGCGCAGCCCCGGGTCCCTCTCAGGGTCATTGTCCCGAAGAGCAGGTGAGGTTCACCAATCATCTGGCGCCTCTACCGCAGGAGGATCAACGGAAACTTGCCTCAAATTTGAAGACGGCCGGAACAGAGGTCCTCTAGGAGTTCTTGGCGTGGAGCCCGATGATCGAAGCAAGGCCTGACTTGGAATGCCACCTCAGCTGGGATCAGAAATCGCCCGGCTTCACGCGGGCCGATCGAGCACCCACCGTGTCGTTACTTGCGGAAAATTCATCGGGCCCGGCGATGTCTCATGTGTGAACAGATAGCGGAAACCGGCGCGCTGCAGAGTCCGATTCGGCGCAACATTGAACGCGTTCGGCTCACAAAAGAGGTGCTCCAGTTCGAGAGTCTGGAAGAAAATCGGCGCTGATGCCTTCACGAAGTCTGCCCCTAGACCGTCCCGTCGCTGCGTCGGGCTGAGAACGTGCAGGTGCATGAACGCTTGCTTGCCGAAGACAATGTGGTCGGCCGAACTGAACCCCACTGCCCGCCCGTCCAGTTCCCACACCAGCGAGTAGTTGACCCGCTCTCGAACCGGACGTGCGTAGTCCTCCTCGTAAAACACATGCCAGGCTTCCCGCGCTGGCAGCAGTGCCCGATCGACTCCGAGTGTACGAAGATAGTCGTCCGACGCGTTGTGGAAGTAGTCGATCCGCATGTCCACGTCAACCAGTTGCATCTCCCTTACGATCAGATCCCGCTCGGTAGTCATCTCCAGATCCTATTGACTCAAGAAACCGTGACCGCGATGGACCTCGCCGAGGACTACCGGCGTTGGTGGCCAACGGTCGAGCGCTCCAACGCACGGCTTGTGGCCGACGGCAACCGACGGATCCGGTTCCGTGGTGCGGAGAAGAACCGGCTCGGGCACTCGCTGCGCATCGCGGCAATCAACCTCAGGCGCTTGGTCAACTTGGACTGGACCCCGACGGAGGATGGCGGCTCAGGTCAGTCTGAAATCAGACGCGCAAGCCCGGGTCGTGAAAAAAGGACCGCCCCTTGGGCTCTGCCCACCTGGGTGGCCGACTTCAACCCTTTTGTGTCGGCGCTTCAGTCGGACATATTGCCGGCTTGCGGTGACCAATCTACGCCCAAGATAGGGTTTTTCAACAGTCTCCTGGCTACCTCGGCGTTCAGGCGCCCTCGTAGTCGAAGCCGAGATCGGGTGCCGTCAACAACGCCCGGAAGGGGATCCCCTCAGCCGCTGCCATCGCTTCCACGGTTCCGCCCCGATCAACCACCGCCACCAGGAGCACAGGTTCGGCTCCCGCCTCACAGACCGCCTGGGCGGCCTCGATCAGCGAGGTGCCCCGGGTCACCGTGTCCTCGGTCACCACTACCCGGTCACCCGGGTCGAGGGCGCCGGCGATCCGACCGCCACCGCCGTGGGCTTTGGCTTCTTTTCGCACACTGAACGCCTTCAGCATCCGTCCTCGGCCGGCCGCCACCCCCGCGGTGATGAAGGCCACCGGGTCCGCACCCATGGTGAGCCCGCCGATGGCGGTGACGTCGTCGGGGAGTATCGAGAGAATCCCGTCGGCTACCAACACCATGGCCTCGGGTCGGCACACCGTCTGTTTGGAATCGATGAACCAGCTGCTGCGTCGGCCGGACTTCAATACGAAATCCCCGCGTTTCACCGAGTGGGCCAGCAGATGGTCGCGGAGCGCCTCGAACTGGGTCGCCGGAAGGGTCGCACTCATCGGGACTCCGCCAGGGTCGCACTCATGGGGCATCCCCGGATCCCCACAGCTCGGGACCGACCAGATCCACACCCCGGGGCCCCGGCTCCACCCGACCGACGACTACCGGGTCGAGGCCACCCCCGCGCAGCGCTTCGAGCGCGACGTCGATACCGTCGGCGGAGACCATGACCACCATGCCGAGGCC
Organism: Acidimicrobiaceae bacterium; assembly: GCA_003152015.1. Classification (GTDB taxonomy): domain Bacteria; phylum Actinomycetota; class Acidimicrobiia; order Acidimicrobiales; family RAAP-2; genus DASZIT01. Next base: position 4,147 of record PLZF01000025.1, on the reverse strand, counting down.
CAGGTTGAACACCCGGAGCATCTCCTCGTCTTCCACATTGCCCAGCCGCTGCACCTCGGCGAAGATCTGTGGAACTTTCCAGGTGCCGCGTTCCACCACCGCCCGCAGGCCGTCCGGAAGCGCTCGGGGCAGGTTCCCGGGGATCCCCCCGCCGGTGATGTGGGCCACGGCGTGAACGTCGGCGTCGGCGTCGGCGATGGCCGACAGAACAGCCGGGGTATAGAGCACCGAGGGAAGGAGCAGCTCATCGGCCACTGAGGTGGTCGCCCCCTGCCACGCCGGGGCGTCGAGGGCCAGGCCGGCTCGCTCCAACAGCACGTGGCGGGCCAGGGTGTAGCCGTTGGAGCGGAGTCCCGGCGACGGGAGGCCGATCAAAATGTCGCCGTCCCCCACCCGACCCGATCCCAAGATCTTTTCGCGCTCGACCACTCCGACCGCGAAGCCGACCAGGTCGAACTCGCCCGGCTTCATGACCCCGGCGTGCTCCGCCATCTCGCCGCCCAGCAGTGCCGCCCCCACTTGGCGGCAACCGTCTGCGACACCGGCCACCAGCTCGGTCATCTGGGTGGGATCGACGGCTCCAGTGGAGATGTAGTCTAAAAAGAACAGCGGCTCGGCCCCCTGGCATACCAGGTCGTCGACGCACATGGCCACCAGGTCGATACCGATGGTGTCGTAGCGACCGCAGGCCTGGGCGATCAGTGCCTTGGTGCCGACCCCGTCGGTGCAGGCGACCAGTACCGGCCGGCTGTACTTCTCGGTATCCACCGCGAACAGGCCGCCGAAGTCACCCAGTCCCCCGAGCACCTCGGGCCGCAGGGTGGTGGCCACCAACGGGCGGATCCGGTCGACAGCCTCTTCCCCGGCATCGATATCCACGCCGGCTCCGGCGTAAGTGGCCGGCACAGGTGTTGGATCTGTCACGCCGGGGTCCCGGTGGCGACGGCGCCGAGCGGACTACGTACGCTCAGTTCGACGGGCACTGGGACCGGCACCGGATAGATACCGGTGAGGCAGGCATCGCAGAAGCCGGCACCCGGGGCATCGATGGCGGTCTTCAGGTTCTCGATGGTGAGGTACTCGAGCGAGTCCACATTGAGGAACTCCACGATCTCGTCGAGGGTCTTGATCGACGCCAACAACTCACTTTTGTCGGGAGTGTCGATGCCGTAGAAGCAGGGCCACTGGAACGGCGGCGAAGAGATCCGGAGGTGGACTTCCCGGGCTCCCGCCTCGCGCAACATGATCACCATGGCCCGGGTGGTGGTCCCCCGCACGATGGAGTCGTCCACCACAATCAGGCGCTTCCCGGCGATGTTGTCGCGGAGCGGATTGAGCTTGCGGCGGACACCGTCGGCCCGCTCCAACTGGGTCGGCGCAATGAAGGTGCGGCCGATGTACCGGTTCTTCACCAGGCCCTGCCCGTAGGGGATGCCCGATCCCAGCGCGTAGCCCTCTGCGGCCGGGACGCCAGAGTCGGGGACGCCCATCACCAGATCGGCATCCACCGGTTTCTGTGCGGCCAACAGTTGACCCATACGCCGTCGGGCACCGTGGACCTCGTTGCCGTAGAGGATGGTGTCCGGCCGGGCGAAATAGACGAACTCGAAGATGCAGAGCTTGGGGTTGAGCCGCTCGATGGGGAAGGGCCGCTCCGAGCGGACCTCCTTCCCGTCGATGATGACCATTTCACCCGGCTCGAGTTCGCGGATGAAGGTAGCGCCGATGACGTCGAGGGCCGGTGACTCCGAGGCCAGTACCCAGCCCTCCACGAACTCGTCGGTGGCCTCGAGCCAGCCGAGGCAGAGGGGGCGAAACCCGTTGGGATCGCGGACCCCTATCAACCGCTCGGCGTCGAGCAGCACAAAGGAGAATGCACCTTCTACAGAAGGAAGTACGGCGGTAAGAGCGGTCTCGAGGTCTTCGGCCAGTTCCGCACGCGACCGCTCCGGGGCGTCGGGGGGAAAGACCTGACCCAACAGCTCAGCCACCAGGTCGCTGTCGGAGTCCACCAGTCCCGGAAGCATGCCGGCCCTTTCGGCCAATGCGTCGGTGTTGGTGAGATTGCCGTTATGGGCGAGGGCGAACCCGGCCCTACCCACGCCCCTGAACACCGGTTGGGCGTTCATCCAGTCACTCTTGCCGGCGGTGGAGTACCGGGTGTGGCCAATGGCTATGTCTCCCCGGAGCCCCGAAAGCTTTCGCTCGTCGAAGACGGTGGTGACCAGGCCCATGTCTTTCATCACCGTGATGGCTTCGCCGTCACTCACGGCCATGCCGGCCGCCTCTTGACCGCGGTGCTGCAAGGCGAACAGACCGTCAAAAGTTAGGTGTGCGACCGAGCGCCCCGGGGCGTAGACCCCGAAGACTCCGCACGCTTCCTTGGCCTCCATCATCGGTTGGTCACCGTATTCACCGGGGGTCGTCGGGCTCGTCGCTCGTCGCGATCCATCCGCCAGGCGAACAAACCGCTCACCGCCAGACTAGTGGAGTGTGACGGAACGGTGACCAACCGGTGACCGGCCGGCTATTCCGGGTCGGAGGTCGGAACCAGCATTGGTAGCCTCGAGACCAATGATCGACCTTCACACCCACTCCACCGTCTCCGACGGAAGCGACCCGCCCGAACGTATCCCCGAGCTGGCCGCCGAGGCCGGTTGCAGCGCGGTGGCGCTCACTGATCACGATTCATTGGTCGGCCTGGTTGCCGCCCGCAAACGTGCCGCCGAGCTCGATGTGACCCTGATCCCGGGGTGCGAGGTCTCGTGCCGGTCGGTGGGCAAAGGTGGGATGCACGTATTGGTCTACTTCGTGGAAGACGACGATGGCCCCCTGTCGGCGGAACTTACCCACTTGCGGGTCGACCGGCACCACCGCAACATCCGCCTGGCCGACAAACTCGCCTCGATGGGCCTTCCCATCACCTACGCAGAGGTGGTGGCCGAGGCTGGTGGCGAGGAGGGTATCGGGCGTCCCCACTTCGCCTCCGTGCTGGTGAAAGCAGGTGCTGTCGACTCCATCCAAGACGCCTTTGATCGGTTTTTGGCCAATGGTCGACCTGGCTTTGTACCCAAATCCCGCTTGGAGGCCCTCGATGTGGCCCGTTTGGCTACTGCCTCGGGGGGCGTGGCTGTGTTGGCCCACCCCTACAGTCTCGAACTCGAGGGTGCGGACCTGGCCGCGTTGGTCGGCGAACTGGCCGCGGCCGGCTTCGGGGGGATCGAGGCAATCTACGGTCGCTACTCCCCTCGTCAACGCCAAGATCTCTCCAATCTGGCTCGCCGGTTCGACCTGGTCGCCACCGGCGGCTCCGATCATCACGGCACCATCAAGCCTGATCTGACCGTGGGCACCGGCCGGGGTGATCTGAAGGTGCCCGACCAGGTGCTGATCGACCTCGAGGCGCGCCGCCCGGCTGCCTGACTCAGGAATCCGACTTGGAGCGCGCCTTTTCGCCGGTGCGGCGGGAAGCGTCAGCCGCTCTCGCGCCAGTTGCGGCACCCGTGTAATCGCACTTCGGGGACACCGAACGTCGCCACCCTGTCAACCCGACGAGTACCGGTTTCGCGGCGTCGGGTTGCTGACGAAACTAGACCCCTGAGTCGATCCTCTTTGCCGTAGACACTGTTGCGGGTGTGCTTCGAGTCGTCGAGGCGAATCACCCCCGCAACGAAGCCCCGTGGCTGTCAATTGGCGTTGGGAGATTCAGCCCTCGATCACGTTTTGCACATGTGCCACCATCGGCTCTTTCAGTTCGACACCGAGTTCGGCGAGGATCGGCATGAGAGTCGGTCCAAATGCATCGAAATCTTCCTGAGATTCCCAGATATCGAAAACCTGGATCTCACCGTTTGATTCGAGGGCAACGTGGAGTGTTCGCCCCTTGGGTGCCCCCGCACCGGCTGCGTCCAGCTGCTTGATCGTATTGTCGTACTTCTCCGGCGTGAATCCGGCGTGAGCAAAGTAGATCCCAAGAGCCATGATGCACCAACCCTTTCCGCGTGAGTGACGCGATTCGCTGAGAAGGAATGCTTCGGTGACCGTATCCGACGAACGAGGGAATATCAACGGGTATTGGAAGGTGTTCCCGAAAGCTGTAGACACTTCGTGGAAATCCCCAATCATTCACACTGTCCTTGAGGGTCCA
>PLZF01000079.1 GCA_003152015.1 Acidimicrobiaceae bacterium | reverse complement strand
GGGGGGCATCCTCGGCTGCATCGGGCTGCGCGACATCCTCAAGCCAAACACGCGCGTGCGCTTCGACCGCCTGCGGGCGATGGGGATTCGCACGGTGATGATCACCGGCGACAACCCGCTCACCGCCGCGGCCATCGCCGCCGAGGCCGGGGTCGACGACTTCCTGGCCGAGGCCACCCCCGAGGACAAGATGGCCCTCATCAAGAAGGAGCAGGCGGGTGGCCACCTGGTGGCCATGACCGGGGACGGCACCAACGACGCGCCGGCCCTNNGCCGGCAACATGGTCGACCTCGACTCCACCCCGACCAAGCTCATCGACATCGTGGAGATCGGCAAGCAGCTGCTGATCACCCGGGGATCGCTGACCACCTTCTCCATCACCAACGACATAGCCAAGTTCTTCGCCATCATCCCGGCCATGTTCATGGGCGTGTTCCCCGCCCTGCACACCCTCAACATCATGCACCTGAGCTCGCCGCACAGCGCCATCCTGTCGGCGGTCATCTTCAACGCCCTGATCATCGTGGCGTTGATCCCCCTGGCCCTGCGCGGGGTCAAATTCAGGGCCGCCGGGGCTGCCGCCGTGTTGCGCCGCAACCTGCTCATCTACGGTCTCGGTGGACTGATCATCCCCTTCATCGGGATCAAACTCATCGACCTGATCATCACTGCGTTGGGAGTCAAATAATGCGCCGCCAACTACTCACAGCCGTCGGCATGGTCATCGTGTTGACCCTGGTGCTCGGGCTTGGCTACTCGCTGGCGCTCACCGGCATAGGTGAGCTGGCCTTCGGGCACCAGGCCAACGGCTCCTTCGTGACCAAGGGAGGCAAGGACGTCGGCTCCTCGCTCATCGGCCAGGGCTTCACCGACAGCAAGGGCAATCCGATCCCCAAATACTTCCAGGCCCGTTCGTCCGACGCGGTGACCACGTCGGCCACCGGCAACATCACCGTTTCAGGGGCGTCCAACCTGGGTCCGTCCAACCCGTTGCTCATTGGCTTCGTCCCCGGGGTGAACACGGTGGACCTCAACGGCAACAAGTCGGCCGCCAACCCCTTCGCCTCCCCGGCCGATCCGTTCTGCGTGCCGGTGGACACCACCAAGGCCGCGGCTCCGGTTACCGGCCCCACCCCCGGCCAGAAGTACGCCAAGAACAGCGACGGCACCTACGTCTGCGACCCCAACACGGTTCCCGAACGAGCCATCGCCTATCGGACGGAGTTCGGCCTGGCCCCCGATGCCCAGGTTCCGGTGGACGCGGTGACCGCCTCGGGGTCAGGGCTCGATCCCGCCATCTCCATCGCCAACGCGAATATCCAGGCCCCGACGGTGGCCAAGGCCCGTGGACTGTCCCTGGCCACCGTGACGGGTCTGATCAAGTCCAACACCACGGGGCGTAGCCTGGGTGTCCTCGGCGATCCGGGAGTCAACGTGCTGACCTTGAACATCGCACTCGACAACCAGACGCAGAAGTAGATGCTGGATCGACAGTAGGGCCGGGAGGACAACGACGGTGGCACGAGGAAAGCTACGGTTGTATCTCGGCGCTGCTCCTGGTGTCGGCAAGACCTACGCCATGCTCAATGAGGGGTGGCGCCGGAAAGAACGTGGCACCGATGTGGTGATCGGCTGGGTCCAAGGGCACGGTCGCCCCCAGACCGATGCGCAGATTCGGGATCTGATCGAATTTCCCCGGCTGACCACCGAGTACCGGGGTCAGACCTTCGAGGAGATGGACCTGGATGGCCTGCTCGAGCGCCATCCCGAGCTGGTCCTGGTCGACGAGTTGGCCCATACCGATGTGCCCGGGTCGAAGAATGCCAAGCGGTGGCAGGACGTCGAAGAGCTACTCGAAGCCGGTATCAACGTCATCTCCACCGTCAACCTCCAGCACCTCGAGTCGCTCAACGATGTCGTCGAGCGGATCACCGGTGTCGCCCAACAGGAGACGGTTCCCGACCGCGTGGTGAGGGCTGCTGACCAACTGGAGTTGGTCGACATGGCTCCCGAGGCCCTCCAGAGGCGGTTGGCCCATGGAAACGTCTATCCCCCCGAACGCATCGATGCCGCACTGGCGAACTACTTCCGGACCGGGAACCTCACCGCGTTGCGAGAGCTGACCTTGTTGTGGGTTGCCGACCGGGTCGACGAAGAGCTCAGCGCCTACCGCGAACGCCACGGCATCGCCGGACAGTGGGAGACCAAGGAGAGGGTGCTGGTCTCCTTGACCGGCGCCAGCGGCAGTGCGGTCCTCATCCGCCGAGCAGCGCGCATGGCCATGCGGACCAACGCCGAACTGGTCGGCGTCCACGTACGCACCGACGACGGATTGTCCGGCGAGGGCTCGAGCGGGCTGGGCCACAACCGGGCGTTGCTCGACGATCTGGGTGGGCGTTACGTCGAAGTGGTCGGCGCCGACGTTGCCCCTGCCCTGGTGCAGGTGGCCCGAGCCGAAAACGCCACCCAGCTGGTATTGGGGGCCACCCATCGCAACCGGCTGACCGAGTTCCTCCGTGGCTCGGTGATCAACTCGGTCATCCGGGTGGCCGGCGGCGCGCTCGACATCCATGTCATCGCCACCGACGCGGATGTGGACGGAGAGACCGACCAGGCAGAGGGTCGGCTCCGGCATAACGGCGGCGCCAAAGCGGACGGCAACAGGGCCAAACGCCACCGGAGCGGCTTGCTCTCCCCACTTTCGGTTCGCCGGCGGTTCGCCGCACTTGCTATAGGCATCATCGGGTTCCCGTTGCTCACCCTGGTACTGGTCGCCAGCGGCGCCCACGTTGACCTGGCCACCGCCTTGAGCAGCTACCTGGTGCTGGTCGTCGTGGTGGCGGCCACCGGCGGGGTATGGCCGGCGATGCTGGCGGCGTTGGCCGGCTTCCTCCTCTCCAACTACTACTTCGCACCACCCGTCCATACCTTCACCATCGCCGATACGCGGGACGTGACGGCGCTGATCATGTTTCTGGTCACGGCCGGAGTGGTCAGCGTGCTGGTGGATGTCGCGGCCCGAAGGAGCGCCACCGCCATCCAGGCCCGGGCCGACGCTCGGATGCTGGCCCGGGTGGCCGGGCGGATGGTCGCCCCCGAAGGCAACCCCCTGCCGGCACTCCTCGAGGAACTCCTGGTCGCCTTCCGCCTCGAAGCGGCCGCCGTGCTGCGCTCCGGCCCCGAGCACACCGCCCCCCCCGCCACTTCCGGAGGGGACAAGATCACCTCGGGACCGTGGTCGACCATTGTGGCCGCCGGCCCACAACCACCCCTGACCCCCAAGGAAGCCACCGTGGTCCTGCCGCTCACCGACCGGGAGCTCCTGGCCCTCCGGGGCCCGGGGCTCACCGCCGAGGACCGGGACATCCTCGCCGCCTTCGCCGCCCAACTGGCGACGGTGCTCGAGAGCGACCGGCTCCATGCCGAAGCTGCCGGAGCGGACTCCTTGGCCCGGGCAAATCAGCTCCGGTCCGCGCTGCTGGCCGCAGTGAGCCACGACCTCCGGACGCCATTGTCGGCCATCAAAGCGGCCTCCTCGAGCCTCCTCTCGGACCAACTCGCCTTCGGGCCCGAGGAGACTCGCATCCTCCTCCAGACCATTGACGACGAATCGGACCGGCTGAGCACCCTGGTCGAGAACCTGCTCGACATGAGCCGGCTGGAGACCGGCTCGATGGATGTGCTCCATGAGTCCACCGATGTCAATGAGCTGATCGCCGCCGCCGTCGGAAGCCTGGGGCCTCGTGGCACCGAGGTCACCGTCGAGATCCCCGCCTCTCTCCCCGGTGTCCGCACCGACCCCGTCCTGCTCGAGCGGGCGGTGGCCAATCTGGTCGACAACTCCCTGATCCATGCCCGGGGAAGGGGGCTGCGCGTCGAGGCAGGATCGGTGGCCGGTCGGGTGGACATCCGGGTCATCGACCGGGGGCCGGGGATCCGTCGCGAGGATCGGGACACGGTGTTCCGGCCGTTTCAACGCCTGGGGGACTCCGAAAGCCGGGTCGGTGTCGGTCTGGGCCTGGCCGTGGCCCGGGGATTCGTGGAGGCGGTCGGCGCAGAACTCGACATCGAGGACACCCCGGGGGGCGGCTGCACGATGGTCATACGCATCCCGGTCACTGGTCAAGTGGACGAGTCCTCTCCCGTGTCAGCCACCGAGATCTCTCCCGCATCACCTGACGACGTCGGCAAAGCGTCGGCCACCAAAGACGGGTCGCGGGCAGGGTCGCCACCATGAGCCTTCCGTCCCCCGGGTTGGGCGGTGACGACACCCTGTCGGGAGAGTTCGGTGCCAAGGTGCTGGTCATCGACGATGACGCCTCACTGCTGCGGGCCCTGACCATCAGCCTCACCGCCCGGGGTTACGAAGTGGTGGGGGCGCGCACCGGCGAGGAGGGGCTCGACCGAGTTGCCCACCGGCATCCCGACGTCGTCCTGCTCGACCTCGGACTGCCGGGGATAGACGGCGTCGAGGTGATCCGGGGCATCCGGGGATGGAGCTCGATCCCGATCATCGTCTTGTCCGCCCGCCATCAGAGCATCAGCAAGGTGGAGGCCCTCGACCTCGGGGCCGACGACTACATCACCAAACCGTTCGGAATGGACGAGCTCCTGGCCCGGCTCCGTGTTGTCCTTCGCAGGACCACCGCCGGATCTGAGCAGCCGCGGGTAGAGGCCGAGGGCTTCACCGTGGATCTGGCCGCCAAGCGGGTGACCCGCAACGGCATCGATGTGCACCTCACCCCCAAGGAGTGGGACATGGTCGAAGTGTTGGTCCGCAACCCTGGTCGGTTGGTTTCCCAACGCCAGCTACTCCACGACGTGTGGGGCCCCGGGTACGAGACAGAAACGGAGTATCTGCGCGTACTGGTGGGCCGGGTGCGCCGGAAGCTCGAGGTGGACCATTCCCGCCCCCGGCATTTCCACACCGAGCCAGGCATGGGGTACCGCTTCGAACCCTGAAGCGCCACAGCCATCAACCATGTGAGCGTCTCTCTTGCTCGATCCGTCGGTCCAGCTGTCCAACGGACGGCTGGGTGGGGGAGTGGGTCACTCAGCGGGCCCTCGATCTGAGCTGCACCCCTGGCTGAAAAAGGCCGCCCGACCGGGTTGTTGGTCCGGGGCCGAGATGCCAAGTTCACCGCCGGCTCGAAACGGTCCTCAACGAATTCATCGACCACGTCATCGAACATCCCTCGTATCGATCACTTCGCCAGCAGGCGCCGCACGCTGCGGGGATGAGCCACTGCGGACCAGCGATCCGGATGCGACCCAACGACGACGGAGCGACAGGCTCGACGGTCCCGTTCACGAAGATCGGCTCGTGGCATGAGCCGATCGGATTTGATATTGGGGTCCGGTCAGTGGTGCAGGATCAGTGAGATGGACCGCGTGCCTCAACGATGGCTGCTCCGAACGTGGAGACCAGCGCCACTAGGAACACGGCGCCAACAAGCTCAAGTTGGGCGGCGGATCCCCAGATGCCATCGGGGATACTGAGGACGACGCCCAGACCGACGGCTGCGACTCCAACGATAGCCGTCTGGAACCATCTGCCTCCGAAGATGACACAACACGGTCCCACGATCAGAAGGCCGATCAAGATGATGCGGTGGCCAAGAACTGCATCTGCAATCGAGACCGCAAGACAGAGCATGAGCGCGATCACACAGAACTGATTCGCAGTGAGACCCCAGGGCGATGTCTCTTGATCGGATCGAGAAAGGTCCTGGCTGAAAAGACGCTTGAGAAGCGTGGACTGCGTCAACGCGGACGAAACCACCCTCGGTCGCTCTCGCAGGACTCGAACAGCCTCTGCTCCGGCAATGGCGGCGATGCCGAGGGCGGCAACGCGATCAGCCCACCACCAGCCAAGGAACTCGTTCGCCAGTAGCCCGAATAACGCGATAACGCCGAGGCCGGCTCCAATGCCACTCAAGGTTCCATCGCCCTTCAACGCGTGACTCTTCAGCGCATCGCCAGTCCTGTGCTTGGCGATGCCCAGAGGAACGAGAGCGACGGCAGCAACTCCTGCGGTGATCATCGCTAGGAGGGACTGCTTTGGTGCCGACCCTGCCCTCAACTCATCGACTGCAGCCACCGCCAACGTCACAGCAACGATGCCCAACGCGGCTGCAACAATCATGGAGGCCCGAGCCTCCGCCCGGTGTCCCCTCTCGGGATCACCTCTTTCAACCCGAAAGCGCCATACGAGGCCGATCGAACCCCCGACATCAGCCAGGACATTCAACCCCAATCCGAGGACACCCAAGCTCCCTACGAGCAGGCCCGACGTGATCGCCACAGCTCCCGCCAGTACACCCCAGCAGATCGAGATGTAAGAGAGCAGGAGGGCCCTCTTCAGCATGTCATGTCGATTCGGACCCTCTTCACGCTGACCGGGCGACATCTGGACAGTTTTGCATACGGGCAACGGACCTGAGTGAGCCTTCATGGCTACACGCCGGTGGCCACGAGTACCTGAATAACTACCGCTGACCCTCTCATCAGAGGTCGACTAGCAGACCGCCATTGCGTGATGGCGATTCAGAAGTTCCGCCAGGCGGATCTCCAATTGCAACTCATAGACGAGCAGGCTGTCGAGTTCGGCAAGAGGGGCGCTGAGAGCAGTCCCGCGAAGCAAGCGCAATTGAGTTTCTGCATCGAGGTGCCGGGCATGGCTTCGACCAATGGCTGTGAGTATTTCTGATTGGTGATTCATGAACAACTTTCCTATCTGGGTTGATGAGTCTGTCAAGAACGTGGGTCCAGGTTCTCCCGGCACGCTGTGGCCCTAGCACCTCGCCATTGACGGATTCGGTGCCTAGCTACCAACGAGTTCCACGGTTAGAGATACTCAGCTCGTGCCAGCAGATCAACTGCATCGAGGGCACTCACGTGAATGGCTCTTGGCCAGCACCGCATCAGGGATGGTCGCTATGGAACCGGTGACCTCTGCCGCTGCATCAAAGGCGTCAATGCTGGGGAATTGTGCTGAGCCGAGCGTCGCAGCCATGTCTGGCTCACGACAACGCGTCTTGCACGCACCATGCGTACTGCTTAGGTATGACCCTACACTCAGCGCAGCAATGCACGAACGAGAGGGTCACACGGCCGACGAAGGGTATCCCCGACGTGCCTGATTGAGACTGGTGGGCGCATGCAACTCAAGCAACCACGGACACCGCCAGGCCTGGCCCCAGAGGACACAGATCCGCATTCGGCAGCCGAAGCGGTGGGCGCCGTCGACCGTCCTCGAACTGGCGATCGAGCACACCCGACCGGGCGCCGAACAACGCGCCAGAACGACGGCCATCGCCATCCAACCAGCAGCGCAGAACGGCACGTACGCGTGCGCTCGCGATCCGCAAGCACCCTCGGCGCCGGGCGTACGCGGCACGCACCCACCCGGCGACGCTCCTAT
>PLZF01000027.1 GCA_003152015.1 Acidimicrobiaceae bacterium | reverse complement strand
ACATCGGCAAGAACACCCGCAGCACCATCGTCTCGAAGGCGATCTCCGCCGGCCACGGTCAGAACACCTACCGAGGTCTGGTGAAGGTTCTTCGCTCCGCCGAGGGCGCCCGCAATCACACCCGGTGCGACTCGTTGCTCATCGGAAGCGACTGTGGCGCCCATACCTTCCCCTATATCGAGGTCAAGAACTCGGGCGCCCAGGTCGAGCACGAGGCCACCACCTCCAAGGTCAGTGACGACCAGCTCTTCTACTGCCGACAACGGGGGATCGCCGAGGAGGACGCCACCGCCATGATCGTGAACGGATTCTGCCGCGAGGTGTTCAAAGAACTACCCATGGAGTTCGCCGTCGAGGCACAGCGGCTCTTGGACGTCAGCCTCGAGGGAAGTGTCGGCTGATGCTACGGATCGAGAACCTCCATGCCTCCATCGGCGACAACCAGATCCTGCGGGGTGTGGACCTCGAGCTGAAGGCGGGCGAGGTGCATGCGATCATGGGGCCCAATGGCTCGGGCAAGAGCACCCTGGCCCAGGTGCTGGCCGGTAGTGAGGCCTATGACGTCACCGGTCAGGTCCGCTATGAGGGAAGAGACCTATTCGCCCTGTCGCCCGAGGCCCGGGCCGCGGCCGGGGTCTTCCTCGCCTTCCAGCACCCCATGGAGATCCCCGGTGTCGGCAACCTGTACTTTCTGCGCACCGCGCTCAACTCGGTGCGCAAAGAGCGTGGGCTCCACGAACTCAGCGCTATGGACTTCCTCGCCCTATGCCGCGAGAAGATGAAGCTGGTCGAGATGGACCAGAGCTTTATGGGCCGCTCGGTCAATGAGGGGTTCTCCGGCGGTGAGAAGAAGCGCAACGAGATCCTCCAGATGGCGATCCTCGAGCCGAAGCTCGCCATCCTGGATGAGACCGACTCGGGACTCGACATCGACGCCCTGCGCGTCGTCGCCAACGGCGTGAACGCACTCCGGAGCCCCGACCGGGCGATGTTGGTCATCACCCATCATCAGCGGCTTCTCGACTACGTGGTCCCCGACCGGGTCCATGTCATGGCTGAAGGCCGGATCGTTAGCTCGGGGGACAAGGAGTTGGCAGTGGCCCTCGAGGAGCACGGCTATGCCGGCGTGGGGGCCGAGGTGCAGGCGAGTCGACGTTCAGCGGTGGGAGTGGCGCCATGACCACTGTCACCGACGGCGCGGTCCGTGCCACCGTCGATGCCGACCGGGCACTCTCCCGATTCTCGCCCCGCCTTGATGGTGATTTTCCCGGGTGGTTCACCGACTTCCGCCAGGCCGGCTTTGACTGGGCGATGGAGCATGGTTTTCCGACCCGCAAGGACGAGGACTGGAAGTACACGCGGCTCGAGGCGATCGGAGAGGTGCCGTTTGTGCCCGCTGCCCCCGGGATCGACCACCGGCTGTTATCGACCACTATCGACGAGCGGGTCGGTGACCTCGGTGGCCCGCGTCTGGTCTTCGTCAACGGCCATTTCGCATCGGAATGCTCGCGGCGGGCCGCCCTGCCAAACGGGACCACGGTGACCAGCCTTGCCTCAGCCCTGGCCGTGGGAGGAGAACAGCTCCGATGGCTGTCGCGGCGCACCCCCCGGCCATACCGCCACGCGTTTTCGGCGCTCAACGCCGCGGTGGCTGAGGACGGAGCGCTCATCCGGGTTCCCGCCGGCACCATCATCGACGAGCCGATCGAACTTGCCTTCTTCTCGCACACCGGAGGGATACCCCTGGTATCGAGCCCGCGGTCGGTGATCCTGGCTGGACCCGATAGTGCGGTGACGATCGTCGAGACCCACGCCGGGACCCACGGTGATCTCTACTGGTCCAACGGTGTTGTCGAAGTGGTGTTGGACGAAGGCGCGTGTGTCGAGCACTATACGGTGCAGGACGAGGCCGAGACGGCCTTCCACCTGGCGCTGATGGACGTCCGACAGGCTCAGGGCAGCCGCTTCCGCTCGCATTCGGTCGCCCTCGGATCCTCCATCGCCCGCCACGAAGTGCACGTATCCCTCGAGGGAGAAGGATCCGAGGTGGACCTCGAGGGACTGTACCTGCCTCGAGGCGATCAGCAGCACGACAACCCGATCCTTATCGAGCACATGGCGCCGGGCTGTACCAGTCGCCAGCTCTACAAGGGCATTGTGGACGGGGGTGCCCATGGGGTGTTCAACGGGCACATCATCGTCCGGCCAGGGGCGTTCGGGACCGACGCCAGTCAGACCAACAAGAACCTGCTTCTTTCCGACCACGCCGAAGTGGACACCCGGCCGCGCCTCGAGATTTTCGCCGACGACGTGCAGTGCACCCATGGTGCCGCGGTGGGCCGACTGGACGAAGACGCGCTGTTCTACCTGCGTTCGCGCGGCATCCCTGAGCAGGAGGCTCGAGGCGTGCTCACCTACGCGTTTGCCCGGGAGATGGTCACCCGCAGCCCATCGGCCGTCGTCCGCGCCCGGATGGAGCATCTGATCGCCGATCGGCTCACCACCGGTGCAAACGAACCGGTGATGGACAGCAGGCTGACGTCAGAAATTCGGAGTGTCAAGGGAGGCAGGTCAAAGTGAGTCCCGAACGCCAGCAGGTGCCAATCGCACTTGGGAGGGACTGCAAGGCGATCCTGATCCCCAGCGGGGAGTCGGTGATACTCCGACAAGGTGACCAGGTGGTGCTGTTTCAGCACCTGGGTGGGAGCTTCACCGTCCAGAACGAACGCGGTGAGCTGGCGCGTATTTCCGCCGAGGACATCGATGCTCTCGGCCTCGACCGTGACGAGGCCGGAGTCGGACCTTCGGACTCGGGCCCGTTCGAGCTCGCCAGGGTCATCGATCAGCTGAAGACCGTGTTCGACCCGGAGATCCCGGTGAACGTGGTGGACCTCGGGCTTGTGTATGTATGCGAGGCACGGCCCCTTCCGTCTGGAGACCACCGGGTCGAGATCAAGATGTCGATGACCGCTCCCGGCTGCGGAATGGGCGACGTGCTCTGGGAGGACGCTCTCTCCAGGGTGCTGACGGTTCCCGGAGTGAGCGAGGTGGATGTCGAGTTGGTGTGGGACCCGCCCTGGGACATGAGCCGGTTGTCCGAGGCGGCCCGCTTGCAGCTTGGACTGTTCTGACCGGCACCGGCGGCCGGTCGAGCCAAAGGAGGACGCACCATGAAAGTCTGGATAGACCAGGACCTGTGCACGGGCGATGGCCTGTGCGAGGAGATCTGTCCGCAGGTGTTCACGCTCCTCGACGACGGTCTCGCCTATGTGAAGGACGGTGCCCAGGTGATGAACGAACCCGGAGGAGCTGAGGGCGTGGCGCCGGTGCCCTCCGAGTTCGACGAATCGGTACGGGAGGCCGCTGAGGAGTGCCCGGGGGAGTGCATCTTCATCGAGGAGTAGGCCAGGACATCGCGCAGGCATGCCTGATATATTTCTAGTAATACTTGGAACAACAAACTGGATCGGTCCAGGGACCGGTAGAGGAGGTGCCCCATGGCAACCATCGATGCACGCCCGATCATCGCCGCCGGAGAAGAGCCGTTCGAGATGATCATGGCTGCGGTGGCCGGTCTCGCCGACCGAGAGGAACTGGTGGTGCTGGCACCGTTCGAGCCGGTGCCCCTCGAGGGCGTCCTGGGCTCCCAGGGCTTCACCTATGAGGCGGTCGACCTCGGCGGAGGCGACTGGCAGGTCACCTTCCGGCCCGAGCCATGAGCAGGGCCGGAACTCCGAGTGGTCCGCTGTCGATCGGGCCGACCCGGGTGAAGATGGCTCCGGACAACCCGGTAGAGGCGGCCCGGACCGCGCTCGGGTGTGTGTACGACCCCGAGCTATGCCTCGACGTGGTGTCGCTCGGTCTCATTTATGACATACGTGATGAGAATGGCACCGTGGTTGTCGACATGACCCTCACCACCCCCGGCTGCCCGGCTTCGGAGAGCCTCCCGGAGATGGCCAGGGCCGCGATCGTCGACGCGGTGGACCCCGGGATGACGGTGGATGTGCGGGTGGTGTGGGACCCGCCGTGGAGCCCGGCTCTGATGGACAGTGAGGCGGCGTCGGCCCTCGGCTTCCGGACCCGGTGACGATGAGGACGGCGGGTTCGAGACGGGGCACCGCTCAGGCGGCCGGGATGGAGCGATGGGCGTCAGCCGTTGACGGGCACGCCTCTGGCGATGGGGCACGTTGCCCCCTGCGTCGGTTCCCAGGCAATGCGCGGAAGCTGACGAGCCAAAGAACCACCGACTTTGGCCGCGTGAGATTTGGCCTTTTCCGCTAACGGGCCCGCCCAGGTCTGGTCGATGGTGGCGACCCAAAAGCTGTACCACCGGTCGAAATGGTCAGCGGTGAACGCCTGTTGATCGTGCACGTGGCGGTGAGCGACGAGAATCGCCCCCTGGTACGTCTGGTGACCCAGCAGCACCCGGCACCAGTAGTCGATCAACAACGGGATGTGCTTACTCCAGTCCACCTCGGCAACTTCTTCGAATATCTGGCCGAGTACTTCGTCCATGATCAGCTCGCGGTAGAAGCCCACCACGAGGTCGTGAATGTGCTTGCGGGAGGTGAGATCGGGCCGCACCCCGGTGGGTGTCCGCTGGGCATCGGCCATCATTGGCTGCCGGGTGGGCGCCATCAGTGCAACCGTTTCCTCGGCAGCCACCACAGACCCTCGCGCTCTCGTTTGTTTCTCTAGCAGACGCTACAGATACTAACCCAAAGACGGGACGTGACCGAATCCGGCCGGCCGATCCCTTTTATCACAGTAAGTCTAGGATGACCTAGAGAAACCTACGCAGACACCGGTAGCCGGACAAGCTGGAAATGCCGGCAGCGCAACAAGGAGGACAGACATGCCAGAACGGACAGCCAGAGCGCACCGGGAGGGGCCGGTGAAGGAGGGCCACGGGTCGATAGCCGTCGAGAGTGGCGTGGTGGAGGCGGAGTACTCCTTCGGCTCCCGCTTCGAGAACCGAAAGGGCACCAACCCCGAGGAGCTCTTCGGGGCGGCTCACGCCGGGTGTTTCACCATGGCCCTGGCCCTGGGCCTGACGGAGGCTGGCCATCCCCCGACCCGCATCGATACGACCGCCCGGGTGGGGATCGAAAAGGGGTCAGACGGTTTCCGGATCCCCAGTATCGAGCTTCACACCGAAGCCGAAGTTTCCGGTCTCGATGCCGCGCCCTTTTGAGAAACTGGCCGAGTCGGCGAAGTCCAATTGTCCGGTGTCACGGGCTCTGGCCGGAACCGAGATCCGCCTCGAGGCAAAGCTGGTTTAGCCACACGGGCTCGACCCGGCACCCAACGTCGTTCAGTAGGGGAGTGCCCCCTCCAGGGGAAGAAACCGGTCGTTGATGTCGCCGGTAAGTCCGGGGGCCTCGGGATCGAGGACCAGGACCGGGCTGCCGGCGGGCCGGGCCAGATCAGTCAGGGACACCCAGATGAGCCCCGGGCTCAGGCGCGACCAGAAGTAGTAGGTGAGGTTGGTGAGATCGACGGCCGAGGTCCACCAGGTCGGGTAGACGCTGAAGTCGTTGTAGGGAGCCCCGGGAGGGCAGGCCACATTGCTGGCGATGTGGATGACGCCGGCCACCGCCCCTTCGACGTCCCGGGGCGGGGGTAGGTGCTCGAGGAAGTAGGTCGCCCGGACGAAGCGGTCGGTAGACAGGATGTCACCGGGAAGTGGTAGGTCACCGCCGTAGGGGAGGTAACGACGAAGGTTGGCCAACTGTTCGTCGAACATCGGGTCGTTGGCCATCACCGCATACTCGGGTCCGTGGTGCACCACCAGCTTGCCGGCGATCGGCTCCACGATGGCCGAGTCTCCGTGCGCGTCCTCCAGCGACATATGGCAGTGGAGGTTCTGGCCCCGGATCGGGACCGATTCCACCCTCATGCCCTCCATGGCGTCGACTGCCTCCGAGACGGTGGCAAAGCGGTCGAGCACCCACTGGCCCCAGTGGGTATTGCCGATCACCGGACCGTCGCCGGGGGCGCCGAAGTCGGCACTCTCGAGGTACAGCAGGTGGACGCCGAGCCCCTGATCGTTCATCCCGTCCACCGTCCCCGAGTCGAACATGCTGAGACAGACGCTGGCGAACTTCGATTCCCATTCGATGGCGCCAGGCGCCCCTCCACTGCGGCGGAGCCCGGCCGGCAGCGACCACAGCCGGGGCTCGTCGCTCACCAGCCAGTCCATGGTGCGAGATGCCACCTTGGCTACGCCGTTATCCGACCAGAAGATCCGTGTGCACACCGGGGCGCCTACTCTTTGCCAGTCACGTCCCCCCGGCTCTCGGACGGAACCTTCCCATGGTACGACCGCAGTGATCACCGCCGGATAGGGTGAGCCGCCATGGCCAGCCCTGTATCCGGATCGAAACGAAGGTTGCGGCCCGAGCAGTTCACCAAGGGCCTGAATCCACGTCAGCGTGAGGCGGTCGAGCACGGGGAGGGGCCGCTGCTGGTGCTGGCCGGTGCCGGCAGCGGGAAGACCAAGGTGCTGACCAGCCGGATCGGCTATCTCATCGCGTCAGGTGTCGTCACTCCCGATCGGGTGTTGGCCATCACCTTTACCAATAAGGCCGCCCGCGAGATGAAAGAGCGCCTGGGCGCCTCGCTCGGATCGGTGGCCCACGACATGTGGGTCTCCACGTTTCACAGCGCCTGTGTGCGGATGCTCCGGCCCTACGCCGATCGGGTTGGCCTGACCCGCCAGTTCACCATTCTGTCCGAGGACGACTGCAAACGGCTGTTGCGTGACATTTGCGATGACCTGAACATCGACGTCAAGCAGATCCCGGTGGGTGGGGCCAGGGCCGCCATCAGCTCGGCCAAGAACCGGCTCATCGACCCCCGTCAGCTCTCGATCGAGTCCTCGGATGCCCGATCCAACGCTCACGCCCGCATCTACCGCGAGTACCAGCAGCGCATGGTCGAATCCGACTGCGTGGACTTCGACGATCTGCTCGTCCACGCGGTCCGGCTTCTCACCGAGCACGCCGATGTCCGGGAGCACTACCAGGCCCGGTTTTCCCAGGTGCTGGTGGACGAATACCAGGACACCAATCGCGCCCAGAGCGTCATCGTCGAACAGTTGGCCGCTGAGCATCTCAATCTGTGCTGCGTCGGTGACGGCGACCAGTCCATCTACGGCTTCCGGGCTGCCGATGTCGGTAACATCCTCAATTTCTCCCGTACCTTCCCGACTGCCACGACGGTTCTTCTCGAACAGAACTTTCGATCGACAGGTACCATTTTGGACGCCGCCAATGCGGTGATCTCCCGCAACCTCACCCGGGCCGACAAGCAACTGTGGACGCGGGCCGGGGAGGGCAACCTGATCGCCTTGCGGGCGGCTGACGACGAGGCGGACGAGGCCTCCTGGCTGGCCGACGAGGTGGCCACGCTGGTGCGGGAGGGTGTCCGGCCCGGCGAGATCGCCGTGTTGTGCCGGGCGAAAACTCTGGCCCGACCGATCGAGGCGGAAATTGTGCGCCGGGGCATCCCGTGCCGAACGGTGGGAGGGACGTCGTTCTTCGAACGGAAAGAGATCAAGGATCTCATCGCCTACCTCCGCTTGGCTGTCAACCCCCAGGATGAACTGTCGTTTCGCCGCTGCGTCAATGTCCCCCGCCGAGCCATCGGTGACGCCAGCATCAAGAAGATCCGGGCCTTCGCCCAGACCAATGCCCTGCCGCTCGGGGACACGCTGGCCCGTCGAGGTGAGATCGACGATCTCCCGAAACTGGCCCGCGAGGGTCTTGATCAGTTCACCCGATTGCTCGATGAGGTTCGACTGGCGGCTGGAGCCGGAGGTGCCCTGGGCGCCATCGACGCGGTCACCGCCGATGGTGAGTTTGTGCGTAAGTTGCTCGACGCTGCCGCCGACGACGAAGAGCGTCGGTACCGTCAGGAGAGTGTCGACCAACTGCGCTCTATCGCCGGTGACCACGCCACCGTTGAGTCGTTCCTCGATATGGCCGGGTTGATCACCGAGACTGATGACTCCGGTGATGATCAATCGCGTCTGTCACTGATGACCATCCATGCGGCCAAGGGATTGGAGTTCGGGGCGGTGTTCGTGGTCGGGATGGAGGAGGGGGTCTTCCCCGATCGGCGGTGCGTGGAAGAGGGCGAGCTCGAAGAAGAGCGTCGCCTGGCCTATGTCGCCATCACCCGGGCCAAACGTCGGCTGTATCTCTCCCACTCCCGCCGCCGCCACTCCTTCAACCGGGTGGTCGAGAACGACCGGAGCCGCTTCCTCGATGAGATCCCTGAAGAGCTGATCCATTTCTTGGACGTTCCGACCGAGACCACCACGGAAGTGTTGGGTCGGTTCGCCGCCATGCGGTCGACCCTCGGCGTCTGACCGGCACCGGGTACGCGCGGGTGGTTGTTAGTTGGGACGATGCAACTCCCGGCACAACCGGGCCCGGCGCCACACCGCCGATCGCTCGGCCACCAGGGTGCCGATGATCCAGTATCCGATGCCCCACGCCAGGGAGAGCAGGGCGTACTGGGCGGCGTGACCGGCCGGTTTCCCGTACAGGGATTGCGCCATTCTGCTGTGTCGGCACCGACAAATAGCCGATGGTCAGATAGATCCCGTGGGAAAGGCCACGCAGATGCCCCACCGGATCCACGTCCGGCGTTGGCGCCACCGTTCTTTGAATTTGATCGGATGGTACGGGAGCAGTACGGTCCGATGTTCCCGAATGTTCCAACGGAGTTCCCTGGCGATCTCCGCGAAGAGGGGCCCCCGCCCGATGAGCTCACCGGTGGATACCTCACCGGTCGTCACGTGCGAAGCCTACCGACTGGGGTCGGTACAGGGCTGGCTCGAACGCTCGCTATCGTCGACACCATCCATGGGACCAATCAGACACCACACCGTGGCCGATCGGCGCCCCACAAGCCGTTCGACAGCTGTCGCCACCACGCTAGTGCTGGCGGCCTCGGTGGCACTGGGGGGCTGTTCCCTGTTCTCTTCTCCCCGACCCCCGCCTGCCCCCGGATCGTCGTTGGCCCCAACCGGGGCTGTTGGCTACGTGGCATGCCCGAACGCAGTGACCCCGGTCGAACTGGCCAGGGACAACACGGTGGAGCCCGACATCCGGCTTCCGATCTCCGGCACGCCCGCTCCGGGGGATTTTGCCATCGCCACCTCGCCCAACGGGCGCTGGGCCTATGTGGTGACCTCGCAACAGACCACCCCGACCACCACCTCGGCCCAGACGATCCAGAACCTGGTGATTCCCATCAACCTGGTGACGCAGCGGGCCCAGACCCCCATCCCCATCCCCGGTTCCGGAGGCACCCACAGCATTGTGGTGTTTCCCGATGGTCTCACCCTGGTGGCTTCGAGCGGCAACACCCTGGTTCCCGTCGACCTGACCGATGACAGGGCGGGAACCCCCCTCGATCTCGGTGCGGGTCATGCGGTGTTCGGCATGGCCCTCAATGCGGCAGGCACCTCGCTCTACGTCTTGGTATCGGGGGCGGTGATTCCGGTGGATACCGGGCGCGCAACCGCCGGAGCCCCGATCCCGACCGGGCTGACCGTGTCCTCGGTCTATTCACCCCATGGCATCGCCTTCAGCGCAAACGGGTCGACGGTCTACGTGGTGGGCCAAGGAGGCAAAGACTTCGGAGGGCGCCTGCTCCCCATCTCGGTTGCTACCGGCACGCCTGAGCCAGAGGCGTCGTTCGACCAGTTCGGCATCGCCACGCCGGCCTCGTTGATCGTGGCGCCGAATGGTGCGATGGCCTATGTCGTCGACTCCGCCAACAACTGGGTGAATCCGGTGCTGTTGACACCGTTGGCCGCGCCGACTCCACCGGTTCGCCTACCGGCACTGGTCGGTGTCTCGGGCGGTACCCAGCATCCCACCGACATCGTGCTCGCCCCCGATGGGGTCACCGCATTCATTGTGGACGGCTTCGACTCGGTGGTTCCCTATGCGACGACGAGCCAGATCTACGGCCGGCCGGTCCCGGTATGTACCGGGGCATCGTCCATGGCGGTGGCTCCGGCTCCCTGAATCCGCCTGGTGGGTCTCTATCCGGGGCCAGGCTTGGTGACGCCTACGCCAGCCGCCTGCACCGCGACGGCGGCGTCTTTGTTCCGGTAGACGGCCGGCTCCAGATTGGCTGCCTCCAGCAGTTCGTCGAGAGCCAGCGGGATGTCGGCGGCCAGGTCCCACACCCTGGGCATGTTCTCCGGGCACGAGATGATCCCCCAGTACATGATGCCGCGGTAGCTCATGATGGTGATGTTCACGCCCATCCCCTCCATCACCGGACCGAGTGGGAATCCGCACTCGAGTTCGGCACCGCCGAGGTAGAGGGGGAAGTCGGGTCCGGGCACGTTGGAGATGACCAGGTTGGCAATGGGCCGATGGCGGTCTGCCAGCTGCATCCGGCTGTAGAGGCGAGCGGCGTTGGCAAAGAGATTCGGGGTGGCGTGCTCCGCCCAGTTGAGGAGGGTGTCCGCCCCCAGGGCATTGTGCTCTTCCTTGGCCCCTTTGGTCCCCTGGTGGATGGCTTCGAGCCGCTCGAGGGGGTCGTCGAGCTGCGACGGGAGCTGCACGAACATCGACGACACCTTGTTGGAACCGCGCGCGTTGGCGGTGGTCGTCCGGACCGACACCGGGACCACAGCTACCAGTGGCTTGGTGGGCAACTCGTCGCCCTGGAGGAGAAAGGACCGGAGCGCCCCGGTGCAGACGGCGAGGACAACATCGTTCACAGTGGTTCCCATTGCCGACTTCAGCCGCTTGACGTCATCGAGCCCGATGGCGGTGAAGGCCACCGACCGGCTCCTCGAGAGCGAGCCGTTGAACGACGTGCGGGGTGCGGACAACGGCAGCGCTGCCTTGCCGAGCCCCGGTCGTCCTTCCGATCCGATCCGAACCTTCCGTACGTTGAGCACCCGTGAACCGGTGCGTACCAGGTCCCGGGTGATCTTGAAGGGAAGCATGGCCCTGTCCACCGTGGCAGTTCCGAGCAATTCGAGATTCGAGGGGATCCGATCGTCGTGCACACGTTCCGGTGGAGGAGGTGTCGGCCCCGGGTCGGGCTCGAGGTCGAAGAGAATCGACAGCAATTCCGCCCCGGACACCCCGTCCACGGTGGAGTGGTGCATCTTGGTCACGAATCCCACCCGGTCGTTGGCCAGCCCTTCGATGATCCACATCTCCCACAACGGTTTGGACCTGTCGAGTTGGCGCCCGGCGATATCTCCGGCAATGGCCGCCAGCTCACGGAGCCCACCCGGTTTCGGTACTGCAGCCAGGCGAACGTGGTAGTCGATGTCGAAGTCGGGATCGTCCACCCACACCGGGTGGCCCCAACGAAGCGGGACCTCGACCAGGCGGCGTTGGAACACCGGTGCCAGAGGGAGCCTTTCGGCAATGAGCTCCTTCATCCGGGCGAACGAGTAGCCCCCGGGGACCGTGGACGGATCGACCACCGACGTCATGACGACGTGCATATGGAGACTCGGGTTCTCCAGATACAAAAAGCTTGCGTCGAGACCGCTCAGTCGTTCCATGGGTATCCGTTCTTTTGGTGCGCCCTCTGGGCGTGAAACCGGCAGGCCGGTCTGCGATTTGCTCGCCCGGTGGCCTGATGGTGTTTTATGGTGCGATGTACTGGGGATTCTTCATTGTCAGCATTGTCACTGTACTGCTCACGGTCAACGCCTTTTTTCCGATCCGTCGGGAGCCACTGAGCGTGATCAGCTTCGTCTTGGGATGGATCCCGGGTGAATTGCCCATCCAGGTGATCCTCCTCGATCTGATCATCACCTTGGTGTTCGCCCACTACGGCACCCTCCGCCATTGGCCGGGATGGGCCGGTCTGGCGTTGACGGCAGGTTCGTGGGTCGGCCTCGTGAGGTTGGCATTCATCGCCCGAGGGGCCAAGGACCTGGTCGATGAAGCATTGGCCGAGGCCGCCATGGGTCCTGTCGACGTCGAAGGGTTCGACTCCAGCCCGGCATGGAACTACTGGTGGAGGTTGGCCATCGCTGTGCCCTTCCGATGGAGAGCCATCCGACGGATCCGGAACATCGACTACTGGGGTGACGGCATCGGCCGCCACCGGCTCGATATTTTGGAGCCGCGTGGGGGTCCCCCCGGGCCCGGCCCGGTACTTGTCTATATCCACGGGGGCGCCTGGGTCATCGGGGATAAGCGCCAACAGGGCATCCCGATGATGCACGAGTTGATCCAGCGGGGATGGGTCTGCGTCGCCATCAACTATCGGTTGAGCCCCAAAGCCACCTGGCCCGATCACATAGTGGACTGCAAACGGGCGGTGGCGTGGGTGAGGGCTCACATCGCCGAGTACGGCGGGGACCCTGAATTTATTGCCGTCTCGGGGGGATCGGCGGGGGGGCACCTGTCCTCCCTCCTTGCCCTCACCCCCAACGAGCCCGAGTGGCAACCCGGGTTCGAGGACGCCGACACCTCGGTTGACGCCTGCATCCCCTATTACGGGGTCTACGACATGACAGGTGATCCGGACGGTTCGGGAGCCTTCGGTCCGGGCATGCTCGAATTGCTCGAACGGCGGGTGATGAAGTTGCCGTTCGAGGGCAATCGTGAGGTCTTTGTGCAGGCATCCCCGACGGACAGGGTGAGCAGTTCCGCTCCGCCCATGATGGTATTCCAGGGGGTCAACGACACGCTGGTCCCGGTGGGGGTGGCCAGGTGTTTCGTCGCCCGCCTGCGTGAGGTTTCCGAATCTCCCGTGGTCTACGTAGAGCTTCCCCGCACCCAGCACGCCTTCGACGTGTTGGCCTCGATCCGGTGCCGGCACACCACCATCGGGGCGGTGAGGTTTCTCGAGGGGATGCGGGCCAGGGTCGGCCGCTGATCAGGCATCATCATCGCCGAGTGTTGGACACATTCGTGAGTTTCTGACGTAGAGTCACATAAATGGTGAGCATGCCCCGGGATGACGGTGGCAGCGATCCGAGGGAAATCGGACCACAAACGAGGGGGAATGCTTGATGGCTGCATCGTGGAAGATGCGCATGGCCGCAGTAGGAATGGTCATGCTGGTAGGTGCGACGGGGGTTGCCTGTAGTTCAACCAATTCCACGTCATCGACGACCACTTCGGCGGGAAGCGGGGGGCCGAAGATCCCGTCGAGTGCATTCAGCGACCACACCGGGATCACCTCCTCCTCCGTGCAGCTTGCCAACGTGTCGACATTGGACTTTGGACTCTTCAAGGGGGCGGCGGTGGGCACCGAGGCCTACGCCGACTATGTGAATTCGACCGGGGGAGTCAACGGCCGGAAGCTCATGGTCGACAGCGGCAATGATGGATATAACAACGGCGCCAACAACAAGTCGCTGACCCAAACGGCGACCCAAAAGGATTTTGCGCTGGTGGGGAGCTTCTCGCTCAACGACAGCTATGGCGGAACGGTGCTGACTCAGAATCCCGGCATGCCGGACGTCTCGGTCACCCTCGACCCAGCCACCGGTAAACTCTCCAACGTCTTCAGCCCGGTACCGTTGGGCGGCGGATGGGAGTTGGGCCCGCTCCAGTACTTCAAACAGAAGTTCCCCACCGGGGTAACCGCGGTTGGTTCGCTGATAGCCAGCGAGCCCTCGGCCGAGGCGCAATGGACGGGGGAGAAGGCGGCCATGGAGCATGTCGGCTACAAAGTGGTCTACGACAACACCTTCCCCATCACCCAAACCGACTTCACCCCAAACATCATCGATATGAGAAACAAAGGGGTGAAGATGCTGTTCATCGAGCAGATGCCTGTCAACTACGCCTCGGCGGTGATCAAGGCACTCAATCAGCAGAACTTCCACCCCCAGGTGGTGCTCGGGGCGTCCACCTACAGCTCCACGCTGGTTTCG
This sequence comes from Acidimicrobiaceae bacterium, assembly GCA_003152015.1. GTDB lineage: Bacteria > Actinomycetota > Acidimicrobiia > Acidimicrobiales > RAAP-2 > DASZIT01. Next base: position 39,517 of record PLZF01000027.1, on the reverse strand, counting down.
TCGTCGGGCGGCGCTTCCGCCACCGCCGGGGACTACCTCGAGCAGAACACTTCGCTCTACCTGGGCGAGGATCAGGCCACCATTCCGGCGGTGGCCACGTTCCTCAAATGGGTCAACGTCGCCTCACCCGGGTTCAAACCCGACCTGTTCACCCTCTACGGGTGGGTGTCGGCGGAGCTCTTCTCGCAGGCCTTGCAGAATGCGGGTTCGAATCCAAGCCGGGGGTCCCTGCTGCAGGCCCTGTCCAAGGTGACCTCGTTCAGTGGGAGCAACATCATCGCCACCACCAACCCGGCACAAAAGACCAATGGCACCTGTTACCTGCTGGCTCAGATCCAGAACGGGCAGATCCAACGGATCAACGATCCGGCACCGACCGGCAGCACCCACGGGTACCGCTGCGATGCCAGCTACTACTCCCCGCGTTCGTGATCGAACGGCACGACGACGGACTCGTGTGACATGAGCACAAGTCAGGTGATGAGGCCGGATCGGTGACCAGCTTTCTGCAGTACACCATTTTCGGCATCATCCTCGGCGCTGGTTTTGCCATCGCAGCCACCGGCCTGGTTGTCACCTATACGACGTCGGGGGTCTTCAACTTCGCCCACGGGGCCGTGGGGATGATCGCTGCCTTCAGCTACTGGGAGTTGGTGGCCAATCATCATGTGCCGGTGGTGCTGGCGTTGGTGATCATCCTGTTGATCGGCGCTCCCATCGCCGGGGCGCTGGTGGAGAGGGTGCTGATGCGTCGCCTCCACGGAGCCACCGCCGAACGACCGATCATGGTGACCCTCGGGCTGTTGGTCATCCTCACCGGCGTGGCCACCATCGTGTGGTCTCCGAAGAACCAGTATCAGCTCAGTCCCATCGTCTCGGGCTCATTCCGGCAGGTGAGCATCAACCTCCAGTACCAACAGGTCCTCACTATCGGGATCGCCATCGCCCTGGTGATCGGCCTTCGGTTCCTCTTTTCTTCGACCCGCACTGGGGTCGGGCTGCGGGCGGTGGTCGACGACCCGGGTCTGCTGGCCATGTCGGGTGCCTCTCCCGATGCCATGAGCCAGTACGGTTGGATCCTCGGTTTCGTCATGGCGGCACTTGCCGGTGTATTGCTGGCCCTCACCCAGGAGCAAACGGGGATCAGCATCGTGGCCATGACGCTTCTGGTGGTCAACGGCTACGCCGCCGCCATCGTCGGGCGCCTGAAGAACATCCCGGTGACGTTCATTGCCGCCATCGTCATCGGCTTGCTCGAGGACTACATCATTTACTACGCGTTGCCCCACCTGTCGCAGGGCCTCAACTCGGACATCACCCTGGCGCTGCCCATGGTGTTCCTCTTCATCGCGCTGGTGATGCTGCCGTCGGTGAGGCTGCGGGCGGTGGGACGGCTCAGCACCGTCCGGGTCCCTCGGATGCCCAGTGGCAAGGAGTCACTGCTGGGCGGGGTTGCCTTCTTCGTGCTGGCGGTGATCGCCTCGGTCGTTCTGAGCAGTGCGGTGGTCAGGGGAACCAATCTGCTCAATTTGGGCGGGGAGATTATGGCGCTCGGCATCGTGGGGCTGTCGCTGGTGTTGCTCACCGGTTACTCCGGCCAGGTATCCCTGTGTCAGTTCTCCTTCATGGGGATCGGGGCCTTTCTGATGGGCAAGGTGGCCGGCGGTGGGTCCTTGCTCGGATTGGTGGCGGCGGCGTTGGTGTGCGCGGTGTTGGGAGCATTGGTGGCCCTGCCGACCCTCCGGCTCCGGGCCCTGTACTTCGCCTTGGCCACCTTTGCCTTCGCCGACGCGGTCGACCAGGGGTTCTTTCAGGACTCACGGGTGTTCGGTGGCGGTATCAACGTGGGAAGGATCGTCCTGCCGGGGTTGTCGTTCGGTGGCAATCGGTCGGAATTTCTCCTGTTGAGCGTGATCTTCGTTCTGGTCGCGCTGCTGGTGTTGACCATCCGGCGGAGCCTGTTCGGGCGACGTCTGGTGGCGATGAGCGACTCGCCGGCCGCCTACGCCACGGTGGGTCTCAACCTGGCCGTCACCAAGGTGGCGGTGTTTGCCATTGCTGCCGCCCTGGCCGGTATCGCCGGCGGCCTCTACGCCACCGTCAACGGCACCGTCGGCTCCTCCGACTTCGATTTCTTCTCGGGGATCATCTTTGTCCTGTTCGTCACCGTCTGGAGTATCCGGACGGTGAGTGGGGCATTTCTGGCCGCAGTGACCTTTGTGGTGTTGACCACGTTCTGGTCGACGGGTTTGGGGCTGGTGGCCGGGGCCGGGATCATCCTCATAGGCCGGGCGGCCAGCGGCATTCTCGGGATCGATCGCTTGTCCACGCTGCTGCCTCTCCCATGGGTCAAGCGAGCCTCTGGCGGTGGCGACAGCGGGACGCTGGCCGGCATCGGGATCACGCCGATGGGCGGTGAGGCCCGTGTCGCCGGTTGATGAGCCCAGATTGGCGAGTGAGCCGAACGGAGGGGGCCTGCCGGCGTTGACGGTGTCCCAGGTCAGTGTCAGCTTCGGGGGAGTGTCCGCTCTCACCGATGTCAATCTGGTGGTGCCGCCGGGTACCGTGACCGGCCTCATCGGTCCCAACGGCGCCGGGAAGACCACCTTGTTCAACGTCATCAGCGGCCTGCAAGAACCGGACCGAGGTGCCATTCATTTTTTCGACACCGATGTGACGATGATGAAGCCCTACCGTCGGGCCCGACTCGGGTTGGCCCGCACGTTCCAGCGCCTCGAGCTGTTCGGCACGCTGACAGCCGGCGAGAACGTCCAGGTCGGTCTGGAATCAACTGTGAAGTGGTGGCAGTGGCGCCATCTTCGCAAGGCCCTCTGGCGTAACAGCGGGGCGGAGTCTGCCCGGGGCGACTCGACTGCCGTCGACGCCCTGGTTGGCTCGGATGCACTGGCCGTGACCACGCCCGACCGGTTGCTGGCCGAGGTCGGCCTGGGGGGTATGTCCAACGAGCAGGCCAATGCCATGCCCACCGGCCTGGCCCGCACAGTCGAGTTGGCTCGGGGCCTGGCCATCGGGCCGAAGCTGTTGCTCCTCGACGAACCCGGATCCGGACTCGACGAGGCTGAGTCGCAAGCCCTGGGCACGCTGTTGGTCAGGCTGGCGTCGACGGGCATGGCCGTGCTGCTGGTGGAGCACGACATGGAACTGGTGATGAGGATCTGTGACCGGATCCTTGTGCTCGACTTCGGTCATGTCATCGCCACCGGGACCCCTGAGGCGATTCGCTCCGACCCCACCGTACAGGCCGCGTATCTGGGGGCTGGCTCCACCTCTGGCGGGACCCAATGACCGTCGCTTCGATACCCGTTCCGGAGCTGAGCCCGGCGACCCTGTCGCCCGCCCTCGCCATCCGGGCGGTCCGTGCCTCCTACGGCCGGATCGAGGTGCTCCACGGTGTGGATCTCACAGTTCCGGCGGGAAGCGTGTTCGCACTGCTCGGGCCCAACGGGGCGGGCAAGTCGACGCTGCTCAAAGTAATCAGTGGGCAGATGCGGCCCACTGCCGGAGAGGTGGTGATCGGGGACAAGCCGGTGGGGAAGCTGCCGACCGAGAAGCTGGCCCGGACCGGGTTGTGCTCCATCCCCGAGGGCCGAGGTATCTTCCCCAACCTCACGGTAAGAGAGAACTTGAGGATCTGGACTTACCGGGGTGGACTGAGTGTGAAGTCGGTCGAGGAGCAGACCTACGCCACCTTCCCCCGGCTGTCGGAACGACGGAAGCAACTGGCCGGGACCATGTCGGGTGGTGAACAGCAGATGCTGGCCATCTCGAGGGCGTTGGTAACCGACCCGAAGGTACTGCTCCTGGACGAATTGTCGATGGGCCTGGCCCCATTGATCGTCTCCGAGCTCTACGAATTGGTTGGGACCCTGGCTGCCCAGGGGAAAACCATCCTGTTGGTCGAACAGTTCGTGACCACTGCGCTGTTGGTGGCCACCCGGGCGGCCATCATGGTGCACGGCAAGATTCAACAGGAGGGCACGCCCAGTGACATGGCCACCGCTGCCCTCAGCGTCTACCTTTCGAGTTGACAGTTGGGTCGAGTCGGCTCTGACCGGCATGGGCGATTGGGCGGCAGATGTCAGCGCGGCAAGACTCACTCGGGTTAGACCGATGACTCGCTTTCCAACACCACGTCGACGGCGGCTTCGGTCCCGATCACGGTGATCAACTCGGCGACTCCGCCGGCATCTCGCAGGTCGTCGGTGGCCAGGGCCAGGGCATCGAGCCGGTCGGCCGTATCGGTCACCGTCAAGAGGGCCACCCCGGCACGCATGGAGCGTTTAGCGGTGGTCTTTGCCCGGCGAACGGCACCCAGTACATCGGAGACCGTCTCGAGCACCAGTTCATCGGCTCCCGATGCCGATTCCTCCAGCTCGCCATGGGTCGGCCATGGAGCCTGGTGCACCGACCCTGATCTCCACCATGACCACACCTCTTCGGTGACAAAGGGAAGGAAGGGAGCGAACAACCGCAACTGGGTCGACAGGGCCAATGCCAGGGCGGCCCGGGCAGAAGCCGGCCCCGGTTCTCCCGGATCGCCGTAGGCGCGGACTTTGACCAACTCGAGGTAGTCGTCGCAGAAGGACCAAAAGAACGCCTCGGTACGCTCGATGGCCCGGGCGTAGTCGTATCCCTCGAAGGCAGCGGTGGCCTCCGCCACCACCCCGGCCAGACGGGCCGACATGGCGCGGTCAAGGGGGGCGGTGATGGCCTCTGGCCCGGGAACCTCGATCAAACCGGTGTCGTCGGCCAACCTGCCCAGCGCGAATCGCGAGGCGTTCAACACCTTGATGGCTAGTCGCCGGCCGACCTTCATCTGACCCTCGTCCACGGCGGTGTCGGTCCCCGGTCGGCCATTGGCAGCCCAGTACCGGACGGCATCCGCCCCGTGTTTCTCCAGAAGGGGAAGGGGGGTCACCACGTTGCCTTTGGACTTGGACATCTTCTTGCGGTCGGGATCGAGAACCCACCCCGAGATGGCGGCATTGCTCCACGGCAGTGAACCGTGCTCGAGCTCGGACCGGACGACTGTGGCGAACAGCCAGGTCCTGATGATGTCGTGGGCCTGGGGGCGGACGTCCATCGGGAACACCCGGGCAAACAGGTCGGGGTCATCCTCCCATCGGCCGGCGATCTGGGGAGTGAGCGACGAGGTGGCCCAGGTGTCCATGACATCGGGATCCCCGACGAAACCGCCGGGCACCCCCCGCTGATCGTGGTTGTAGCCGGGTGGCACCTCGGTCGAGGGATCGATGGGGAGTCGGTCCTCGGAGGCCGCAATCGGCGAGCTGAAGTCGGCTTCTCCGTCGGGGTCCACCGGATACCAGACCGGGAACGGAACGCCGAAGAACCGCTGGCGCGAAATATTCCAGTCGTCATTGAGCCCTTCGACCCAGGTGCGGTACCGATGAGCCATGTAGGCCGGATGCCACCGAAGCTCCTCACCCCGCTCGATCAACTTGTCCCGCAGAGGCACGGTCCTCACGAACCACTGGCGCGATGACACGATCTCTAAGGGGCGGTCGCCCCGCTCGTAGAACTTCACCGGGTGGGTGATCGGGGTGGGCTCACCGATCAGCGCCCCGACCTCGGTGAGCTGTTCAACGATGCGGGCTTGCGCCTGGTTGACAGTCTTTCCGGTCAACTCGTCGTAGTGGGAGTCAGCTTTGGCGGGGACGGCCGACTCCCATCCCTCGGTGCCCCACGTCACCGGGAGCAGTCGTCCGTCCCTCCCGATGATGGTGCGGGTGGGAAGGTGCAGCTCGCGCCACCACACCACGTCGGTGAGGTCGCCAAAGGTGCAGACCATGGCGATTCCCGACCCCTTTTCAGGGTCGGCCAGTTCGTGGGCCAGCACCGGCACCTTCACCCCGAACAAAGGCGTCACCACCGAGGTGCCAAAGAGTGGCCGATACCGCTCGTCGTCGGGGTGGGCCACCAGGGCTACACAGGCCGCCAGCAACTCGGGTCGGGTGGTCTCGATCTCGATGGCCGGCCCCGAGTCATCGGAACGGAGGAAGGCGAGACGGTGGTAGGCCCCGGGGCGGTCACGGTCCTCGAGCTCAGCCTGTGACACCGCGGTCCGGAATTCGACATCCCACAGCGTAGGTGCAGTGCGTTGATAAACATGGCCGCGGTCCAGCATCCGGAGGAACGCCCGCTGGGACACCCGCTGGGCTACTTCGCCCACGGTGGCGTAGGTATGGGCCCAGTCAACCGACAGGCCCAGGGTCCGCCACAATTGCTCGAACACTTTCTCGTCCTCGACGGTCAGCTGTCGGCACAGTTCGACGAAGTTGGGCCGCGAGATGGCGATGGGGTCCTTGGGCGGATCGGCGGGCGGCGCAAAGTCGGGGTCGTAGGGGAGGCCGGGGTCGCAGCGGACCCCGAAGTAGTTCTGCACCCGCCGCTCCGTGGGCAGACCGTTGTCGTCCCAACCCATGGGATAGAAGACGGCTTTGCCCCGCATCCGATGGAATCGGGCCACCGCGTCGGTGTGGGTATAGGAGAACACGTGGCCGATGTGGAGCGACCCTGACACGGTAGGTGGAGGGGTGTCGATGGAGAACACCCGATCCCGCGGCGCCGAGCGGTCGAAGGCGTAGGTCCCCGCCTCGTGCCAACGGGCGGACCAGGTGGCCTCGAGACCCTCCAGCCCCGGCTTCTCGGGGATTCCCGTGGGTCCGCGGTCCCCGAGCGTGGAGCCTGTCGCGTCTGCAGTCATGATCGGGTTACCGTACCCTGCGTGCTCCGCCTCCACGACACCGCCACCGGCGAGGTGACCGAACTCCGCCACCGGACTCCCGGCCAGGTATCGATGTACGTGTGTGGGCCCACCGTGTACGACGCTCCCCACCTCGGTCATGGCAGGTTTTCCCTAGTCTTCGATGTACTCCGCCGTTACCTGCTGTTCAGTGGACTCGACGTCACCTACGTGTCGAATATCACCGATATCGAGGACAACATCATCGAACGGGCGGCGAGTCGGGGGATTACGCCGACCGAACTCACCGGTCACTTCGAAGCCGTCTGGTGGGAGGCCATGGATGCGCTCGGTGTACTCCGGCCGGATGAGGCGCCCCACGCCACCGCCTATGTCGACCGCATGGTCGAACTGATCGCCGAGTTGATGAATCGGGGGGTCGCCTACGAAGCCACCGATGGCGTCTACCTGTCGGTGCTGGACGTCCCCGGATATGGGCTGCTGGCCCACCAGCCGCTCGACTCACTGAGGGCCGGTGCCCGGGTGGAGTCGGCCGCCGACAAGCGTTCGCCGCTCGACTTCGTACTGTGGAAGAAGGCCAAACCCGGCGAGCCCACCTGGGAATCGCCGTGGGGCAAGGGGCGTCCCGGTTGGCACACCGAGTGCGTGGTGATGTCCCTCGACCTCTTGGGTGACGGGTTCGACCTGCACGGCGGGGCCATCGACCTGATCTTCCCTCACCACGAGAACGAACGGGCCCAAGCCGTCGCCCTGGGTCGGGATTTCGCTCATCACTGGGTCCACAACGGCTGGGTCACCGTCGACGGGGAAAAGATGTCCAAGTCGCTCGGGAACTTCACCTCCCTCGACGACCTATTGACACGAAGCGACGCCCGGGCCTACCGGCTGCTGGTGCTCCGGTCGCATTACCGATCGCCGATCGAGGTCACCCCGGACACGGTGACCGATGCCGAGTCGGGCTTGGCGCGGCTCGACGAGATGGCACGGAGGTTCGGACTACCGGATCTGTTGGCATCGGGACCGGTGGTCGACGGCGCCGTCGCCGGTTCGTTCGACGCTGAGGCGGTGTCTCGGTTTCGGGCCAGGATGGACGACGACCTCGATACCCCGGGCGCTCTGGCCGGCATCTTCGATCTGGTCCGCCAGGCCAACGCCTCCGCCGATGATGGCGATGAAGCCGCCGCCGGCCGTGCGGCCGGCACGGTGGGATTGCTGGCAGCGGCGTTGGGATTGCCACTCCGCGGCGAGGTGAACACCGAAATCGACCCCGTCAGTGCCGACCTGGTCGGCCGGCGCGATGAGGCTCGCGAACATCGGGACTGGACGCTGGCCGACCAGTTGCGCGACGAGTTGATGGCACTCGGATGGGTGGTCGAGGATGGCCCCGAGGGTACCCGGATCCGCCGTCCGTAGCGAGGAATGGTGTCAGCTGAATCCACACTGACCAGGGACAATGCAGAACGGTGGCGGCAATGGCCACGGTTGGTTACTATAGAGTAACCAACGATGTGGCCACCGGGCGCTGGGCCGGAAGGCCCCCGGTGTCTCATCTTCACAATCTCCATGTACGTCGGAATCGACGAGTTCGATTCATAGAGTTGCCAGGCCCTGGGGCCGGAACGGAGCAAAGGCAGATGTCCGATTTCTCGATGGAACTCAATGAGGACCAACTTCAAATCCAAAAATGGGTACATGACTTCGCCGAGACGGTGGTTCGGCCGGCCGGCCACGAATGGGATGAGCGGGAAGAGACCCCGTGGCCCATCATCGAAGAGGCGGCCAAGATAGGGCTTTACTCATTCGATTTCATCACCCAGTGCTTCCTCGATCCATCGGGCCTGTTGCTGCCTATCGCCAATGAAGAGATGGCGTGGGGTGACGCCGGCATCGGACTAGCCATCTTCGGGAGCATCCTCGGTTTGGCCGGGATCGCCGCCAACGGCACGCCCGAGCAGGTGATGGAGTGGGGGCCCCAATGTTTCGGTACCCCCGAAAAAATTCAGATGGCGGCATTCGCGGTGTCCGAGCCCGATGCCGGGTCAGACGTGTCGTCGTTGCGCACCCGGGCCGTCTATGACGAGGCCAAGGACGAGTGGGTGATCAACGGCACCAAGACGTGGATCACCAATGGTGGGATCGCCGACATTCACGTGGTGGTGGCCTCGGTTGTGCCCGAACTCGGGTCGAGGGGTCAGGCCAGCTTCATCGTCCCGCCGAAGACACCGGGGCTGTCCCAGGGCCAGAAGTTCCAGAAGATGGGCATCCGGGCGTCGCACACCGCCGAAGTGGTCCTCGATGATGTGAGGGTCCCTGGGAATTGCCTCCTCGGCGGCAAGGACAAGCTCGACGAGAAGTTGGCTCGTGCCCGTGAGGGGAAAAGATCAACTGGCCAGGCGGCCATGAAGACGTTCGAATCCTCCCGTCCGACGGTGGGAGCCCAGGCTCTCGGCATTGCCAGGGCCGCCTACGAGTACTCGCTCGAGTACGCCAAGGAGCGCAAGGCATTCGGTCGGGCCATTATCGAAAATCAGGCTATTGCCTTCAAATTGGCGGACATGAAGACGCGGATCGACGCGTCGAGGCTGTTGGTGTGGCGGGCCGCATGGATGGGTAGCAACGGCAAGGAGTTCACCGCCGGTGAAGGATCCATGTCCAAGCTCTACGCCGGCGAGACGGCGGTGTACGTCACCGAAGAGGCCATCCAGATCATGGGCGGCTACGGCTACATCCGTGAGCACCCGGTGGAGCGCTGGCACCGTGACTCGAAGATCTACACGATCTTCGAAGGCACGAGCGAGATCCAACGGCTGATCATCGCCCGGGCCATCTCCGGCATCCACATCAACTAGGGGAGTTCGGCGGCCAAGCGGGGAGAGGGGCATGGCCGTGCTGCGAATCGTTGCGGCATCCCTTTGATTCCGCTGCTGCCGGCGAGACTTAACCTTGGGCCATAAGCCAGCCATAGGTCCTTTGGCGTCTCCTATCTACAACGAGAGGGAGCGAAAATTGAGATCGGGGACAGGGCCGAGCAGATCCATTTCGTCCCGATCCGTCAAGGCCACACCCGAAATTTGATTCACCGATCCAAGGTGTTCACCGATCGGTGGAATCTCCGCCGAACGGTATCGTGAGCCCGATGGAGACCCGGACGAACCCCGGCACGACGATGGCAGATGAACGTCCGCACGTGCTGACGCTGTGCACCGGCAATGCGGCCCGGTCGGTGATGGCCGGCGCCATGCTCACGTCAGCCCCTGTCCACATGGTCACGGCCGGTACCCACGTGGTCGAAGGCCAGCCCATGAGCCGTCGTACCCGTGATGCTCTCGGGTCGGTGGAGATGAGCGCCGTCGGTCACCGGAGCCATCAGCTGACGGACGGGGATGTGGAGAATGCCGACCTGATCATCGCCATGGCCGGTGAGCACGTGAACTACATCCGCCGTCGCCATCCCGAGGCCGCCCCCAAAACGGCGTCGATCATACGGCTGTGCCGGGACCTGGAGGACGGTCCAGAGCCGCTGCGGGATCGGGTGTCCCGTCTGGCCCTTGCCGAAGTGGTCATCGAGTCCTGGGAAGACGTCGAAGACCCGGCCGGTGGCGAGGACCACGTCTATGTGGCTTGCGCCCACGAGTTGGCCGGTTTGTGCGCGGAGCTACTTCCCCGGTTGCGCTGAACCCTGGTCGTTCGGCGGCCAGCTCGCAATCAACCTGGGGTCGACCGGGCCAGTTCGGGGTGACGCAGGGAGATGTCGGCACACGCCTCGCAGACGTCGTCAGGGATTGCCCCGAGCTTCATCAGGATGCCGAAAGCCTTGCACCCGAGGCAGAGACCGAGGGCGGACTCGAGGAAGGCGGCAACCGCCAGTGAACCGACCACTATCCAGGTGGCAGTGGACAGTCCGAACCCGAACCAGAGAATGAGGGCGGTCGACGAGAAGGCGACGCCGACGGCCTGGGCGAACCGCTTAGGTGGTCCGGCGACCAAGCGGGGCTCACCGGGCAGACGAGGCGCGATCACTCGGGTGGCGAACTGACCGAGCGGACTGAGTGTCGGGCCGGTGAGGACCCGGGCCCAAAACCCGTAGGCCAGCGGGATGAGTAGCCAGGGCTGACGGAAGGCGATGGCCAGGATACATAGGACCACCACGCCAGCGGCAACCGTCCGGGCGGCGTACTCGTTGACCGGATTGGGGAACGACACTACTGATCGGATGGCGGGCAACTGACTCTCCTTGAGCCGGGCGAAATCACATTGGTGACCCTGACCCACGTAGTTTACTGGTTTGGTCGGCTTTCAGTCCACAGCGCAGCCGAACTGGGCGTCAGCGCATTCACTTTTGACGCCGGGGTAAAGGTCCAGGCCTTTGCCATCACCGCCGATGAGGGTGGAGGTGTTGTGCAGACCACCCATCTGCCCGTGGTGGAGGCAGCCGTCAAACAAGACTGACGGGACTTCGTGAGAGGAGGTCTGGCGGGCCGGCGCGGGTGGTCGAGGTGATCGGGATCAAACCCGGTGGACCTGTCGAAGTCCGGCCCAGGCCAGATCGGCCACCCGAGTGGCCATAAGCGAGGCCTCTTCGGTGCTACGGGATCGGCGGCCTGCACCTCCCCCGTCTTCCGAGGTGGTGGCGGGACGGTCTGCCTGCCCGTCGAGCCAGCGGCGGCTGGCGCCCTCGACCATTCCCACCACCGAATAGGCGAGCAGCAGTCGATGCTCCGGATCGAGCCCGGCATCGATCAACGGGTCGATGGCCTGGGCAAGGGTGTCTTCGACCCGTCGGAGTGCCTCGCCCAGTTCGGGATCGTCAGGCGCATCCCGTCCATAGATGAGCCGGAAGGCTTGTTCGTTGTCGACCATCATTTCGAAATAGGCGGCCATCCCCACTTCGACCTGCTGGCGGGGCCCTTCGGCGCCCGCCGTAGCCGCGCCAATCCGATTCGCAAGTGCGTGGGAGAACACGTCCATCAGCTCGAGATAGAGCGCCCGCTTGGAGTCGAAGTGCTGGTAGACGAGGGGTTTGGTCACCCCGGCGGCTTCGGCGATGTCGTCCATGGTGGCGGCGGCATACCCGCGTTCAGCGAAAAGGGAGAGAGCAACGTCGAAGAGTTGTCTCCGGCGTTCCTCCGCGGTGAGCCGCCGACTCGCCGGTACCGGGCCATCTGGCTCGTCGCTCCCGGGTTTGTCCCAGTCGGTAGTCGTCGCTCCAGTCATTGCGGCCATCGTAGTCGGGGCCGGATTTGGCTCATTGAACGCCCGGAACGCCTCGAGGCAAGCTCGGTGCTCGGTGTTCGGACCAAGGGGTTACCGGTCGGGTAACACCCGGCTGATCCGATCGGGCAGGTCGGCAAGGGAGAAGTGGTCCGCCGCCACCTCTTGGTTATGGTCGAGAAGGGCATCATCGGGGGAGTCGAGCCAGGCTCCGAGGTTGGGGATGGAATCGAGGGCGAACCAGTGGAATCCGAATGCCGCCAGTTCGGTAGCGACCGGGTAGGGCCCGATGGCCAGGGGGCGCCGATGGATGGCTGATTCGACCGACGGGTTCCCGAAACCCTCCCAGGTGGACGGGAGTGCCACCACGTCACAGGCGGCGTAGGCGGCACCGACTCCTCCGTGGGGGACGTTCCCGGGCCACCCGAAGATGACCGGGCACGACGCCGCGGCTACCAACCGCTCGAGCTCTGGTCCGTACCCATCTTCGGAGGGCCCGAGCAACCAGTAGGTCGCTCCCAGCGTCTCGGCGACGGCCAGCCCGCCCCCGATGTTCTTCCTGGGCAAGGCCCGGGTGGGCTGTAGCACCAACCGGTCATGATCGCCGATTCCGAGTGAATTCCGCACCTTCCGGCGTTGTCCCTCCTTGTGTCCGCCGTCGAGCGTGACCGGGCCAAACGAGTTGTAGATGGTGGTCGCCTCGATGCCCCGATCGGTCAGTTCGTTCCGGCTGAGCTCGTTGATGGTGATGTGGGTCCACCGCCGATCGTCGGGCGGCGGACCGTGACCGGCGAACTGTGGTCGCTGCCAGGGAAGGTCGTGATGATGCATCACCGCCGGCCGGTTGGCCAGCACCCTGGCCACCACGTCGGCTGCGCCGGGATTGAGGGGCAACGAGCACAGGTTTTCCACCACCACCACATCGGCACCACGGAGGGCAGATTCCACCTCGTCGAAGGTGGGAGGTTCGCCGGCACCGATGGCCAAGCCCGGGAGACAGTGGTCGACCGGCCCGTCTCCGGCCACTGTGACGATGGAGAACCCCAGCGACCTGAGCGCATCCCCCCATTTGGCCGCTTCGATGGCCACCCCATCGGATCCTCCGAGGCGGAATGAGAGCAGAGCTGCGGTCGGAATGGGGCCACGGTAGTGCCGACTCCGGGGCGAAAGCCCAAACCGGCAGCGAAACGGGACATCGGCACGGGAAGCGGCTACCGTCGCGCCGTGCCCGAGGACCCTGTGATTCCACCCGACGCGGTACAGCCCATTTCGGGATCAACCTCTGAGCTGGTGGCGAGCCAACAGGGATCCGTGCTCACGTTGACAATCAATCGCCCCGAACGCCGCAACGCCATGACCTGGGAGATCATCAGTGGTCTCCGCCAGCATCTGGCCCGGGCCAAGGTCGACCCCGGTGTGCGGGTGGTGGTGCTGGCCGGAAGCGGTGACAAGGCCTTCTGTGCCGGTGCCGACCTTTCGGGGATGGCCCCCCACGACGCCGGAGGTGGCACCGACGCCTTCTTCGATCAGCATGCGGCCCGTGGATGGCTGGCCGCCCTGTTCGAAGAGATGTGGCATCTGGGGAAGCCGACCATCGCCCGGGTACAGGGTTGGGCCATGGCCGGCGGGTTCGGGTTGGCGCTGGCCTGCGACCTGGTGATCGCCTCGGAAGAAGCTCGGTTCGGCGCCCCCGAGCTCAATGTCGGGCTCTGGCCTTTTATGGTCACAGTGCCGATGATGCGCTCGATGCCCCCGAAGAAGGCCCTGGAGATGATGCTCACCAGTCGGGTGGTGGGAGCAGCTGAGGCCGATCGGATCGGCTTTGTCACCCGGGTGGTTCCTCACGCCCAACTGGACGGGGCCGTAGCCGAGTTGGCGGCGACGTTGGCGTCGAAACCTCCCGGGGTGATGAGGTTGGGGCGCGAATCGTTCTACGCTGTGTGGGATTCGGCCGCCTCCGAGGCATTGGCTCACTTGCACGCCATGCTGACTGTGACCAGTCAGACGGCGGAAGCATCGGAGGGTATCTCGGCATTTATGGAGAAGCGACCGCCGGTGTGGCAGGTTCCCCCCGATTCGGGCACCGAAAGCACTGGACCCTGAGGAGGAGCCCAGCATGGCCAAACGAGCACTGATCACCGGCGTCACCGGTCAGGACGGGTCATACCTGGCCGAGTTTCTCCTCGACCAGGGCTATGAGGTGTTCGGCATGGTGCGTCGATCCAGCACCGTCAACTTCGAACGGATCGCCCACATCCAAGATCGCATGACGTTGGTGGCGGGCGATCTCATCGACGAGGTGTCGATGTTCAATATCCTCCGGGACCATCGTCCCAGTGAGGTGTACAACCTGGCCGCCCAGTCCTTTGTGCAGACATCGTGGAGCCAGCCGATGCTGACCGGTGAGACCACAGCACTGGGTGTGACACGGGTACTCGACGCCATCCGGACAGTCGATCCCGAAATCCGCTTTTATCAGGCCAGCTCATCGGAGATGTTCGGCAAGGTCCAAGAGGTCCCCCAGCGGGAGGAGACCCCGTTCTACCCCCGCAGCCCCTACGGGGTGGCCAAGGTGTACGGACACTGGATCACCGTCAACTACCGCGAGAGCTATAACCTTCACGCCTCTTCGGGGATTCTCTTCAATCACGAATCCCCCCGTCGTGGTCTCGAATTCGTCACCCGCAAGGTGACCCACGGCGTGGCCCGGATCAAAGCCGGCCTCGATGACAAGCTGGCTCTTGGCAATCTCGATGCGCAGCGTGACTGGGGATTCGCCGCCGACTACGTGCGGGCCATGTGGATGATGCTCCAACAAGATCAGCCCGATGACTACGTGGTGGCCACCGGAGAGACCCATTCGGTCAAAGAGCTGGTGGATCTGGCCTTCTCCGCAGTCGATCTCGACTGGGAGAAGTACGTGGTCATCGATGAGCGCTTCTTGCGGCCGGCCGAGGTCGACCTGTTGGTGGGGGACCCGAGCAAAGCTGAGAAGGTGCTCGGTTGGCACCGCGACGTCGACTTTGCCACCTTGGTGACGATGATGGTCGAATCCGACGTGGCGCTGGTTAACAGCCAGTTGACCTGACCGGTCCGTCGATGGGCAGGTCCGTCGGCCCACCACCGTCAGTGTTCCGATGATGATCGCCGGAGCGGTTCACGCTGATCCCCTCGGCCTGCTGGTGGCGTTCGGCGGGGGCATGCTCTCGTTCCTTTCGCCCTGCGTGCTTCCACTGGTGCCGGGCTACCTGTCGATGGTGTCGGGGCTGTCGGCGGCCGAGTTGAACGCACTTCGACCGGCCGTCCCCGTCCCCGTCACGGCCAGTGGCATACCCGCCGGTGACCTCGCACCCACGGCGGCACCCACGGCGGCACCCACGGCGGCACCCACGGTCGTCGACCTCCAAGGCGAACGGGGCCGTCTCCTTCGGGGGATTCTCCTCTTCATCGCCGGCTTCACAGTGGTATTCACCATTTTGGGAGCGTCAGCGTCGGCCGCCGGCCATCTGTTTCACACTCATCTGCCCGCACTAAGGACGTTCTCGGGCATCCTTATCGTGATCTTCGGGACCATTCTCGTTGCCATGGCATCCGGGATCCGGTTGCCCGCCGCGCTCTCCGGTGAGCACCGCTTCGCCATCCGGCCTTCGGTGTTGGGTGCGTGGGCACCTCCGATCATGGGTGCCGCCTTCGCCTTCGCCTGGACCCCGTGCATCGGACCGATTCTGGCCAGTGTGCTGGCGCTCGCCGCCGGGACCGGGGGGACGACGACCGGCGGGATCGCTCTGCTGTTGGCCTACTCCCTGGGACTGGGGGTGCCATTCCTCTTGTTCGGTTTGGCCTTCGGCAGGATGACCGACCTTTTGGCTCGGTTCCGGGGCCGATTGCGCCTGGTGGACCTGACCGGGGGAGCCGTCCTCATTGTTTTCGGCGTTCTGCTCATCACCGGGAACGTCGACGTGATCGCCATTCATATCTCCAATTGGCTTCGCGACCTGCATCTCGGTCGGTTGGCGACTAGCTGAGGCGACCTGCCTCGGACCTGAGCACCCGGGGCCGCCCCCCCGCCCGCCCCGGCCCCGCCTGGCCCACGGTGGCTGGCCCCCGTAGCATGGACCGACGGTCATGGCCCCTGAATCTCCCCCCACCTCCGCTCTGTCCCTACGTGACGTGGTCGCGTTATCCGGACGGTTTCCACTTCTCGCCGGCGTCGACCTCCAGGTCGGCGTGGGGGAGACGGTACTGATCGAAGGTCCGAACGGGGCGGGGAAGACCAGCCTGCTGCGGGTGGCTGCCGGGCTGGTCCCGGTGGCCTCGGGACGGGCGACGGTCCTAGGTCTCGACCCAGCCCGGCACCGGACAGAGGTGCGGCGTCGGGTGGGCCTGTTGGCCCATGCCTCCCATCTCTACGACGATCTCAACGTTCGAGAGAACGTCCGGTTCGCGGTGAAGGCAGCCGGAGCCGATACCTCCCGGATCGAAGATGCCTGCGAGCGTTTGGGACTGACCGGACGTCTGCTCCGCACCGGAGCGGCCAAACTCTCGGCCGGTCAGCGCCGTCGGGTGGCGCTGGCGGTGTTGGTGGCACGGGCGCCCGAGCTCTGGTTGCTCGATGAGCCCCATGCCGGTCTCGACGCTTCCGCTCGCTCGTTGCTCAACGAACTCATCGTCGAGGCAACGGCCGGCGGCGCCACCGCCATCGTGGTCTCCCACGAACCCGAGTTGGTCGAATCGATGGCCACCCGGTCGATCACCATCACCGGGGGGCGGGTCACTGGAGAGTGCCGGCTCAACAGTGCGCCTGCGAGGTTCGTCCATGTGGCGTGACACCCTGTTAGTGGCGGGTAAGGACTTGCGGATCGAAGCTCGGTCCCGGGTGGCACTCAGCCAGGTGGCTCCCTTCGGGATCGTCGCCCTGGTGTTGTTCGCCTTTGCCCTCGGTCCCGATCGCGCTCCGATGGCCAAGGGCGCACCGGGACTGTTCTGGGTGGCGGTTCTCTTCTCGTCCGTGCTCGCCATCCAACGCAGCGTGTCGGTGGAGTCGGTCGATGGTGCCCGCGACGGTTTGCGCCTCTCGGGGCTCGATCCGGCCGGTCAGTTCCTGGGAAAGACACTGTCGGTCGCCGCCCAGTTAGTGGTGCTCGAAGTGGTGCTCGGCCTCGGCGTGGTGCTGCTCTACGGGGCCAACATCGAGACGTTCTGGCTCATTGTCGTCTCGTGTGGTCTCGGGACCATTGGGCTCGCCGCGGCCGGGACGCTCTATGGGGCCCTGTCCGCGGGTCTCAGGGTCAAGGAGACCCTGTTGCCGTTTTTGTTGTTGCCGGTGGTGGCCCCTGTGCTTCTGGCCGGAACTCGCATGTGGCAGGCAGCCCTGACCGGCGGCACGCCGTCGAACGGCACTCCGTGGTTCCACCTACTCATCGCATTCGACGCTGTATATCTGGCCCTCGGGGTGGTCGTGTACGGGCCAATCCAGGAGACAGCATGACTACGGACACATCGGTGCAATCCCCCCGGGTCATGTGGGCAACCCGGGTCATCGGCTTACTCGCCCTGGTCGGAACCGGGCTCACCGTGTGGCTGGGACTTTGGGTGACCCCACCCGACAAGGTCCAGGGCGACCTGGTGCGGTTGGTGTACATCCATCCCGGAGTGGCCTGGGTGGCGTTGTATCTGGCCTTCGGACTGGCTGCCGCGTGCAGCCTCTTGTACCTGTGGCCCCGGACCCGATCACTGTTCTGGGACCGGTTGGCCGCTGCCGCCGTTGAGGTCGGGGTGGTATTCAACGTAGCCACCCTGATCTCCGGCTCGGTCTGGGGGAAGCCCACCTGGGGGGTGTGGTGGGCCTGGGATGCCCGGCTCACCAGCACCGCGGTGTTGCTGGTTCTCTTCCTCGGCTACCTGGCCCTTCGCCGGGTACCGGCGGAGCCGGAGGTGCGGGCCAAGCGCAGCGCTTTTGCCGCCCTGTTCGCCGCGGTGGATGTCCCGATTGTCCACTTCTCGGTCTTGTGGTGGAAGACGCTTCACCAGGGGGCGACAGTCCTGAACCCCAATTTGTCGCCCACCATTCACGGGTCGATGGCCTGGACGTTGCTGCTCGGTTTCGTCGCCCTGACCCTCGCCTTTGTCTGGATGCTCCTGGTCCGATACCGCATCGGGGCGTTGGAGGACTTCCTCGGTTCGGGCGAACTGGATATGGCGCTCCTCGAGCGGCAGTCCGAGGGAGCGGGCCCGACGCCGGAGCCGCTGGGAACCGCGGATGATGCCCGCGCCCCCGTGAAGGCATCCCGATGAGGTACGTAATCGCCGGATACGTAGTGGTGCTCACGCTCCTGTTCCTCTACGGGGTGCAGTTGGTATGGCGCCGGCGACGCCTCAATCGTCTGGTAGCCCAGGTCGAGGACTCGCGCTCCGGTGACCTGGCCGAAGCGGGGCCAGCGTGACCAGCACGCCTGTCCTGCCCGGGACGCCCCCTGCCTCCGAGCCCGTCCCGGCCCCCAAGGCCAAGAGCCATCGACTCCGGTACGCCACGGTAGGCGTCGTCCTGGTCGGGGCGTTTGCGTTCCTGCTGGTGAAGGGACTCGGTACCGCCATCAACTTCTATCTGCCCGTCGATCAGGCTCTCCACCAGAGGACCTCCCTCGGGAACCAGACGTTCAACCTCGAGGGTCTCGTCGAGCCGGGCTCCATTCAGTCCACCCCCCAGGGTGTCGACTTCACCCTGAGTGCCGGGGGGGAATCCCTACGGGTGATCAACACCGGCAGCCCACCACAGCTCTTTCAGAAGAACATCCCGGTGATTGCGGTCGGCCATCTCTCCGGCAGCACGTTCATGTCGAATCAGATTCTGGTCAAGCACTCATCGACCTACATCGCCAACAACCCCGGGCGAGTGAGCGCTCCCAACGGGACCAAGCGGTGACAGGGCGACAGGTGTGTGACGGGTCCGGGACCGGGCTCCCGCGGTGAATGCCGCCCTCGGCAATACCGGTGTGCTCCTGGGCTTTGTCGCCGCGCTGGTCGGAGTGGTCGTCCTGGCGGTTGGTTTGGCCAAGGGTCGGGAATCGACCATCCGGGCCGGGCAAATCTATGGGCCGGTGGTGCTCGTGGGCGGGCTGATCGCCACCGTCGCCATGGAGCACGCTCTCATCACCCACGACTTCTCTCTGGCTTTTGTGGCCGATAACAACAGCCGTGAGACCCCTCTGATGTATTCAATTTGCGGCATGTGGTCGGCCCTTTCAGGTTCGATCCTGTTATGGGGTCTAATCCTCGGTGGGTACGCCACGGCTATGGTCTGGCGCTTCCGCAAACGGGCGACCGAACCGCTGGTGGCGTGGGCCACACTGGTGGTCTACGTGGTGACCGCATTCTTCTTCGGGTTGATGCTCCACGCTGCCGATCCGTTCCAACATGTGGTGGGGGCCATTCCGGTGGACGGCGCCGGCCCGAACTCACTGCTTCAGGACAATCCTCTCCAGGCCATACATCCCCCCATGCTGTATCTGGGCTTCGTCGGGTTCACCCTGCCCTTCGCATTTGCCATTGCATCGTTGATCACCGGGCGCCTGGATAGCGCCTGGCAACGCGAGACCCGCCGTTGGACGCTTTTTGCCTGGACGTTCCTCACCGTGGGCATCGTGCTCGGCGCCATGTGGTCGTATCAGGTGCTGGGATGGGGCGGTTTCTGGGCGTGGGACCCGGTGGAGAATGCCTCATTTCTGCCATGGTTGGTGGGTACCGCCTACCTGCACTCCGTCATGGTGCAGGAACGCCGTGGGCTGCTCCGGATCTGGAACCTTTCGCTGGTGATCGCCACCTTCTCTCTAACAATTCTGGGGACCTTTCTCACCCGATCCGGGGTGATCCAGTCGGTACACGCCTTCTCCAACTCGACCATCGGGCCGCTCCTCCTGGGTTTCTTCGGTCTCACCCTGGTGACGGGCTTGGGGCTCATTGCCTGGCGCGGGGACCGATTGCGTTCTGTCGGGGGCATCGACTCTCCGATCAGCCGCGAAGGCGCCTTCCTGGCCAACAATCTGCTGTTCGTCGCCTTCGCCTTCGTCGTGCTGCTGGGGACCGTCTTCCCGCTGCTGTATGAAGCGCTCGACGGGGGTCAACAAATCACGGTGGGGGCTCCCTATTTCAACCGGTTGATCATCCCGATTGGGCTGGGGCTACTCTTCCTGATGGCGGTGGCGCCCGCACTCCCGTGGCGGAAGACGTCGATCGAGGTCATGCGGGGACGACTGGCGGTCCCGGCCGTCGTGGCGGTGTCGGTGGTGGTGGTATGCGTGTTGGGCGGGAGCAAGGGAATCGAGCCTCTGGCCGCCTTTGGCCTGGGCGCCTTCGCGGCGGCATCCGCCGGCCGGGCATTGGCCCTGTCGGTCCGTTTATCCTGGCGCGGCGCCCGAGCCTCGGGAGCATCGTCGGCCCGATCCATTCTGGCCGGATGGCGTGGCTTCGTCGGGAGGGCCAATGGGGGCATGGTGGTCCACATCGGAGTGGTGATCATCGCGGTGGGCCTGGCCGCCGCTACTGCCTTCGGGCACCGGACCGAGGTGGCACTGTCGCCGGGCCAGACAACTTCCTTCGCCGGGCACACGGTGGAGTTCGTAGGCACCCGCACCGTCAAGACGTCGTCCAGTTCAGCCTTCCAGGCAATCCTCCGGGTGGACGGCAGGGGAACCTATACACCGGCCATCACCCAGTTCGGCGCGGGAAGCCAGGACGTGGGCACTCCCGCCATCGACGCCAGTTGGAGAGATGACGTGTATCTGACCATCGACGCCACGTCGACCTCGGGAGCCCAGCTGACGTTCGGGGTAGTTGTCCAACCGCTGGTGATGTGGTTGTGGGTGGGCGGAGCCCTGTTGGTACTCGGATCGGTACTTTCCTCCGTTCCGGGTCGTCGCCGTCGTCCGACGGATCCGGTGTCGGCACCGACGGTCGCCACCGCTCGCGAACCAGAACCGGTGGCACCCAAAGATGCAGAAACCGTGGCGGACACATTGCCGGAGCCCGAGCCGGTTCCTGTCGGGAGCTGAGGGTGGGTCGGTACAAGGCACGATGGATTGGGATCGCGGTTCTGATCATTGGCGCCGGCTTGATAGCGGTGCTCGCCACCCGGCCGTCGGCCACGGTGGCCGAGGTCCAGAGCCCTCTGGTGGGTCACACCGCCCCCGTCATCACCGGCACCACTTTCGATGGGTCGGCGTTTTCGTTGCCCACCGCCCCCGGCCACTTCGTGGTGCTCAACTTCTTCGCCAGTTGGTGCGCTCCGTGCCAACAAGAGGGACAGGACCTGGTGGCATTCCAGTTCGAGCACCAGCAGTCCGGTGACGCGTCGATGGTCAGCGTGGTCTTCGGTGACACGCTGTCGGCGGCCCGGACCTATCAAACGACGTTGGGTGTGAGGTGGCCGACCTTGACCGATGCCAACGGGAAGCTGACGTTGGCCTACGGGGTCAGCGCCAGGCCGACCACGTTCGTGATCGCTCCTGACGGGCGGGTGGCGGCCTACATCGTCGGCGCGGTGACGGTCAAGGATCTCGACAGAGTGATGTCGGCGGCCAAGGCCACTCACGCGTGAGCACCCGCCGATTCCCGATATGGATCGTCCTAGGCGCGGTATTGGTGGTGGCCCTGGTCATCGGTAGTGGAGTCCTCGACACCAAACCGGTGACTGCGGCTCAGAGAGCGGTGGCCATCGAGACGGGGATCAAGTGCCCGAGTTGCGAGGACCTGTCAGTGGCCAACTCCAGCGCGCAAACCGCAGTGCTGGTCCGAAACACGGTGCGTCAACTCATCGGCGAAGGAAAGTCCGATCAGCAGATACAGGCCTATCTGGTCTCCCGGTACGGGTCGGCCATCGTTCTGGTCCCGCCGGCGAGTGGGTGGTCTCTCTTGGTGTGGGTGCTCCCACTCGGAGGTGGCGTCCTCGCCATCGCCGGATTGACGACCGTGCTGGTCCGCAAACGTATGAACGAGTTGGTTGAACCGGCCGATGCCGCTCGAGCCGACGCCACGCTCGATGCCGGAGCCAGTTCCGACCAACTCGATGCTCGGCGGCAGTTCCTCGAGCAGTCGTTGGCCGATGCTTTTGCCGAGCACCGGGCCGGGGATCTTTCTGACCAGGACTACCAGGCGCTGAGAAAACGGGACACCGCGCGATTGGCGGCTCTCGATGTCCGGATGGTGGCAACGGGAAACGTAGGTGTGGCCGCCCCGGTTGCGGGCACGGGCGATGGTGCGGCGGAACCTGAGGGCCCGGTACCGACAATCATGTTGTCTCCATCAGGGGTCCGGCCGAAGAGAAACCGCCGGCAACGATTGTTGATCTCGGGCGCGGTCGGTGCCTTCGGGACGGCGCTGGTCCTGTTGGTGGCGCTGTTCGCCGCCAACCGCCTACCGGGTCAGACCCCGAGCGGCAACGCCACGCTCAGTCAACAGGCACAGATCCAACAGATGTTGGCCCAGGCGGCCACCTTGGAGAACGACCACCAGCCGGGCGGCGCCGCCCAGCTGTATCAAAAGGTGCTCGGTGAGAATCCGCAGAACGAGGTCGCCATGGCTCAACTGGGATGGCTCGAATACCAGACTGGGGTGCAGGGAAAGAGTGCGTCGTTGATCAACGATGCGAAGGCGAAGCTCAATCAAGCGGTGCAGCTCAACCCTGGTGACTACGCCCCCCGGCTGTACCTGGGGACGGTCCTCCTTGACCAAGACAACAATGCTTCTGGAGCAGTGGCCCAGTACCAGGCCTTCCTGGCCGCCAATCCACCTGCCGCGTTGTTGCACCAGGCGGCGTCGCTTCTGCGCCAGGCCTACACACAGGCGGGGGTGCCCCTGCCGTCAGAGGTTCCGGCTGACTGAACCGGCAGCCCTTCAGGGAATCAATACGACCTTGCCGGCCAGTGTCCTGTCGATGAGGCCGGACATCACCGATGAAGCCTGATCGAGGGGGTATTCGCTCGGAACCGTGGGATGGAGCTGACCGTCGCTGATCAGTCCCATCAGTTCGTCGAGCAGCTGGCGGTTTCCGATCGGGTCGCGAAACGTCCAGGCTCCCCAGTCCACCCCCACCACCGTGCGGTTGTTCAGCAACACCTGATTGAGAGGTACCGGGGCGATGGGACCCGAGGCGAACCCGATCACGCAGAAGCGCCCGAAAGGGCCGGTGGCCCGAAGAGCCGGTTCGCTGTGGCGACCACCGACCGGATCGATGACCACGTCGACTCCACCACCCGAAAGCTCCCTCGCCCGGACTTTGAGATCTTCGTCCTCGTAGGCGATGGTGGCCTCCGCCCCCATGGCCACCGCGTTGTCGAGCTTCTCCTTGGTCGATGCCGCGGCGATGACTCGTGCCCCTAGGGCCCGGGCCACGTCGATGGCAGCCAACCCCACTCCTCCACCCGCTCCGAGTACCAGTACCCATTCACCTGGCTTGAGAGACGTTCTCCGGGTGAGAGCAAACAGCATGGTTCCGTAGCTCTGGATGAGGGTGGCTGCCTGTCCGAAGCCAAGGGTGTCCGGCATGGTTACCAGCGTTAGCGCCGATACCACCACCTGCTCGGCGAACCCGCCGAATCCGGTGAATGCGATCACCCGATCACCGATCGACACTCCGGTAACGCCGCTTCCGACGGCCGATACCTCACCGGCGATCTCCCCGCCGGGGATGAACGGGGTGGGCGGCTTGATCTGGTACTGACCCTGGCACAGCAGTCCGTCCACGAAGTTGACCCCGGCGGCCCGCACATCCACCACTACCTGACCCTCGCCCGGGGTGGGCTCATCCCTCTCTTCGATGACCAGATCGCTGAGTGGACCCAATTCGTTGCAGACAACTGTTCGCATGGAGGAGAACCTACCGGGGGATCGGTCTCACTTCTCCAACTTGGCGATGAGTCTTTTGGGCGCCCGCCGTCTCCACGATTCGCGCAACGCTACTGCCCGACACCCATCGGGCTGCCTACGATCGAAGGGCCCGCAGCCCCGCCACCACGTTTGGGAACGCATCGGCGAAGGCATCGATGTCAGCGTCGACAGTCGACCAGCCGACGGACAATCGGAGCGAACGCTCGGCGTCGACTCCCATGGCCTCCAGCACCGGCGACGGCTCCAGCGACTCCGATGAACACGACGACCCCGAGTGGACGGCGATGCCTGCCTGGTCAAGCCCCAGGAGCACTGGTTCGGCTTCGACCCCATCGATGCCGGCGCACACGATATGGGGAAGATGACGCTCCGGATCACCGAAGATGGTGACCCCATCCACCCCGCTGATGGCCTTCACCAGGCGAGCGGCGTGACGACGGGCATTGCTTGCCTCAATATCCATGCGCCCCGGTGCTGCTAACACCTCAGCGACAGCACCGAAGCCGATGGCGGCTGGAAGGTTCTCGAGTCCGGCCCGCCGAGCTCGCTCCTGTTCGCCGCCGACCAGATAGGGGTCGATCCGCAGACCCCTGCGGACAATCAGCGCGCCGATGCCAGGAGGCCCTCCCAGTTTGTGGGATGAGACCGACACCAGGTCGGCATCGAGTGCACCGACGTCGACACGGAGGTAGCCGGCCGCCGCCACTGCGTCCACGTGCGAGAGCACTCCGAGTTCGCGGCAGCGGGACACGATGTCGTTGACCGGCTGCACGGTGCCGACTTCGTGATTGGCCCACTGACAGTGGACGAGCGAAGGCAGCAAGCCGTACTCCGAGCGACACTGCTCAATAGCCTCGTCGACCGCCTGCAGATGGAGGGTTCCGAACCCGTCGACCACCGGGGAGACGACGTCTGCCAATCGGGCCGACGAATCGCGGGCGGCGGAGTGCTCGATCGCGGCGCAGATAACCGGACCGGGGGAGCGTCGGGTCGCACCCCACACCGCGCTGTTGATCGACTCTGTCCCACCGGAGGTGAGGATGACCTGAAGCGGTCGTACCCCGAACAGGGTCGCTATCCGTTCGCGCCCGTCCTCCAACGCAGCTCGTGTGATCCGCCCCTCGGTGTGGACTCTCCCGGGGTCGCCAGTGACTCCAGAATGTGCCCACGTATCCATGGCGTCACGGGCTTCAGGTCGAAGCGGTGCCGTCGACGCGTGGTCAAGGTAGTGCCGGGCCAACCGATGCGCTCGGTGTCAGACCAGGGCGGCGCACTGGTCGTCGCCCCGCGCCCGGGACGATGACAGAACAACCGGGACACTTCTCTCTGCACTCTCGCCGCACAATCCGGCCAGCAATCCTTTCACCATGCCTCGGTCGACCGCGCACAATACGGGGAACTGGGATGCAGTGCTTCCGAACGGGCAGTTGTCCGCCACCACCGCGGTGGAGGTTCCTTGGTCCTCGGCATGGGCGGCGAACCCGTGGGCGGTCAAGGTGTCAGCGATGGCATGCATGGCGGTCCGCAACGACCGTTGGCCGTCACCAGGTGACATCTGATTGGCCAGGGTGCGACCGTACTCTTCGCCGACCCGCTCGGCCATGCCTTCGGCAGCTTGAGGCCCCAGCAGCTGAAGCGCCTCCTGGAGAAGAAGCACCAGAAGATCGTCCCGACGGGTGAGTAGGTCGAGGGTTGGATCGTTGCCGATGGCCCGGAACCGCTTGGACGGTCGCCCGGCTCCGTTGCCGGAAGCCCGTTCCATGGTGACCTCGAGATAGCCGCCGGTGGCGAGACGCTCGAGGTGGTGACGGGCGACGTTCGGATGGAG
This sequence comes from Acidimicrobiaceae bacterium, assembly GCA_003152015.1. Taxonomy (GTDB): domain Bacteria; phylum Actinomycetota; class Acidimicrobiia; order Acidimicrobiales; family RAAP-2; genus DASZIT01. The sequence continues at coordinate 13,853 of PLZF01000027.1, read as the reverse complement.
CGAAAAATGGGTGGCAACTTCGGACGAGGTCGCGCCGGGGTTGGACCGTACGAAGAGGTAGATCTCCCGGCGAGTCGGATCGCCGAACGCGGAGGTCACCGCGGTGACTGCCGCCGAAAAGTGGCTGTCCGACTCGTGGGTGACAGCGACTCCGCCACCCAGCACCACCGGTGCGAGTGGATCGGCGCCAACCACGGGTCTGTCTGAGGCCGGTTGCACGTCCCCTAGTCTACGGTGAACCCCAATTATTTCGAGGAGATTCCGCATGTCCATCGACGAGCCCCAGGTCAGAGAGGCTGTTGCCGCCGTGACCGATCCCGAACTGCGACGCCCGCTGGGGGAATTGGGCATGGTCGGGGCAGTGGGGGTGAAGCGGAAACGGGTGGCAGTGGATATCGCCCTACCTGTCGGTCACTACCCGCAGGTCGACGAATTGGTGGGCCGGGTGCGTCTGGCGGTGAGCGCGCTGGCCGGGGTCGACGAAGTGGTGGTGGAACAGACGTTGATGGGGGAGGAGGACCGGGCGCGGCTTCGGATGTTGCTTCGGGGAGAGCCGTTCGAAGGTGCAGCTCCGGGCGCTGCCGGGGGTGCACACGATCACGGCGGACACGATCACGGTGCCCCCCTCGGTCACGAGGAAGGGCGTCCGAATCGATTCATGCTCCCAAGGTCGAAGACCCGGGTGATCGGGGTGTCGTCGGGCAAGGGCGGAGTCGGGAAGTCTTCGGTGACCGTCAATCTCGGGGTGGCGTTGTCCCGGTTGGGCTACGACGTTGGCATCCTCGATGCCGACGTGTACGGATTCTCGGTACCGAAGATGCTCGGGGTCACTGAGGACCCATTGATCATCGGTGACCTGGTGGTGCCGGCAACGGCCAACGGCGTGCGCTGTCTGTCGATGGGATTTTTCGTCCCCGATGACACGCCGGTGATTTGGCGCGGTCCGATGCTGCACAAGGCGTTGGAACAGTTCCTGGTCGATGCGTATTGGGGTGAGCCCGATTATCTGCTCGTCGACATGCCTCCGGGGACTGGGGACGTCACCCTGTCTCTGGGTCAGTACCTGACCAAGACGGAGGTGTTTGTCGTCACCACGCCACAGCCGGCGGCGCAAAGGGTGGCCCAACGTTCAGCATATGCAGCCCGCAAGTTGAAGCTTTCGGTACGCGGTGTCATTGAGAATATGAGCTGGTTCACCGGTGACGATGGGACCCGGTACGAGTTGTTCGGTGCCGGCGGCGGCAAAGAGCTCGCTGACGAGCTCGGGGTCCCCCTGTTGGCGCAGGTGCCACTGGTGCCGGCACTACGCGAGGGTGCCGACGTGGGCATTCCGGTGGTCGTGGCCGATCCCGACGGCGAGGCCGCGGCTATCTTCGCCGCATTGGCGTTGTCCATTGTCGAGATGGGCCCGGCCCGCGTCTACCGAAAAGAGTTGACGGTTCGTTGAACGACATGGTTAAACGACATGATGGATCGGATCCATCAGCAGATCTCGCCTCGACCGGTCAGAGGGGCTTCCGGGCCTCGATCAAAAAGCGCTTGGCGTGGGCGACAACGGGCCCCCGGACCTGAATCTGGTCGTGGAGTTGAGCGAGTTGGGTTCGATAGAGCGCAGTGGTGAAGCCCGGAACGATCCAGATGACTTTCCGGAGGAAGTAGGTAACGGCGCCGACATCAAGGAACACCTTGCGCAACGACTCCTGGCGTAGATCGGCCACGGCCAGGCCGGCTGCCTCGACCGCCGAAGCCGCTCGTTACAGGCTCCGGCTCTGGTTGACCGGCTGGGGTCCCATCATGAAGTCGGTGAGTTCACGGACCGATCCGGCCCCGATCTGCTGGGACAGATAGGTTCCACCCGGCCGTAGGACGCGTCCGATTTCGTCCCAACGGGTGACTGTGGGGTGGCGGCTCACAATCAGGTCGAAGGAGTTCACAGGGAATGGCAGATCGGCGGCGTCGTGGACTTCGACCACTGTTGCACCCAACAATCGCATGTTGCCCCGGGCGAGTACCACGTTCGGTGGCCACGACTCGGTGGCCACCAGTACCGGCGGCGGATGGGGGATCTGCGCAAGGACCTCGCCCCCACCGGTCTGGATATCGAGCGCCGCTGCCGATTCGGCCATCCGGGCTGCGACCATCCCCGAGTAGCCCCAGGACGGGCATTCCTCGGTAGCTCGGCCCTCGAATCAGGAAAAATCCCAGCCTTCCACGGGTACCGACTCGCCTTCGGCTACCAATTCCTCGAACGTCGGTGGCGAAGGCACGGCACGGGCACGGTATCGGTCGCAGCCGCTACCCCTGCAACTACAAATTGCAGCTGTATCTGGTCCTCAATCGGCCCCAAAGGCGATGGCGATCTGTTCTGGACCCTCGGCGGCCAGAGCTTTGAATCCGGAGGTGCCGTAGTCGAGCAATTCGCGACCGGCCCGCACCACCGCGGCGAGTGCCACCTGGCTGAACGCCCCGCCGACCGAAAGGCGGGCTATGCCGGCTTGGGCCAGTTCGGCTACCGAGGCAAGACCAGGGGGCGCGAGAACGTTGAGGGGTCGATCAACCTCGGCGACCACCCGGCGGATGTCGTCGATGTCGGTCAGGCCGGGGGCGTACAGGACGTCGGCGCCTGCATCTTGGTAGGTCTGAAGCCGAGCAATCGTGTCGGGCAGGTTGGGGTTCCCGCGGACGAAGTTCTCTGCCCGGGCGTTCAGCACAAGCTTAGATCCGGTGTGCGCTGTTTGGACGGCAGCGGCGACCCGCTCGACGGCCAGACCGATGTCGTAGATCGGCGCATCCGAACTGCGGGAGAAATCTTCGACCGAGCAGCCGGCCAAACCTACGGCAGCTGCATCCTGGACGGTAGCGAATACCCCGTCAGGATCTTCGGCATAACCGTTTTCCAGGTCAGCCGAGACGGGGACGCCCACCGCGGCGACGATAGAAGATGCATGTGCGAGGGCGGCAACCCTGTCGATGGAGCCATCCGGCTGACCGAGCGTCGCGGCGTAACCGCTACTGATCGTGGCCAGCGCCAGAAAGCCCATCGAGGCGAGCAATTTGGCGCTGCCGGTATCCTATGGGTCCGGCATGAGGAGAGGCCGACCGGACACGTGAAGGTCCCTGAAGAAGTTGGTCCTGTCCACTGGAAACATCACGGTTCCGACTGTACCGAGGTCAGGACCAGCCGGCGCGGGTGGCAGGCATTCCGCTGTCACCGTTCGGTCCAGGAACAACTCCGAGTACCTGGTGGACGGACAACCCTCCGTCGTCGAACCCGTTCGCCGACGCCGCCATGTAGAGCCGCCAGATGTTGGAGCGGTGCAGACCCACCAGGGCGACCGCCTGGTCCCAGTGATCTTCGAGATTGGCGACCCAGGCGCGCAGTGTCTTTGCATAGTGCTCGCGTAGTGACTCGACGTCTCGGACCTCGAATCCCGCTCGTTGCATGGCCAAGATCACCTCCCCGACATCGAGCAACTCACCGTCAGGGAACACGTATCGCCCGATGAAGGTCCGCCGGCCCAGCTCTGAACCTCCGGGTGTGGAAATGGCGTGATTGAGCAGCCTGCCGGTAGGCCCGAGGAGGTTCTGCAGTGTTTCGAAGTACCGTGCCATCGCCGATGTGCCTACGTGTTCGAACATGCCGATTGACGAGATGGCATCGAAACGCTCGCCTCGCAACTCCCGGTAGTCCTTGAGCCGGATCTCGATGTGGTCATCGAGGCCTGCGGCCTGCACCCGCTCGCGGGCATGTTCGACCTGTTCGGAGCTGAGCGCGACTCCCACCACGTTGGCCTGGTGGTACCGGGCAGCATGGATCGCCATCGATCCCCAACCGCACCCCACGTCGAGCAGACGTGCCCCCGGATGCTGATCGAGGCCCAGCTTGCGACAGATCAATTCGTGTTTGGCATCCTGGGCTTCTTCGAGTGAGGTCGTTTCGCCGACAAACCGGGCGCACGAATACGTCATTCGTAGTCCGAGAAACAATCGGTAGAACTCGTTCCCCACGTCGTAGTGGTGACTGATGACCTTGGCGTCCCGACCAAGGGAGTGGATCCGACCCGAGGGCCGGCACTCTTCGTCTGGAGTTGGCAGTGGGGCACCGATCGCCCCCAGACGCCTGGCGGCATCGATGATGGATGGCAGCCCTCGCAGCCCCATCTTTCGAAGATCATGTGGAGCCGAGTCGTGGAGTACCCGCAATATGGCGAACAGATCTCCCTCCAGCGTCAGGTCGCCGGCCACGAACGCTCGGGCCACACCCAACTCTCCCGGAGACCACAGCATGCGCCGCACCGCATCGACGGAGTTGACCCGAACCGTCCCGATGCCTCCGAGGGGACCGACACCGCTTCCGTCCCAGAACTCGAATCGCACCGGCAACTCGGTGCCGAGGAAGACTCGTAGGAGGGGAGCGAGTGCAAGGGCAGCATTACCGCCGGCCCCGGTTGCCCCGTCGCCGCTGCCGCTGTCGTTCATCGACGAGGAAACGTGGGATGATCCTTGCAAGGGTGTTCCCGCTGAATGAAACGAATCTCGGATGACCATCGAGTACTCCTTCACCTGCCCGTAGATACTTTTGCGATCCGATGTTACGGGGCGCCCCGCGATTTGATGATCTAGCTTTTCTGGTGCCAATCAGATCTGTCGTGTGATTCCAATTCCGATAGGAAGCTTGTCGGGATCCCAACCGAGGACGGCTACCGCTTGACCGAACGCGAATCGGTCAGTCATCCCGGCCACGTAGCTGACGGCTGCCTTGAGCGCCTCCGCGTCACCACCTCGCAGGTCGGCGTCGTGCCCGTCTCCGTCGGGAATGAGATTGGGCCGGTCACCGTAGTGCTCGACAAGTGCCCGAAGCACTCCGACCACGGCTTGCCCTTGGGCGACCGAACTCGGACGCAGGTAGATGTGCTCATAGTTGCAGGCCCGAAAGGCCGAAAGGGCTTCGGCATAGGTGGCCGACATTCCGATCCGACCGGTTTGCAACACCGTCGAGACCATGGCGTCGATGAACGTCCCCAATTGTTGGCTGCGGCGTTCCCCGCAGCTTTCACGCACCAAGGTCGGGAGCACACTGGGTGTGACGATCCCACTCTTCACCGCGTCTTCGAAATCGTGACAGACGTAGGCGATGCGGTCGGCCCAACTGACCACCTCCCCTTCCGGGGTGCTCGGCGCCGGCCGGGACCACGAGTGGTTGCGTATGCCATCGAGTGTCTCGCGGCAGAGGTTGAGCCGGGCCAGGGATACGTCGGCTCCCCACGGGGCGTGATCGAACCCGCCGATGACATAAGGGGACAGGGCCTCCTCGCTCGCATGACCCCCGGGTCCGTGTCCGCAATCGTGGCCCAAAGCGATGGCCTCGGTCAGTGCCACGTTGAGCCTGCATGCTCGGGCAATGCCGGCGGCCACCTGGGCCACCTCCAGGGCATGGGTCAGTCGTGTGCGTTGATGATCGTCAGGGAAGACGAACACCTGGGTCTTCCCGGCGAGACGACGGAAGGCCGGGGCATGGAGGATCCGGTCACGGTCCCGTTCGAAGCACGTCCGCCAGGGATCGGGCTCCTCTGGTCGCTGCCTGGTGCCGCCGCCATGGGCGTGGGTTGCCCCCACCGCCTGTTGTGCGTGCTCGTCCGCTTCGCGACGGGGGCGGTCGAGACCCGAGATGGGGCCGTTCGGGTCCGCCACTGTTCGGCTGTCAGCATGGGCGAATCTGGTGTCTTCGTCTCCATGGGCGTACATGGTGGACGCCCACCGCCGATTGCGTTCGCTCTCACCTTCCACAGTGCCAGTGTGCCCCATGGCTGTGCCACTGGGACGCCACGCTGCGCTGAGCTTGTATCGTCGGGGGGGTCGGCGGAACCGCTGGCAAACTGTTGAGAGGAGCGTGCCAGGTGGACGTGCGTATCGGGATCGTGCAATCCATAAAGGAGCTCGACATCGAGTTGCCCGACGATGCTGACCGCGACAAGGTCCTGGCCGACGTCGAGGTCGCACTGGCCAAGGAGGGCTCTGTCCTCTGGTTGACCGATCGCAAAGGGCGCCGGGTAGGTGTCCCGGCGGGCAAGGTCGCCTATATAGAGGTTGATGCGCCGGCCTCCGATCGTCGGGTCGGCTTCGGGGTCTCCTGATCCCAACTCCTTCAACTCCTTCAGCCATCCCGGTGATGCTTCGCCGTGGTCCGGTGGCGAGATGACAGCGCTCCTCGATCTGAAACTGGTCTTCGTGACCGGCAAGGGTGGTGTCGGCAAGACGACCGTCGCCTCGGCTCTGGCCCTGTTGGCCTCGCAGCGGGGGAAACGGGTGCTGGTGTGCGAAGTCGATGCCAAAGGCGATGTCTCCGGGTTCTACGAGGCGCCCCCGACCGGTTTTGTCGAAAAAGAGATACTCCCGGGCCTCTTTGCCATGACCATGGATACCGAGGCATCGCTTCGGGAGTATCTGAAGCTCCATTTGCGCATTCCCGTGGTAGGCCGGATCGGGCCGTTGGCCAAGGCGTTCGACTTCGTCGCCACCGCGGCTCCGGGAGTCCGGGAGATTCTCACCGTCGGCAAATTCTGCTTCGAGGTCCGTGAGCGCAATTACGATTTGGTGGTGGTCGACGCACCGGCATCGGGCCACATCATCGGGCAGTTGGCGGCGCCGCAGGCCATCAACGACCTAGTGAAGGTGGGTTTGATCCGGTCCCAGACCGACTGGATGCTCGAGATCCTTTCCGACGCCTCCCAGACGGGCCTGATTGCCGTCTGTACACCCGAAGAGATGCCCGTCAATGAGACGATCGAATTGGCGGTCCGAGTGAAACAGGACACGACCGTGCGGCTGTCGGCAGTGGTGGTGAATCGGGTCCTTCCTGAACTGTTCAGTCGGCAGGAGGAAGTCGTTTTCGACGCATTGACCACCGCCGGCCCAGCAGAAGACCTTGCCGAGTTGGTCGGGGGTGACCCCGGGCCGGTGCTCCAGGCTGCCCGGTTGGCTGTGACCATGAGGCGCACCCGCTCCACCCATCTCGAACGACTCCGGGAAGGCATCGACCCGACGGTGCCCCTTCTCTATCTTCCTTACCTTTTCACCCGCTCACACGGCCTACGGACCACTCGTCAAGTAGCGGCGTCCTTGGGCGAGGAGTTGGGATACTGATGGCGGCTGGGCGTTCGACGCAGAGGGCTGGCAGCCGGATGGACTCACCCGCGGACTCTCCGGGAAATGGTTCGGGTTCCCTCGATGGTTTGCTGGCAGCCAAAGAGATAGTCATCGCCTGTGGACCGGGCGGGGTGGGAAAGACCACCACGGCGGCCGCGGCCGGAGTAATGGCTGCCCTGCGCCAGGGGGGGAAAGTCCTGGTTTTGACGGTTGATCCAGCCAAGCGTCTGGCCAACGCCCTCGGTCTCGAGGGAATCGGCAACACCGAAAGCCGGGTGCCCGACGAGGCGTTCCGGTCCGCCGGTCTGAAACCCCGGGGCGAGCTGTGGGCGGCCATGCTGGATACCAAGGAGTCATGGGATGCCCTGATCCGTAGGCACGCCCCGGATCAGCAGACCAGGGACGAAATACTGGCCAATCCGCTTTACAAAAACATCTCTGGGCGTTTCGTCCAAAGCCACGACTACATCGCCATGGAGCGGCTCTACGAGATCCACTCCGAAGGTAAGTATGACCTGATAGTCGTCGATACTCCCCCCACCCGCAATGCCCTTGACTTCCTGGATGCCCCACAGCGATTGGCCGATTTCTTTTCATCACGACTGCTGCGCTGGTTGATCGTGCCCTATCGGTCACGATTGGTAAATGTGGCGACCAAACCCTTTTACCAAGTCGCCGACCGCATCCTCGGCACCCAGTTCCTCGCCGATATCTCCGAATTCTTCGTCCTCTTTCAATCGATGTATGACGGCTTCGTCGAGCGGGCAGGGGCAGTGCAACGGCTGCTGTCTGACCGGAGGACAACATTTATGGTGGTGTCCACCCTTGAGGGCGTGCCACTCCGCGAGGCGGAGTTCTTCGCCCAGGAGCTCACCTCGCGCCATCTCCACCTCGGTGCCATCGTGTTGAACAAAGTGCTTCCTGCCTATCTCCAGGGCTCGGCAGCGGCGACGGTGGCCGAAGCGATGAAAGACCGGGCGGAGGAGTTGGCTACCTCGCTGGCACCGACGCTGGGGTCGGCCGACATCACGCTCGGCGATGTAGCTCAGATCCGGCGGGTGCTCACTGAAGTAGCAGATAGCTTCTTGAACTTCCGGGTGGTCGCACTGCGAGAAGCCGAGGAGAAGTCGCAGTTGGGCACCGTGCCTGAGGTCCTGGCCACTGTGCCGTTCTTCGATACTGATATCTACGACCTGGCTGGATTGGTCAGGTTGGGGGAGCAGATCTGGGACTGACTTCCCCAGCTCGACCCGCCTCCTTTCTGACCCCATCCCATCACCAGGAATGCCGGTCCCGGCGATCCGGGACGTGAGCAGGATCCGCTCCGGGGGAGACCATTGAGGCGAGCCGCGATCGCAATTGTGCTCCGTGTGAATGGTCCCTGCTCACCCGGACAAGAGACCGGTGCCATCCAGACCCTCGGCTACACGATCGCAATTCAGTATCCGATGAAGGCAGTGGCAGATGCCATGGCCTACGAGGTCGATCGAGGTTGGATGCAAAGAGTAGGGAAGGGCCTTTACGTGCGGGGGGGCACTTCGATAGGGAGGGAGTATCGGATCCTCGCCCTCTTCCCGTGAAGTGTACGGCTGCGAATTCGGCCTACGCCGCCTGCTTTACGATGCATACATGACCGACATAGTCGATCCGGCCATCGAGGCGTATGCCGAAGCCCATACCACCGCGCCGCCGGACCTACTCGAAGCCGTCGCCTCCGAGACACGCTCCACCCTGAAGGCTCCAGGAATGATGGTCGGGCGCCTAGAGGGTCGCTTTCTCGAACTCTTGGTGTTCGGGACCGGGGCCGTTTCGATTCTCGAAATCGGTACGTTCAGTGGCTACTCGGCACTGGCCATGGCCGCGGGACTGGTACCGGGAGGATCAATCGTGACCTGTGAGATCGATCCGGTGCATGCCGAGATCGCCCAACGGCACATTGCCGCCAGCCCTTATGCCGACCGGATCGATGTGATGGTGGGTCCGGCCCTCGACACCATTGCATCGTTGCCCGGCCCGTTTGACCTGGTCTTCATAGACGCCGACAAATCCGGTTACCTCGCCTACTACGAGGCGGTCCTGGCCAAGCTTTCCCCGCGGGGGTTGATAGTGGCGGACAACACTCTCTGGAGCGGTCGGATCCTCGATTCCACCGATACGTCGGCGGACACTCAGGCGCTGCGGGCATTCAACGACAAGGTCGTCACCGATCCACGGGTGGTGGCTGTCCAGACCACCGTGCGTGATGGCGTGACGATGATCCGGCGTGCGGGCTGATCGGTGCTTGACTACCACCTCCATCTGTGGCCGCATGCCCAGAGCGATGCCGAGGCAACCATCGAACAGGTGGCGGCCTACTGTGAGCACGCCATGGCCCACGGCATCACCGAAATTGCCCTGACCGAGCACCTGTTCCGATTCACCCAAGCCAAAGATCTGCTCGGTGGTTTCTGGGACGACCTCCCCGGGGAAGCGCTTCGTCCAGGAATGGAGGCTTACTGGGACCACCACGCCCGGGTGGACCTGGATAGTTATGTCGAAGTCGTCCAAGCGGTGAAGGCAGAGGGGTTCCCTGTCGTCCTCGGTCTCGAGGTCGACTACTACCAAGGTCGGATGGACGAGGTAGCCGGTTTACTGCGTGACTACCCCTTTGATGTCCTACTCGGTTCGGTGCACTGGTTGGGTACCTGGAGATTCGACGTCCTGAACGATCCGTCGGTGATGGCCGAATGGGAGGTTCGCGACATCGATGCAGTATGGGACGAGTACACCCGGGCCATGGAGGAGTTGGGAGCCTCAGGGGTATGTGACGTATTCGCCCATCCTGACCTGGTAAAGATCGCCGGGAGGGTCCCAGCGGTGCCCGACGAGTTCTACGATCGGATGGCAGAGGCGGCGGTGGTTTCGGGGATGGGCGCCGAGGTGTCGTCGGCCGGTTGGCGCAAACCGTTTGGCGAGGAGTACCCGGCACCCCCACTTATGCGGCGCTTTATTGCGCAGGGAGTCCCGTTGACCACTGCCTCCGACGCCCACTCTCTTCCCGACGTGGCCGACCGGGCCGAGGACTTGCGAGGGCTGCTGTTGGCGGCCGGAGTGACCGAGTTGCAGGGCTTTCGGGACCGCCGACCTCATAGGGTGCCGATTTCGCCACTGGGCGCTGAGTTGACGTCTCTGGACCCGGGAGCCTGACCGTGGCCACCCCAGCTGAGCTGGCGCTAGAGCGCACTGATCTCAATGACGTGCAGCTGGCGCACATCCAGAGACTGATGGGGACATGGGGGATCCTGGCCGATCTGTCCTTCTCCGACCTGGTGCTGATGGCGCCGATGGCGTCCCCTCCCCATCAGCTTCGGACGACAGAGCAGGTACTGGTCATTCTGGGCCAAATGCGCCCGTCCAACAGCGCCACTGTGGTGCAGCACGACCTGGTGGGTCAGTCTGTCAACGCCGCCGACTGGCCGGTGGTCACAGCTTCCTGGCAATCAGGCGATGTGGCGCGAGGCGAGATGCAGATGGAGCCTGACGAGGAGCCAGTTCGTCTCCATTGCATTCCCGTCCGGTGCGAGGGAATCCTGGTGGCGGTATTGGCCAGGCTGGTGGCCGGCGCCGGCCGTCGTCCCGGCCATCTCGAACGCACCTATCGCGATGTCTTCGACCGGTTTGCTGTGATGTTGTCGGAGTCGACGTTTCCGTTCCCCAGCGAAGAGGTCGCTACTGAAGAGGCTCCACGGGTGGGTGACGGCATTGTGCTGGTCGACGAAGAGGGCCGGGTGCGTTATGCCTCGCCCAACGCCACCAACGCGTTGCATCGCATGGGGATGTATTCCCAACTCGAAGGTCGCCGCCTCTATGACCTGGGGTTGGAGGAGTCGGCCATTGAATGGGCCCTAGCCTCTGCATTGCCGGTGGTCGAAGAGGTGGAACGCCGCCCTGACGTCATCGTCTTGTTGCACTGCATCCCGCTGTTGGACCATGGCGACGTCACCGGCTGTCTGGTTCTCCTGCGTGACGTGACCGACGTCCGCCGGCTCGACCGTTTGCTGCTTTCCAAGGATGCGGCCATCCGCGAAGTTCATCATCGGGTCAAGAACAATCTGCAGACCATCTCCGCCCTCCTCCGCCTGCAGGCTCGTCGACTGCCGCCCGGCGTCGGTCGGGTAGCGCTCTTTGAAGCGGAACGGCGGGTCCAGTCGATCGCCATCGTCCACGAGATCCTGTCCCGCGAGCCGAGAGACCAGGTGCCGTTCGACGAAATCGTCACCGCGTTGATCCGTATGGCCGAAGACTCGGTGGTGTCATCGGCCAAGGTGACGTTCAGCGTGACCGGGGAACTGGGGGAGGTGCCCGCCGATGTCGCCACTCCGTTGGCAGTGGTTCTGGCCGAGCTATTGCAGAACGCTGTCGAGCACGCGTTCATCGAGTTCGACAAGGACGACGCCGATAGGCCTGACCGACCCGGCACCGTCCGAGGTACGCCCAAGCCGGTCGGTCATATAGCCGTTCACCTGGCCGCCGACGATACCCGACTGGTCGTCGAAGTGGCCGATGACGGCTCGGGACTCCCGGAAGGGTTCGATTTCGACGTCACCATGAGCCTGGGACTCTCGATCGTCCGGGACCTGGTCAGGACCCAGTTAGATGGGTCCATCGTCATGCGTGACCGGAACGAAAAAGACTCGGAGTCGACCGGAACCGAGGTGTTGATCGAACTGCCGGTGCACGAAGCCCAACGCATCGGTTCGTAATTCGCCCCATCGGCCATCGAGGCGATGAAACCGGATCAGTGGATCGGAAAGATGCGGCGTCCCGGTACCGGTCCCGGTCACCCGGCGGAGGGAAAGTTCAGGCTCAGGAAGCCCGCCGGCGCGATGCCAGCCAGGCCTTGCGGAGCTTCCGTCGCTCCTCTTCAGAAGTGCCACCCCATACGCCGGACTCCTGGTTGGTAGCCAGGGCGAAGTCGAGACACGGTTCCTGAGCATCGCAGATCCGACACACTCGTTTGGCCGCTTCGATCTGATCGATCGCCGGACCAGTGGTGCCGATGGGGAAGAAAAGGTCGGGTTCCGTGCTGCGACAGGCAGCCAGGTCGCGCCAGTCCCCCTCGTCCCATTCGACAGTCCGATTCCACACGAGGGCCACGATGCTTCCTCCGCTCCCGATTTCGAGATACCCCATTGTGATCCGTTTCACATAGCTCAGCGCCTAAAAGTCGCCGGCCATTCGGGGTTCCCCTCTAGAGTAACCACCGCAATGCATGGTTGCAAGCAATTTTGCCGGGATGAGCGTCACATTTTTGGCAGTTTTCACGCCTGAGGGCACTCGGAGGATCAATGTGAGTGTGAACGTGGCCATTCAGGCCCATAGGGGGAGCCCGGATCCATCCGGTGGGATTTCCGAGAACACCCTGGAAGCCTTTGCCCGTGCTCGGCGACTGGGGGCTGATGGTGTCGAACTCGACGTCCGTCTCACGGCTGACGGCGCCTTGGCCGTCTATCACGACCCGAATATCCCCGGGGTCGGGAGGGTGGTTGACCTGGAGGTGCACCAACTACCCGACCACGTGCCTCTCCTGGCGGCAGCCTTCGGGGCGTGCGTGGGCATGACGGTGAATGTCGAGGTGAAGAACCTCCCCACCGAGGCGAACTACGACCCTGACGAGACGGCCGCCAGGGCGGTGGCCAACGCTATCGCCGAGGCCGACCTGGGAGAGGGCGTCGTCGTCTCGTCGTTCTGGCCCCCGTCGCTCGATGCCGTCTTGGCCGTTGACCCGGCGCTCGCCACCGGGTTGTTGTTGGCCGAGTGGGCGGATCCGACCCAAAGCCTGATTATGGCGCAAGACATGGGCTTTCGGGCTCTGCATCTCCACCAGTCCCTGGTAACCGCGGCCCTGGTGGAGGAGACCCACGCTGCCGGTCTGGCGGTGGCCGTCTGGACGGTCAACGACCCGGAAGCCATGACGGCCATAGCCACCTACGGCGTCGACACCATCATCACCGACGACGTCCCTCTGGCCGTGACCACCATCAGAGTGAAAGGACCGACCCGGGCGAGATCACCGAGAGGACGACCTTCTGACCAGGGATCGCGTGATCGATTGGTCGTGGAAGGCGTTTTTCGTCAACAATGCACGGCCATGAACGTCGTCGTCTGTGTGAAACAGATCCCCGATCCGGCCGCGCCGCCGTCACTCGATCCGGGGACGAACAACCTGATCCGAGCGGGCAAGCTCATTCTCGATGACTCCGACGCCTACGGGGTCGAGATGGCGTTACAGCTGGTCGACAAGGCGGGCGAGGGCGAAGTGACCCTGGTGTCCATGGCCCCGAACGGTGAGACCTCCGGGCTTCGAACCGCACTTGCCATGGGAGCCGCCAAGGCCATTTTGATCAGCGACGACAGCCTGGCCGGCACGGACGCACTGGGAACCGCCAAGGTGCTGGCCGCGGCCATCAAGCGGGCAGATCCGGACTTGATCCTGGCCGCCACCGAGTCCACCGACGGGTATACCGGTACGACTCCGGTCCAGATCGCCGAGATCCTGGGTCTTCCGTCGGTCACCTTCGCCAAGAAGGTTGAAATCGACGGCGGCTCGCTCAAGGTCGAGCGTCAGACCGAGGCTGGTTACGACGAGGTCGAGAGCCCGCTTCCGGCCCTGGTCACCGTTACCGCCGGCGTCGTGGAGCCCCGCTACCCGTCGTTCAAGGGGATCA
>PLZF01000085.1 GCA_003152015.1 Acidimicrobiaceae bacterium | reverse complement strand
GACGATCAATCAATGCAACAGAGCCAGCGTGGACGATCCAAGCTGGCTTCACTCAAATCAGCGACGGACCACTTGTAGCGTTACAGTCGCGTTTAGGCGGATTATTAAGGGGAGTGGATGAGCGCCACCAATGTGATACGCCGAGCCTCCTGGCTGCCGCTGCAAGACTTCCGGTTCTGGGTGGTCCAAAGTCTCGTTGCATTGGTATTCGTGTTGCACGAAATCGACGACGGCAATCTTGGCAACCGAGCGTCCAGCGTCATCCCCCATCTTGCAGTCGAAGCGCTGTTCCTCTTTCCGCTGCTCTACGCGGCGCTCAACTTTGGGCTCCGTGGCTCGCTGACCACCGCCGCATGGGTGACGCTGCTCATGAGCGTCGACCTCAACTTGAATCTATCGAGTCTTAGTCACCTCAACCTGTGGGCGCACTACGTAGAACTCGCCACGCTGGACGTTATGGCCGTCGTAGTCGGCCGGGGGGTGGAAACCCAACGGCTGGCCCGCCAACGGGCCGAAGCAGCCGAGACCCGCTACCGCCAGTTATATGAGTCCGCCGGGGTGCCAATCTTGGTTCTTGACGACCAAGGCGTGGTGAGCGACGCTAACCCGACCGCTCAGGCCGTTTTCGGCGGGAACGTGATTGGGCGCACTAGCCAGAATCTCCTGCCGGGAGGGTCCCTCTCACGAGAGTACGCCGGAGAAGCACTGCAACTGCCTAACGGCCGGTACTACCGAGCCAACCTGGTCTCGTTGCCGAGCAATACCGGCGCCACTTCAACCCAGGTCATATTTGAGGACATAACTGAAGAGCACAGCGAGAGCCGCCGGGCCACGCTTTATGCGTCGCTCGTTGTGGGAGCAGACGAGGACCGACGGCGGCTTATGGCGCGCGAGCAGCTGGAGGAGCCGCTCCAGATGTTGCTGCACCTGGCGCGCCGTCTCGAAAGCCTTGGGGACTCGGATATTGCTCCGGCCCCCCGGGGTCTCGGTGACGATCGCCGCGGGGCGCTCGAAACGGCAGCCCGCTTGCGGACCCTCGCCCGGGAGCTGCGACCGCCTACGCTCGACGATCTCGGCCTCGTTGCCGCGCTCTCCAGCCTTCTGGCCGATGTCGACGAGGAAACCGATCTGACGACCGGGTTGCAGGTCGTCGGCGAAGCAGTTCGTCTGACTCCCGAAGTCGAGCTCGGCACCTTTCGCATCGTTGAAGAGACGGTGCGCAACACGGTCCGACACGCCCGGGCACGCCAACTCCAGGTGCTCATCGCCTTTGGGACTAACGACCTGGATCTCACCATGGTCGACGATGGATGCGGCTTTACGCCTGGGAGCCTCGACAGTCAGACCACGGAGCACCTTGGACTGCTCTCCATGAGTGAGCGGTCGAGGCTCCTGGGTGGCCACCTCCAACTGCGATCTGAACCGGGCGGCGGCACCAGCATCAAAGTGCGCATTCCGCTCGGCCCACCAAAAGCGAATCCGGACATAGCTATCCCTGATCTCGGAAGCACCCCACTCCTGTCGTGAACTTTGCCCGCTGTCACCCAACTGGTCCCTTCGACTCGTCACGCCAAGAGTCGCAGATATGCCAGGGTCGCAACCAGCTCGCGTGCTGGATGGGTCGTGACGCCGGCCGGATGATGCGCGCCGAACTCGAAAAGATGATCAGTTACGCAGGCCGCGTCCTCGCGGTGACGAACTCTCCTGGGATCGACGCGATCCGTGCGCGAAAGACCGCAACCTTCATGTGGGCATGGTGCGCGATCAACGCATCGCAGCACGTCGTGCCCGTCGGGGCTGGGACGAGGCGACCGGTATCGCTGGCGCAGCGTAGCGGTGGCCGAGGTTCGCCTCGTAGCCTCGGGCGATCTCGAAGTGGTCGGGAACCTCGACGTTCACGGGCGGTCGACGTCGTTCACCTTGCTCGCCGAAGTTGACCTTGAGGGGGAGTCAGCGACACTCTCCGCCGAGGTCGTGATCACCAAGAGCATGCTGGGCATGAAGAAGATGACCCCGGCCAAGAGCTGGGTGACGGTGCACGCTCACTTCGATCGAGCTCGACCGTAAATAGGCCGGCCGTCGACCTTCACTGCCACATCTCGCGCCGTGCGCCGTCCCTCGGGTCAGCAATGTCGGTCTTGAGGCCATCAAGCCACGCGGTAAGCCACCTCCGACGTCACGAGGGACGCCCCGCCCCCTTCAGATCCAAAGTGCCAGTTATCCACACGCCCACATGTGCCATTCGAGGCGGGTTAGCCAGCAGCAAACTCCTTCCTCGGTGAGGCCAGCGCCGGTGCCGTGGGGGACGAAGCATTGATCCCAGCAGTACGGAACGGCCACTGAACCATGGGCCATCCTCTGCCGCCATCCCCCAGTTCCCGAGGTTGGAGAGGATCGCCCAGGCTTCGTCCACCACCACGATGACCCGGTGCCGGTGCTCGGCCTGGACCGCGTTCTGGAGCCACGCTGTCGCGCACGCCATCAGGACTCCCAGGGCCGGTGAGTTGTAGACCGCAGACAGATCCAGAACCACCAGGGGGGCATCGAGGCGAAGGCCCGGTGTGGTGGGTCCGTCGAACATCCCCCGGAGATCACCATAAACAAGGCGCCGGAGCTCAAGAGCCACATCTCGTCCGTCCTCCATCAACGTGAGCTGATCGGTCCGGAGCTGGCGGGCGGCGTGCGCACTCGGATCGAGTAGCGACTCGACGACATCGGGGAGGGTGGGCGCCGGCATCTGAGCCGTCCGCGAACGTTCGGTGGCCTCGGTGAGGGCGGCGTCGATGGCGGCCCGCTCCCTCGGCACCAGGTGGCGACCCAGACATGCCACCGCCAACGAGGCGGTGAGCTCGACCCGGCGGCGCCACGCCTCGTCGCCACCGGCCCCACCCCCGGCGCCATCGGGTTGACGGTCATTCTCCGGGCACGCTCCATTGTTGAGTTCCCCGGTATCGAGAGGATTGAGTCGGACTGAGCCGCCGGGACGCAGCGCCACCGGTGCGACCCCCCAGGCCCGAGCCAACGGGCCGTACTCCCCCTTCGGGTCGACCACCCAGGCGCGCCGACCGAACACCGCCTGTCGCCACAGGTACGACTTCACGAATGAGCTCTTCCCCCGGCCGATCTGGC
The DNA here is from genome assembly GCA_003152015.1 of Acidimicrobiaceae bacterium. Lineage (GTDB taxonomy): Bacteria > Actinomycetota > Acidimicrobiia > Acidimicrobiales > RAAP-2 > DASZIT01. The sequence continues at coordinate 13,357 of PLZF01000085.1, read as the reverse complement.
CGAACACCACCATGTTGGGATTGGTGATCACCCCCTGGCGGTAGAGCACAAACGGGTCATAGACGAATGAGCCGCCCAACACATCCTGACCGATCAGCACCCCTTGATGCCCGAGCCCGGCCTCGGTGGCCAGCGGATAGGCGACACTGAGATGCCGGGTCGTGGCGATATGGGCCGGCACCCGTGGCATCGGCGTCCTCATGTAAGTCCCCGGCACAGCGGCAGGGTGCAGGCGAAGGCCACATCCTGTTCTCCGTAGAGTTGCCGGAGTTCCATCCGGGCCTGCCCGGCCGCTTGTTCAATGGACCCGCAGTCGTCGCGCAAGGCATCGCGGCTGTCGGCGGTGACGGTGATGTACCCCGAGAATCGGTATTGGGCGTGGCCGTCGGCCAACTCGACGTCCCGATGTTCGACCCCTTCCTTCTCGCGGGTTTGGCGTGCAGTCACCAGGAAGCCGCCTCGCCGTCGCAATTCGCCGTCAGCGATGTCGGCGGTCCGCGCCTGGGCAACCTGGCGAGCGGCCCGACTCGGGCTCACCGGTTCCATCACCAGGGAGATGGATCGACGGATCGGTGAGAAGAGCAACGGGCCCAAAAAATCAGGCGTTACATCGATTCGGGGCCACTCGGCGATCCAATAGGTCGCGTGCCAGGTGGCGTCGATGTGGACCGAATCCCATTGCGGTTCGATCACCATCGGCCACGGCCACCCGTACGACGGTTCGTGTCCGCTCCCACCCGAACCTCTGACCATCCCTGATACCGGAGGTGTCCCCGAGCCGGCCACCGAACTCAAAGGGGCCGACGACTCCCGTACCACCGAGGCCAAACCTCCTGGCCCCAGAATCCCGTCGACAGTGGCATCCGCTTCCTCCATAAGTCGCTGCAGAGCCATCACCTCTCGCAGCAGCACCGCAGCCGCCCCCTTGTCTCCGCCTCCCGACGCCCGAATCGCCCGTGACGAGTGGGCGGTATGAATCGATACCGCCAGCAACACCCGGTGGCGTCGGGTCACCGGGGCCGACTGATCAACCAATGACTGATAGGAACGCCCCGGAGCGGTATCGACGCCGAGCATCGCATTCGTTTCTTGGTGACGTCGCACACCACTTCCGTCGTCGGGGAGGGACGATTCGACCCACTGCACCCGGTGAACGGTGGATCCCTCCCGAGCCATGGATGCCAGCACCCGCGCCCAGGCGGTGATCCGCGAATCTTGGTCATTCGGACCGAGCAGCGCAAAACTGTGACCACGCACCGCCAGTACCGCAGTAGCGGTCCGGGCCCGGGCATCCATCACCACACCGGCAACCGGTGCATCCCGGTTGTCGCTGACCGGAAGCGGAATGACGCGGAGCCCGTCGAACACCCCAGGTGCCGGGAAGGCTCGGTGCCCGGCAGGTCGAGCGGGGCCAACTGACGACCGGTCACTCCCAGCGTCGATAGGGCCTACCGCAGCCAGGTGGCCCAGCCCGGGAGCGCTGGAGTGCTGTCGGTGGCCACCCCGCAGCTCGGCGACCAACCACCGCAGCACCAACGGAAACCACTGCTCACCGGTCCGGCCCCTCACCGGCCAACAGGCCACAGCCACACCGGTCCCGGTACAGAGCAGTGCCCCGAGGACGCCGACCACCGAGGGATGAGAACGCAGGACGAGGACACCGAACACCAACCCGGTGGCCACCGACCCGATCTGTCCGCCACGCCAACCGGCGATAAGACCCCGCTGTTCCAAGGGACCGAAGCGGTAGCGCACTCGCTCGGTGCGCATCGGGGGTTCCGACACGCTCACGTCTTCGGCGTCAGTGGTTGGGCTGCTTGTGATCCGGATGGCAATCCGGCGGAACCCGAGGTGTCCTCCTCACCGGGAGACGCCTCCCCGCGCATGACGGCGTTGAAGCTGTGACCGGCCTGGGGAATGGGAGTATGCATGGGCACACTGGCCCCCGGTGGTGTGGCTGTCCCCACCCGATTCTTCTCGACCGCCGAACGCCCGAGGTCAGGGAGCGGGGACCCAGACCCGCCTGTCCCGCCTCCCTCATCCGCACTGCCTTCCGATGACTTCCCACCTACGGCCGACGCCATTGCCATGCCAACCTCACCGGCGCCCCCGGTGGCACCGCCGGCCGACACCCGCATGGCCGTCTGGGCCAGGCTCTTGGGCGGCCCCAGTGCTGTCTGAAATGTCCGGCGCCCCGCACCTTCGAGATGGCTCACCGCTCCCGCCTCGAGGAAGGGGAGGAGCCGAAAGAGCGCCCAGGGAGCAAAGGCCGCCAACGTGAGGAGGGCGGCGCCCCCCAGCACATCGGTGAAGCTGCCGTGGTCGCCGGCCCCGGCTCCGGTCGAACCAGCCGGGGTCGAACCCGATCCCCCGGCCACAGCACCGACGGCCAGGCTCAGCACCGAAACGATCACGAATTTGCCCAGGATCAATGCCGCCAAGGTATCGACCAGCCGACGGCACCAATGGGCGATGGCCGGCCACGCCAAACTGGCCAGAGCGAGCGGGAGGAAGAGGACGGCCACGTAGACCGCCGCCGAACGAATCAGCAGCTCCACCCACAACAGGAATGCCCCGAAGACCACGGCCAGGCCACCTAAGAGCACCACGAACGTCGGGGTCACCGGACCTCCGGTGGTGGGACCCGATAACGCAGTGATGGTGGAGCCGAAGAAGTGCCCGCTATCGAGTCCGGCACCATGGGCGACTGTCGCACTCATGGAGTCGGTCAGAGCCAGTCCAAGCTGGACCAGCTTGACCGCTACGGCGGTGAGCAATATTGCCAGAGGCACGTTGATGGCCACCGAACGGATAAGCATCGAGGCACTTTGCCGGTGGATGGCCTGCATCACCCCGAGCAACAGCATGGGCACGATCACCACCCCGGCCAATCCGGCCATGGTCTGGTAGTGGCTGGTAAACCACGAAGCCCCGAGATCGACAGTCGTGGTCGCATCCAGAAATGTGCCGATCTGCCCGAGCAGCCACACTCCTCCGGCGGCAACCCATCCGGAAATGGCGTCGAGGATGCTGGAAACGCCGAAACCGGCAACCTGGGTCGCGGCTGCCCCCGCAATTCCACTGGCCGCCTGACAGATCGGGCCGAGACCGGCCGCGCCCAGCGCTCCGGCCGCAGCCGGGCAGGCAACGCCTGGGATCGACGGGATGCCTACTGCGGCCAACATGTCAATGAACCCCCTGCCCCGCCTTGAAGAAGAAATTGACGATGGCCGGGCCCGCTCCTACCAACAAGGCCGCCAACCCCGAAATCAACACCGCCCGCCGACCGACGAATGTCTGTTGGTAGTTCTGGCCATGGGAACCGAGCGCCCATGCCGCCGCGCCGATCAGCAGCCCGACCAAGGACAGCGCCAGGGCCCAGCCGCCCAGCCCGTTCATCAGACTCTGGAGGACATCCCCGCCGGGAAGAGAGTTGGTGTTGGGGTGGAGCTCGACATCGGCGAGGCGGCCCAGCACCGTATGGGCCACATAGACGTGAGCCCGAAGGGTGGGTCGCCACCCCCCGACCCACCCGGCCAACCGGCCGACCACAGATGCAGTGTGTGCGATGGCTGCCGAGCGGGGGTCAGGGAGCATGAGGCCAAAGGTAAATCATCTTTCAGTGCTTTTCAAGTGGTTTCGTGGTGTTTCTTATCGATTAGTCCCGCCATCTGGGTGGTGTCACAGCTTCGGACGCAGGCCTGCCATGCTGGAGCCGTGAAGCCGTACGTCATTGGGTACCTCGTAATCATCGCCGTCGCCGTCATTGCCGTCGTGGTCGCCGTACAGCTGGGACGCCGGGCCGGTCGCCGGAGCCTGCAGCAGCGGCTCACGGCACTGGCCAATCGGCTCGGGGCGGAACCGCCCGACGAGGGCGGCATGGAGCCGGTCCTCAGCCACCTCGAGAAGTTGACCGGTGAGGCTGCTGAAGCGGTCACTGAGGCCAGTTCCGACGCCATCCGTCTGCGCCGAGCGCTCGATACCCTGCCTCAGGGTGTGATCGTGTGCGACGAGAACGGTGAGGTCGGGTTTCGCAATGCCCGAGCCGGCGCCCTGATGAACAACCGTCACGGCGCCGCCCTCGCCGCTCAGGCCGTCACCGAGATGCTCGAGAACGCCTGGCACAAAGGATCGGACGAGCGCACGCTCGACCTGTATGGCCCTCCTCGTCAGACCTTGACCATCGGCACCCGCCTCATCGATGACGGCCACCGACCACTCGGCGTGATCGCCATCATCGAAGACGTCTCCGAGCGACGTCGCCTCGAAGAGATTCGCCGCGACTTCGTCGCCAACGTGAGCCACGAGTTGAAGACACCGATCGGGGCTCTCGGACTGCTAGCCGAAACCCTGACAGTCGAGCCCGATCCGGTTATTGCCCAACGGCTGGCGTCCCGGATCCACACCGAGGCGTTCCGAGTGAGTCGGATCATCGATGACCTCCTCGACCTCAGCCGCATCGAGTCGGAAGAGACGCCTCCCCGCGAGCCCATCTATATCAACCTGGTGATGGCCGAGGCAGTCGAGCGGGTCAGGGCCGCGGCCGAACAGCGCCGGATCACCATCGAGATGGATGAGCCCGACCCGCCCATCCACGTCATCGGGGATCGGCGACAGCTGGTATCGGCCATGCACAGCCTGTTGGAGAACGCGGTGACGTTCTCCCCCGAGGAAGGGGTGGTGCGAGTGGCCGGGAGCCAAGTGGATGGGGATGTCAGGTTGTCGGTGTCCGACAAGGGCGTGGGCATTCCCGCCCGGGATCTCGAGCGGATCTTCGAGCGGTTTTACCGGGTCGACCACGGGCGCAGCCGCGAAACCGGCGGCACCGGCCTCGGATTGTCCATCGTCCGGCACGTCGCCAACAATCACCGGGGTCGGGTCGAGGTCGACTCCCGGGAAGGCGAAGGATCCACCTTCACCCTGGTCCTTCCGCGACCTCCCGAGTACTCGGCCTGAACCGGGCAACCATGACCTCCGACACGTCCCAAACCAAGGTGTTGCTGGCCGAGGACGAGGAGTCGTTCATCGATGCCCTGGTGATCGGACTGACCCGGGAGGGATTCGACGTCACCGTGGCCCGCGACGGCGTCGAGGCGCTTCGCCTCTTCGATCTGGTTTCACCCGATCTGATCCTGCTCGACCTGATGCTGCCCAAGTTGTCGGGCATCGACGTGTGCCGTTCCATTCGAGCCCGGTCATCGGTGCCGATCATCATGGTCACCGCCAAGGGCACCGAGATCGATACAGTGGTCGGACTCGAAGTCGGTGCCGACGACTATGTGGCCAAGCCGTATCGACTTCGCGAGCTGGTCGCCCGCATGCGGGCAGTGCTGCGACGCACCCCAACGGGTGATCACGCCTCCGACTCCGACGCCGGGCATCCCGACAGCCGACCCATTCTCGATGCCGGTGGCATTCGGATCGATCCCGACCGGCACCGGGTCTCCGTCCGGGGGGTGGATGTCCAGCTCCGGCGCAAGGAGTTCGAACTGCTGTCGTTGTTGATCGAGAACTCCGGCCGGGTACTGACTCGCGACGTGCTGATCGATCGGATCTGGGGATCCGACTACTACGGGGATACCAAGACGCTCGACGTGCACATCAAGCGACTCCGCAATCACATCGAAGTGGACCCCTCCTCGCCCATTCTGATCACCACCATCCGCGGCGTCGGCTACCGGTTCAACGCCTCCCCGGACTGAGCCCCTTTACCGGCCGGACTCGTGATTCGAGGGAAACGGGCCGAGCGACCCAGCTCGGGCCGAAGTCATCTCCGGTGGCGGTCACTCTTGGTGGTGTGGCAGCGGGTTCGCATACTTGTTCCGCACCAGGGCACCCCGCTATGCCAACCTCCACCAGCCGTCAACCTCCACCAGCCGTTGGCCCTTGGCTGGCTACGTTGTCGGTATCCAGACGCGGTTCGGTTGGAACGCGGAGTCCTCTACAAGCCGGACGGAAAGGTATAGGGCTGCGGCGGCGGAAGAGCGGATCCGACGTCCAGCTGGATGACATTGTCGGCGTCCAGCGGAATACCCCGTGGATCCCCGGTGAAGGGATTCCCGTTGACGGTGGCGGTGGCGGCTCCTTGTGCCGGACCGACCTGGGTAGCGGAGAGAGGTTGACCCCAGATATCGAAAAAGTCGCCGAGCGTATAGACCCTCTGTACCGGCGACTCGATATGGACCACGCCAGACGAGTCGTGGGTGTGCAGCCAACTGAAGCACGATCCACTGGCGACAGACGGTCCGCTTGACGTCTGTTCGAACTGCAACGGAGGACCGATACCGATCCCCGGCGGTAACAGCTTCGGCGCGCCGTTGACGTAGATGGCCAGATGGGCGTGGATGTGAAGCGCCAGCTGTTCATTGGTATTGCAGCTGATCCCGTCCACCGGCGATGCCTGGTCGGCATTGCCGGCCGGGGCCAGCACCGATCCATTCGGAGTGGATGAGGTAGGACTTGGCGAAGTGCTTGACGAAGTGCTTGACGAAGAATTCGGCTGGGTGGTGACCGACGGGGTGGAGGGGTTCGAAGAACACGCCGCCGGCAGGGGGGAAGCCAACGCCAAGGCAACCGCTGCCACCACGACCCGCCCCGCTGTCTTCATGGGCCACAGAGTAGACGGGGGTATGTGGAGTCACTGCGCCATGGAGCCCGGTCCGGGAATCACGCCTTCCCCCCGGAGGTAGGGATGCAGCACCTCGGGGAGGACGATGGAGCCGTCGGCCTGACGCCCGTTCTCCACCAACGCTGCCCATATCCTCGCCCAGGCCAGGGCCGAGCCGTTCAGGGTGTGAACGAACGCCGGTGACCCCCCGCCGGCCGGCCGGTAACGGATGTTTCCCCGCCGGGCCTGGTAGTCACTGAACCAGCTGATCGAGGAGACCTCGAGCCACTGATCGACCCCGGGGGCGTACACCTCGAGGTCGAAGGTGCGAGCCGCGGAGATCCCGATGTCACCGGCGCACAAGCTGAGGACCCGGTACTGGAGCCCGAGCTCCACCAGCAGAGCCTCGGCCCGCTCCACGATGTTGGCGTGGACCGCCGGGGCCTGGTCGGGGGTGGCGTAGGCGAACAGCTCCACCTTGTCGAACTCGTGAACCCGAAGCAGTCCGCGGGTGTCCCGCCCGGCGGAGCCGGACTCCCGGCGGAAGCACGGGGTGGCCGCCATCAACCGCATGGGCAGCTCGTCCTCGTCGAGGATGTCGCCCCGCGCCATCGAGGTGAGCGGGGCCTCGGCGGTGGGGATAGCCCACAGGTCGTCCCGCTCGAGGTGGTAGGCGTCATCGGCGAATTTCGGGAGCTGACCGGTCGACTCCATCGTCTCGGTCCTGACCAGGGTCGGCGGACGGATCTCTTCGAAGGCGTCGGCGTGTCGGTCCAGGGCATACGTGGTGAGCGCCCGCAGCAGGCGAGCGCCGAACCCCCGGTAGAGCGGGAACATGGAGCCGGACAGCTTGGCGCCGCGCTCCATGTCCAAGATGCCGAGCGTGGAGCCGATCTCCCAGTGGGGCATCCGTTGCGCATCGCTATAGGTAGGCGGCACCTCGGGCCAGGTGCGGACAACCACGTTGTCCTCGGGACCCGCTCCATCGGGAGTGTCGGCGGCAGGAAGGTTGGGGAGATAGAGCAGGGCCTCGCGCACCTCGTGCTGGGCGCGGGTGGCAGCGTCGTCGAGAGCAGCCTCTTGGTCACCGAGAGCTCGGCTACGGGTGGACAATTCGTCGGCGCCGGTGGCATCCCCCGAACGGCGGGCCTCACCCACCTGCTTCGACAGAGTTTTCACCTGGGCCCGGAGATCGTCGCGTCGGCCGACGGCAGCCCGGGCCGCAGTGTCGAGCTGGAAGAGGCGGTCGATCTCGGCCGGATCCACACCCCGACGTCCGAGCGCCACCTTTACCCCATCAACGTCTTCCCTGACCTGCCGGATATCGATCATGACCACATCACGGTAGCGTGACGGCCCGTGGAGCATCTCGCCGACGCACCAGCGCCCGTCGTCACCTGTGACGAGTTGGTGATTCGCTATGGGGACCTGGTGGCCGTCGACGGGCTGTCCTTCCGAGCCATGTCGGGAGAAGTGGTGGCCCTGCTCGGGCCCAACGGGGCGGGCAAAACCAGCACTGTCGAGACCCTGGAGGGATATCGCAAGGCTTCCGCCGGATCGGTGGCCGTCCTCGGCCTCGACCCTCGGCGCGACCATGCCTCCCTGGTCCCCCGCATCGGGGTGATGCTCCAGCGGGGCGGCGTCTACCCGATGTTGGGCCCGTCCCAGGTGCTCCATCTGTTCGCCAACTACTACGACGACGCCGAAGATCCCGACGCATTGGTCGACCTGGTTGGTTTGGGGGGCGTGCAGCGCACTCCGTGGCGCAGGCTGTCCGGAGGCGAGCAGCAACGGTTGTCCCTGGCCTTGGCCCTGATCGGGAAGCCCGAAGTGGTGTTCCTCGACGAGCCCACCGCCGGCGTGGATCCCGAAGGGCGGATCGTGGTGCGGGAGATCATCGCCGGTTGTCGCCAGCGGGGGATCTGCGTCATCCTCACCACCCACGAGTTGGCCGAAGCCGAGCGCCTGGCCGATCGGGTGGTGATCATCGACCACGGTCGGAAGCTGGCCGAGGACAGCCCGGCCGCCCTGGCCGCAGGCACCGCCGATGGCTCCATCCGATTTACCACCGACCCGGGGATCGATACCGGTGCCCTGGTCCTGGCCATGGGGGATGGGATCGGGGTGGACGAGGAGAGCCCCGGCGCCTACCGCCTGCGCCCGCCACCGGGAGCTGCCATCCCGACAGTGGTGGCCACCCTGGCCGGGTGGTTGGCCGAGCGCGGGTTGGCATTGGGCGATCTCCGGACCGGCCAGTCGCTGGAGGAGGCCTACCTGGCCATCACCGGCTCTGCCGGCACCTCTGATGCTCCGCCGGATCCCGGGCTCGACGGGCGGCGGAGCCAACGGGCCGGACGACGGGCTCAGCGCTGATGCGACCGCTCCTCGCTCAACTCCGGGTCGAAGCCACCATGATCTTCACCAACGGGGAGACCCTCTTTCTGACCTTGGGCATACCCGTGTTGTTTCTGCTGTTCTTCTCGGGGGTGCACGTGCTCCCCACCGGGACCAGCCATCCTGTCGATTTCCTGGTCCCCGGCATCCTCGCCCTGGCGGTGATGTCCACCGCCATGACGGCTCTCGGGATCGGCACCGGGTTTGAACGGGGTTACGGCGTCCTGAAGCGGTTGGGCACCACGCCCCTCGGACGGCCGCGGCTGCTGGGCGCCAAGATCCTGACGGTGATCGGGGTGGAGCTGGCCCAGGCGGTGGTGCTGGTGTTGGTCGGTTTGACCCTCGGATGGAGCCCGGGAAGATCGGGTTCGGGTGGTGTGCTGGTCGGGGTGGCCGCCGGGGTCATGGTGCTCGGGACCATCGCCTTCGGGGGCATCGGCCTGTTGCTGGCCGGGGCGCTCAAGCCCCTGGTCAACCTGGCAGTGGTCAATACCTTGTTCGTGATCCTGCTTCTGTTGGGGGGCATGCTCATCCCGTTGGCCAAGCTGCCCGGATGGCTGGCCGATCTGTCCAAAGTGCTCCCGGCCTCGGCTTTGGCCGACGGCCTTCATGCCTCGCTCGGAAGTGGGACGGCCGTGTCCGGGCGGGACTGGTTGGTGCTGGGGGTCTGGGCGATCGCCGCGCCGGTGGTGGCTGGGCTCACCTTCCGCTGGGAGTAGCGAAGCGCGGCGGTGCCGGTGATCGGTGCCTCGGCCCGGCTACCCGGCCGCCCCGGCCAGTTTGTGCAGCCAGTTGGTGAGATCCTGCCGCTTGAGCGCACCCAGATGGTGTCCGATGACCTTGCCCGACTCATCGATGAAGAAGGTGTTGGGCTGACCGTTCAACCCGTAGAGGACCGAAGTGACCTTGAGGGTGCGGTCGGCTCCTACCGGGTAGGGGATACCCGACTGTTGCACAAACTGCACCGCCGATGAGGATGCATCGGCCACGTCAACGCCGATGAACTGCACCGGTGAGCCCTTGGCCATCTCCGCCTTGGCCACCTCGGCCAACAGGGGTGTTTCGGTGCGGCACGGGACGCACCACGAAGCAAAGAAGTTCAACACCACCGGACGGTGTCGGTTCTTTCCCAGCGCGTAGGCGTCGACCGGCGCCAGGGGTCTGTCAGTGGTGCTCAACAGGTTGGGCAACGAGAAGTTCGGGGCCACACTTCCCACCCCCACCACTGCCGCCTGGCCGTTGCTGGTGGTGGCCGACGGCTTGAGCACCAGGAACAGGAACGCCGCCAACACGACGGCGACGCCCGACCCGATGAGGAGCGATCGGAGCCGCCGCGGGGCTCGGGTCAATGCTTGGTGAAGATGTCGACCGCCATGAAGACGAAGAGCAGGGTCAGGTAGGTGATCGAGTAGCTGAACAACTGCATGGCCGCCTTGGGGGTGGCCTGCATCCAGAGCCGGATCGACATGGCGACGAACACCGCTCCGAGCAGCGACGCGGCGACCACGTAGATCACACCGAGGTGGCCCACCACGGCCAGAAGCAGCGAGACCCCCACCAGCACCACTGTGTAGACCAGGATCTCCAGTGCGGTGCGCCGAAAGGTGGCCACCACCGGCAGCATCGGCACATTGGCCGCTTTGTAGTCGTCCTTGTACTTCACGGCCAATGCCCAAAAGTGGGGTGGGGTCCAGACGAAGATGACCGCGAACATCACCACCGGGGTCCAGGCCAGGCTGTTGGTCACCGCCGACCAACCCACCAACACCGGCACCGCCCCGGCCGCCCCACCGATCACGATGTTCTGGCTGGATGTCCGCTTCAGCCACAGCGTGTAGACGAACACGTAGAAGAGGGTGGCCGACAGGGCCAGCACCGCGGACAGCAGGTTGACGACGAGCCACAATTCGAGGAAGGCCACCACCTCCAGCACGATGGCGAAGATCAAGGCGTTGGAAGGGGTCATGGCCCCGGTCACCAACGGGCGCTTCTGGGTGCGGTGCATCACCTTGTCGATGTCCCGGTCCACGAACATGTTGATGGCGTTGGCCCCACCGGCGGCCAGGGTGCCACCCACCAAGGTGGCCACCATCAACCAGATCGACGGCAGGCCGCGCTTGGCCACGATCATGGTCGGGAGCGTGGTGACCAGCAGGAGTTCGATGATGCGCGGCTTGGTAAGCGCGACATAGGCACCGATCCGGGATCCACCAGTCCGCGGGCCCGAAAGGGCAACAGCCGGCGTCGACATTGTCGCCACACTACGACCTCGCCGGCATTCCGGACAAGTGAGACTGTTCTCGTGCCGATAGGCGGAGGGAGCAGGTGGCCCGATACCATTGACGGAGGTGTCCTCCCTGCGTATCGGCCCACGCCCCTTTCTTCGGCTCTGTCAGCTGACCCTGGCCGTGGTTGTCCTCAATATCGTCACCGGAGCCGCGGTGCGGCTGTCCGACTCGGGTCTCGGGTGCCCCGACTGGCCCAACTGCTCCCAACACCACTTGACCCCGGTCCTGGCCCTCCACCCGGTGATCGAGTTCGCCAACCGGGTAGTGGTCATCGCCTTGGTGGTGGCTTGCGCTGTCACGGTCATCGGTGCCGTGGGTCGCTCGCCGGTCAGGCGAGACCTCCGGTGGCTGTCCGCCGGCCTCATCCTCGGGGTCATCGGTGAAGCGGTGCTGGGCGGCATCGTGGTCTACTCCAAGCTGAATCCCTACGTGGTGGCCACCCACTTCATGGTGGGGATGACGCTCCTGGCCGTGGCGGTGGTCCTCACCCTCCGGGCCGGTTCGAAAGGGGGGCGGGGCGGGGCGGCGGTGTCGGCCGGGTCGCTGTGGATCAGCCGTCTGTTGGTGGCGGTGGTCGTGGTGGTACTTGCGGCCGGGGCGGTTACCACCGGAACCGGGCCCCATGCCGGCGGAAAAGGGGCGAAGCGGATACCGCTCGGGCTGGAGGACATGACCCGGATTCATGCGGAGATCGTGGTCACCGCCGTCGTGGTGTTGCTGGTACTGCTCTGGATGCTCTGGCGGAGCGATGCGCCCGCATCGGTGCAGAGCGCCGGTCGGGTGGTGCTGGTGGTGATGTTCGCCCAGGGGATCATCGGATACACCCAGTTCTTCACCCACCTTCCCTCCGTCCTGGTCGGGACCCACGTGCTGGGGGCGTCGGTGGTGTGGGCGACGGTGATCTGGTTCCACCACCAGATGTCGGTCCATGTCCCCGAGGTGACTGCCGATCGTCCCGACACCGCGGTGCACGGTACCGGGCCGGCCGCACCCCTCAGGCCGGCGACGGCAGAGGTCGGCGCCAGTTGACCGACGTGCAGACCGTTCCGGCAGGAGACGTCCGTACCGACACCGACGAGTCGGTGTCGCCTGACCGACCGTGGTTGGTGATCGTCTGGAACGATCCGATCAACCTGATGTCGTTCGTGACGTTCGTCTTTCAAAAGCTGTTCGGCTACTCGAAGGAGAAGGCGACCAAGCTGATGATGGATGTCCACGTGAAGGGTCGGGCCGTGGTGTCGTCGGGCACCCGTGATCGGGCCGAGCTCGATGTCTATCGTCTCCATGAGCATGGGTTGTGGGCCACCATGGAACAGTCGGGATGAAGATGAGTGCGTCGCCGGCACCGGTCGGCTGATGTCCTTTACTTCACCAATCCGCCGTCGGCGGGACGGGCGGTACGCGGTGCGGCTGCCGGACCAGGTGCGGACGCTGCTCGGCTCACTGGCCGAACAGATGATCCCGATGATCGACTCGGACGACCCGGCGGCCACCCGGCTCTTTCCCCCCGCATATGTCGGGACCGACACCTCCGAGGCCGAGCAGCAGTACCGCGAGCTGGTCGATGGAGCGCTGCACAGCCACCACCACCACGCGGTACAGGTCCTCACCGAAACGGTGACTGCAGACTCGCTCAGCCCCGATGAGCTCGCCGGGTGGCTGTCGGCGATCGGATCGATGCGGCTGGTCATCGGGACCCGCCTCGATATCAGCGAGGACATGGTGGATCCGGCTCCCGGGGACCCGTCGGAGCCCGAACACGCGGTCTTCCACCTGCTGGGAGTGCTCCAGGCGACGATTATCGACGTCCTGGGCGCGGAACTCCCTGACGACGGAGAACCGGCCAGTGCCCTGTGAAGGCTCTGCTACTCTCCAGTAGCCCAGATCGGGTTTGAGCCCCCATCGTCTAGCGGCCTAGGACGCCGCCCTTTCAAGGCGGTAACACGGGTTCGAATCCCGTTGGGGGTGCGTTATGCCCCAGCTCATTCGCTGGTTGGGGACCTGTGGTGCAGCCTGGAGTGCACGCCGGCCTGTCAAGCCGGAGGTCGCGGGTTCAAATCCCGTCAGG
>PLZF01000108.1 GCA_003152015.1 Acidimicrobiaceae bacterium | reverse complement strand
ATCCGATCGAAGCGTCCTCGGGAAAAACTGTGCGTCACCGTCTCAACCGTTCGGGCAACCGCCAGGCCAACCATGCACTGTGGCGAATCGTGATGAACCGCCTCACCACTGATCCGACCGCCACCGCCTTTCCGCTCATGGCCGCCGCGGAGGGCCGGCCGGCGACCCCGTGGATGCAACCCTGGTACCCCGACGGCAACCTCTGAGTTGATCGGATTCGACCCGGGATCCGGAACCCACAACTTTCGGTTCGGTGCTGCCCTATGGCGCGGCGCAGGTCTGAACGTAGGTGCAGACGTTGAAAGACTGACCGTCGGCCCCCAAAGCGGATGGAGTGGCCTCGTTGATCAATCCGGGTGAGAGGACGATCTGGGTGGGATTCCCCTGGGCCACCGTGTGGGTTACCCCGCCGTCGGTATAGGTGGAGGTAGGACCGAAGTAGGTGGTGCCCACCGGGGCCGCCAGTGTCTGGAGACCCCCTACCGACGGAGCTTCGAGGATCCACTCCGCGGAGGAATTCGTTGACCCATAGGTGAAGTAGTGGTTGTCCCAGGTCCAATTACGGTTGGCGTCATACATGACGATCGACCACAGGTTGGAGCCAACAACCTGGGTGATGTTCACCCTGACTGCGTCCCCGGGGGTGACCGTGCAGTTGGGATCCCCGCTACACCCGGTCAGCTGTACTTCGGCCCCGGGCAACAACTCATACCAGGCGTAGTACTGGTCGCCCAGCAACGGCAGGGCCGGCAGTGACTGCTCGGCCACGCCCGCCTGGATCAGGTCGGTGGAGGCGTAGCCGCCGATTCCGGTCCATGTGGCGGTGAAGCCGGGGGGGAGGAGTCCGGCGGCGGGGACGATAAAGGTCGACGACACCGCGGTGATCCCGCCTTGTACGACGGCGTAGCCCGCCCAGTTGAGGCTGGTGACCGTGCCCCCGTGAACGGGCAGTACTCCGTTGGAATCTTTGCGAATGAGCACTCCACCCTGTGCCGAGGATCGGCCCGGGACGGTGGCGGGTGACTGGGTCGAAGCCCCGGTGGCGAAGCCTTCACTGCCCACCACAAGGGCCGATAGGCCGACAACCAGGCAGACGGCAGCGATCATGATACGGCGCATGGGGAACTCCTCCACATCCCGGGCCGTTAGCCACGGGGGCATGAGTTGGCGTGTGTCGAACCTACACGGGACGCGCCCGGTCTCGCAAAACTCCTCCCAGATCCGAAGTTCCCCACTCTCGAATCATCCACCGCGGTGACCCCGAGTCGCCACTATGGGTGTGGCCGCGCCACACTGGACGGTATGGCAGCCCAGTACATCTTCACCATGCGCGACCTGCGTCGTTTCTACCCTCCTGACCGGGAAGTCCTGCGTGGCATCAACCTGTCGTTCTATCCGGGGGCCAAAATCGGGGTCATCGGCTCCAACGGGTCGGGGAAGTCGTCGCTGTTGCAGATCATGGCCGGCCTGGACGATGGATTTACCGGTGAGGCCCGCCTCACCGCCGGCTTCACGGTCGGGTTCCTCTCCCAAGAGCCCCAACTCGATCCCACCAAGGATGTGGCCGGCAACGTTTCCGACGGCGTGTCCGAGATCAAGGGACTCCTCGACCGCTTCAATGAGGTCTGCGCCGCCATGGGCGAACCGGACGCCGACTTCGACAAGCTGCTGTCCGAACAGGCATCGCTGCAGGACAAGATCGATGCCGCCGGGGCCTGGGACCTCGAGCGGACCTTCGAGATCGCCATGGACGCGCTGCGCCTACCGCCCGGCGATGCTGACGTGGGCACCCTGTCGGGAGGGGAACGTCGCCGGGTCGCGCTCTGTCGGCTGCTGCTCTCTCAACCCGACCTGCTGCTGCTCGACGAGCCCACCAACCATCTCGATGCAGAGTCGGTGGCCTGGCTCGAACGTACCCTGCAGGACTACCCGGGCACCGTGGTGGCTGTCACCCACGATCGCTACTTTCTCGACAACGTGGCCGGGTGGATCCTCGAGCTCGACAGGGGAAGCGGCATCCCCTGGGAGGGCAACTATTCGTCGTGGCTGGAGCAGAAGCAGGCCCGCCTGGCCGGTGAGCAGAAGGCCGACCGATCCCGCCAGGACGCCCTGGCGCGTGAACTGGAGTGGATCCGGATGTCGCCCCGCGCCCGTCAGAGCAAGGGCAAGGCCCGGATCACTGCCTACAGCGACCTGGTGGCCGAGGCCGAGGCGGCCGAGCGGGGACCGGACAAGCTCGAGATCACCATCCCGCCCGGTCCTCGCCTCGGCGACCACGTGGTGGACGCCGATGGGCTGGTCAAAGGTTTCGGGGACCGCCTGCTGATCGACGACCTGTCGTTTCTGCTCCCGCCCGGCGGCATCGTCGGAGTCATCGGCCCCAACGGGGCGGGAAAGACCACCCTGTTCCGGATGATCGTCGGCGAGGACAAGGCCGACCGGGGTGGGCTGGAGATAGGGGCCACGGTGGTGCTGGCCTACGTCGACCAGTCCCGGGACAACCTCGAGCCCGACTCGACTGTCTTCGACGAGATCACCGGGGGAGTCGACCGCATCGTGGTCGGAAACCGCGAGTTGCACGGGCGCGCCTATGTCTCCAGCTTCGGCTTCAAGGGCAGCGACCAGCAGAAGAAGGTGGGGCAGCTGTCGGGGGGCGAGCGCAACCGGGTCCAGTTGGCCAAGGTCCTCAAAAGCGGTGGCAACGTGTTGCTCCTCGACGAGCCCACCAACGACCTCGACGTCGATACCCTTCGTTCCCTCGAAGAGGCGCTGCTCGGGTTTCCGGGTTGTGCGGTGGTCATCAGTCACGATCGATGGTTTCTCGACCGTATCGCCACCCATGTGTTGGCCTTTGAGGGGGACTCCGAGGTCCGGTGGTGGGAGGGGAACTTCAGCGATTACGAAGCCGATCGGAAGAAACGGCTCGGAGTGGATGCCGACCAACCCCATCGCCTCCGTTACAAGCCATTGGTGCGTGACTAGCCGGCAATGATCCGGTGATCCCTGAGCCTCGGCCAAGGCGGCAGGGAGAGCTCCGGGTGAGCGATTAGGCTCGGCTTTTCGGATGATCCCGACAACTTCACCATGTTGCAGGCAGCGCTATTCCGGCTGTGACAGCCGAGGCTGGTATTCTCAGCGCCTGAACTGGACGGTTGGTGTCCGAGCGAGCGAATTCAGCCACCGAGGTTGGCAGAACACATGGCTGCTTTGAATACGGCGGAGCCGGACCTTCGGACCTACCTCCAAATACTCCGTCGACGGTACTACTGGGTTATCGCTGCCGTGGTGTTGTTGGGAGCCGCGGCCGGTGGCTACAGCGTGAACCAGCCAAAGCAGTACACCGCCTCGGCCCAACTGCTGGTGCAGCCGACCACCGGGACTCTGCCTTCGGCCGGGTCCCAGCAGGTCATCTCACCCACTGATGTACTGACCGAACTACAACTGCTCACTAGCGCGCCGGTCAAAGAAGCGGTTCGCCAACAGCTCGGGAGCGAGCCCAGTGTGTCGGCGTCCCAGGTCGGCCAGACCAACGTGATCGCGGTGGCGGCAACATCGAAGTCTCCCGCTATGGCCGCCAAGATCGCCAACGCCTATGCCAACGCTTTCGTTGCCTATCAGCAGACAGTCACCAACGCCAAGCTGGCCACGGCCGAAGGGCAGCTGCAGAGCCAAATTGCGGCCATCGACGCCCAGGTGGCCTCGCTGTCAAAGGCGGCGTCAACAACGCCCCAGGCCGACGCTCTGCTGGTGCAGGAGACCGCTCTGAAGGAAGAGCTGGCCACACTGCAGGTGAGTGGAGCGGTTTCCGGCGGCGGGGTGGAAGTGGTGACACCGGCCAAAGCGCCGACCTCGCCAAGCTCGCCGAAGCCGGTCCAGGACACCCTAATCGCGGCGATCGTTGGGCTTCTGCTGGGCATCGGCATCGCCTTCCTGTTCGAGCACCTCGATGACGCGGTGTATTCCAAGGAGGAGGCCGGGCGCCTGGCCGGGGACGCTCCGGTACTGGGGATGATCCCGAGGATCGGTTCGTGGAAGCGCCGGGGCGACGTGGTGCTGGTGTCAACCGCGTCGCACAACTCTTCGGTGGCGGAGGCCTACCGGTCAGTGCGCACGTCTTTGCAGTTCGCCGGTCACGACGGGGACATGAAGACCATTCTGGTGACGAGTCCCTCGCCGGGTGAGGGCAAGACGGCGACCATTGCCAACCTGGGGGTGGTGCTGGCCCAGGCCGATCAGCGAGTCGTAGTCGTCAGCTGCGACCTGCGCCGGCCCCGCCTGGGCCAGTTCTATGAGCGTTCGGAATCACCAGGGTTCACCTCCGTCATACTCGGGCAGACCTCACTGGGGGATGCCCTCCAGACAGTAGAAGGCCTAGGCAACTTGTTCTTCCTCGGGTCCGGGGAGGTCCCTCCCAACCCGACCGAACTGCTCGCCTCTGCGGCCGCACACGAGATCTTCTCCAAACTGCGCCAAGCTTACGACATCGTGCTTCTGGACAGCCCTCCGCTGCTGCCGGTGACCGACGCGGTCATTCTGGCCGGGATGGCGGACGCCACACTCCTGGTCATTGCCGCAGGGGAGACCAAGCGGAGTCAGGTAGAGCAAGCTGCAGAGATGCTGGCCCAGGTGGATGCCAGCAAGGTGGGGGTGATCCTCAACGAGGTGGAAGTCGGCGGGCGCTACGGCTACCGCGACAGCTACGGCAGCTACGTACCGCCGACTCGGATACCCACCGTCAGCGAGAACGGTAGCCGCCGGGCCAAACGGAGCCGGAGCGCGGGTACTCGTAGCGGCCGCGAGTCATAGGTACCACGGACATGGTGGTGACGACCTTCCGAGACGCCCCTACCAACTGGCGAGACCGCGCTCCAGCGGTGGCTCGCCCGGTAGCGGCGGGCAGTAGCCACTCCGGTCGAGCAAACAGAGGGCGATGAGATTGCCGGTGGACGTGAAGCCGTAGGCCATGCGGGTGAGGGTGGCGACAATGGCCGCACGGTGCTTCTGGATGCGGTGGTTGGGGCGTGACGGGTTCGCCACGCTGGTTCAGCTCCAGGTACAGGGGTCAGGAGCGGCTTGTGGAGGTGCTTGCCACCGCTGGTGGCGGGGTCGTCTCTTCGCACACCTGGCGGAGCCCGGTCGCGACGACCGCGGCATTGCCGCTGACGAGCACGGAAGAGACCTCATCGATGGCGAGCGCCGGTACCGGGACCTGGGAGATGAGCGGGTGGCGGGGCCGCACATCCACCTCGCCGGTCCCGAACAGGTCCTCGTGGAGCTTCTCCCCGGGTCGGAGCCCGGTGTAGACGATCTCCACCGGCCGGGGCGCCTGGGCGACCAGTTGGCGTGCCACGTCGGCGATCCGTACCGGTTCGCCCATGTCGAGGACGAGCGCTTCGCCGTTGTTGCCGATGGCCCCGGCCTGGATCACCAGCTGCACCGCCTCCTCGACGGTCATGAAGTACCGGGTCACCTCGGGATCGGTGACGGTGACCGGGCCACCGGCCTCGACCTGCTGGCGGAATGTGGTCAGCACCGATCCCCGGCTGCCTAATACGTTGCCGAACCGCACGCTCAGGTACGTGCCCTCGCCATCGGTGCCCGCCGCCGCGGTCAGCCGCTCCGCCACCCGCTTCGAGTAGCCCAGCACGCTGGTCGGGTTGGCCGCCTTGTCGGTCGAGATGTTGATGAACTTCGCCACCCCGGCCCGCTGGGCCGCGTCGAGCAGGTTCTGGGTCCCGAACACGTTGGTCTTGACCGCCTCGGCCGGCCACATCTCGAGCAGCGACAGGTGCTTCAGCGCCGCCGCATGGAACACCACCTCGGGACGGTGCTCGTCGAACACCGCGGCCAATGCAGCTTCGTCCCGGATGTTGCACACCACGAGCAAGCGCGAGTCGAGCATGGCCCGCCCCTCGATCGACAACTGCACCTGGTGCAGCCACGACTCGTCCCGGTCGAGCATGATGAGATCCGCCGGGGCGCACCGGGTGATCTGGCGGCACAGCTCCGAGCCGATGGACCCGCCCGCCCCGGTGACCAGGACCCGCCGACCCCGGAGGTACCCGGCGATCTCCTCGACCCGGGTGTCGATGGTGCGCCGGCCCAGCAGGTCCTCGTTGGTCACCGGCCGGATGTCGTCGACCCCGATGGCCGAGGAGAACAACTGCGACACCGGGGGCAGGGTCAACACCGACAGCCCCGCCTCGCCGGCCCGCTGGGTCACCTCCCGGATGAACTCCGATCCGGCCGAGGGGATGGCGATGATGACCACGGTGGCGCCGGTGGCCGTAGCTACCCGCCCGAGATCGGTGCCCCGCCCGGCCACCCGCAGGTGGCGGATCCGCAGGTTCTGCTTCTCCGGGTCGTCGTCGAGCAGTGCGGCCGGGTAGTACTGGCTCGCCGGGTCGGATAGCAGTGCCACCGTCACCTGCTGGCCGCCGATGCCTGCTCCGTAAACGATCACCCGCTGGGCCGTCGCCGAGCGGGTGCGATACTCCCAGACCATCCGCCACACCGCCCGGTAGCCCGCCGCGATGATGAAGACCCCGGCCCCCGAAACCACCACTGCGCTGATGGGGACGGCACGGCGATGGATCCCGATGTCATAGGCGAGGAGGACGCCCGTGGTGCCGGCGACCGTCCAGGCTAAGGCCCGAGCCTCTTCGAAGCTCCCGACCTTCCATCGCATGCGGTAGAGGACGGTGATGTAGCCCAGTGCGACCTGGCAGACCATGGCGATGACCACCGTGACCGCGAACGGGCCGATCCTGATCTGTGGTGTCTTGAGGTCGAAGCGGAGCAGCGACACCAGGTAGAGCAGCATCGCCCAGGTCAGGGCGTCGACCGCCGGCAACAGCACCGGCCGGCACCGCTGAAGCCCCCGGTACGTCCACCCCATGCTGATCTGCTCCCGCCTCATGCCATTCCGCCTCATTGC
This sequence comes from Acidimicrobiaceae bacterium, assembly GCA_003152015.1. Taxonomy (GTDB): domain Bacteria; phylum Actinomycetota; class Acidimicrobiia; order Acidimicrobiales; family RAAP-2; genus DASZIT01. Next base: position 730 of record PLZF01000108.1, on the reverse strand, counting down.
CCCCAAAGATTCAGCTCCGATACAGTTGTGCATCGCTGTAACAGGGAAACACTAGTCCTCGGTAAGGAGAACGGGAACAGACCGCTGACCTTGCGATTCGCGAAAAGGGTGTCCACTTCACTCAGGCAGCGCCACGCCGGGCCCGACTGGTTGTAGCTACCGTTCCATCCAGCCTGTGGGGTGCACGTACCCGAACGCAGGCTTGACCAGGCCCAATGTCTGCGGCAAGCCTCTCCGGTCGTGGCCCTCTCGTTCATCTTCCGTCTCCTCCGGCGACCTCTGCCCGCATCTCAGGGCGGCACCGGTTCCCGTTCGGTGAGCAGTCAAGCATTTCGTCCCGCGCGTTCTGGAGGGCAAGAACGCGCAGCTGCGGCGGTGTCGCCTGAATTCCACCAGATCATCTGGCCGCGGCAACGCCGGTGGGAGCCGCTTCGCTCAACCCGTGCTCTCCTCCCGGCCACCGTGAACCGTCAGCGTAGGATGAACGCCAGATTCGGCCCTATTTTGATGGCCTGGCAGAGCTGCGCGATCTGCGAGAGCAATTCGCGCGACCGATCGAGTAAAGATGGCGGGATGGGAGTCGGCGAACGCTTCACAACACGTTCCCCCGCTCCGTCGCTCTTGTCCAAACGAGAGCGATTCCATCTCGCCTATCGCTTGGCCAGCCGCTCGTTTCAACTCCTGGTCGCCCGATCCAGTCGAACCCCGCAACGACACATGGCAGCGGCTG
>PLZF01000040.1 GCA_003152015.1 Acidimicrobiaceae bacterium | reverse complement strand
GGTCACGCTGGTCACCGGCCTGGTCGCTTCCTTCGCCTTCGGCTTCGTTCGAACAGTCCCTATTAGCCATACCCCCCCAAAAATACTAGATTTGATCGCCCGAAGATAGGCGGTCGTTTTCGAGTTGTCCCGGGTTTGTTGCCCACTGCGTGATCGTTTGCGGAGTGGTAGTGATCAGCGGAGTCAGGGCAGATGAGTCGAACATCGGAATCGACCAATCCAACCTCGGTTGAGAGACGTAACCAATCGGCAATAGGGGCGCGATGCGAGTCCACTATCGGTTCCGGATCGTCGAGGCTATCCGATCCGTCGCAGATCATGGTCGCGATCCCGATCGGGACCGACTAGTTCGCGTCGGCTTGCGGTTGGTCGAGTCTGTGTCGGGCGTCGGGACGCCTTGGTTCTTCGCGGGTGGCGGGTAGGCCTGGGCGTAGTCCACGGTGCCCGCCAGTGAGTCGAGCAGCGCCTGCTCGGCCACGTCGGGGAACAGCAACGAGGTGGCCGGCAGCGCCGGCACCCGGTAGGTCGGCGCCGAAAGGTTGGGCAGCGCCGCGGTGAGGTCGCCCACGGAGTTGTAGCGCCACGGCGACACGTGCAGCCCGCCGCTTCCCATGATGGTCCCGTTCTTGAGGAACACCTTTTCGATGAACTTGAACGTCGAGGTGTGGTCGAAGGTGTCCGAGCACACCCATCCCCCGGCGCTGAACGGGGAGATCACCATGGCCGGCACCCGGAACCCCAGTCCCACCGGGCCGAGCACGCCGCCCCAGTCGGACGGCGGCCCACCGGCAGCGTTGTTTGGGGAGCTCGTCGTCACGTACTCACCATCGAGGTAGCCGCCCGCGCCCGCGCCCGACGGCAGGCCGGCGAGGCCGGTCACCGTCGGCCCCGGCGTGGGAGGGGCCACGTGGTCGAAGAACCCGCCGTTCTCGTCGTAGACGAGGAGGAACACCGTCTTCTCCCATACAGCCGGGTTGAGCAGAAGGGTCTGCAAGATCTGGGAGACGAGGTACTCGCCGTACTCCGGAGGCGTGGCCGGGTGCTCGCAGCTCGCCGCCGGCGGCAGGATCCACGACACCTTCGGCAAGGTGCCCGCCACCACGTCGGCCTCGAACTCGGCGGGGTACACCGGGGCGAGGCCCAGGGCCGCGTTCTGGACCTGGGTGGCATTGGAGGGCGATGCGAAGCTCTTGAAGTAGTCGAGCACGTTGAACAAAGAGTTGGAGGTGGGGTCCTGGTACACCTTCCAGCTCACGCCGTTGTCGGTGAGGAGCTCGGGCATGGTGGGCCAGTCGAGGGTGCCGGCGAGCTGCGCCCGGTTCTGCACATAGGTCGTGAGGACCGGGCCCCCCACGTCGCTCGAGTGCGCACCGAGGCTGCCCGACATCCACATGAGCCGGTTCGGGTCGGTGGGCCCGATCACCGAACAGTGGTAGCCGTCGCAGATGGTGAAGGCGTCGGCCAGCGCCCGGTAAAAGGCCAAGCAGTCACTTTGGCGGTAGTAGCCCATGGTGAGCAGTCCAATGGGCACGTTTGAGGTCCCCGGGGTGGGCACGCCCGAGGTGCTGCTCAACTGCCACTTGGAAACGGGGTCGTTCAGGAGGTGCTGCACGGCCCACTGGTCCATGGAGCCGTCGTTCCAGGCCAGGTGCTGGGGGCCCCAGTCGTGGGTGATGTCGTTGATGGTCTGGCCGGCCACGGTGGGAGGGTTGCTTGTCAATTCGAAGGGATCCAAGAACGTGTCGCCGCTGGGCAGCGCATAGAGCGGCTTACCGCTGCCGTCGACCATCGTCTGCGAAAACACGGTACCCGGGTGGGTGGAAGGGCCTCCGGAGTAAGAGGAGTACCGCCGGGTGTCTTCGAAGTTGCGCACCCCGGGCAGCGTCCCGAAGTAGTGGTCGAACGACCGGTTCTCCTGCATGAGGATGACGATGTGCTCGACATCGCTGAGGCTCCCTGACGTGGATTTAGCCAGCGCCTCGTCGATGAGCCTCGCGTGGGAAGGCCGCAGTGCGGCACCGGCCACGCCGACGGCGGCGCCCGCCTTCAGAAAATCGCGCCGGTTGACGATTCGGGGGCGTGGCTCCACGTCCGTGCCCTGCTCGCGTCGCTTGCCCACTGAGACCTCCCGGATGTCCGCCATTCCCGCTGCGCCCGCGCTGTGCTTGTCGGGTGCTCCGGCCCCCCGTGGCGCTTGTCGAGGGCACGCAGGTCTTCTTCAGAGGAGGAACTCGCGAGCCGTTCGCCCCTTGCGAAAAAACCCACATATCAGGCGGTCCGGTGAGCCTGGCGGTCAACCTGTCGGGTGCACAAATTCGATTCCACACCGGGTCGGATGATTTCGACGTATCAGATGCTGGACACGGTGCGATCATCGGGCGCCTACACCGCCTCGGGATGGCCCACGGAGGCGGCACTCGCCCGTGCTGACGCTCCCGTCACTTCGTGAGAAATGGCCGTCGGCCCCAAGATTCTCACTGGTGGCCTTGCGCTCTGTCTCTGCCGGCTGTCCCGATGCTCAGGCATTTGCCACAGTCTCAGCGGCGACTGACCGTGCCGTGACCATCATCGCAAGACGATCCTGTTTAGGGAACGAGTTCGGCGCCCACAGTCGGTGGCGTGCGGACGGACCTTTGTGATTGCAGTGCCCGGCTGCGTAGGGCAGCTTTCAAGGCGAGCGTCGCCGGCACCTTCTCCTACGCTGTCTGTGGTGGATAAAAGGCGGCATGGGCTGCGGTGCTGTGTCGACAACGACGCCGTCGCGCTTGGCGCGGATCAAGGCGGAGCCCTCACGCTCGGGTAGTGCGGAGACGGCGAATCTGAGCCCGAACCGGTCGATCAGTGGCGACAGCGCGAGCTCGACTTCCGACCCGCGGTCGGTGACCGCCACAACCCGGGTCACTACTGGTGACGTCCGAGCCATGACGAAGCACCGGAGGTCGTCGGTCCGCCCACACAACCCGTTCTGCAGCGAGTGGCCGTACCGCTCGGGTCCACCGAACCCGAACCCCGCCACGTGCCGGTCAACGCGATAGACGTGCAACATCGTCATGAATTGCTCATCGTTCCCGCCGCCGTGAGCTTCGTGGCCGACCCGCGCTGAAGGTGCCGGAAATCCCAACCGGGCACGGTGGCGGGGACAGCTGTGTCAGTGGGCCCGCCGGAGCAAGAGGACAGTGCATCAGTGTCACTACTGGAACGAGGCATCCTCGAGCATGATTGGCAACGCCACCGGCGCTGGCCTACCGCTGCGCACCACCGGGTACAGACCGTCCCCATGGACCGCCTCCACCCGGCGCCGGATCGTCTTGGTGTACCAGACAGTGAAGGCGAAGAGCCCGCCGTAGAAGATCCCGCCGAGTACCGGGGAAACAGCCAGGAACGGCCCGGTGGCCAAGACCACCGCCAATACCACCCGTAGCCCTGCCTCACATACCAGGCCTACGCCCCACGTCACAGTGATCACCTTGAAGACCCGATCACCGTTGGGAAGTTCCCAGAGCTGGTTGAAGGCCTGAATCTTCTCGGGGTCGTCACCGGCGGACAGGGCTCGCCCGATGAAGAACATCATGGGTCGGGAAGCTCCGAGCGATCCCAGGCAAGCCAGGCCGAACAAGGCGGTGAAGGCCGAATCGCGCGCTTTGAGCACGAAGGCATTGCCCCCCAGCGCCACCGAGGCGATCAGCCCGGCGATGAACCCGAAGAGAACAATGGCTCCGATCGGGTCGATGCGTCGGCGACGGACCCACTCGAAGGCAATCCAGGCCGCGGGGAAAGCTCCGGCGATGGCGAGAGCCACCGCGTCCCCGTGTACATGGCTTCGGACTACGTAGTACGCGGCCAGGGGCACAATGGCCCCCCCGACCACGCTGGGAGCCATGGCTCGGAGTGATGGCGCCCCCGGTTCCCACGCGGGAGCCTCGTTCTCGGGTACCTCTTCGGGTCTGTCAGACACTGCGCACGGGTTCGTTTCGGCGGTCGACCCCACACAGCTCACGCCACCCTTTGGGAACGCGTCCTGGTCCGAACACGCCGGCGTCGATCATCGTGGCGAGCACCGGCCGGGTGGCGGTGCGGCGCAACTCGATACGCTCGCTGGTCCTGTTGACTTGCTTCCAGGTCGGCCAGGGTTCGAGCCCGATCTGTGCATACACGCCGGGGTGCACCATCAGCGAGAACATTTGCTTGATAGCAAACGCGGCGATCCGACGAACCACGAATCGCTCGACGCGTGTGGCCTCGGACCATATCTCCGGGAGTATCGCACGAGCGAAGGACAGATGCCGAGCCTCCTCCTGGCGGTGGTATCGATTCACTTCGGCGAGGAACGGGTCTGTCTCGGGGTGCTCCGCCGCCCGCTTTTGGAGCAGATCGGGAATCTCCTCACCCGCCAGCACCAGCACGTAGAGCAAGGCCGGGTGTCGAGTGACCCAGCCCGTACCGAAACGGTCGAGCCAATCGAGGAGGGGGTGGCCGAGAAGCGGGTTCGTGGCCTTCGGTGCGATCTGCCCAAGGATCCGTTGGAACATTCGCTGATGGCGGGTTTCTTCGCCCATCTCGTGCAACAGATAGGTGATCCGTGGGTCGGTAAGCTCGCGGGCCCGCGTCACTTGGAGCGCGAAGGCCGCCTCCAGAACGGCTTCGAAGCGAATCCCGGCGTCGAGGATCGACGCAGTTTCCTCCCGGCTGAGGACCCGCTTCTGCTCTACGGACAACTCGATATCGAGCCCGTGGGTGCTCAGCAACTCATCTGGCACCAACTGTCCTTCACCAACCGAACCGGGGAGCTCGGCGTCAGGGTCGATCACCCGACGCTCGGAGATGCGATTGAGGCGCTCGATGCGCTCGGCCAAGACAGGCATTGCGCGACTATAAACCGACCCTTAGTCGGTTTGCAAGCCAGGTTCGGCGATTCGGTAAGCTGCCTAGTCGTGACGCCAAGCCGCCGAGGGCCGGGACGCCCCAAAGGCGTCCGCCGTGACCCCGCGCTCAGACGTGCCGCGTTGGTTGATAGTGCGGAGTCAGCCATACGTGCCTTGGGTCCAGAGGTGTCGATGGAGCAGATCGCAGCGCACGCCGGTGTCTCGAAGGCCACGCTGTACGACAACTTCGAGAGCAAGAGCGGCCTGACTCGAGAGCTACTCGACAGGTTCGGAATCGGGCTGGTGGGGCGGTTTGCGAGGGGGATCAGTGGCCCAGTTGACGCACAGCAGATCGTGCGAGGCGGGATCGAGATCTTCGTGCGGGCGATCGAGCGCGACCCGGCCATCTACCGCTTCATCTTGGCCACCAACGGGCCTCAGGCATTGCTCGATGAAGCCGGCCCGCCGGTCACCGTAATGGTTCAAACGATGCTGCGCGCATCCGGAGCCGATCCGAGTGCGGCCGAACACCTGTCCTACATGGTGCTCGGGGGGGTCTTCGCAACCGCCGATCGCTGGGCAACGCACCACACCGAGCCACGCGCCACCTTCGTCGACCACCTCACCAACTTCGTCTGGTCCGGTCTCTCCGCAACCGGAATCGATCGCTTGAAGGGTCCTGTGGATCTCTCCGAACTTGCAGCCACGCTCAGCGAAGCCCTTGATGCCTGACGTAGCCCGAGACCCGCCGCCGCGCCGTCCTGAGCTGTCATCCGCTCGTTCGTTGCCAACGATCATCTTGACACCAGCGACAACAACCAGCGTGCGCCAAGGCGTCACTCGTCCGGCCCACGACCTCGCCACTGGCGAACGCAATCGGGCGCGAGTTCGTCGTTCCCTTCACCCACAGCCGCTCACCCATCTCCAATGTGCCGAAGTCGAATTTGTATACCCCGCATCCTCACTGCTTGGCCCGCATCCACTGGTAGGCGGACGGGACGACAGTCCGCATGATGGGTGCGACGAGCGGTAGCGCGGCCGCATTGATTTCGAACCTCGGGTCACCTAGCCGGCGCAGCACGAGTGAGGACACCTGCTCCTCGGTGCGCCGGACCGCGCGCGGCGGCATCCGCAGCCCGCCGTCGGACACCGCCGCCAGTCCCATCTCGGTCGGCACCCACCCCGGGTAGACGACGTGGAGGAAGACCCCATCCGGCCGCACGTCGTAGGACAGGCTCTCGGTCGCCGCGGACAGCGCCGCTTTGCTCGCGGAGTAGTCCCCGGCACCCGGCCCTGGAGCCCGCGCGTCGTCGGAGCTCATATTAGCGATGGCCCCGAAGCGCCGCCGCCGCATGCCGGGCAGCACGGTCAGCATGCCCGCGTAGGGGGCGACGAAGTTCACCTCCATGACCGCGCGGATGGACTCAGCGGTCACCGGCTCGGTGCGGATGACCCCGCCGACGCCGGCGATGTTGAGCAGGACGTCGACCCGGTCGTGCTCCTCCTCCACCCGCTCCAGCAGGTCGACGAAGGCGGCGACATCCGAAAGATCGCAGACCCGGTAGCCCGAGTCCGGACTGCTCCGGCGCATCTCCTCGGCGAGCGCACGCAGCCGCTCTTCGCGGCGGGCCACCCCCACGACCACCGCCCCGGCCCGGGCCAGGTCCGCTGCCAGCCGGCGACCGAGTCCCGAGGAGGCCCCGGTTACGACTGCCACCTTGCCTCGATGGTCCATGGCCGCTCGCCGACGTCTGCCCTCCACGGCGGCCAGGGTAGCCCGCCGCCGACGGTTTCGTGGCCGACCCGCGCTGAAGGTGCCGGAAATCCCAACCGGGCACGATAGCGGGGACAGCTGTGTCAGTGGGCCCCCCGGTGCAAGAGGTCAGTGCATCAGTGTCGCTACTGCAACGAGGCATCCTCGAGCATGATTGGCACCGCCACCGGCGCTGTCCTACCGCTGCGCACCACCGGGTACAGACCGTCCCCATGGACCGGCTCCACCCGGCGCCGGACCGTCTTGCCGTACCAGACTGTGAAGGCGAAGAGGCCGCCATAGAAGACGCCACCCAGCACGGGGGAGGCGGCGAGGAACGGGCCCGGTCGGTAGGGCCACCGCGAGGATCACTCGCAGCCTGCCTCACAAATGAGGCGCACTCCCCAAGTCAGTGTGATCACCTTGAAGACCCGGGCACCGCTCGGAAGTTCCCATAGCTGGTTGAAGGCCCGAACCTTTTCAGGATCTTCGCCGGCAGAGAGGGTCCATCCGATGAAGAACATCATGGGTCGGGAGGCTGCGAGTGATCCCAGGCAAGCCAGGCCGCACAAGGTGGTGAAGGCCGAATCGCGCACTTTGAGAACGAAAGCATTGCCCCCCAGCGCCACCGAAGCGATCCCGTTGCCTCAGTCAATACCTCCGGCGAGGACCGATCGTTGCCTCATCGAAAACCTTCGCGTAGGACTATGCGTTGAAGGCCCTGTTCACGTGTGGTCTGACCGGGCCCGGAGCTTTGCTGTCAAGAATCCGGCTCCCTCAGTGTCGGTGAACTCTGCACGTCGTACCAGGCATCCACGCCGCCACTCACCACCGGTGCCATACCAAGGGCCTGGGTAAGCAACCAGTCCACCTGTGCACCTGTGCGGAGTGTCGGGTTGCCCTATCCACCAGAACCACGCCCACTCGGTACCGGAGGACGAAGTGACGGACGCCAATTGCCAAGTTGTCGTCGTCGACCACCGGGGCACTCGCATAGAAGGGGTCAGTCATCGCCTCGTCGGCCATCGAGGGGATCGTGGTCGAGCAGGCACGAGCCGAGCGAATCGTCCGCGGTGCCGACCAGCGGCTCCGCGTGCGCAGCGAGAAGGAGCTGGCGGGGTATCGAGACGCCCTCGACTACCTGTTCCAGGATGATCCTGGCGATCTCTCCGTGGGCCTCGTCCTCCATCTCCACCGTCTCCTCTTCGGCCGCGCGGGTGGTGGCGGGGGACAGTCCAAGACCGTCGACAACCTCGTCGTGGACCGACACGCGGATGGGACGTCGAGTGTCCGGTTCACTCCAGTCTCGCACCAGGACACCCCTTCTACATGTCCGAGCTCGTCGATCGGTATAGCACCGAGCAGGGAGCTGACCATCACCACCGTGCGCTCCTCGTCGGACTGTTCGTGCTCGACTTCCTCACGATCCACCCCTTCGTCGATGGTAACGGACGGCTTTCCCGCCTCCTCGGCACCCGGCTGCTCTCTGAGGCTGGCTACGGCGTCGGTCGGTACGTTTCGCTCGAAGGGCTCGTCTACGAACGGCGCGACGACTACGACGACGCACTCGCCGCGTCGACCGCTGGATGGCAGGACGGGGCCCACGATCCCTGGCCGTGGCTCGGGTTCCTCGTCGACGTGCTTGCGGATGCATACGAGGCCTTCGCAGCGCGTGCCGCCGACCACCGTTCGGGCGTCACAAGTTCCCCGGCGACTGGAACTACACAATTGCCCAATCAGACTCTCGGTGAGCCCAAATTGAACAACCGGCGGTGATGCCTGGCCGTATGTGGCCAGCCGAACCGAAATCTAACCGTGAGAGTTGATCTTCTCCAGGAACGGCACGAGGTGATCGAAGAAGACGTTTTTGGGGTAGGCACCGGCCGGGTCGTTGTGAGCGTAGGTGCTCTGGCGGTTGACCAGCGTCAGGTTGCTCATAGGAATGTGCGACTGCTCGGCCAGGATGCCTGCGTCCTCGAGCACCCCCGCCCCACCCAGGCGTGCCCCGAAGGCGTAGATCAGCAGGCCCCTCGGGAGGTCGTGACCCATGGTGGCGTGGACATTGAGCACGCTTTGCGCCGGATTTGCATTTCCGTTGTCCACCGCTCCTGTGTCGTCAGTCAAGCGCTGCGGGAAGTACCACTCGGTGCCATCGACGTTCTCGATCCCTGCCCCCGAGAACATCGTCGCAAAGCGGTTGATCGGCGTGAGGGCTCCAGCGCCGTTCCAGCCATGGACCGGACCGGACGCCGCGATTCCTTGGCCGACGTGCGCCTGGGCCGCGAGCAAGCTCGACGGCGAGGTCCCCACGTTGAGCGAGTAGCCATACTGGCCGACATTGGTGACCCGAACCGGGGGGACCAGATCAGCTGGCAAAAGCCCCGAAACCTGACCCAGTGAAGGCCCGTTCGGGTCTATGAGCGCAGACGCCGATCCTGTGGCGTTGAACAATCCGGCGAAGGGTGCGGAAATCCCGCCGAATGCCAGCCAGGGGGAGGCACCCGGGGCTTCGAGCGACTGCAATTCCTGGGTCGCCGTCTGGGTGCTCACCGGGCTCGGGCTGCTGCCGCCGTCGATGTAGACCAAGCCCGCCAGGTCATTGGCTCCGGCGCGGCCATTGAAGTCCCAAGTGGCATACGCCGTGACCACCGATCCGCCGAGCGAGTGGCCGCCTAGCACGACCTTGCCTCCGAGCTTCTTTGCGGCCTCGATCACCCCATGCAGGTCCTCGACTGCGACGTTCATTCCCCATTGCTTCGCGAACTCGACCGTCGAGTTCGCGACAAGCTGGGAGTGGTGCTTGATGCTCGGGTCCTTCAGGTAGCCGAGGTAGTAGTCGTACAACTCCGTCGCTGTGGCCTTGTGCTCTTTGAAGAGGTTCAGTTCCGACTGGTCCTCGACCAGGTTCTCCCGGCGTTCGACCGACCAGACCTGCCAGCCGCTGGATTTCGAGACGATCCACTTGGCGAGCGGCACGAAGTAGGCGCTGCCGGCGGAGGTTCCCGGCTCCAGCACCAAGACGTTCTTCGCGCTGCTCGGCCCAACCTTGATGATGCCGACCTTGTCGTACTTGGCCGGGGTCCCGGGAGCGGCGAAGCCCTGCATCCACGTGACGCCCAGCGGCCTGGTAGGCGAACTGGACCCGCAACTCGAGACCAGCACCGCCATGCACCCAACCGCCATCGGAATGAGTAGCGCTCTCTTCAAGCTCCTTTGCCTCACGTTCACTTCCTACTATGCGGTGGGCTTCATTCACAGGCCGACAGCCCGAGTTATCAGACGATGTAGCCATGTCCGGGGTGGACTCCAACTGAGTCATCTGCCAGATCACCAAGAACATCGATGGTGTCGAACTACTGGCGGACAGCGCGCCAACATCGACAGCTCATGAGTAGTTCGACAACGGGCAGACTCTGGCGGAATCCTGACAGCTGCTCGTCGACGTTGTAGGCATCGACGGTGATCTCGTCGATGAGCTGTCCCAGGTCCTGCGGCATGGCTGGCATCGTACAGAGAGGGTGGCGCCACCTTGCTCATCAGTGGCCGTGCCCTGATACCTTTCGCGCTCGACCGATCAGGGCTCGCGGAAGATCCGGTCACCGCCGAGCTTTTGCCGGCGCACAGCGGCGCACAGCGGCGCTGCCGCCTACGGCCTACCGGGCGACCGAACGGGCCGGCGGAACGAGCGGCTTCGTGACCACCCGCCCAGGCAATTATGGCGAAGCGGGCCGAACTTGAGCGCCGCACCAGCGCGACCTCGCCCGACGCAGGTAGGAGGTGCTACGGCCGCACCTGGAGGACGGTGCCGCTGGCCGTCAGTCACGGGCCCGCCTCGAGGAGAAGGAAGTGGTTGGTCAGATGAGGCCAGTCGAGGCCGACGGCCTCGATGGCTCGGGGGACCAGCTCGAGGGAGACGGGCGCCGTGGCCCGCAGGAAACGCCACAGCGGGCCACCAACTGCGGCCGCATCACTCCGGGCGAATGGCGGCAAGCGCCGAGCCAAGTTGACCAGCGCAACGGTGACCTCCATGTGGGCGTATCCCCGGTTGCGCTCGACAGCAACGACGCGCAGGGCGGCCTCGGCAGCCATGGCTTCGTACTCCTGCAGTGACCGGTACACCACCTGGTACGTGCCTGTCTGCACCTCTACCCCGGAGCGAATCCCCGATTCGCGCAGGATGATTCGGCCCCTCGGTGCCAGCTGGCCGAGGCGGACGAGCAGTGCCACAGCGTCGGCTCGATCGAGGTACATCAGCAGCCCCCCGAGCAGGACGCCCTGGAACTCGCCGTTGAGGACCACAGTTAGGGCATCCCCTCGCACCAGTTCGACGTTGCCCTGCCCGGCCAGGCGCCGCCGGGCTGCGGCCAGCATGCCGGCGCTTGCGTCCACCCCGACGACTCGCCCGTAGCGCTGGGCGAACAACTCCGTCCACGCCCCGGCACCGCACCCGACGTCGAGTACCGAGGCGGTGGGGCCCAGCCCGGCGAACCACCGGTCGACCACCGCCCGCTCGAGCGCGAAGCGATGCTCGACGCAGCCGCGGGGCAAGCCCTGCTCATGGGCCATGTACGAAGCCGATTCGGCCTCGTGGGCAGCTTCCTCCCAGAAGGAACGCACCAGCTCGTAGTCGAGGCGGTGCCCCTCACTTCGACAAATCGACATCTGGGCCAATCCTAGCGTTGATGACCTGGTCTCACAGCCCCTCGGTCTGCGAACGCAGGGTGAAGTCCACAAGAAATGCTACATTTGATCTGAGCCATCAACAGAGGTTCTCTCGTCTTTCGACGCTGACGGTTCTAGGCCGTACCTCGAGAGTCATTCACCTGGCTGCGCATCGGACTACAACGCAGCCATCGAAAGGCCTGGAGGCTTGCAGTGACGCAGACGGTGGGGGTTGGAGCGATGGAGCCCGTCCCGGGGAACGTTTCCCCGGGGTCGCTGCCCGTACGCCGAGCGCTCATCCTCGCCGCCGGCCTTGGCCAGCGCATGCGGCCCCTCACTACCGACGTACCCAAGTGCCTCGTCGAGGTGAACGGGGTCCCGATCTTGTTCTCCTCGCTGCGGGTACTGGCCTCCGCGGGGGTGACCGAAGCCATCATCGTGGTCGGCCACGAAGCGGCCCAGGTCCGCAGGAGGGTAGGACACAATTTCGCCGGGATCGATATCGAGTACGTCGATGCCCCATTGTTCGACACCACCAACAACATTCGCTCGCTGTGGGACGCCCGCCAATACTGCGACGAGGACATCCTCTTGCTCGAGGGCGACGTCCTCTTCGACCGCGACGTTGTGATGCGCCTGCGCGAGCAGATCGGCAGCAGTATGGCCGTGGCCCCTAACAACGCCAACTTCTCGGGAACCGTCGTGTGTCGCGACGACAGCGGCTTCGTGACTGCCTTCATCCTGGGCGCCGAGCTAGACGGGCACCTCAACGGCAATGATGCTCAGAAGACGGTCAACATCTATCTGCTGCGGGCCGAGGCGCTGCGCACCAAGATCTTGCCCGAACTGTGCCGCCAAGTGGATAGCGGCAACGTGCAGGCCTACTACGAGACGGTGTTCCGCGACCTCGTGGCCGACGGCTCGTTAGCGGATCTCGTCGCGGTCGACGTGTCGACCAGCCGGTGGTACGAGCTCGACGATTACCGCGACCTCGAGATGGCCGAGTTCATATTCCTGAGCCGTGAACACCAGTTCGACCGCATCCAGTCGCTGCATGGGTCGCACTGGCGTTATGGCGTCGTTGACCATTCCTACTTGTACAACCTGTACTTCCCTCCGCCCTCCATGCTCAACGTCCTCCGCGATGAGCTACCCGACATCGTCACCAATTACCCGGTTGGTCAGATAGAGATCGACCGCCTCGTCGCCCAATGGACGGCAACCCACCCGGCGAACATCGTCGTCGGCAACGGGGCCGCTGAGCTGATCAAAGTGCTGGGCCAGCACTTCATCGAGAAGATGACGATCCCCGTCCCCTCCTTCAACGAGTACGAGAACGTCTTGCGGCCCGAGCAGCTCGACCGGGTGGCGCTCGATCCGGTGACCTTCGACCTCGACCTCGACGTCTTTGCCGAATCGGCTAGGCGGGCGGGCTCCAATGTCGCCGTCCTCGTCACCCCCAACAACCCGACGGCCCTCTCCGTCGACCGTCAGGCAGTCCTGGAACTGGCCCGCCGCCTAGCGGAGCACGGGTGCCGGCTGATCGTGGACGAGTCATTCATAGAGTTCTCCCGTGCCGGGCGGACGGCCAGCGTCGAGGGCGACGTTGACAGCCACCCCAACCTGGTCATCATCAAGAGCATGAGCAAGGTGTTCGGCATCGCCGGCCTGCGCATCGGCTACCTCCTCACTGCCGACCAGCGCTTCGCGGCTGCCGTTCGTTCCCATCTGCCCATCTGGAACCTGAACGGCATGGCGGAGTCCTTCCTGCGCCATGTGGGCCGCTATCGGAGCGAGTTCGCAGCCAGTTGTGAGGTGGTGCGCGACACCTGCCAGGAGCTCTACCACGCGCTGTGCGAGTTGCCGGGCTTGGCTCCCTTCCGGCCCGACGCCAACTTCGTATTCTGTAAGATCACCACACCTGGTCTAACGGGACCGGCGCTGGCTCGAAGGCTGTACGTCGAACACGGCATCCTGATCAAGGACTGCGCGTCGAAGACAATGCCCGAGGCTGATCGCTACCTGCGCATCGCGTCGCGCACGGCGGCCGACAACCGGCGGCTCGTCGACGCCCTGTCCCAGCTCGGGCTGGACCGGCCCTGAGCCGATCACCGGCCGCCGATGGGCGGGGAGACACCGCTTCGCCGCCTCCCACCATCCTGTCTCATCTCGCCGACGTCGCTAATCTGCTCACCCTCGCCGGGCTTGCAGCCAGCATCCTGGCGATCACGCTGGCCGTGCGGGGGGCGCACGCGGGGGCCGCCATCAGCCTGGTGGGCGCCTTTGTCTTCGACGTGGTCGACGGCCCGGTGGCCAAGCGTACGTCGGGGCGCACCGGTGAGCAGGGTGCATTCGGGGCCAGCCTCGACTCGCTGGCCGACATGGTGTCGGCCGGGGCTGCCCTCGGCATTGTGATCTTGTCGTATGGCCACTTCCGGGTTGCGTACGTGCCCGTGGCCATGCTGCTCGCGGTGGCCACGGCTATGCGACTCGGTTACTTCAACGTCCACGGCCTCGATGCAGCCTCGGGTACATACACCGGCTTGCCAACCGACCTGGCCATCATCAGCTTCGTGGCTGTAATGCTCCTCGATGGGCCGCTCGGTCCCGCCGCCTTCCGGGTCGCCCTCAGCGCCGCCGGCGTGGTGCTGGCCGTGCTCATGGTCAGCCCGTTGCGTATCCCGAAGTTGACCGGGCGCTGGTACGTCGCCCTCATCATCTTGGCCCTCGCTCTGGCGGCGGCTCACGCCGCCCGGCTGAGCGCCTGAGCTATCGACCGCATGTGAATGGTGCTACGTGGCAGCTTTCCCGTCACCTGCGACGAAGCAACGAGCAGACGAGGATCCCTGCCCGCAGGCGCTATCTGCAGATCGCTACCATATGCATCAGATGAAATATGCGGCAGTGGTTCGTCTTGTGTAACCCAAGGTTCTCCCCGAAGAGGTGGAACCACCGATCATCGCGACCGTGCGCCTTTCCGCGTGAGCCCAGTGCTTCCGGTGATCTCCGGAGCGGAGGTCATACGGGTTCTTGCCAACCCGGCTGTCAGGCACGCTCAGATCCCGTGCCCACTAGCGACCGGTTCGAGTTCAATCCAGCGGCACTGTCAGCGTCAGGGCCATGGATCATGACCACTCTTTATGCCCCCAGGCAGGGCTTTAGCTGAGAGACGACTAAGGTTTTGCTAAGAGCGACCGAATGTGGGTTCGGCCTGGCTCGTCAGACAGAACCTCGTTCGACCCGACCCGGTGGATGGTTCAGGTTGGACCGCTGCGTCGACGCCTGTGGAGAAGCCAAACGGTCGCCCCGCTGACTATCCCCATACCTACCGCGATGCCAGCGATGGCACCGGCTGGAATTTCGCCTCCGTTCGGCCGATGCACGGTTGTCGGTGAGCTGGTGGGTGAAGTGGCGAAGGCCACGACGTGGTTGGCAGAGGTAGCGACGAGGACCCCATTCCCTGTGCTTGGGGTGGGAAAGTGGTTGGTGGGCACGCCGATTGATGCCTGTTGTTTCACCGCGCCGGTGCTCGGGTCGAGCCCGTAGAGCACGCCGTTCTGTCCGATGGTCCATACCAAACCCGCGGCCACGATGGGTGGGCCGCCACCGGTTCGGGATCGCCAAAGATCATGGAGCGACCAGGGGGAAGCGCTCACCTGCACAGCCACGATGCCGCCCAGGCAGGGCAAAAATACAGTCGTCCCCACTACCGCGGTTCCTCCGTCCACATCGTCGCCGCAGACCGACCCCACGGTCGCCTCCTGCCCACCGATACCCCCGAGGCGGTTGCCATTGAGGAGGTACGCGACACGCGACTTGCCCGCCGCCACCACCTGACCGTTGGCCAACAGGGCGGGCTCCATTGAGAGGTCGAGGTCATTGGCATTGTCCGAGGCCCAGGTGCTGGGGGCGAAGTACTGGAGGAGTTGAAGACTGGAGGACAACTCGAGCACGGAGTCGCTGTGGTCGTACGGGTGCCCGGACGACGTGACCGAGCCGTTGCCCACACCGACCCAGAGATCGCCCCGGCTGTCGACCGCCGGTGCTCCGCCACCCATCCAGATCGCCCCCTGGCTCTCATCGGCGGCGGAATCAACTGCGAAGTCCACCGGCGCACCGCCGGCCTCATCTACCCCCACCAGCCACCCTCGGTAGATCGAGCAATCCCCGTAGTTGCCACCAAAGCCGAACACCACCCGGTTGGCGTCGAGCGTCAGTCCGGTGCGTTGCAACAGCGCCGCCGGCTTGGAGCCGGCCGGGTCCACGTCCTGGGTCGTCTCAGTGCGGCCCGAGGTGGTGTCGAGACCGACAAGCATGTGGGTCGGGTTTCCGTTCCTCAGCTCGTCGGCCACCACGAAGATCTCGGATCGGGCCTGGTCGATGACCGGGGTGCCGGTGATACCCACGGTCGGGGTGATGTTGCCGCAGGGGAGCGACCTCAAAGGCACGGGGGTGCCGAGGTGGGTCGACCAAAGCACCGCCCCGGTGGAGGACGAAAGTGCATAGACGGTGTCGTTCTCCGTGGCCACAAAGACCTGTCCTGAAGAAATAAGTGGTTCGCCGAAGAGGGCACCATCGAGCCTGGGCGAGGTCCAGGCCGGGCTGGCGGTATCGACGGCAGCCACCGACGCCGCCACCCCGGTGCCGGCCGCGTTCTGGTGGTAGACGGGCCACGAGGGATCTCCGGACGAAGTGGCCGACAGGGCCGTCTCCCCACCCACGGCGGAGGTCGAGGCCCACATCATCAACGCGGGGACAACCAGCGCGATCAGCGTTGCCCCGAGTCGGAGGTGGCTCCGCCCGTCCGGGCCAGGCTGGTCGCCGGTGGCCCGTTCCCCGCTCATTCCCATAGCCGCAGGCTAGCGACGGTTGGCGAGTGTGAAAGATGCAAAGAGCTGTCGGATGACTTCCGGCTGCGAGCCGGGTTCAGCATGCGGGCCCGCCGTAGCGCAGCTGTTTGCTGTAGGACATACCGGCGACGCCATATCACCCTATGCGTGCCTACATATCGTCGTATTCGGCTCCCGTCGAAGGCGGCGGCTCGATGCCCCATCGCCGCATACCGTCCTCGATCCGGCCGACGATCGTCTGCAGGGCTGATACTCGGCCAAACCGCTTTTGTTCGGCATCGATCACGTCCCACGGGGCATCGGCATGATCGGTCGAGGCCAGCATGTCGTTGACCGCGGCTTCGTACTCGGCACGTTTCTCCCGATTGCGCCAGTCTTCCTCGGTCAGCTTCCATGCTTTGAGGGGATTGTCCTGACGCGCCTGGAACCGATTCCCTTGTTCGTCATGAGAGATGTGAAGCCACAGCTTGACGAGGACCATGCCCTCGACGGCCAGGGATTGCTCATAGGCGGAAATTTCCTTGTACGCCCGGCGCCACTGCTCGTCGGTGGCCAACCCCTCGACCCGCTCGACGAGCACTCGTCCGTACCAACTCCTGTCGAGTATCGCCATGCCCCCCCATCCCGGGAGCGCGGGGGAGAAGCGCCACATGAAGTGGTGCCGCAACTCATCGGACGTCGGTGTGCTGAACTGGGCGACTCGCACGTGACGCGTATCGAGGGGCGCCACCAGGCGCTTGATCACGCCGCCTTTCCCGGAGGCATCCCATCCCTCAAAGATCACGCACACCGGGGGGCCGAGCCGCTTGTTGCTGAGTTGTCCACCGTTGATGAGCCGCAAATGCACCAGCCGGCGTTGAGCCCGTGCCAGCTGCACCTCTTCTTCCCCGCGAGACAGCCGTCCACCCAATTGGATCGACGCAAGTTGTGGGTGGGCCTTCACCACCTTGCTGGTCACCTGTTCAATGTAGGTCGACCGTGGCAATCACGCATTCCCGATTGTCGCGGGTCAGCCCGGGATCGGGGTCACCGGCGGTCGACCTCACGGCGTGAGCGCCACGATCCGATCGGGAGATGCCTGCGCTGAAGAGCCGGTGCCCATCACCAGGGCGTCCGCCCACAGTGGCGATCCCCGACCAGCAGTTGGCCGGTAACCGGGTCGAGGCCGTAGGCCATTGCGTAGACGCAGTACCCGTTGTCCGCCAGCAGTGGCGACATGGTCAGGCCATGGTCCAGGACGACCGGATTCGGATGGGCGGCCGTTGGATGCACGGGATATTGGCCCCAACCGGGGGGCGGTGGGGTCACCCAGCGCCCCAGATGACCCTGAGGCTGATATCTCGACATGACCGCTCCTCGTGTGGATGAAGATCCCAACTGACCGGACCTCCCTTTGTGAAGGCGTTTCGAACGCTCGGTGGGCCATGCAAAGTCGCGTGGCGGACTACCCATCGCCGCCGATCAGTTCGGGGTAGCGGAAGCATCCGGTGAGGTGGTCGACCACCAACCCGGCCGCCTGCAGATACGAGTAACAGATGGTGGGTCCGACAAAGCGGAAACCCCGCCGTCGGAGGTCGGCACTGAGGGCCACCGAAAGCGGGGTCGAGGCGGGCACCTGTTTGGGCGACGTCCACCGGTTGATGACCCGACGTCCACCGACGAACCCCCGGAGAAAGGCATCGAAGCTGCCCATCTCTTCCTGTACCCGGAGCAGGGCGTTGGCATTCCCGACGGTTGCTTCGATTTTTTGGCGATGACGGATGATGCCGGGGTCGCCGAGAAGCTCTTCCACCTTGCGTGGGGAGAAGCGGGCCACCACCGCGGGGTCGAAATCGGCGAACGCCTGCCGGTATCCGTGGCGGCGCTTGAGAACGGTGAGCCAACTCAACCCGGCTTGCGCACCCTCTAGTACCAACAGTTCGAAATGTCGGCGGTCGTCGTGGACCGGGACGCCCCACTCGGTGTCGTGATACGGAGCCAACCACGGCCCGGTGGCCCAATGACAGCGGGTCCGGCCATCGTCCTCCCAAGCGGGTTCAGGTGTGGCCGGCATCGTGGGAATGTAGCCCTTCGATTCCGATCCATCAGATTGGCTGGCGGAGCCCTCCCTGGTGTTAGCTGGTCGGCATGCCCCTCATCGGAAATTACGTGCCCAGTCCCGCCCAATGGGTCCGGGACCAGGTCGAGTTGTACGAGGGGTCCGGCGGCACGGAGGGAACCACCATGCGAGGTCTGCCGGTGATTTTGCTCACCACCAAGGGAGCGAAATCGGGCAACATCCGCAAAACACCTCTGATGAGAGTGGAGCACGACGGCAGCTATGCCTTGGTGGCGTCCCAGGGCGGTGCCCCAAAGCACCCGGTCTGGTACTTCAACCTGCTCGCCTATCCCGAGGTGGAGCTCCAGGACGGCCCTTCTGGATGGGACATGGTGGCCCGCGAGGTGACCGGCGAAGAAAAGGCGATCTGGTGGGCCCGCGCCGTCGAGGCCTATCCCGACTATGCCGACTACCAGGAGAAGACCGACCGTCAGATCCCCGTTGTTGTCGTCGAGCGGCACTCCGCCTGACGACCGCTGCTCCGTAACCATGTTCGTCTACTCAGCAGATTGACATGCCGAGCAATGTCTCACCTATTGCCGGCGTTGATGCCGGCATCAATGACATCCGCCGCCGGGCCGCGGACCTGATCAACGCTGACGTGCTGCCCAATGAAGGGAAACTATGGGGATCGACCCAAGGCAGGTCAGCGAGTGATGACGAGAGAGACGAAATCAGGCGCTAGGCGGCAGGTCTGCGTGAGGAGGTCAAGACCAACGTACGTGACGCCGGTCTGTGGGCCCCGCACCCCCCGGCGGAATACGGCGGTATGGGACTCGATTTTCTCCAACTCGCCTAGATGTATGAAGTCCTGGCCTATGCCACCGGGGCTGCCACTCTGTTCGGGGTGGCCACTCCCAACTCCGGCAATGCGCGGATCCTGGTGAAGTACGGCACCGAAGAACAGAAGCGCACCTGGTCGCTTCGTTGATCGATGGACAGTTGGAGTCGGGTTTTTCGATGGCTGAGCCCGACGCCGCCGGTTCCGATCCGCGTTCGCTCACCACCGAGGCGGTGCGGGAAGGCGACGACTGGGTGATCAACGAGCACAATTGGCTTACCTCGAACGGTTTTGCCGCTGACTTCCTCATCGTGATGTGCCGAGCCAATTGCCCAACTGGTGAGCTCGGCAAACCCGGTCAGATGACCCAGATCATCGTGCCCAGCAAGACACCCGGGGTGAACATCATCCGCGGCATCGGTATCTTCGGCCATTCGACCTCATGGTCGAACGCTCGCTGGTCCGTGAGGTCCACGGTGGCCTGTTGAAGGACAAGCAGTTCATTCAGGGCTTCATCGCCGATAACTACATGGATATCCAGGCGGCCCGCCTCATGACCATCAATGCCGCCGAGAAAGTGGCGGACAACGATCCTCAGGCTCGCACCGCCATCTCCGCCATCAAGGTGTTTGTGCCGGCCGCCTACCATCGGGTGGTGGACAGGGCCATTCAGGTGTGGGGAGGTGCCAGGGTGAGCAACGACCTGCCCTTGGGTCGCGTGTATCTGGCGGCCAGGGTGCTCGGTTGGCTGACGGGCCCGATGAGGTCCACAGGATCCTGATGGCCGAGAACATCCTCCACGAGTATGAATCCGGGAACACCTGGGATTTCGGGAAGTAGTCGGCCTGGGGCCGGCCCCGACGCGCCGTACCGGAGACCAACCCGGGCGGTAGGGTGACGGTCAGTGACCAGTATGGATGACTCTTTTGACCTGGAGATGGCCGCGGCGTCACTGCGTGCCGACCTCACCGACGTGCACATCTTGTTGAAGGTGTTGGTCGATCAACTGAGAGACACCTTGGGTGATCGGCTGCGGGTCGAGCGTGGCGGTGGGCGTTTCCGGAAGACGGATGAGATCAAATCTGTTCAGATTTCCATGGGCACCGACCACTTCGACGCCGTGGTCGACGGTGCCGGCTTGCTCTGCACCATCGGGCACGCCTCCGGCGGTATCCGCATTCGCAGCGATCAGGTGGACGTGGAGGCGTGGATCGCCAAGGTCCTCGCGGCACTCAAGGCGGAGGCGGCCCACAGCCAAACGGCCAGACAGGCCCTCGAGAACATCGTCATCGGAGGACACACATGAGTGACGACCCCCAAGGACTTCCCGAGGCCACCAGTCATCGCCTCGAGGAATTGGAGCATGGCCTTTTTACCTCGGACCTGTCGGTCAATGAGTTCCTGTTGATCAAGGAAGTGGGATTCCATCCACTCGGGTTCGTGATGGGCTCGTCGATCTATCACACCGGAATTCAGACCCGGAAGTGGGGACAGAGCCAAGAGCTCACCAAACTCACCGAGGCGATGTACAACGCCCGTGAGTTGGCCATGACCCGCATGGAAGAAGAGGCGGCCGAGCTGGGAGCCGATGGGGTGGTGGGGGTCCGGCTCGATGTCAACTACTACGAGTGGGGCAAGGATGCCGCCGAGTTCATCGCGGTGGGAACCGCGGTCAAGGCCGAAAGTGGCGTCTCACATCGCAACAAACTGGGCAAGCCCTTTACCTCCGATCTGTCGGGACAGGATTTCTGGACCCTGATGCAGACCGGCTATATCCCCCAGGGCCTGGTGATGGGAACCTGCGTGTACCACATCGCCCACCGGGGTCTGGGGCAGACCCTGGGGTCGGCCGGCCAGAATATCGAGCTCCCCAACTTCACCCAGGCCCTCTACGAGGCGCGTGAACTGGCCATGACCCGCATGCAGGATGAAGCCGATCGACTGGGAGCATCCGGCATCGTCGGTGTTCGCCTGGAGGAAAAGTCCCACCAATGGGGGAGCCACACCATCGAGTTCCTTTCCCTGGGAACCGCGGTGGTCAAGACGTCGAATGACGTGACGCTGCCCACCCCCACCACCATTATTTCGCTCGACAACTGATGACGGAAACGGCGCCTGATCTTCCCGAGGCCGCCAACCGGCGTTTCGCCAGCCAGGCGTTCACGTCGGGGCTCACCGTGCCCGACTTCGCCGCCTGTCTGCAGATGGGGCTCGAGCCGGTGGGATATGTGCAGGGATTCTGCGTGATGCAGTGGGGGTGGTACGGCCTCAACTCTCCGTACCGCCGCGGCATATCTCCCTACAGTGGGGGCCAAGGCGGCTACATGGAGAGCTGGCAGTGCCCACACGGGTTCGTCTCCAACGAGCACCGGAGCTGGGGGCAGAATTACGAGCAGTCGTGGATCGAGGACGCCTGGGGCCAGGGGTTCGGGACCGCCTACTCGCGCATGCTCAAAGAAGCCGCCGCCGTCGGCGCACACGGCGTGGTGGGCGTGGTGGACACCGCCGACCGCCTCGGGGATCTGGGTGTCCTCGAGTTTCACCTCCGGGGTACTGCGGTGAAGGTGACGGATGCTCCGGCTCCGGCCGGGGGGCAACCGTGGACCACCTATTTGGCCGGCCAGCGTCTGGCCAAGCTGATCGAAGCCGGGTACATGCCGATCTCGGTGGCGGCCGCGGTCTCCTCGGTCCGGGTCTGGGCCTACTGCATGACTGAATTCCTCTTGGAGGGGACCAGCTCCACCTGGGGCATGCAGCCGGCCGGGGCGGAGATCATCCAGGTGGCCTCGGCCCAGATGGCGGCTCGCCAAATTGCCCGTGAGCACGTGCGGGCCCAAATGGCGGGGGACTCGCTCCATGGTGCAGAGCTGGTGGTCTCTGAGCACCAGCTGAGTGAGGGTGACCAGGAGATTCAGTGCCTTCTGCGGGGCAACCGGGTCAGACGGTTCAAGGACTTCGATCCGATGCCTGTTCCCCATCCCACGGTGAGACTGTCGTGAGCATCAGCAGACAACTCGGAGACCCACCTCCGACCCCGGTTGATATCAAGGCCGAACTGCGGCGGGCGGTTGGCACTCTGCACGACCCGCAACCTTCCAAGATGCAGTCGATGACCTCGGACCTCTCCATCGATGAAGAGTTGATTCTGCATTCCGTCGGATGGGAGCCGATAGAGCTGGTCTGCGGGGTCTCCCTGTATTCGGTCCCCATGGGCGTCTGGAACTGGGGCCAGGGGGAGATCACGTCAGCGTCCGCCGCCTATGCCCGTGCGTTTGAGGGGGCCATTGACCGCATCCACCGCGAGTGCGCCAAGGCCGGGGGTCATGGTGTGGTCGGAGTACAGGTCGACCGTTCGATCCATCGCCACCATATTGACGTGACGTTGCTCGGAACCGCGGTGCGACCGGTCGGAGCCAAACAAGTGGATGCAGCCCACGTATTCGTGTCGGATCTCTCTGCCCGTGACTTCACCCTGTTGCACGTGTCGGGGTGGCAACCCTTGGGCCTGGCCGTCGGCGCCAGCTTCGTCTACGCTCCCCGTCGATCCATCGGGGTAGCCCTGCAGCAGAAGTCTCAGAACGTCGAGCTCACCAACTTCACCGAAGCAATGTATGCCGCCCGCGAATCGGCCATGGAACGCATGCAGTCTTCAGCCATCACCATGGGGGGAACGGGGGTGGTGGAGGTAAAAGTCACCGAGGGACCGATGGATTTTGCCCGGCACGCCGTCGGCTTCGCAGCCTGGGGCACAGCTGTCCGTCTGGTTGCAGAGAACCATCGCCCACTCAAGCCGTCGATGGTGGTCCCCCTGGACGATCCCATGACCGGGTTCGAGGCCACCGCGCTGCGAGGGAATTAGGGATACGACTCACTGATCGGGCTTCGACGGGTGGGTGTGCTCGGTCCACTGGGTGCCGTCCCAATAGCGCAACAGGGCCGGGTCGGCGTAATCGGCAAACCACCCGGCCGGATAGGCCGCCCGAGGTTCCGGCGCCGGGGTTGCGACCACCACGGGTTGATCGTGCTGGGCCAGCTGGGCCAGGGCTGCGCCCAGCGTGGGGAGACCACCGAACTCGGCGGTATTCCTGTTGGGCCTGGATGGTGGAGCCGGGGTGGTGGGGGTCAGACCTTTCATGACTGCGCCCGCCCGGACGGTTCCGCCACCCTCGAGGTGAATGCCGACCGGGCTCTGCCGCTGCCGTCTCGGCCTGGTGGGAAACACTGCCCACGCCATGATGAGCAGGAGGCACCCGCCGAACGCCACGAAGACCCCGTACCCGATCGACACCATGGGATGGGAGAGGCCCGGGCCGGCGAACGTGTGGATCTGCGTAATGCCGATGATCACCGGCACCAGGGCCATTAGTCCGATCACCCCCGAAATCAGCGTGATGCGGGTGAAAGGGAGAACCAAGGCCTGGAGGGCGCAGACGACCGCCAACCCGACCAGGATCGATGCGACAGTGCTGCGCCATCCGTCGGACAGGACCTTGAACAGATCACCGCGCAGGTCTGAGGGGTTGCCGCCGCCACTGCCCGAGCCCTTGATGATCGCCCAGGGCAACTGAGCCGATGCTCCGAGGATGATCGAGCTGAAGAAGACCCCGAACCGGGCCAGTGAGAACTGTCGGCGACCTTGCCGCACGTAAGGCGCGGTGGCGACGGGCGCAATGGATGGGTTGGTCGGGGTCGGAGCATCGGTGCGTTGGAGTTGTGCGACCACGTCTCGCCATCCGGAGTCATCCTTCTGAAAACGGAATGCGGCCTGAGGAACGGCGTCGAGACCATCCATGATCGCCCAGCAGTCGGGCATCTCGACCACGCACCAGCGTCGCCCGGTCACCAGGATCGGGAATCCATGCAATGTCGCCATCGGTGACCCCCTTGCCCCGTCAACCCCGTTGTCGGTGCCCCATTTCCTCCGCATCGTACAGGCTGGGGTGAGCTGTCATCGGCTTGGGAGTCAGACGGTGACACCCGCTTGCATGCGGTCCGTCGCTTCGATGTACTCCTCGACCATGCTGAAGACCACGTCCCTGGCTTTACGCACGACGGTGGCTCGTCCGATGACCTGGCCGCAGGGATTGAAATTCACGTCGCGGGCCTGCTCGGGATACCGGTGACCGCGGGAAACGGCTTCGATGGCCACCATCATCTGCAACGGCATGGGCAACGGGTCCGGGGTCTCTTCCGCCTCCCACGCGTCGGTCCAATCGTTCTTCAGCATCCGGCATGGCTTGCCGGTGAAGGAGCGGGAACGCACAGTATCCCGGCTGGTGGCGGCCAGGTAGGTCTCCATTTGTTTGGGCGGGATATCGGCTTCCTCCACCGTCAGCCACAAGGTGCCGGACCAGACGCCCTGGGCCCCGAGGGCCAACGCCGCGGCCATCTGCCTCCCGCTGCCGACACCGCCGGCAGCCAGGACGGGGATGGGTGACACCGCGTCGATGACCTCGGGCCACAACACGATGCTCCCGACATCGCCGGTGTGGCCGCCACCCTCGGATCCTTGACAGACGATGAAGTCGAGTCCGGCCGCCTTGTGATTGAGAGCGTGTTTGACCGACCCGGCCAGGGCACCGATCATCAGACCCGCGCCTTGGACTTTTTCGATGACGTCGGCTGGGGGTGTGCCCAGGGCATTGGCGATGAGGCGCACCTGCGGATGGCGAAGCGCCACCTCGATCAATCCGGCCGCATGAGCCGCCGTCCATCCGATCATGCCGTTGCTCCGGCGCTCATCCTCGGGGATTTCCGGCACGTGGTGGTCGGCCAGGATCTTGAGGGCGAACTCTCGGTGTTCAGCCGGGATCAGACCACGGATTTGAGCTTCGAGTTTGTCCGGATCCATTTCGTCCATGCCCTCGTACTTGGCAGGGATCACGATGTCGACACCGTAGGGATGGTCACCGATGTGCTCGTCGATCCACGTGAGCTCCACCTCGAGTTGCTCGGGAGTGAAGCCGATGGCGCCGAGCACGCCGATCCCTCCGGCATTGGAGACGGCAGCCACGACGTCGCGACAGTGAGTGAATGCGAAGATCGGGAATTCGATGCCCAGCTTTTGGCGGATCTCGGTATTCATGGTGGTTCAGCTACCTCTCTCTAGGCGGGTGTGTCGTGAGTGACGGTGTTGCGTTGACGCGGTGATGTGGTTCGATCGGAATCTCCGGGTACCGGTGACATTCCCATCAACGCCGCCAGCCCCCTGACGGCAAGGTCGCAGTTGACCGAGGCGGGTTCGATCCGCCGTTGCATCTCCAGACCGGTGAGGAGTGCCTTGACCAGCGTGGCCAGATCGTCGGGATCGGCGACCGGCTGCACGCTCATCGTCGACGCCCATCGTGAGAGCTCGTGGGCGCTCCGGCCCCGGGACTCGATACTTCGGGCCCTAAGAGCGTCGGCCACCTCGGGGTCGCGGGCGGCCCGTTGCCACAGCTCGTGTTCGAGGAGGGACCAACGATCCGAGTCGGTGTCGGGATTGTTGCCGATGTTGTCCCACACGGCAGCCAACTGCCCGAGGGGGGAGTCGGTAATGGCGACTTCGGCGAACAGAACCGTGAGGACCGACTGCTTCCACGCGTCGAGCACAGCCAGGAGGAGACCCTGCTTGCTGCCGAAGTGGGCGTAGACGGCACCCGAGGTTCGGCCCGCCGCCTCGGCGACGGCATCTACCGATACCCCGTCGATCCCGCGGTCGGCGAATAGGTCGGCCCCGGCGGCCAACAGGCGCGCACGGGTCTCTGCCTTCCGCTCCCCTTGGGTTTGGGCCATTCCGCTCCTCTGCTCGCCCCGGGCGGGGCGGATACATACTGAAGACTACATATATAGTGCCCACTATGCAATGTGGGCCGACGGGCCCCGGGGCCGAAATGCCCCATGGCCAACACGCGTATGCTGAGGTGACATCACTTCTACTAAGGGGATCACCGTGGGTACTTCGCAACCGATTGTCCGTGACCGCTTGTACATAGGAGGGGAGTGGGTACCTTCCACCGGAACCGGCACCATCGATGTCATCGACTCGACCACCGAAGAGGTGATGGGATCCATCCCCGAGGGATCGACCAAGGATGTCGATCTGGCCGTGGCGGCCGCACGGGCGGCGTTCCCGGCCTGGTCGGCCACGCCAGTGAAGAAGCGGACCGAACTGTTGACTCAAGTCTCGCAAGCGTTGGCCACCCGGATGGACGACCTGGCTCATCTCATTACCCGCGAGGTGGGCATGCCGTTGATGCTCTCGCAGTTGGTGCAGGTGGGCCTGCCGATGACGACCTTCGGCTCCATGGCCCAGGTTGCCGCTGACTTCACCTGGGAACAGACGGTGGGCAACTCTCTGATTGTGCGCGAGCCGATTGGCGTGGTCGGCGCCATCACGCCGTGGAACTACCCGTTGCACCAGATCGCCGCCAAGGTGGCGCCGGCGCTGGCCGCCGGTTGCACGGTGGTGCTGAAGCCCAGCGAGGTGGCCCCCCTGAATGCATTTGTGTTGGCTGAGGTGTTCGAAGAGATTGGCCTTCCTGCCGGAGTCTTCAACCTGGTGACCGGTGTCGGGCCGGTGGTGGGAGAAGCCATCGCCGCTCACACGGATGTGGACATGGTGTCGTTCACCGGCTCTACCCGGGCGGGAAAGCGGGTCTCTGAAGTGGCATCGGGCACCGTCAAGCGGGTGGCCCTCGAGTTGGGCGGAAAGTCGGCCAACGTCATTCTCGACGATGCGGATCTGGCCAAGGCCATTCCTGACGGAGTTGCCAAGTGCTTCCTCAACTCGGGACAGACCTGCAGCGCGTTGACCCGAATGCTGGTTCCCCGGGAGCGCTTGTCCGAGGTGGAGGATCTGGCCGTGGCCGCCGCCGAGGCGTTTACGCCCGGTGACCCGTTCGAACCATCCAGTCGGCTTGGACCCTTGGTATCCGGCGCTCAGCGCGATCGGGTTCGTAACTTCATCGACAAGGGGGTGGGGGAAGGGGCAACCCTCCTTACCGGTGGCGTGGAGGCACCCGAGGGTCTTTCGGCGGGATTCTTCATTCGGCCCACAGTGTTCAGCAGTGTGACCCGGGATATGACCATCGCCCGGGACGAGATTTTCGGACCCGTGCTCTCGATCATCCCCTACGGCACCGAGGAAGAGGCCATCGACATTGCCAACGACTCCGAGTACGGGTTGGCGGGGGGTGTGTGGTCAGGTGACCCGGAGCGGGCCAAGGCGGTTGCCCGTCAGCTCAGGACCGGCCAGGTCGAAGTGAATGGCGGTGGATTCAATCCGCTGGCCCCATTCGGTGGCTACAAGCAGTCGGGCAACGGACGGGAGTACGGCAGCTTCGGCTTAGAGGAGTTCCTCGAGGTGAAGGCCATGCAGCTGTAGCGACCCGGTCGCCGCGGCTCGGCCCAGCCGGGTCGGAGAAGCCCGGCGCTAGTCGTTCGCCACCCTGTGCTCATGGCTTTCGGGCCCCCAGGCCAAAAAGACCGGGTCGGCGGCGGCCAGCTGCCAACTGCCATCGGGAGAGGGATGACCACGGCTGGTCGAGATCTGGGTGAGGTTGCCCAATCGATCGGCCGCTCCGGTGGCCCGATCGAGAGCCGAGAAGGTGGCGACGATGCGCCCTCCCGGGCGCAGTCGCGCCAGGGCCGAGTCGAGGACGTCGAGCCCACCACCACCGACGAACACCCGGTCCGGGTCGGGGAGTCCTTCGCATGCCTCAGGGGCATGGCCGCGGATGACCCGGACGTCAGCACCGAAACTGGCCGCGTTGGCGGTGATACGCATCACGTCCGGATCCCGCTCCTCGATGGCAAAGATGGTGATCCCGGGACACAGGACGGCGGCTTCGACGGCCACACTTCCGCTTCCTGCCCCCACATCCCACAACACGCCGGCGGCAGGCAATGCCAGTTTGCCCAATGCCACCGCTCGGACTTCCGCCTCGGTGACCAGTCCGTCGCGATGGGCGTAGGCGTTGTCGGGGAGACCCCAGGCCAGTGGTTTGGTGCTGGAATCGACCCCTCCCCATCCGGCGATGGGCCGGCCGGCCGGCCCGACGAGAACCACCACCGAGAAGGGATCCCAGGTGCCGGTGGCCAACTCGTGGAGACCGACCATGGTGACCGATTCATCGGGATGACCGAGGCGGCTGCAGACCGCCACCATGTCCACGGCCGCACGCGCCGCCACCAGGGACCGGCCCACCGCCTCGGGGGGTGAAGCCGGTGAGGTGAGGACGGCGGCCTTCCGGGCCAAGCGGATGGCCCGTATCGAGTCGCTTAGCCGTCCACCCTGGGGGCACACCACCGCGGCGTCGTCCCACGGCAGGGCCAGCCGGGCGAAGGCCAAGGACACCGACGATGGAGCCGGAAGGATCCGCAAGTCCCGCCGGTCAACCACCCGCACCAGCGAAGCCACGATGCCGAAGAAGCCGGGGTCACCCGATACCACCATGCAGACCGCCACGCCGTCGCGGGATGCTGATGCAGCCCGGCGGCAAGCATCGTCGGCGTCATCCCCGATCTCGCCAGTTGGTATGTCCTGACCGGAAGTTCCGGACTCGGCGCCGAGGGCCAAACCATGGAGGCTCTCGAGCTCTCGGCGCCCGCCCAGGACCAACTCGGCCGAAGCCAGGGCGGCGCGGCCTTCAACGCCGACGGTCTGTCGGGGTTGGCCCATCAACCCGACAACCGTCACCATTCCGGGCGGGCGGGTCGGCGTAGCGCCCGACTCTGCGACGGCAGCATCAGGCATGGGCAACGAGCTGCTCATCTTCGAGTCGACGGTTTCCATCTCGGACGCATGGTATCGCCGGTAGGGACTGCGCTCTCCGGCCTACCGGTGGGGAGCCAGGGTCCGTGCCTTAACCGAAACTCAGGTCGGATTCGTCCCAGTAGGCATCGGCCGAGATGAACTGGCCGTCTTCGTTGACGTCAAAGACCTCGATACCGTCGATGGTCATGGAGGCACCCCCGGTCACCAGGGCGATCTCGAAATCGATGGCCACCTTGTTCGCACAGGTGTGGACCGCCTTGGCCGTGAAGGTCCACGATTCGCTTCCCCCGATGCTGCTCTCGAAGAATGCCGTAATGGCGGCCCGACCGATGCTGGGCGGGTTGGAGGCAGGGTCGGCCTGCCGTGCATCTTCGGTGAACAGCGCGGCGATGGCCTTGGCGTCGCGCGAGTTGACGGTGTCGACGTAGTCGGTGATCCGGCTGCGGAGTTGGTCAGGGGAAAGCATGGTGGGTGGTCTCCTTGGGATGGGATCGGCGCTAGGCCGATGGGAAGCTCAGGCGCCGATGGCATGCACTCCTCCGTCGACGTGCACCATCTCCCCGGTGGTCATGGGAAATAGATCGGAGAGGAGGGCGACACAGGCGCGAGCCACCACGTCGGCGTCGAGCACGTCCCAACCGAGAGGGGCCCGCTCGGCCCAGGTGTCCTCGAAGGCGCTGAATCCGGGAATCGACTTGGCGGCCAGTGTCTTGACCGGCCCGGCGGCGACCAGGTTCACCCGAACCTTGTCGGGGCCGAGGTCGCGGGCCAGGTAGCGCGAGAGAGACTCCAGTGCCGCCTTGGAAACACCCATCCAGTCGTAGGCGGGCCACGCCACCGTGGCGTCGAAGTCGAGCCCGACGATGGATGCGCCCGGTCGGTCGCCCTCCCCGGCGGCAACCAGCAAGGGACGGAACGCCTCGGCCAATGCCTTCAAAGAATACGTGGAAACATGAAGAGCGACCTGTACCTGTTCCCACTGCGCTTGAAAGATGTCCCCGCCGAGACATTCCGGCGGTGCGTAACCGATGGCATGGAGAATCCCGTCGAGGCGGTCCCACTTGGTGGTAAGGACAGCGGCCGCTTCGGCCAACTGCTCGGGCTCGGTGACGTCGATCTCGAGCACGTCGGCCTCGACCGCCAGTTTCCGAGCCGTGCGTCGGGTGAGTGAGAGACCCCGCCCGGCACCGCTCAGGATCACCTCGGCGCCCTCGTTCTGGGCATTGCGAGCCACCGCAAAAGCCAGCGACGCGTCAGTCAGTACCCCGGTCACCAGGATTCGTTTTCCGTCGAGCAGTCCCATGGGACGGTCAGGTTATCGTCCGCCGACAGTGCCGGAGTATCGGTTGCATGTGCAAAGGTAAGGGCCATGCGTGTGGGAATACTCGGAGGTACGGGACCCGCCGGTCGCGGCTTGGCGGTGCGTTTAGCTGCCAGCGGCGCCCAGGTGGTCATCGGATCACGTGATGCGGACCGGGCGTCCGCGGTGGCCGAGGAATTGACCCGAGCATGGCCCGACCATGACCTCGCGGTCGAGGGCGCATCGAACGAGGACGCGGCCGCCAGCGACGTGGTGGTGGTGGCCACGCCGTGGGATGGAGCCGTACCCACCGTGAAACCCCTGGCTGCCGTGCTGGTCGGCAAGGTCGTGGTGTCGATGGCCAACGCCCTCATCAAAGAAGGTCGGGAATTCCTGGCCCTGGTGCCACCTCGTGGGTCGGTGGCGGCTTCGATTCAGGCGGCGTTGCCCGGGTCATTGGTAGCCGCTTCGTTTCATCACCTTCCGGCCTCGGAGATGGAGAAGCTGACGACACCACTGGTGGCAGATGTCCTTGTGTGTTCGGATCACCGTGAGGCCTCCATAGCCACAAAGGCACTGGTTGACCGTATTGATGGGCTACGCGGCGTGGACGCTGGCACCTTGTCGCAGGCCGCTCCTATCGAGGCATTCACCGCCGTTCTGATCACGGTGAACATCCATCACAAGGTGCATTCGACAGTGCGCCTGGCCGGCTATGAGGAACATTGAGTCGTACAGTCGACCTGTGATCCGACTGTACGACTCCGCCCGGGGCGAGGTAGCGCCACTTGATGTGGGACCGGTGGTCACCCTGTATTCATGTGGGATCACCCCGTATGACGCCGCTCACCTCGGCCATGCTCAGGTCTATCTGACCTTTGACGTGCTCCAGCGGCGTCTGCGCGACCTGGGCCACGAGACCCGCTGTGTCCGCAACGTCACCGACGTCGATGACGACATCTTGCGCAAGGCCCGAGAACTGGGTGTCCACTATCTCGATCTGGCCGCCGAAGAGATTGCCCAGTTCGATGCCGACATGGGCTCGCTGGGCCTGATCCCTGCCTGGTCGGAGCCCCGGGCCACCTCGGCCATCGCCGACATCTTGACCCTGGTGGGATCGGTGCTCGACTCCGGTCACGCCTACCAGGCCGGAGGGGCGGTGTACTTCGACGTCACTACGTTCTCCGAATTCGGAAAGGTGAGCCATTTCGACGAGCAGACCATGCTGTCGCTGGCCGCCGAAAACGGGGGCAACCCCGACGATCCCAACAAACGGCACCCCCTCGACTTCATCCTGTGGCAGCCCGCGCTTCCCGATGAGCCGTCGTGGGAGTCTCGCTGGGGGCCGGGTCGACCCGGCTGGCACATCGAGTGCTCCGCACTCGCGCTCCGGGAACTGGGGGAGACGATCGACGTGCACGGAGGCGGCCGCGATCTGATCTTTCCCCACCACGAATGCGAGACCGCCCAGTCGGAGGCGGTGACCGGTCGTCCATTCGTACGTCACTGGTTGCATGTTGGATTGGTAGGCCTGGACGGAGCCAAGATGTCGAAATCGCTCGGGAACCTGGTCTTCGTGGGAGACCTGCTCAAGAACTGGGAACCGGCCGCCGTCCGAGTCGCCCTCCTCGGCCACCACTACCGGACCGACTGGGAGTGGACGCCCGGTGACATGCCCGCCGCCGCCGACCGGTTGGAGAGGTGGCGGGAGGCCAGTGCCCCGGCTGATCGAACAGGCGATGCCGGGCTCGAGGTGGTCCGTCACTTCCTCGATGACGACCTCGATGCCCCTGGGGCGCTCCGGGCCCTCGACGATGAGGCTCGCGCCGGCCGTGGCGTGGCCGGAGGGGCGGCGCTCCTAGGCGTTACGCTGTAAATCCCCCGGCTCGGATTGTGGCGGGGAAATGTACTACCGAGCAGAGAGGTAATCCCATGGCAGGCGTCGTCACTGTCCGGCTTCCTGATGGATCGACCAAGGAGCTGGTCGAAGGGACCACGGCCCTCGACCTGGCGGAATCGATCGGACCCCGCCTGGCCAAGGCGGCGGTGGCAGCCACCGTCGATGGTGCTGAGGTAGACCTCTCGGCCGAGATTCCCGACGGCTCCACGGTTTCGGTGGTGACGGCGGAGTCGGATGCGGGTCGGAATGTGATCCGCCACTCCACGGCTCACGTGCTGGCCCAAGCGGTGTTACGCCTGTGGCCCGGCGCCTATTTCGCCATCGGGCCGGTCATCGAGGACGGCTTCTATTACGACTTCGAACTACCGGGCGGAGCCCACTTCAGCGACGACGACCTCGGACGGATCGAGGCCACCATGCGCGAGATCATGAAGGAGGATCAGCCGTTCGTCAGGCACGAGCACAGCATCCAAGAGGGTCTGTCCCTCTTCGAGGACCAACCATTCAAGCGCGAGATCATCGAAGCGGTCGGGGTCGGGGCCAATGAAATCGACGCCGCTCCCGGGGATGAGAGCGCCCCCGAGGTGTCCACGTATTGGAACTCGCCGGTGTTTACCGACCTGTGCCGGGGACCCCACGTCCCGTCTACCGGTCGTTTAGGCATCTTTACCCTGATGCGGGTGGCGGGAGCGTATTGGCGGGGCGATGAGAAACGCCAACAGCTACAGCGGATCTACGGGACGGCGTGGGAATCGGAGAAGGCGCTGGCTGCATATCTTCATCGCCTGAAAGAGGCGGAACGACGCGACCACCGGAAACTGGGGGCTGAGCTCGACCTGTTTTCGTTTCCCGAAGAGCTCGGCTCGGGTCTGCCCGTGTTCCACCCCAAAGGTGGGACGGTCCGCCGGCTGATGGAGGAGTACTCGCGCGAACAGCACGTGGTGGCCGGCTACGAGTTCGTCTACACCCCCCACATCTCCAAAGCCGAACTGTTCGAGACGTCGGGACATCTCGACTGGTTCGCCGACAGCATCTTCCCTCCGATGGAACTGGACGGCGGCCAGCAATACTACCTGAAGCCGATGAACTGCCCATTTCACATCCTGATCTTCAAGAGCCGACAGCGGTCGTACCGTGAACTACCGATCCGGATGTTCGAGTTCGGGACGGTCTACCGCTATGAGAAGTCCGGGGTGGTGCACGGGTTGACCCGGGTCCGCGGGATGACCCAGGACGATGCCCACATCTTCTGCACCCGCGAACAGATGACGACCGAGCTGTTCACCACCCTCACCTTCGTGCTGTCCCTGCTCCGCGACTTCGGCCTCGGGGACTTCTTCCTCGAGTTGTCGACCCGGCCAGAGGGGAAGGCGGTCGGCACCGAGGAGGAGTGGGACGAGGCCACCGACGCCCTTCGTTCCACCGCCGAGAAGATGGACTTGGACCTGGTCCTCGACGAGGGCGGAGGTGCGTTCTATGGACCGAAGATCTCCGTGCAGGCCCGCGACGCCATTGGTCGGACCCACCAGATGTCCACCATCCAACTCGACTTCCAGTTACCGCAACGCTTCGACATGGAGTACGTCGGCACCGACAACGGCCGTCACCGACCGATCATGATCCATCGTGCACTGTTTGGTTCGGTGGAGCGATTTTTCGCCATTCTCCTCGAGCACTACGCCGGCGCCCTGCCCACGTGGTTGTCACCTGAACAAGTACGGGTGCTTCCGTTGAGCGATGCCCACCAGGCGTACGCCGACGGAGTGGAAGACCGGCTTCGCTCCCTTGGCATCCGAGTGTCGTTGGACGGGCCCGACGAACCGTTGGGGGCAAGGATCCGCCGCGCCAAGATGACCAAGGTTCCCTACATCCTGGTCGTCGGGGACGACGATGTGGCTGCCGGTTCAGTGGGGGTGAACCGACGCGGATCAAAGCAACCCGAACGAGGGGTTCTCATGGAGTCGTTCGTCGATGGTCTGGCTAAAGAGATCGCCGAGCGGGGATCACCCGAGGCGGCCGGCGCGGTCCCGGGCGGCGGGGCGTGAGTCTCGAACATCTGTGGGCCGGATGGCGCACCGAGTACGTATCCTCCATTCCCGGTGCCGCCAACGCCGGCACCGAAACAGAGCTGGACACGCTCGTCGATCACCCGCTCGATGATCCGAACCGATGCGTGTTCTGCCGGATCGAGGCCAGCGGGCCTCCCTCGGACGAGAACTGCGTGCTCTGGCGAGGGAAGACCACCTTCGCGGTCCTCAACGCCTACCCCTATACCAGTGGTCATCTGCTGGTCATGCCATCCCGACACGTCCGGTCGATGGCGGATCTCACCGAAGCCGAAGGCATCGAATTATGGGGGACACTTCGGGCCGGGGTGGCCGCACTCGAAGCAACCTACGTTCCCGAGGGGGTCAATATCGGGGCCAACCTCGGTCGGGCCGCCGGAGCAGGCATTCCAGGCCATCTCCATCTGCACGCGGTGCCGCGATGGGCAGGGGATACCAACTTCATGACGGCGGTGGCCGGCGCCCGGGTCTTGCCTGAGACCCTGGCCGACAGTTGGGCAAGGCTCCGGGGCGTATGGCCCGCCTGATGGCTTGCGTCGGACCTTTGAGCATGCCATTCGCGCAACTAAAGCAAGCAGATGGTAAGGTTAGGGAAACCCCTGGAGGAATTGCCATGTTCGACGGCCGCTGGCGCGACACCGTTGACCGGGGAACCGGTCCGGTTGGTCGCAAGTTGCAGCAGCTAGGTGTCACTGCCGACGTTCTGACGGCGACAGGTCTGCTTTCGGCAACCGCCACCGCGGTGGCGATAGGCACGGGCCATCTCCATCTGGGCATCCTGCTGCTTATCCTCACCGGGCTTCACGACCTCCTGGATGGTCCGGTGGCCAAGGCGTCAGGAACCTCTTCGGTCCGAGGCGCCTTCTTCGACTCGGTCACCGACCGGGTGGCGGACGCATTGCTCCTGGGCGGTGTGGCCTGGTATCTGGTATCGACCTATCCCGGGCACCTGGTGCTCCTTCCGTTCGCAGTGCTCGGTGCCACCTCGCTCGTCTCCTATCAGAGGGCGAAGGCGGAATCGTTGGGCATCTCGGCCAAGGGTGGGCTGATGGAGCGGGCTGAGCGAATGATTCTCTTGGCCATCGGCCTCCTGTCCGCTTCATTTCTGGTCCCCGTGCTGTGGGTGATGCTCGCCCTCACCATGGTTACCGCCATTGGTCGCTTCGCCCGGGTGTGGCGTCTGGCCGAAGCACCTGTGTCGGTGTCGGCTGTACGTCGCCCGCGTCGGACCCGCACCGCCATGCGGGGCGAACGCCGCCGGAATAGCGGGTCCCCATCCCGTTGGCGGGCTCGTCGGCAGGGCGAACTGTCCAGTCGGTCGGGTCGCACGTGGCGGGCACGGCATGCAGGACAGGGCATTCGCCAGCGTGCCGCCGCCCGGCGCAGTAGCTGAACCTTCCTCGTCAACTGACAGGTTCGGGGTAGGAAACGGTGAACAAGGGCCGGCTGGTCTTCCATCTCTATTTGAACCTGGGCCGCGCCCTGAGTGCGTTGCCCGAACCGGTAGCCTTGGCGGCGGCGGCGGCCATCGGCGACGTCATGTTCTCTGTGCGCCGCCACCACCGCGACATGGTCACCCGCAACCTCCGGCGGGTCCTCGGTGGAGACGTGGACGAGGCATCCCTCGATCGGTGGGCGAAACGGGCGTTCCGTGCCTATGCCCGGTACTGGGTGGAAGGGGCACGGCTGGGGAGTACTCCGATGACCGAGGTGGTGCAGCGGTTTGTCACCGAGGGGTTCGAACATTTGGTGGACGGAATGGCGGCAGGTCACGGTGTGGTCGTTGCCCTGCCCCACGTCGGCAGTTGGGAGTACGGCGGGGCGTTCATCGCGGCCAAGGGCTTTCCGATGACCGCGGTGGCGGAACGGATCGAACCCCCGGAGTTGTTCGATTACTTCGTAGCCCAACGTGCCGCCATGGGGATTACGGTCGTGCCCCTTGGCCCCGACTCGGGTGGGGCCGTTCTCCGCACCCTGCGCCAAGGGGGTCTGGTCGGGCTCCTCTGTGATCGTGACCTGACGGAGAATGGCATTGAGGTGGAGTTTTTTGGTGAAATCACCACCATGCCCGCCGGGCCGGCCTCCGTGGCACTGCGGACAGGGGCCACACTCCTTACCGCCGCCGTCTACAGCGGCCCGGGGCGTGACCATCTCGCTCTGGTGCAGCCTCCCATCGACACCGAACGGACGGGTTCCTTCCGTTCCGACGTGCAACGCATCACCCAGGAGATCGCCACCCGTTTCGAAGGGTTGATTCGTCAGGCACCCGAGCAGTGGCATGTCTTCCAACCCCTGTGGCCGGTCGACCGCCCGACGACGAAACCATGAGGGAAGGGGAGCAATCGCCGACACTCCGCATCGCCCTGGTCTGTCCCTACAGCCTGTCCCGCCCAGGCGGCGTCCAAGGGCAGGTGGTGGGCCTGGCCCGGGTCCTTGACGAGCGTGGGCACCAAGTCACCGTGTTCGCTCCCGTCGACAACGTGGCCGATGCTCCCGACGATATCAACCTGGTGGTATCGGGGCGGTCGGTGCCGCTTCCATCAAACGGATCCCGGGCCCCGGTGTCAGTGTCCCCCAGGGCGGTCGCCCACGCAGTCAGCGCTCTCCAGTTGGGACGGTTTGACGTTGTTCATGTACACGAGCCGTTTTCACCCGGGCTGCCCTACGGACTACTGGTGGCTCGGGACATCCCGCCATTGGTAGCAACCTTCCACCGGAGCGGCGGCAGCTTCTTCTATTCGGCTCTCCGGCCGGTGGCCAAGCTGGCGGCCCGACGGTTTGCGGTCCGATGTGCAGTCTCGGAAGCGGCTCGCGAGACGGCGGTGGAGGCGATAGGGGGCGAGTATGAGGTGCTGTTCAACGGCGTGGAGATCGACCGTTTCCGGAACGCTGAATGGTGGCCCAAACAAGGACCCACGATCTTGTTCCTCGGGCGGCACGAAGAGCGCAAAGGGTTGCGCGTCCTGCTCGACGGGTTCGGAATCCTGACCGGCGCCGAGGCAACAGAACGCAGAATGGGTGCCGTTGTTGCCACCTCCGTCGGTGCCACCTCCGTCGACAGCCCGATCTTATGGATTGCCGGCAACGGGCCCGAGACCGAGTGGCTGCGCCGCTTGTACCCCGAGTCGCCGACCGTGCACTGGCTCGGGGTTCTCTCCGAGGAGGAGAAGGTGAAAAGGCTGGCCGCCGCCGACGTGCTGTGCGCGCCTTCTCTGGGGGGAGAGTCGTTCGGGATGGTGCTCCTCGAGGCCATGGCGGCTCGCACGCTGGTGGTGGCCAGCGATATCGATGGCTATCGAGATGCTGCGGGGGCCGACGCGGTCTTGGTACCACCCGGCGATCGTTTTGCACTGGCCGAGGCGCTGGAATCCGCACTGGCGCCCGGTGAGGCCGGAGGGGCCGGAGCGGCACTCGATCCGCGGCCTGACCGGCTGGCGGCGGCGTCGGCGAGAGCCGAGGGTTGGTCGATGAAGCGCCTGGTTGAGCGGTACGAGACGCTCTATTGGTCGGTAACTGTCCGACCCACTCGGTAAGCAGCCGTACACTGCACTGGTCATGAGCCTGCCTCCCCAGTTCCCTTCCGCATTGGTGCCGAGTTCGTCCGATTCGTCAAACCTCGGCATTCCGGAACATCGAACGGCGACTCCTACCCGGTCCCAGGGTGGGAACGGTGGCGGAGGTTCCGGGGGAGGGAGTCGCAACCGGAACAGGAATCCAAACCGAACCAACGGTGGCGGTGGAGCGGGAATGCCCGGCGGCGATCGGCCGCGCTCGCAATCTGGAAACCGGCGCCGGGCTCCCCAGGGACGGCCTCAGGGAAGCAACCGGGGAGGTCACCGCCATGGATCGAAGCAATCGGCACGGAACCCGGCATCCTCGCGTCCGGACACCGACAGGGCCCGGCATCCTGCGCCTGCGGTGGTCCGCACCGCCGAGAGCGCCGAGAGCGCCGAGGAGAGACAGGCGATTTCCGCCAATCGCCGTTGGGCAGCGTTGGCCTGCACAATTCCGGCTCTGGTGATCGGCGGGATAGTCGGCCTCATCGTGGTACTGCTGGGTCTTCCCTTGGTCGGGGCCGGGGTGTTCGTAGTCGTCACCTTGGTGATTGCAGGGTGGATCTGGCGAACGGCTCCGGGAATGGTCGTGCGTGCCGTGGGCGCCAGTCCCTCCAATGAAGAGGAGCGCCCGCGACTTCACAACGTGGTGGACGGGCTGTGCGCCACGATGGGTCTACCCCGACCGGTATTGCTGGTGGTCGACAGCCCGGTGCTCAACGCGTTGGCGATAGGCCGCGATCCTCAGAGGGCGTCGTTGATTGTGACGTCGGGGCTCGACGAGAGCCTGAGTCTGGTCGAACTCGAGGGCGTGGTGGCCCAGGAACTCGTACACATCAAGCGACAGGACACGGTGCGCTCGGAAATTGCCGTGGCGGTGGTTGCCCCTCTCGCCCTTGTTTCTTCGTCGGGTGCGGCGATGGTGCACGCCCTGGTGGGCCATGGTCGGGAATTCTCGGCCGACCAACGGGCGGTCGGAGTGGTCCGCTATCCGACCGGCCTCGGATCCGCCCTTCGCACGATGGCGGAATCGACGGGAAGCTCCACGCCCTGGCCCCCCGGGGGCGGACGGATCTCCTCTCTCACCCGATGGCTCTGGATCAACCCGATGGCCGGAGCGACCAGCGAAGGCGTGGTGGACGGTGAGCTCGATGATGTCGGGCTACGGGCGGCAGCTCTAGCGCTGCTCTGACCGGTCACCGGGCGGAAGGTCCTCGATCCGATCGGCGGGGGTCGGGATGCCCCAATCCCCCGATTCGGTGCCCTCAGTCGCCCAGTCCGCCAGGTTGTTCCACGGTGTGGACGTGATCGCGGATCTTCCGGAGCAACGAGGACAGGGTTCGCTCTTCTGAGGGGGTGAGGACTCCGTTCAGCACCTCGCCGATATGGGCGATGTGGAGCGGGATGGCTTCATCCATCACCGCCCGCCCCCGTTCGGAGAGGACTGCGAATGCCCCCCGTCGATCGTCCGGGCACGACTCCCGTGACACCATGCCGGATTCCTCGAGCCGATCCACAGAACGAGTGAGCCCGCTAGGAGTGAGAGACGTTTGCGATGCCAGTTCACTCATCCGGAGTCGGTACCCGGGGGTCCGGGCCAGCCGGACGAGGACGTCGAACGACTGATGGGAAAGGCCGCTGTCGGCAGAGAGTTGCGGTTCGAAGATCCGACCCAGTCCGGTCGTGGACTCGAAGAGGAGCCCCACCGTGGTCAGCCGCTCGTCGCCCCACGCCTGTTCTGCCGTCATGGTCACATGCTACCGGAATTTGACAAGTAGTTAGTGGGACAAATATTGCAGAGACAAATATCAGGAGTTGAAGTCGGAGTCACCTCCCATCGTTGACCCATCTCGGATCTCGGATCTGGGGCCAGGTCGGGTCGGGCCAGGTCGGGTCGGGTCGGTGGTCGCTGACCCCCGGTTTCTCGACGGAGTGAAAACATGTTGTGTGAACAACTAGATGGTGCTATAGTTGTTTGCACAGACAAATACCTGTGACGACGAGTCCTCGGGCGAGCGGAAACAAGAAAGAAGAGTTCACATGGCTGTAGAGAATGAAGTAACCAGCAGGACGGTAGACGGGGTCGAACTGCCGGCGGTGGGCACCTATACGTTGGATGTGGCCCATACCCAGGTCGGATTCGCCGTGAGGCACATGGCCGTCTCCAAGGTGCGTGGTCGCTTTACGTCGTTTGACGGAACCCTGCAGGTGGCCGAAGATCCCACCCAGTCTGCGTTGAAGGTGACCATCGATGCCACCAGCATCGACACCCGCGACGAGACTCGTAACAATCATCTGAAGTCCAACGATTTCTTCGATGTGGAGAATCACCCGACCTGGACCTACGTCAGTACGGGCATCGCGGTGGCCGGAAAGGGCAAGTGGAAGGTGACGGGCGATCTGACGATCAGGGGAATCACCAAGCCGGTGACGCTCGACGCTTCCCTCGAAGGCGTGGTGAAGGATCCCTACGGCAATCATCGGGTCGGATTCAGCGCCACCGCAGAGATCAACCGTGACGACTTCGAAGTGTCGTTCGGTGCCGTGATGGAGGCTGGCGGTCTGGTGGTAGCGAAGAAAGTGACCATCGAG
Source organism: Acidimicrobiaceae bacterium (assembly GCA_003152015.1). Taxonomy (GTDB): domain Bacteria; phylum Actinomycetota; class Acidimicrobiia; order Acidimicrobiales; family RAAP-2; genus DASZIT01. Next base: position 29,277 of record PLZF01000040.1, on the reverse strand, counting down.
ATCGAAGCCGAGGCCGTATACCAGGCATGAGCGAGGCTGGTCCCACCGACCAGACGGCGCCGTCAGCGGCGCTGTCTGGTCGGATGCCCGTGGTGTTCATCGGCCATGGGAATCCCATGTACGCCATCGAGCCAAACAGGTATGCCGATGCCTGGGCCAAGCTTGGACGGGAGCTGCCCCGCCCGACAGCGGTGCTGGCGATTTCGGCCCATTGGTACGTGGCCGGAACTGCGGTGACCGAGATGGCCCATCCCCGCACCATCCATGACTTCGGAGGCTTTCCCCAGGAGTTGTTCGACGTCTCCTACCCGGCACCGGGGTCACCTGCATTGGCCCACCGGGTGCAACACCTGATCGACCATTCAGGGGCGGTACCGTCGCCGGTGGTAGCCGACACTCGATGGGGACTGGACCACGGGACGTGGTCGGTACTACGTCACCTGTATCCCGGTGCAGACATTCCGGTGGTGCAGCTCAGTATCGACCGTCGGCAAACGGCCGAGGTACATCTCCGACTTGGGACGGCACTGAGAACGTTGCGCGACGAGGGTGTCCTCGTACTGGGTAGCGGGAACGTGGTGCACAACCTCCACGTTGCCCGGCTCGGAGGCGAGGTGTCGCCGTTTGATTGGGCGGTTCGCTTCGAAGCCGAGGTCCGGCGCCGGATCGATTCCGGTGACGGATCATCCCTGGTCGATCTACCCGCACTGGGACTCGACGCTGCCCAATCGGTGCCCACCCCAGAGCACTATCTGCCCCTGCTCTATGTACTCGGCGCCGCCACCCCGGACGACCAGATCCGTTTTCCGGTCGACGGGATCGATGCAGGGTCCATTTCGATGCTTTCGGTCGTGCTCGGCTGACTTCTCGGCCCACTGGACTTTGCCCGGGCATTGTGGCGGCGACTGTACAATCGGGGTATGGGTGACTCACCGATTGAATCTCGGTCGGCGACGGGCAACCGTCCGACCGGCACATTCACCGTCAAACGCGGCCTGGCCGACATGCTTCGCGGTGGGGTGGTGATGGATGTCGTCGATGCCGAACAGGCCAAGCTGGCCGAGGACTCGGGCGCGGTGGCGGTCATGGCGTTGGAGCGGGTGCCGGCGGATATCCGGCGCGACGGAGGGGTGGCCCGGATGAGTGACCCCGCCATGATCGAAGGGATCAAAGCCGCGGTCACGGTGCCGGTGATGGCCAAAGCCCGCATCGGCCATTTCGCCGAAGCACAGGTTCTGGCCGCCCTCGGTGTCGACTATGTGGACGAGAGTGAAGTGCTGACTCCGGCCGACGAAGCCCATCACATCGACAAGTGGAGTTACGACGTTCCCTTCGTGTGCGGCGCCACCAACCTCGGGGAGGCTCTTCGTCGGATCTCCGAAGGTGCCGCGCTCATCCGCTCCAAGGGAGAAGCCGGGACGGGCAACATAGTCGAAGCGGTTCGCCACCTCCGGGCGATCCTCGGTGACATTCGTCGGATCACCCAGGCTGATTCGGCCGAGTTGTACGGATGGGCCAAGCAGCTGGCCGCTCCCATTGGTCTGGTGCAAGAGATTGCGGGGTCCGGCCGGCTGCCCGTTCCTCTCTTCTGTGCCGGCGGAATCGCAACCCCTGCTGATGCATCGCTGGTCATGCAATTGGGCGCTGAAGCGGTGTTCGTGGGCTCAGGGATCTTCAAGAGCAGCGACCCGGAGCGTCGGGCCCGGGCCATTGTGGAGGCGACGGCTCACTACGCGGACGCCCACCTGGTGGCCAAGGTCTCCACCGGACTGGGCGACGCCATGGCGGGTCAGGAGATCGATACGCTCGATGTCCGCCTAGCCGCGCGTGGTTGGTAGTTGCGGCGCCTGGCGGCGCCAGGATGGTGACCGATGACCATCGGCGTATTGGCACTACAGGGTGATGTTCGAGAGCACATGGCCGCGCTGGCCGACCTGGGTGAGGTCGGACGCCTGGTCAGTGGGCCGGCAGACCTGGTGGCCCTGGCCGGCATCATTCTCCCGGGAGGGGAGTCGACCACATTGTCGATGCTGCTCGAGTCGTCAGGGCTTCTCGACCCCTTGGCCGCCGCCCTCACCGATGGGCTGCCCGTCTTTGGAACCTGCGCCGGAATGATTCTGTTGGCCGAGACCGTGCTCGACGGTCGTCCAGACCAGAGGCGCTTCGGTGTCATCGATATCACCCTCCGCCGCAATGGGTATGGCCGGCAGGTGGCGTCCTTCGAGTGTGACCTCAACGTCGCCGGCATCGAGGGACCTCCGGTCCATGCTGTATTCATCCGAGCACCGGTGGTGGAAGCTGTGTCCCCCGACATCGAGGTGCTGGCGACGCTGCCCGACCATGCCGATACGGGTGGGGACGTCCGGAATGTAGGAGGTGGGCGCCCGGTGGTGTGTAAACAGGGTCCGGTGCTGGTGACCGCGTTCCATCCCGAGCTGACAGAGGACCGGCGAGTACACCAACTGTTCGTAGGCATGACGAAAGGCGAAAGGTAGTAGGCGATGTCGGGACACTCGAAATGGGCAACCACCAAGTACCGCAAGGGCGCACAGGACTCGGCCCGGGCCAAAGTCTTCGCCAAGATCATCCGGCAGGTGGAGGTGGCTGCCCGCGAAGGTGGAAGCGATATGAGCGCCAACGCCGGCTTGCGGACCATGTACGCCAAGGCCAGGGACTCGTCGGTTCCGATCGACACCATCGAACGGGCCATCAAACGGGGTTCGGGCGAGCTCGAAGGTGTGCGGTATGAGTCGATCTCCTATGAGGGCTATGCCCCCGACGGGGTGGCGGTGATCGTGGAGTGCCTCTCGGACAACCGGAACCGCACCGGCGCGGAGATACGCAACATCTTCTCCAAAAGTGGTGGCTCGATGGCCGAGCCCGGCGCGGTGAGCTGGCAGTTCGAGCGAAAAGGCGTTCTGGCCGTACCCCGCACCTTCGAGGAAGACCGGGTATTGGAGGTGGTCATGGAAGCGGGGGCCGAGGACCTCGCCGACGAGGGCGAGCATTGGCTCGTCACGTGCTCGCCCACCGACCTGATGGCTGTCCGTTCGGCTCTCGAAGACGCCGAGTTGTCACCCGGCTCGTCCGAGCTGTCCATGGTCCCGACCACGACGGTCGAAGTATCCGACGAGTCAGAAGCCAAACGGGTGTTGCGGCTCATCGACGCGCTCGATGACCACGACGACGTCCAGAATGTCTACGCCAACTTCGACATTGCCGAATCGGTGATGGCGGCGTACGGGGAGTAAGCGACCAGGTCGACCGGGCTATCCGCACGTTGCCGCCTCGGCCACGATACAGTCGAACGCATGTTCGTCCTGGGGATAGACCCCGGCCTGTCCCGGTGCGGGTATGGCATCGTGACCCGGCGGGGTTCGAAGATGGTGGCGGTGGCCGGTGGGGTCATCTCCACCGCACCGACAGTTCCCCTGCACCAGCGGTTGCGGGTGCTCTCTGACGAGCTCCGTTCGCTGGTGGCGGAGTACAAACCGACGGCGGTGGTGGTGGAACGGGTGTTCTTTCAGGTGAACGCCCGCACGGCCATGGCCACAGGGCAGGCGGCGGGGGTGGCATTGGTGGCTGCCGCCGAAGCGGAGTGTGAGGTGGCCCAGTACACCTCCAATGAGGTCAAACAGGCTCTGGTGGGCTACGGCGGGGCGACCAAGGACCAGGTGCAGCGCATGGTGGCATCCGTGCTGGGACTGTCGGAGCCGCCCCGCCCTCCCGACGTGGCGGATGCGCTGGCCCTGGCTGCCTGTTACCTGACCACCCAACCGCTCCGCCGGGCGGTTGCCGCGGCCGGAGGACCTACGTGATCGGATCACTGAGGGGAACACTCATCGACCGCCCGCTCCCGGGTGAAGTCATCATCGAAGTCGGGGGCGTCGGCTACCGGGCCTCCGTGCCGTCGTCGATCTTCGGCACCCTTGGGCCCACGGGCTCGGAAGTCTTTCTTCACGTTCACACCCACGTCCGTGAGGACGCCATCGTGTTGTTCGGTTTCGCTCACGCCGATGAGCGTCGGTGCTTCGAAGCCCTCCTGGGTGCCCATGGCGTGGGCCCCTCTTTGGCCTTGGCCATCCTGTCGTCGTTGTCTCCTGCATCGTTGTCGACGGCCGTCCTCGAAGACGACATCGACACCCTGTGCCTCATTCCCGGGGTGGGAAAGAAGACCGCCGCCCGCCTCTTGCTCGAGTTGAAGGCCCGGTTGGACCTTCCGACGTGGGGCGCCGACGGCCCGACGACCTCTGGTGAGGAGCGATCAGCACGCGGCGAGGTCCGGGCTGCGCTGGTCGAACTGGGGTACGGCATCGACGAGATCCGACAGGCGCTCGATGCGGTGCCCGACGATGGATCGGTGGAGATAATGGTGCGCACGGCTCTTCGTGAGTTGGCGAGGTCTCGTTGACACCAGATGCCCGACGCGAGGTGCTCGCCGACATTCTGGATGGCGACGTCCAGGACGGCGATGCGGTCTCCACCGAGAACGGCGGGACGCCCGGCATTCCCGACGGGTCGGAAATGCGCACCGTGGACCCCACCGCGGCTCCGGCCGAGGAGATGGACGAAGCCCGCCTCCGCCCACACACGTTGGCCGAATTCGTGGGCCAGGGCCAGCTGACCGAACATCTCCAGATCGTCATCGAAGCCGCCCGGAAACGTGGCCAACCCGTCGACCACCTACTTTTTGCTGGTCCTCCCGGCTTGGGGAAGACATCACTCTCGGGAATCGTGGCCGCCGAGATGGGAGTCGGACTGCGGATCACGGCTGGGCCGGTATTGGTGCGGGCCGGCGACCTGGCTGCGCTGTTGACCGATCTGCAAGAGGGTGACGTGTTGTTCATCGACGAGATCCACCGTCTCCCTCGTGCCGTCGAGGAGGTCCTCTATCCGGCGATGGAGGACTTCAAGCTCGACATCCTCATCGGCAAGGGACCGACCGCCCGGAGCATTCGGCTCGACCTGCCCAGGTTCACCCTTGTCGGCGCCACCACCCGTACCGGGCTGGTGACCGGACCGCTGCGTGACCGTTTCGGCTTCGTCGGGCGACTCGATCTTTACGATGTCGAGGAGCTCCAGTCCATCGTGCTGCGCTCAGCCCGGATTCTCGGTGTCCCGGTGGACCCCGATGGGGCACGGAAGATCGCCGAACGGTCGAGAGGCACCCCGAGGATCGCCAACCGCTTGTTGCGCCGGGTTCGCGACTTCGTCGAAGTGCGAGCCGCGGGGGAGATCACCGCGGAGTCCGCCACCGCCGGCCTCGAACTGTTCGGGGTGGACGAGTTGGGTCTCGACAAAGTGGACCGGGCCATCCTTGATGTGTTGTGCCGCCGATTTGAAGGGAGGCCGGTGGGTCTGACCACGTTGGCCCAGTGCATCGGTGAGGAGCCCAACACCATTGAAGATGCCTACGAGCCCTACCTGTTGCAACAGGGTCTGTTGCAACGCACGGCTCGGGGTCGGATGGCGGCTCCCCGGGCCTGGGCCCACCTGGGTATGACGCCGGTAGATCCCACCCTGCTCTGAACCGTCGGACCGATCCCCTCCGGCGGGTAGGGCGGATCCGGGGAGTGCCCGGCACCGGGCAGGTTCGCGCCGATGGTGGTTTACGAAATAGCGTCTGTGACGATGTCCATGATGTGCGCAGACGAGTCGAACGAAACTGAATCCATGGGCACCTCTGATCTCGTGCCCATGAGTGCCTACGACTATGGACTTCCCGAGGCTGCCATTGCCCAAGAGCCAGTGGAGCCCCGCAGCTCGGCCCGTATGTTGGTATCCGGGCGCGTGTCGAACTCGGGGATGGTGGAGCACGCCTCCATGGTCGATCTCCCCGCCCTCCTCCGGGCCGGTGACGTGGTGGTGGTGAACGACACCCGGGTTCTGGCCGCCCGGTTGGAACTGGAAAAGGTCACCGGGGGCGAGGCGGAAGTGCTGCTCCTCGAACCGACTGACCCTGCTCGGTCGACGTGGGAGGCACTGGTTCGGCCAGGACGGCGGCTCCCTCCGGGGACGGTGCTCCACGAGGCGAACCAAGGTCAGCCGGTGGTCGAAATCGGCAGACGGCTGGCCGCCGGGGATGACAGCCGGCGGTCGGTTCGGCTCATCGACCCAACGGTGATCGAGCGGTCGGGCTCGATGCCACTTCCGCCGTACATCCATCAACGACTCGCAGATCCCGAGCGTTACCAGACCGTGTATGCAAACGACCAGGACCCTGGGGAGCGCTCCACTGCCGCGCCCACCGCCGGCCTTCACTTCACGCCCGAACTGCTCCAGGCTTGCCGGGATGCCGGGGCCACCGTGGTCTCCGTGGACCTGGCTATCGGGCTCGATACGTTCCGTCCGATCACCGCGTCAACCCCCGCGGAGCATGTGATCCACACCGAGCGCTACTGGGTACCGGCATCCACCTTGGCCGCGTGTGCCAGCGCGGAGCGGGTGGTGGCGGTGGGCACCACTGCAGTCCGCGCCCTCGAGTCGGCCGCCTGTACCGGACGACTTTCGGGCCGGACTGACCTGTATATCCATGGCGAGCACACCTTTCGGGTGGTGGATTTGTTGGTGACCAACTTCCATCTGCCCCGCTCGAGCTTGTTGCTTATGGTCGAGGCGTTCTGCGGATCGGAGTGGCGCGATCTGTATTCCGTTGCCCTGGCCGACGGGTACCGTTTCCTCTCGTTCGGGGATGCCATGGTGTTGGGGCGAGTCGGACCCAAGGGAACGCCCGTGGCCTTGGTGGAAGAGGGTCGATGACGCCCATCCGGGTGGAGGTGTTCGCCACCGACGGGTTGGCTCGCACCGGAGCGGTTCATACCGCTCGGGGGTCCTATCCGGTACCGACTTTCATGCCCGTGGGTACCCGAGGTGCCGTCAAGGCGCTCGACAGCGCCGACCTCGAGGCACTCGGAGCCGACGTGGTGCTGGCCAATACCTACCATTTGATGCTCCGGCCCGGAGTTGACGTGGTGGCTGAACTCGGTGGGCTCCATCGGTTCACCGGATGGCACGGTCATACCCTGACCGACTCGGGTGGGTATCAGGTGCATTCGCTGGTGCCGACGGTGGACGACGACGGAGTCAGCTTCACTTCAATCTACGACGGGTCGCGGGCCCGGCTGACCCCCGAGCTGGCGGTGGAGGCTCAAGGGTTGATCGGAGCCGATATACAGATGGTGCTCGACGTCTGTGCCACCCTCCCGGCTGCACCAGACGTACTGCGGCAGGCGGTTGATAGGACGGCAGCATGGGCAGCCCGGGCTCGGGAGCACCATGCCCGCCTCGAAGCCCGGCCCGAGAATCAGGCACTGTTCGGCATCGTCCAGGGTGGTACCGATCACGTGCTTCGGGTCGAGAGCGCCCGGCGGACCGTCGAGCTCGATTTTGATGGGTACGGCATCGGCGGCCTGTCGGTGGGTGAGCCCAGATCCGAGATGCTGGAGGCACTGGCGGTCACCGTCCCCGAGCTCCCGGGGGACACTCCTCGCTACCTGATGGGAATCGGGGATCCGATCGGGCTGATCGAGGCAATCGGGCTGGGGGTGGATCAATTCGACTGCGTGGCCCCCACCCGCATGGCTCGTCACGGATCGATGCTCACCTCGACCGGCCGGCTGAACCTGCGGAACGCCGTCCACGCCCGGGATGACGGGCCCCTCGATACAGCGTGTGGCTGTAGTACCTGCTCCCGCTGGTCGCGGGGCTATCTTCGCCACCTATTGGCGGTAGGGGAGCCGACAGCGTGGCGCCTGCTGAGCATCCACAACCTGGCCTATGTGGTCAATTTGATGTCTCTGGCCCGCACCTCAATCAGCCAGGGCCGATTCGCCCAGCTGCGGGCCGAGGTCGCCGAAGTATGGGGACCGTGAGTGGGGCGGTATGAGGGTGACGACGGCCTGCGCTACAGTCTCATCGCTGTGAGCACCAACTTCCTTTTTCTGATCGCTCGATGATGGCCGCCCTCGCGGCACTGTCCGCGCCCCTGTCCACCCTCGCCGCCGCGGCAGCCAAGAAGCCGAGTGGATCGAGTTCGACGTTGTTGATCCTGATTGTGGTCGCCGCCGGGTTCTACTTTCTGATTCTCCGCCCTCAGCGCCAAAAGGCAAAGAACCAGCGTGAGCTGGTCAATCAGTTCGAAGTCGGGGACGAGGTCCTCACCGCCGGTGGGATTATCGGGCACATCATCGATATCGACGGCGACCGGGTCACCCTCGAAACGAGCATGGGCGCATCCTTTGTGGTCCTGCGCCAGTACGTCATCCGCAAAATCAGCGTCGACGTTCCCACCGATGACGAGCACGACGAGCACGACGGCGACGAACACGAGCACGACGGCGACGAGCACGATGCGGACGAGCACGAGCACGACGAGCACGAGCACGACGAGCACGAGCACGATGCGGACGACCACCAGCACGACGGCGATGAGCACGATGCGGACGACCACCAGCACGACGGCGATGAGCACGATGGAACCAAGGATCACGATCCCGACGACCATGGGCCCAAGACGTCAACCTGACCGGCGATGAAGAACAAGCGCGCCCTATGGGCCAGTTTGATGAGTCTGGTGCTGATCGCGGTGATAGCGCTCGCATCCACCGTGGCCGCGGGATGGTCGCCGAAGCTCGGTCTCGACCTCGAAGGCGGGTTGGCGGTGGTTTACAAGACCCACACACCGGTCACCTCCGACCAGCTCAGTACGGTGGTCACCATTCTCAACAGCCGGGTCAATGCCGGAACCAGTGGTGCCACCGTCGGTAGCCAGGGGAAGAATGAGATCGCTGTCTCCATCCCGGGTGAGAAGAACACCCAGAAGGTCCTGGCCACCCTCGGCAACACCGCGCAGCTTTTCTTCCGACCGGCACGTTGCTACGCCCCGGCTGAAACCGTGGCGAAGGGCGCGGCGCCAACCACCGGGGCGCTTCCGACCTGCGCGGCCAGTTCGGCGTTGACAGCGACCAACCTGGCGGTCAAGCCGGATTCATCCAATGTGAATGGCTATACCAGCAACAACAACATCCCGGTTGATCCTCAGTTCGCCACCTATCCATCCACCCCCGCCACCAGCGATGACAAGAACGCCACTGTGCTGTTGCCGGGGACGTCCTCGTCGCAGGGCACCGGACGGTACGTGCTCGGACCGGCCATGCTCACCGGTACCGCGGTGAAATCGGCATCAGCCCAGTTGGTCAGCAATCAGTGGGCGGTCAGCATCGTGCTCACCGGCCCCGGCTCGACGGCCTGGGACACCCTGTCCGGCCAACAGTTCCACGCCATCATCGGCATTGACCTCGACGGCCAGGTGATCTCCGCTCCCATCACCCAACCGTCACAGGCCGCGTTCACCTCGTTCAATGGTCAGGTGCAGATCTCGGGCAGCTTTACCCAGGACCAGGCAAAGACCTTGGCCACCGAGCTGAACTACGGGTCACTTCCGGTGAAGCTCGATCGGATCAACGTGCAGACCGTCTCACCCACCCTGGGTAAGGCTTCACTGCAAGCCGGTTTGATCTCCGGCCTGGCCGGCCTGGCGCTCGTCATGCTCTATATGATGTTCTATTACCGCTTGCTCGGCATGGTGGTCATCTCGGGACTGTTGGTCACCGCCGCCCTCCTCTGGGCGATCGTTGCCACCATGGGGCAGGGGCTCGGTACCACCATCGACCTGGCGGGCATTATCGGTGTGATCGTCTCCGTCGGCATTACCGTCGACTCCTATATCGTCTATTTCGAACGATTAAAGGACGAGACCCGCTCCGGGAGAACCGTACGTACCAGCGTGGACAAGGGCTTCAAGAGTGCCTTCCGTACAGTACTGGCCGCCGACGCGGTGTCGCTGCTGGGCGCGGCCATCCTCTACTTCGTATCGATCGGATCGGTGAAGGGGTTCGCCCTCTTCCTTGGCCTGTCGACCATCCTCGACATCATTGTCACCTACTTCTTCACCAAGCCGTTCGTCATCCTGTTGGGCCGGAGCCGGGGCGCCACTGAGGCCGGAGGGGTGGGCGTGGCCGCCGGTCTCGGGGTTACGACGGGGGATCGACGATGACTCCCCGCCGCCGCAGCGGCGACGACGGGGCAGAGGAAACGGTGCCCGAGGACGCGGCGGACTCCGTCGAGGGCGCCGGCCAAGACGACCTGGAGGTCGCGGCCGAAGAGCTCGAGGAAGCCTTCGATGAGGAGCTCGAGCACGCGGCGGAGAAGGAATCAGGCACCAAAGGCCCCAACCCGTTCGTCCGGCTCTATCGCGGTGGCACGTCGTTCGACTTCATCGGCAACCGCAAATGGTGGTTCGCCATCTCTGCCTTGGTCATCCTGGCCGGGCTGGTTTCACTCGGTACTCGGGGACTCAACCTGGGTATCGACTTCAAGGGTGGCAGTTCGTGGACCGTCACCTCACAATCGCTCACGGTGGCCCAAGCCACCAGCGTGGCCAAGGCGGCCGGGGTCACTCAGCCCATCGTGGTGTCGTTGACCAATCAGGTTACTCACGTGAGGGAGATCGAGGTCCAGGCCGATCTCAACTCACTCACCACCAGCCAACATCAGGCGACGGTGTTCAAGGTCCAGGATGCATTGGCCCAGGCGGCCCATCTCCCGTCGGGAAGTGTGTCGGTCGATGACGTGGGGCCGACCTGGGGAGGACAGGTCACCGACAAGGCGATCGAAGCATTGATCCTCTTCTTCATTGCGGTGGCTGTCTATATTTCGATCCGCTTCGAGTTCAAGATGGCGGTGGCAGCCATCGTGGCGGTGATCCACGATCTCCTCGTCACGGTGGGGGTCTATTCGCTCTTCGGGTTTCAGGTGACTCCGGACACCGTGATCGCCGTACTCACCGTCTTGGGTTATTCTCTCTACGACACGGTGGTGGTATTCGACAGGATCCGGGACAACGCCACGGGTCTGGGCGCCTCCGGTCGAATCTCCTACTCCGACATGGTCAACCTGTCGATGAACCAGACCTTGGCCCGTTCGATCAATACCTCGGCGGTGGCGATTGTCCCGGTGCTTTCGGTGTTGGTGGTCGGTTCGGTGTTTCTGGGTGCGACCTCGCTTCGGAACTTCGGCCTGGCCCTTGTGATCGGTCTCACCAGTGGGGCCTATTCGTCCATCTTCATCGCCTCCCCACTGCTGGCGTTGATGAAGGAACGCGAACCCCGCTACCGGACGATTCGCCAACGTCTCGAAACCCGTGGCGATCGGATTGGCATTCTGACCCCGGCAGCCGCGGCGGCCATGGCCGGTGCTGCATCAAGCACGGGTGGAAAAGGTGCAAGTCGGAGCCGACCGCAGACTGCCGGTGTGATCCGACCCGGCGGTGGGGCCAAGACCACCCGGGCAACCGGTGCCAATCCCCAATCAGCTGCGAAATCGGCAGGGTCGACCAAGGGAAGCGGATCGCGCTCCGGATCCGGCACGGCCACCCCATCCGGCGGTGGCACCCGGCCTGGCTCCGGATCCTCCCGCCCCGGCGGCAATCGACCACCGCCCCGTCCCCGAAAGGGGAAAGGCAAAGGCGGCAACCGGAAACGGCGCTGAATCGTCCTGATCTACGGGCTACGGCAGGTACCGTGTAGCTATGGCGTTGGCTACCCCCGTGCCCCATGAGGGCATCGATACCAAGGGAAAAGACTTCCTGGCCGGGTCGACACTGCCTGAAGCCGAGGCAATCCTGGTGGTTCCGGTAGTCGAAGCATTTCTCCGGCGTCACCCCGGGGCGGATACGTCGATGATCGTCCGTGCCGCCGAATCCGCCACCACCGCCCACGCCGGCCAGCTTCGGCGATCGGGCGAGCCCTACATCACCCATCCCATCGCGGTAGCCGGAATTGTCGCCGACCTGGGCCTCGATGCCCAGACGGTGGCCGCCGCCCTCCTCCATGACGCGGTGGAGGACACCGGGGTCACCGCCGACATGATCGAGGGTAATTTCGGCAGCGCAGTGGCCGCCATCGTCGACGGCGTCACCAAACTCGACCGCCTCCAGTTCGACTCCAAAGAGGCTCAACAGGCTGCCACGGTTCGCAAAATGCTGGTGGCCATGGCCAACGACTGGCGGGTATTGATCATCAAGTTGGCCGATCGGCTGCACAACATGCGCACCCTGTCGGCGATGCCGGAATGGAAGCAGCGGCGGACCGCCCAGGAGACGATGGATATCTACGCGCCCCTGGCTCATCGCCTCGGCATCCAGGAGGTGAAGTGGCAACTCGAGGATCTGGCCTTTGCCACCCTCCATCCCAAGCGGTATGCCGAGATCGAACAGATGGTGGCCAGTCGCGCCCCATCGCGGAACGAATACCTCGCCCGGGTCCTGGTGGCCGTCCGTGAACGGATCGCTGCTTCGGGGGTCACGGCCGAGGTCACCGGACGCCCGAAGCACCTGTGGAGCATCTACGAGAAGATGGTCGTCCGGGGCAAGGAGTTCGACGACATCAACGACCTGGTCGCCATCCGCGTCGTCGTGACGAGCGAAAAGGACTGCTGGGCCGCGTTGGGGGCCATCCACGCCATCTGGGCCCCGGTGCAGGGGACGCTTCAAGGACTACATCAACTCACCCAAGTTCAACCTCTACCAGTCCCTGCACACCACGGTGATCGGGCTCGATGGCAAGCCCATCGAGGTACAGGTCCGCACCCACGAGATGCACCGCCGGGCCGAGTACGGCATCGCCGCTCACTGGGGGTACAAGGAGAACGCCACCCAGGGGGACGGATCGGGCGAACGGTCCAACAGCGGGAGGCCCAACAAGACAGTCAAAACAGGCAAAGTCGGTCGCGGCAGGGGCGGGAAGTCCGATGGGCCCGGTGGGACCGAGGACGGCAGGCGGGTGCGGGGGTTCAGGAGCCCGAAAGGTGCCAAAGCCAACGGGGCCGGTCGCCCGGGATCGGGCATTACTGATGCACAGCGGTCGGAGATGGTCGAACGGGACCGGCGGGCCGAACGGGTGGCTCTGGCCAAGGAGACCTCGTCGACCACCTCGGAGGTCGAGTGGATGCAGCGGATCGTCGACTTCCAGAAGGAGACGACCGATCCCATTGAGTTCCTCGAGGCGCTGAAGCTCGATCTCGAAGAGGACGAGGTTTACGTCTTCACTCCCAAAGGCAAGGTCATCGCCCTGACCGCCAGCTCCACCCCGGTGGACTTCGCCTACGCCATCCACACCGAGGTGGGCCACCGCTGTATAGGTGCCAAGGTCAACGGGCGATTGGTTCCCCTCGATACCCGCCTCTCGTCGGCCGACACCGTCGAGATCTTCACCTCCAAGGCGCTGACGGCGGGACCTTCGAGGGACTGGCTGAACATCGTCGGATCTTCGAGGGCGCGTTCGAAGATCCGCCAGTGGTTCTCCCGGGAGCGCCGTGAGGATGCCAAGGAGGTCGGGCGGGAAGAGCTGATCAAGGAACTGCGGCGGGACGGTCTGCCGGTGCAGAAGCTGGCCTCCGATAACGCGCTCTCCGAGTTGGCGACCACCATGAACTACGCCGATCTCGATGCCCTTCACACCGCCATCGGCGACAACCGGATCTCGGCCCGGGCGGTGGCGCAGCGCCTGTTGCGTGACCTGCGTGGAGGGGTCTACGAGGAACAGCTACCGGTCACCGCGCGCCGCCAGCCCTTGGCCCCGCGAGCCGGTCGGGGCTCATCCGTCGGGGTCTACGTGGAGGGTCTCGACGACCTGATGGTCCGGCTGTCCCGATGTTGCACGCCGGTGCCCGGTGATCAGATCATCGGGTTCGTCACCCGCGGCCGCGGGGTATCGGTGCACCGGGCCGACTGCGCCAATGCCGCCTCGCTGGCATCCCGGTCACGCGAGCGCCTCATCGAAGTGGAGTGGGACCACCGGTCCTCGGGCGTCTTCGTCGCCAGCATCGAGGTAGTGGCCATCGACCGTTCGAGTCTGCTGAGTGACGTGACAAGGGTGGTCTCCGAGCATCACCTGAACATCGTGGGTGCCAATACCCAGACGGATTCCGACCGCATCAGCCGGATGCGGTTCGACGTGGAACTGGCCGATCCCACCCATTTGGAGTCGGTGCTCAATCTGATCCGGCACCTCGATGCCGTCTATGACGCCTATCGCATCCTTCCCGGAAAGAAAGACTGAGGGTTCGATGGCCGGCGATGGCACCGTGGCGCGCGCCCCGAGTGGAACTCACGATGTCCTGTGGCCCGAGTCGACCCGGTGGGAGGCCCTGGTGGCCCTGTTTGCCGACCAGGTGGAACGGGCGGGATACGGGCTGGCCCACACCCCTATCTTCGAGGACGTCCGGGTGTTCCGCCGGGGGATCGGCGAGGGCAGCGACGTGGTCGGGAAAGAGATGTACGAGTTCGAGGACCGGGGGGGTCGGATGCTGGCGCTCCGACCCGAGGGCACCGCACCCATGGTGCGGGCATTTGTGCAACGCCGGCCTCCGTTGCCGTGGAAGGCCTGGTATGTCACACCGGCGTTCCGGTACGAACGACCCCAGGCCGGCCGCTACCGACAGCATCATCAACTCGGGGTGGAGGCCATCGGCCCCACCGATGCCGACCTGGACGTCGAGGTGGTGGCCCTGGCCCACGGGGTGTTCCGTTCGACTGGATTATCCGACTTCAACCTCAAACTCAACTCCATGGGCGACGAAATGTGCCGACCCGGCTTCATCGCCGAGCTCCAACCCTTTTTGGCCGGCCGGCGGGAGGCGCTCTGTCCTGAGCACCAGCAACGGCTCGAGACCAACCCATTGCGGGTTCTCGACTGCAAACGAGAGGCATGCCGAGCCGCTACTGCGGATGCCCCCCGCTTCGTCGACCATCTGTGCGACGAGTGTGCCGCCCATTTCGACAGGGTGCGGGCGGGCCTCGATGCGGTGGGCGTGCCCTTCCAAGTCGACAACCGACTGGTCAGGGGTTTCGACTACTACACCCGCACCACCTTCGAGTTCGCCTCGGGTGCTCTCGAGGCAGCCCAGAACGGCATTGGGGGTGGCGGTCGCTACGACGGGTTGGTGGAGATGCTGGGCGGCCCCGCTACCCCGGGTATCGGCTTCGGGATCGGTATCGAACGTCTGCTTCTGGCCTGTGACGCCGAAGGGGTGTTTCCGGTCGACCCACCCACCCTCGATGCCTTTGTCATCGATGTGGCGGGAGGAGATGTGGCCCGGGATGTGACCGCGGCTCTGCGGCGGGCCGGATTGCGGGCAGACCGTGCCTTCGACAGCCGTTCGATGAAATCCCAGTTGAAGTCGGCCGACCGGTCCGGCGCCCGGGTGGCGGTCATCGTGGGCCCCGACGAAGTGGCGGCGGGTACTGTGTCGCTTCGACCGCTGCGCAGTCCTGGCGATCAACAGACCGTGCCGGTTGCCGATGTTGTCGGAGCGGTGCGCGACACCCGATGAACGACACCGCTCCTTCGAAAGGAACCGTCATGACCGCCATCCCCGGATCGCTCGATGCCACGTCGATGCGCACCCATCTCTGCGGACGGATCGGGCCGGCCGAAGTGGGGACCACGGTACGGGTGTGCGGATGGGTGGCCAAACGTCGTGAGCACGGCGAATACCTGGCCTTTGTCGACGTCCGCGACCACACCGGCATCGTGCAGTGCGTGATTCCCGGCACGGTTGACGTCCGCAGCGAGTACGTCATCGCCATCGAGGGGGTGGTCCGGCCCCGGCCCGAGGGCACCGTCAATCCCGACCTCCCCACCGGAGAGGTGGAGATCGGAGACTGCACCGTCGAGGTATTGGGCTTCGCCGAGCCTCCACCCTTTGTGGTGGACGACCGGGTTGAGGTAGATGAGACCATCCGGCTGAAGAACCGTTTTGTCGATCTCCGCCGCCCCCGGATGCAGGAGAACCTGCGTCTGCGGGCCAAGATCAACGGCGCTCTACGGGCGTCCATGGACCGTCAAGGTTTTGTGGAGGTCGAGACTCCGCTGTTGTGGGCACCCACTCCCGAGGGCGCCCGCGAGTTCGTGGTCCCGAGCCGACTTCATCACGGTTCGTTCTACGTGCTGCCCCAGAGCCCACAGCTGGCCAAGCAGGTGTTGATGGTGGCCGGATTCGACAGGTACTACCAGATCGCCCGGTGCATGCGGGATGAGGACCTGCGTGCCGACCGCCAGTTTGAGTTCTCCCAGCTCGACGTGGAGGCGTCGTTTGTCTCCCAAGAGGATGTGCTCGCCTTCGTATCCGAGGCGGTGTTGAGCGCGGCGGAGGTGGCCACCGGAGAGAGGCCGAGCCCGATCCCGCACATAACCTGGGCCGAGGCCATCGACCGCTACGGCACCGACAAGCCCGACCTCCGCTTCGGGATGGAGTTGGTCGACTTGTCGGCGGTCTTCGACGGCACCGAGGTGAAGGCCTTCGCCGCCCCGTGCGTCAAAGCCATGGTGATCGAGGGCGGTGCCGACCTGGGTCGCTCCAAGCTCGACAAGCTCACCGACCGGGCCAAGGCGCTGGGGGCGAAGGGATTGGCGTGGTTTCGGGTGACCGATGGTGGGGGAGAGGGCTCGACCCCGGGCCTCGACTCTCCCCTCGACCGCTTCCTTTCGGACCCCGAGCGGGCCGGCTTGTTGTCCGCAACCGCCGCCGCCGTCGGTGACCTGGTGCTGGTGGTGGCCGATGAGTACCGGCTTGCGTGTACGGTGCTGGGCCAACTCCGTGTCGACACCGGTGGGCGCCCGGTCAGCGAGGGACCGTCCCGCTACCTGTGGGTGGTCGACTTCCCCATGTTCGATGGTGTGGATGGTGACGGAAATCCGATAGCCGCCCACCACCCCTTCACCATGCCCCACCCCGATGATCTTGATCGGCTCGAGTCCGATCCGGCGTCGGTGAGGTCCCAGGCCTACGACCTGGTCCTGAACGGGTGGGAGCTGGGTTCGGGCAGTGTCCGGATCCACCGGGGCGATATCCAGAGTCGGGTGTTTGCCGTGCTCGGGATCAGTGACGAAGAGGCGGAGTCACGTTTCGGGTTCCTCCTGGGAGCATTCCGCTTCGGCGCACCGCCCCACGCCGGCTTCGCGGTGGGCATCGACCGGTTGGTGGCCATCTTCGCCGGCGAGGAGAGCATCCGCGAGGTGATCGCCTTTCCGAAAACCCAGTCGGGGTCCGACCCGATGACCGGTGCGCCCAAGCCTCTGGCGGCAGGGCTGCTCGCCGAGGTCGGGTTGCGCCCGGCCCCTGCGAAAGACTGATCGTCCGCCCGTGGCTGGTGACGACCTGTTCTCGGATGCCGCCGAACAGCGATTGGAGGCCAGGGCTCCGCTGGCCGCCCGGCTTCGGCCCCGCACCCTCGACGAGATCGTCGGCCAGCAGCATCTGATCGGTCCCGGGGCCCCGCTGCGGGTCCTCATTGAATCCGACCGGCTGACATCGGCCATCCTCTGGGGCCCACCCGGCACCGGCAAGACCACCATGGCCTCGGTGGTGGCCACCGCCACCTCCAAGCATTTCGTGCCCCTCTCGGCAGTGAGCGCGGGAGTCAAGGACGTACGGGAGGTGGTCGAAGGAGCCCGGCGGCTCCTCGGCGAGCAGGGACGCGGCACCATTCTGTTTCTCGACGAAGTGCACCGGTTCAACCGCGCCCAACAGGATGCCCTCCTTCCCTCGGTGGAGGAAGGGCTGTTGGTCCTGATCGGTGCCACCACCGAGAACCCGTTCTTCGAAATGAACGCACCCTTGCTGTCGCGCTCCACCCTGTGGCGTTTGGAGCCACTGTCCCATGATGAGCTGGCCGAGGTGGTGGCACGAGGTTGTGCAGCCGAGGACTCGTCCGCCGAGCCCGATGCGGTGGCTGCCCTGGTGGGGTTGGCAGATGGTGACGCCCGGGCGGTGCTGACGACGCTGGAGGTGGCGCTGGCGCTGGCCGGATCCCACCCGGTGACCATCGACGACGTGGAGCGGGCCCGGCATTCTCGCCTGCACCACTATGGCGAGGATGACCACTACGACCAGGCCAGCGCGTTCATCAAGTCGGTGCGCGGCTCTGATCCGGATGCCGGCCTGTACTGGTTGGCCCGGATGCTGGAGGCGGGGGAGGATGCCCGCTTCATCGCTCGGCGCCTGGTCATTCTGGCCAGCGAGGATATCGGCGAGGCAGACCCGTTGGCGTTGGTGGTGGCCGATGCCGCCGCCAGAGCGGTGGAATTCGTGGGCCTGCCCGAGGCCCAGCTCAATTTGGCCCAGGCGGTGGTACACCTGGCCTGCGCACCGAAGTCGAACCGGGTCACCATCGCCCTGGGTCGAGCCCAACGTGATGTGCGGGAGGGTCCCCGTGGAGAGGTGCCTGCCCACCTTCGAGATGCCCACTATCGGAGTGCCGCCTCCATTGGCCACGGGGAGGGGTACGTCTATCCCCACGACCAGCCGGGGGCGTGGGCCGACCAGCGGTATCGCCCGGCCGAACTGGGCGAGGCGGTGTACTACGAGCCAAGCGACCGCGGCCACGAGGCTGTCGTCGCTGATCGACTCCGGCAGTGGCGCGGCGACGGCTCCGGTTCGCATCCGTGAGATCATTCGGGTGATCCTCCGGGTGGCAACGGGCCACGCGGTGGGCCCGGTGCGGGGCTCAGCGACGATACCCGGACCGGAATTAGGTCAGACTGGCCCGCATGGATTACGGATTGATGCGAAGAGTGGCGGCAATTGGCGTGGTGTCGTTGGTGGTGGTTGGCATCCTCGGCGCCTCGGAGCCGGCCGACTCGGCGTCTTCATCCGGATCAGGGACCGGCGCGTCGATCCCGATGGCCAAGTTGGCGACCCCGGCGCCCATCCTGCCCTCCGGGTCAACAGTGATCGGCTCGACTGACGGCAACGCCCCTCTGTCGGTGGACATCTCGCTCAAGCCTCGTGACCAGTCAGCTCTTGATGCCTTCATCCGTGAGGTTTCCACGCCGGGATCGCCTGGATTCCGGCACTACCTGAGTCCCGGCGCCTTCGGCCCCATGTTCGGGCCGACGGCGGCAACCATCGCGGCCGTTCGGGCCTGGCTGTCCACCACCGGCCTCTCGGTGGGAGCCACTGAGCCCGATGGTCTGTTGATTCCCGTGTCGGGCACAACCCGCCGAGTGGAACAGGCCCTGGGTGTCTCGCTCATCGATACCCGCCTGCCCTCGGGGAGAGTGGCCCGGAACAACACCACCAGTCCGGTTGTACCCGCCGCCCTGGCCAGCTCTCTGCAGGGAGTCATCGGTCTCAGCACCGTCGTACAGCACCATTCACGGATCGATTCCAGCGGGTCGTCGATCAGCGGAGCGGGTGGCACGCTGTCGACCCCCAAGGTCAGCGGCAACGCGGTGAGCGCTCACGCCCGGCCGACGGCTTGTCCTGCGGCAAACGCCCTTCACCCAAGCGGCTACACCACCGATCAGTTGGCCACCACCTACGGCTTCTCCGCTCTCTACAGTCAGGGCCGGACCGGCATTGGCGAGAAGGTGGGCATCTACGAACTCGAGCCGTATACCGCGAGTGACATCGCCGCCTACCAAAACTGTTTCGGCACCAGTGTCAGCGTGCAGTCGGTGAACGTCGATGGCGGCGCCACCGGACCCGAGGGGGGAGAGGCGGCCCTCGACATCGAGGATGTCTTGGGTTTTGCTCCGGGCGCATCCATCCTGGTGTATTCGGGCGTGCAGGGGGGTTCGGGTCCCATCGATCTCTATGCCCGGATGGTGGCTGACGATTCGACCCAGGTCATCACGACCAGTTGGGGCATATGCGAACCTCAGATGGATCCGGGAGAGCGGGCCACCGAGTCGTCACTGTTTGCGCAGGCCGCGGCACAGGGTCAGACCATCGTGGCCGCCTCCGGGGACGGCGGGTCGTCGGACTGCTACAACCCTTCGGTCATTGTGGGTCGCGACACCTCTCTCCAGGTTGACGATCCAGCGGACCAGCCCTACGTCACCGGTGCGGGCGGTACCTCGCTGCAGTCGGCGGGATCGACTCCGACCGAGACGGTGTGGAACTCGGGAGCTGGGACCGGCGCCGGCGGAGGGGGCGTATCGTCCGACTTCGCCCAACCGGTGTGGCAGTCCGGTCCCGGAGTGGGCGCTGCCCCCGCAACATCGCAGTGCGGCACCGTCGGAAGGTCCAGCTGTCGGGAGGTTCCGGATGTCTCCGCCTTGGCAGATCCCAGCCATGGATTCATCTACTTCTGGCAGGGCGCATGGGGGGTTGCAGGAGGCACCAGCGTGGCGTCGCCGCTGTGGGCGGCACTACTGACCGTGATCGACCAGGGTCAGCCGTCATCTGTGGGTTTCGTCAACCCCTCCCTGTATGCATGCGGCGGGTCCGCGTTCAACGATGTGACCACGGGAAACAACGACCTGTTCCCTCTTGCCAGCGTGCATTACCCGGCGACATCGGGCTATGACCTGGCCAGCGGCTGGGGATCGCCGGTGGCCGCCGCCCTCCAGTCTGAACTGACCACACCGTCCAACTGCACCAAGGGTCTTCCGGGTTACCGACTGGCGGCCTCCGACGGCGGCATCTTCTCCTTCGGCCACGCCGGGTTCTACGGCTCTACCGGTTCGATGGCGCTCAACCGCCCGATCGTGGGGATGGCGTCCACACCCGACGACGGCGGCTACTGGTTGGTGGCCTCCGACGGCGGCATCTTCTCCTTCGGCGACGCCGGCTTCCATGGCTCCACCGGTTCGATGGCGCTCAACCGCCCGATCGTGGGGATGGCGTCCACGCCCGATGCCGGCGGCTACTGGTTGGTGGCCTCCGACGGCGGCATCTTCTCCTTCGGCGACGCCGGCTTCCATGGCTCCACCGGTTCGATGGCACTCAACCGCCCGATCGTGGGCATCGCGCCGACTGCCGACGGAAATGGCTACTGGTTGGCGGGTTCCGACGGCGGCATCTTCTCCTTCGGCGACGCCCGTTTCTACGGCTCTACCGGTGCGTTGGCGTTGAATCGGCCGATCGTGGGCCTAGCATCGACGTAGGTGGGTTTGGCGTCGACGTACGTCGGCCCGGGGTGCGGTCGGCCCGGATGTGGGGTGAGCTTCGGGCTCGAGATCGACCACATCCTCCCCATGGCCGAAGGTGGGCCTACCACCATCGACAATCTGGCCCTTCTCTGCCACCTCGACGGCAGACAATGCCCTTGACCTCGGATGACGATCAAGGGCACCTCCCGAATAGCCGATGAATAGTTCAACCCAGGCTGCAACTTACGAAAGGCGGACCGTGTACGACAAACTGGCAGAGAGCACAAATACAGGCGCCAAGCTTCTTGAGGTCCTTGGGGTCCTCATGGTCGCCGCTTCCATCGTCTTCCCAATCCTCTGGTATCACGACCAACACATCAGGCCAGACGCCAGAGACTGGTCGACCATCTGGCCCATCGCCATGGCAACATTTTCCTTCATCTCTGGACTCATGTCGTTAGCCCTCGGATACGGACTCTTTGCTCTGTCCGCCATCCTCGACCACCTCGACGGTATGAGCCCTTCCAAGGGGTCTGATTAACGACTTGCCAGTCTCTGACTCATCTCTGCCACCATCACCACTTCTTGAAGACCTTCGAAGGCTGGATCCTCACCAAGGTCGACCACCACGACCACCACGACCCCCACCACCCGACATGGCGATTCGAACCCCTCCCTCCCTTTGGTCAAGAGCCTGATCTCGGCGCCGACAGAGACCCGGGGGCGGCAGGCAACTGTTCGAACCGGGATAGGAGCGGGGGGTTCTAAGCTGAACGGATCATGTCCGCGGGTCAGACTGCCGTTCTCATCGCCGCCATCGCGTGCATCCTGGCCGTGGTGGGCCTCCTTGTCGCCATACGTTCGTTGCGTCGACAGGTACGTCAATTGGCAGATGTGGCTGATGACCTCCGCCGTCAGACGATGCCGCTAGTGGCGGAGGCACACCGGGTGGTGGACCAGGCGGCAACGGAGATGGAACGGGTGGGTGCGGTCCTCGAGTCCACCGAATCAGTGCACTCGACAGTTGATTCGGCATCACGGTTGGCGTACCGGGCATTCGCCAACCCGGTGGTAAAGGTGCTGGCGGCAAAGGCTGGTGCCGCCGGCGGCATGCGTCGGCTTACGTCGGGATCGCCCGGACCTTCCGGCACGAGGACGACCACAAATCCACCTGGAAAACACAGCAAGAAGGCCCGCTGACATGATGCCGAAACGCCCGTTCTGGCTGGCCATGGGAACTGTTGTGGGTGCGGGCTCAACGCTGTGGGTTGAGCGCCGAGTTCGTCGCACTGTGCAGGACGCCGCCAATCGCTTGCAGCCCGATGCTCTGGCCGCCGAACTTGGAAGGTCGGCCCGCCACATGGCTGAGACAGCCAGCGAACGGGTTCGGGACGCCGTCTCCACCGGTCGGATCGAGATGCGTCAACACGAGGAACGCCTCTGGCAAGAACTGGCCGAGCGACGTGTCGCACCCGATCGGACCGAGCCGAACGCAGGTGGCGAATTGCCCACCGAATCTGGACCGGGACATGCACCCCCGTTGGTCCCGATGCAGCAATCGGCGCCCGTGATGCCCGTCGGACCGGATAGGAATCCAGGGTTCATCGAGAGTCCGCAACGGCGCTCGGGGATCCGGATCCGTCGCCCGAAGCGGGCCGAGGCGACAAAATCACCCTCTCACCTGGGCAACTAGGATCCCAAGTCGTGACCTCAGGCACGGTGATGACCGCCGACCAACTTCGTTCAGCATTTACCGGGTTCTTCGCTGAACGCGGTCACATTGCGGTGCCTTCGGCCAGCCTGATTCCCCACGACCCGTCGGTTCTGTTCACCATCGCCGGCATGGTGCCGTTCAAGCCCTTCTTCGTCGGGGATGAGACGGCCCCGTGGTCCCGGGCCACCTCGGTCCAGAAGTGTTTCCGGACAGTCGATATCGACATTGTCGGCACCACCCGCCGGCACGTCACCTTCTTTGAGATGTTGGGGAACTTCAGCTTCGGGGATTACTTCAAGGATCTGGCCATTCCCTATGCCTGGGAGTTCATCACCGAAGTTCTCGGGATGGATGGCGACAGGTTGTGGATCACTGTCCACGAGAGTGACGACGAGGCCGAACAGATCTGGCGCGATGCCATCGGGGTTCCGGCCGACCGCATCCAGCGGATGGGCGACGACAACTTCTGGAAGATGGGTGACACCGGTCCGTGTGGCCCGAGTTCCGAGATCCACTTCGACATGGGCGCGACCTACGGCGAGCCGGGCGGCCCGGCTCACGGCGGCAGTGAGCGGTTCGTGGAGATTTGGAATCTCGTCTTCATGCAGTACAACCGCCGGGACGCGAGCACAATCGAGCCCCTACCCCGACCCAGCATTGATACTGGCGCCGGACTCGAGCGGATCCTTCTGATCCTGCAGGGTGTCGATTCGATTTTCGCCACGGATCTGTTCCTTCCGATGATCGAGACCGCCCAGTCGATTACCGGTCACATCTACGGTCGGGATGAGCAGATTGATATCGGACTCCGGATTTTGGCTGATCACGGTCGGGCCATGTCGATGTTGGTGGCTGACGGGGTGCTCCCCGCCAACGAGGGACGGGGATATGTACTCCGCCGGATCATTCGGCGAGCGGTACGGCGGGCGCGACAACTGGGCGTCGATGAGCCCTTCGCACCCCGAATGGTGGACGCGGCGATCAGCATCTTGGGAGGGGCGTACCCATCGCTGGCCGAGAGTCACCGTCTCATCTCCGATGTGGTGGCACGGGAGGAAGACGGCTTTCTGCGTACCCTGGCCACAGGAACGGCGATCCTCGAGGACCAGCTGTCTTCCGGTGGGGTGACGCTCCCCGGGGACATTGCCTTCAGGCTCCATGACACCTATGGCTTTCCGGTGGAGCTCACCGTCGAGATCGCCGAGGAAGCCGGCGTATCGGTCGACCTCGTCGGGTTCGAGGCCGCCATGGACGAACAACGCCGTCAAGCGCGGGCCGCGGCCCGAAGTGGCAAGGCGGCGGCCGGCGAGGATGCCTACCGGTCGATCCTGGATGCGGATGGTCAGACCCTCTTCATCGGGCAGCGACCCGACAGCTACTCGGCTCCGGCCCGAATTATTGCCGTTCTCGCCGATCCCGACCCCGCCCATGCCGGGCAGGCGGAGGTCTTCCTCGATCGGACACCCTTCTACGCCGAGAGCGGGGGTCAGGTCGGTGACACGGGCACCATCGTGACCTCGACCGGAACCGCCCTCGTGTACGACACCGTCCCCGCGCTGCCCGGACTTACCGCTCATCGGGTCCGCATCACCGGCGACGTCATCGCCGGCCAGGATGCGCTGGCCACCATCGACGCCACCCGCCGTGATGCCATACGGCGCAATCACACCGGCACCCATCTCCTGCATGCGGCATTACGCAATGTGTTGGGTGACCACGTCCGCCAGCAGGGCTCGATGGTGGCTCCCGATCGCCTGCGTTTCGATTTCAGTCATCACGGAAGTGTCGCTCCTGAGGAGTTGACAGCGGTTGCATCCATGGCCAACGCCGACGTCCTCACCGACGCTGAGGTGACAGTGGTCGAGACCACCAAAGCGGAGGCCGAAGCGATGGGGGCATTGGCTTTTTTCGGGGACAAATACGGCGAGCGGGTCCGCGTGGTCCGGGCGGGGGAGCACTCCATCGAATTGTGCGGAGGGACCCATGTCGGAGCCCTGGGCATGATCGGACCGATCACGGTGGTATCCGAGTCGTCCATAGGATCCAATACCAGGCGGCTCGAAGCGGTGACCGGCGCCGGGGCGTTCGATCGGATCGTGGCCCGTGAGGGACTGTTGACCGAGGCGGCAATGCTGCTGCGTACCGAACCGGAGAATGTTCCTGAGACGATCGAACGGTTACTGGAACGACAGCGCACCGCCGAGAAGGCACTCGAGCGGATGAGGAGTCGAGAGATGCAGGCCGACGCCGCTTCGTTGGCCGCCATCGCCGTCGACGGGATCGTGGTCGCCCGGCGGGACGGCCTGGTTCCCGACGAGCTTCGTGACCTGGCCCAGAGCGCTCGCAAGTCGGCAGGGTTGCGGGCTGTGGTGTTGGGGGGCAGCCCTGACGGTGCCAAAGCGGCGGTAGCGGTATCCGTGTCGGTGCCCGTTCAACCCGCGGGCGGGCCAGACGGGCACGGTGCCCCGGGTGCGCACGCCGGTAACCTGGTCAAGCGCATCGCCCCATTGTTGGGAGGCGGTGGGGGAGGCTCGCCCGAGATGGCGGTGGCCGGCGGCAAAAATCCAGCGGGAATTGACGATGCACTCGATGAGGCGCGCCGGGCCCTCGCGAGTGGGTAACTGTGGAACGATCCCGGTGCGTGGAGCGGCGAAAGGCAGAGCGGTCGGGTCGGTGGTCACGTTGGTGACCCGTGGTCGAGCGGTCGGCATCGACCTGGGGAGCCGGCGGATCGGTGTGGCGGTGAGCGACTCGGGTGGAACACTGGCCTCTCCGCGCACAACAGTGGTCCGGTCCGGCGATCTCGAACGCGATCGTCGTGCGTTGATCGACCTGGTGATCGAAGAGGAGGCAAGGGTCGTGGTGGTCGGACTGCCCCTATCCCTGGATGGTTCCCGCGGTCGAGCGGCGGTCGAAGCCGAGGCCGAAGCTGAAGCGCTCCGAGCCCTGTTCGTCCCCCGGGGGGTCGACGTGGAGCTGTTCGATGAGCGTCTAACCACGGTGACAGCCCATCAATCGCTGGCGGCGGGAGGCAAAGGCGGCAGGGCCCGCCGCAAGGTCATCGACCGATCAGCGGCCACAGTGATGTTGCAGGCGTGGCTCGAAGCACAAAAGGAATCCAAATGACGCCCGAACCCCCTGAAGACTTCCGACGACCTCATCAGCCAACAGGTGTCGATCATCCTCCTCCCGAACGTGAACGTGATGAGCTTTCCATTCCGGAGGGATTCGGCACCCGCCCCGATCCGCTGACCGTCCCGACATCCCAGTTCACAGCCAGCATCGATCCGGCCAACCCGTTCGACCCCTCCGATCCGGTGGCAGCGGGATCCGAGGCCACCACCGATCCGGCACGTTCAGGCAATCGGAGACATGCCGGTACGGACCGTCCGTCCCTGTTTGCCCATCACCCGTTTCGGATTCTGGGTTTGCTCTTTGTGTTGATTGGGTTGGTGGTGATCGGGGGTGGCTACCTTTGGCTCAACAGCGAAGCCAACCCGTCGGGGCCGAAGGGTGCACAAGTGATCGTGGCGGTGCCCAAAGGGGCGGGCCTCAGTTCGTTCGCGGGCACCCTGCAAAAAGATGGAGTCATCGACAGTTCTCTGGCCTTTCGGATCTGGATCAGTGTGCACGGGGATCCGGGTGTCTTTGCCGGGTCCTACGCCTTCAACAAGAACGACAGTTTCGGAACCGTCAAGAGCGTGCTCGCCAACGGACCCAATGTCTTCGATCTTGAGGTGTTGCCCGGGTTCACCGTGTCGGAAGTGGCGACCCGGGTGGGCCAGATCCCCGGGCACGACGGGACGAAGTTCAAGGCACTTGCCACCGGGGACTCTCTCCATTCTTCGTGGCAACCGGCGGGGGTGACCAGCCTCGATGGACTGCTCGGCACCGGGAGGTATCAGCTTCTTCCTGGCGAGACCAACACGCAGTTGCTGACCCAGATGATTGACCGTTTCGACAAACAGGCCAACAGTGCGAACCTCTCATCGCGAGCCGGGGCGCTCGGGCTGACCCCGTATCAGGCGATCACCTTGGCCTCCATTGTCGAGAAGGAGGGGGTCATCCAAAAGAACCTGGGACCAGTCGCCCGGGTCATCCTAAATCGCCTGTCCAAGAACATGCCCCTGCAGATGGACTCGACGGTCCTCTACTCGGAAGGCCGGGATGGGGGGCCGGTGACCAGCAAAGACCTCAAACTTCAGACGACGTACAACACCTACCTCCACAATGGCTTCACCCCCACGCCGATCTGTTTCCCGGCGCCGGCGGCGCTGGAGGCTGCGCTGAATCCCCCAGTCGGAGCTTGGCTGTATTTTGTGGTGGTCGAATCCGACGGGACCGAGGCCTTTGCCGATACCTACGCCCAGCAACTGGCGAACCAAGCTGTCGCCGCCAAACGCGGGCTCTCGTAGGAGGACCATGACCCCCATAACCCCCGAGAGCCCCGACCCTGTCTCGTACCGGAACCTCTCGGCCGCAACCACTGTGGTCGGAGTGATTGGGGACCCAGTAGCCCACTCGCTGTCTCCACGCCTTCATAACGTGGCCTTCGCTCACCTCGGTCTGGATTGGGTGTCGTTGGGCTTTCAGGTCGTCGAGGGGAGCGCGGCGGAAGCCCTCGTCGGGGCGCGAGCCCTTGGGTTCAGAGGTCTGTCGGTGACCATGCCCCACAAGGAGACTGTCGCCGCTCTGGTGGACCGCCGGACCGAGATTGCTGAGCGTCTTGGCGCGGTGAACTGTGTGACCAATCTCGACGGGCTCTTGGTGGGTGACAATACGGATGGACGGGGTCTGGTCGCCGCCCTGCGCCGTGGGGGTCATTTCGACCCGGATGGACGTCGGTGTCTGGTGGTCGGGGCCGGGGGAGCGGCTAGGTCGATCATTGCCGCACTGGCGGATTCGGGAGCGTCGGAAGTGGTGGTGGTGAATCGGACCGAAGAGCGGGCGGTGGCCGCGGCTGCCTTGGCCGGCGCGGTGGGCCGAGTGGGCAATCCGGGTGATGCCAGCCAGTGTGATCTGGTTGTCAACGCCACACCCGCCGGCATGCAGGGGATCGGCTCTCCGCCTGGGCCATCGGCGGGCTCTTTGGCCCATTCTTTGCTGCCAGAACCGGACCGGCTCGATCCGTGGGCTCTCGACCCCGGGCTGTTGGGTCCGGGTCAGGTCGCGGTGGATCTGGTGTACCACCCGGCTGTCACTCCTTGGCTGGAGGTGGCCCGGAGTCGTGGAGCCGAGGTCCTGAACGGCCTGGGCATGCTCGTCCACCAGGCAGCACTCCAACTCGAGACGTGGACTGGCCAGGAGCCACCTGTACATGCCATGTGGCGGGCGATTTCAGAGTTCACCTCCGAGTAACCTTGTATTTTGGAGCGCCCTGGTGAATTACGTCCCTGCACACGTCGGCCATCGGCCGCGCCAGATCACTGCCCGGTTCGACGTGGTCCTGGTGGGGACGGTCTTGTTTTTGGCCGTTACCGGCGTGGTGATGATTTACTCAGCCACCCGGGGGAAGCTGGCGCTGGCTGGGGTGGATCCCTACTATTACCTGAAGCGCCAGGCCATCTTTATGGTCATCGGGTTGGTGGTCATGGTGGTGCTGGCCCTGTTCGATTACCGGCGTCTCGAGCAGTTCAGCACCGTCCTCTACGTTGGCACGTTATTGGCGCTGATGGGGGTGTACGTCCTGGGGTCCAGCGCAATGGGGTCCCAGCGTTGGTTCTCGTTGGGTCCGTTTCAGGCACAACCGTCGGAGTTCGCCACCTTGACAATTGTTGTGGCCATGGCCACCTACTGCGCCCGCCGTCGCGACGGGTTGGGATTTCGGGATCTGGTCCGACTCCTGATTTTGGCCGGGGTGCCGATTTTGTTGATCATCAAGCAGCCTGACCTCGGGACCGGCATCGTACTCAGCGTGATCCTGGTGGTGATGCTGGCGGTGGCCGGTATGCCGGGGCGATACCTGGTGATGGTTATCGTCGGTGCAGTCCTGATCATCATCGTGGCTCTCCAGTTGGGACTGCTTCAGCACTATCAGATTGCACGGTTGACCAGCTTCATCAATCCCAATGGCGCCAGTTCGGCCGCCACCTACAACGTCACCCAGGCAAAAGATGCCATTGGTGCCGGGGGTTGGCTCGGGAAGGGTTTGTTCCGCGGCGCTCAGACCAACCTCTCCTATGTCCCGTTTCAGCAGACCGACTTCATCTTCTCCGCCGTCGGTGAACAGGTGGGTTTCGTGGGTTCGAGTCTGCTGTTGATGCTCTACGGGGTGGTGGTGTGGCGGATACTCCGGACTGCCCAGTTGGCCCGGGACACCTTCGGCCGCCTCCTGTGCGCGGGCGTATTCGCCCTATTGGTGTTCTCGGTGTTCGAGAATGTGGGCATGAATATGGGAATCATGCCGGTAGCCGGCATCCCACTTCCCTTCCTTTCCTACGGGGGCTCCGCCTCGGTGGTATTTTTCGCCGCAGTCGGACTCACGGTCAGCGTGCATGCAAGGAGTAGCCGGTGACCGATATGTCGAATCAGCCGATGGAGGATGTTCCGATCAAACCGGTCGAGGTTCCTCCCATTGAGTCCGTTGCGGTTGCTCCTGCTCAACCGATCGACGAGGCCACCCCACCG
>PLZF01000075.1 GCA_003152015.1 Acidimicrobiaceae bacterium | reverse complement strand
CTCCGGGGAAGGCACAACCGTAGCGTCGGTCCTGGATGATCATGGCCGGCACGTCGGCCGACTTCACCGAGGAGGTAGGGCCCCATACCGTGCAGCAGACGCCTGGGTCAGATCTTCCCTCAGCCCTGAGTTGCATCGACCCTGATCGCCGGGTCGTGGCCGTGAGTTTCAGAGACCACCAGCGGAACCGGCCTCACATCGTCGGCAACCTCAGTCGCGCTCGAAGCCCTTGGGCGGTACGCCGAGACTCCCCGCAATCTCGAGGAATTTGGCGGCGTCCTCATTGCACTCGTCGCAGATGAAGACCTCCCCGTCGTCGCCGGATATACCGTGCGATTTCATTAGCTGACACATCCCACATCGCCGCATCTCAGCTGCCATCACGCAAGCCTTCGCTCTCGATCAGCGTGGGTGGGGCTCATTCGATTGGCCATGTACGAATGTCCTCTGTCCACGATTGCCCTCCCCGTGTTGGCTGGTCCTCACAACCTTAGAAGGAGAACCATGTCCGTACTCGACTCAGATCCGAACACTCTGGCCACCATCATCGGGGACCCCGGCTTCGATGAGGCTCAAGTGGCAGCCGCAGCCTTTCTCGCCAGGTACAACGGCCGCACTCTCGTTGCCTATCGTTACGACCTCCGAACATTCTTCCAATGGGCCGCCGACGTGGGCCTCACCGTCTTGGAGGCGAAGCGACCCCATATCGAGCTCTACCGAACCGCGATGGAACAGAGAAGTCTTGCCCCTTCCGCAATCGACCGGCGGCTTTCCACCGTCTGTGGCTTCTACCGGTTTGCTCACATCGACGGTCGGGTGAGTGCCAACCCCGCCCAGTACGTCCGACGGCCGAAGGTCCACCCATCGGAGGGTCGAGGGCTGGATCGCCGGGAGCTGGGCACGTTCCTCTTCACGGCCGAGCGATTCGACAAGTGCCACGCCGCGCTTGCCGTGCTCCTCGGCCTCAACGGGCTTCGGGTGAGTGAGGCATGTGGAACCAACATCGAAGACCTCGCCTTCACCCAAGGACACCGGACCCTCCGGATCATGGGTAAGGGGAGCAAGCCAGCAGTGATCCCACTGGTGCCAAGGGCCGCTCGGACCATTGATCTGGCCGTCGGCGAGCGCTCCGAGGGCCCGATCCTGCGTCGGAAGGACGGAACGAGACTGGATCGGCGAACGGCTCACCGCTGGGTGCGCTCCATTGGCAAGCAGGCAGGGCTCAATGCCGTCTACCCCCACATGCTCCGTTCGGCATTCATCGTGGCGGCCCTCGATGCCGGAGTCCCGCTCCGCGACGTCCAGATCGCCGCTCGCCATGCGGACCCCCGGACCACCACGGTCTATGACCGCAGGCGGGAGAATTTCGACCGGCATGCCGCCTATGTCGTGGTGGCCTTCGTCGCCGGCGGATAGGCCGGGAGGGGCATCGCCGGTCAGCGACTTCGGGCTCGGAGTGCGCTTTAGCCTTTGGTCGGCGCCAGCCGGACAAGCCGACGATCGGCAATCGAGAGGGCGACCTCCTCGACCGAGCGCCCTGTCCGTTCGGCCGCAGCTCTGATGAAGATCAGCAAGGCGAAGAACGAGTAGATCCAGAGGTCATCGGTCTGCCACCAAGCAGCGTCATCCAGCAGGTCGGGATAGACGCCGCCATGAATCATGGCGGCGGCGGAGATGGCGTACTTGCTCTTGTAGTGCTGGTTCTTTCCGGAGAAGCGGTGCTCGGGGAGGAATCGCTCCCGGATCTTCTCGAAATCGATCGGATCAGCCGTGGTGGCCCCAGACTCATCGATGGCGTCGGAGGCGAGCTCGAGCAGCTCGTCGGCCGGAAAGGTGTTGTTTCGAATGTGCAGCGCCCCGAGCTTCTCGAGTACCGGATTGAAGTCCTGGCCAGACGCCAGGCCGGCGAGGACGATCTGGATGGCATCACTCCGATCCTCTGGCGTGGGCTGCTTCTTCGGTGCCATGACCTCAACGCTAGATCGAAGGGTTCAACTTTGCAGATATCGACCGCGAGCCGGTGGTAGGGGACACGGCAGGTTCCATCGGTCGGTGCATGATCCGGTCATGATGACCGGTGCACACATGCAACCGAACCGATGGAGACCCCAGCATGCCAGGCCCGGCCTTGTCACCGCTCGAACGCGAAGAGATTCGCGCCTTTCTTGTCGACGATCCGATCGTGGCGTTTGCCTCGATCGCCCTCACCCTTGGACGTGATGCGTCGACCATCAGCAGAGAGGTTGGCCGCAACGGGGGGCGTGAGCGGTATCGGGCAGTTGGTGCACAACAGCGTGCCGACGAAGAAAGCAAGCGCCCTCGCCGGAGCCTCCTGATCGCAGACCCGGTACTGGCATGTCTGGTGCGGGCCGATCTCGATGAGGGATTCTCGCCGGCTGCGTGTGCGGCACGGCTACGTCGTTCCGGTGCCGGTGCGATCTGCCACGAGACCATCTACCGGTCCGTCTTCGACGGCAGCCTGGGCTTGAAGCCCAGCGAGTGCCTGCGCACCCGGCGTCCTCGCCGACGACGGCGTCGGTCGAAGGCGCAGACCACCCATGTACTGGGTAACTTCACCAAGATCGCCGACCGTCCTGCCACCGTCGAAGACCGGGTCGAGGCCGGACACTGGGAGGGCGATCTCATCATCGGGGCCAAGAACGCCTCG